>JBDTBF010000132.1:0-74772 GCA_039924175.1 Rhodanobacter sp.
CCGGTGCCGAAATCCTTGTCGACATAATCGTCAGAGATGACTCGAATGATGCGGCCGGTAAGCGGTAAGCGCAGGCGTGTGCCAACGAGGTGCTTGTAACGTTCGTCGTCCGGATGCACTGCCACGGCGGCATCGCCTAGCATTGTCTCTGGCCTTGTCGTGGCAACGACCAAGCTATCCGCGCCATCCTCAGTCATATAGCGGATCGACCACATGTGGCCATCGCGCTCGACGTTGTTCACTTCAAGGTCGGATACCGCCGTGCCCAGCGCCGGGTCCCAATTCACCAGTCGATTGCCGCGGTAGATTAGGCCGGCGCGATACCAGTCGATAAACACTTTGCGGACGGCGGCGGACAATCCTTCATCCATTGTGAAGCGCTCACGCGACCAATCTGCCGTGGTACCAATGCGCCGCATCTGGTTAGTGATGGTGGAGCCGGATTCTCCTTTCCACTTCCACACGCGTTCGATAAAAGCATCGCGTCCCAAGTCGTGCCGTGTCTTGCCTTCCGCGGCGAGCTGGTTCTCCACAATCTTCTGCGTCGCGATACCAGCGTGATCCGTACCTACCTGCCACAACGTGTTCATACCGCGCATGCGCTTGTAGCGCGCCAGCATGTCCATCACCGTTTGCTGAAACGCGTGCCCCATGTGCAGCGTGCCCGTGACATTCGGCGGCGGCAGCAGAATGCAATAGGGCTCGCCTTGTCCCGATGGCTGGAACGCGCCGCTGGCTTCCCAGCGTGTGTACCACTTCGACTCGATCTGGGCAGGCTCGAAACTTTTTTCCATGGGAACTCGCGGCGGCGCGCCAGTGGCGCGCGCAGTTGGGATGATTTAGAGAGCCCATTGTACGGGCGTAGGCGTGCTGGCCCAAGCAGGCGCCTAGGAGCGTGGGCTCCTAGGCGCCTGTCGGACTTTGGCTGGCCGGCCTGCGAATCCGCCTGTGTGGTCCCTATTTGCACTGATTCTTGGGCCATAGAAACACGATGGACCCGTGGATCATCACAAATCTGTCCTCACACAGCCGAATTCTCGCGACCGCCAAAGCCCGACAGACTCCTAGCCGTCGCGCTACAAGAGCTCGATGCCAAACCGCCGAACCAAGAGAGCGAATAGCCAGAAGCACACCACCGTGATTACCACGCAGGTTATCAACGTTGGCCAGAAACCCAGTCGCGGCAGGAGCGCGGGGAACGCGAGAAACATTGGCAGGGTCGGCAACACGTACCAGAACGTGTACCAAGCGTGGTTGGCGATCTTGGCCTGCGGCTGACGCTCCACCTGTAGCCAGATCAACGTTAATACCGTGACCAGTGGGAGTGCAGCGAGTAAGCCGCCAAGGCGATCGCTGCGTCTGGCAGCTTCGGATACAAGCACCACAACGGCGGCGGTGATTAGATATTTTGTGATGAGCCAAACCATCAGTCTATTTCCCGTGTGGATGTCCTCAGTTGCCGCGCAACACTTGCCCATACGCATGAACTTCGTCCACCAACACCTTCATATTCTCCGGGTCGACTTCTGGGGTGATGCCGTGGCCGAGGTTGAACAGGTGGCCGGGATGGTTGCCGTAGCTGTCCATGACGGCCCGAGCTTCGCGGCGGATGACGTCGGGTTGCGCGCGCATGACGGCGGGATCGAGGTTGCCTTGCAGCGCGACTTTGCCAGCAACGGCACGGCGGGCGTCGTCGAGGTCGACCGTCCAGTCGACGCCCAATGCGGCGCAGCCGGAATCGGCCATTTCGGCGAGATGCTGGCCGGCGCCTTTGGAGAACAAAATGACGGGCAGGTCACGGGCGTGTACATCGGCTTTCAGTGCAGCAACGATTTGCGTCATGTAACGCAGTGAGAACTCGCGGAACGGCTTTGGCCCGAGCATGCCGCCCCAGGTGTCAAAGATCATCAGCACTTGCGCGCCGGCGGCGGCTTGCGCGATCAAGTAATGCGCGACCGATTGCGCCAGGATGTCGAGTAGTTGGTGGGCCAGCTTTGGCTGGTTCCAGCACATTGCTTTTAGTGTGGCGAAGTCGCGTGAGCCGTGGCCTTCGACCATGTAGCAGGCCAAGGTCCACGGGCTGCCGGAAAAACCAATGAGCGGCACGCGACCATGCAATTCGTGGCGAATCAGGCGCACGGCGTCCATCACGTAGCGCAATTGGCCGTCCATATCGGGGATGGCGAGTTTGCCAATATCGGCTTGCGTACGCACCGGACGCGCGAATTGTGGGCCTTCGCCGGCCGCGAAGCTGAGACCCAAGCCCATCGCGTCGGGGATGGTGAGAATGTCGGAAAACAGGATCGCCGCATCGAGATCGAAGCGCTGCAGCGGCTGCAAGGTCGCTTCGCATGCCAGCTCTGGGTTTTGTGCCAGCGCCATAAAGCTACCGGCGCGCTCGCGCGTGGCGCGATATTCCGGCAGATAGCGTCCAGCTTGGCGCATCACCCAGATCGGCGTGGTGTCGGTGGGTTCGAGGCGCAGCGTGCGTAGGAGTCGGTCGTTCTTCAATGGATCGTTCATTTCAGCGTCCGTAGGGGCCGTCTTGGCCTTGGGCAAACATGACGCGGAAGCCGCGTTTGATTTGCGCGTCGCGGGATTTTTCGAACGCGAGCATGGCGGCGTCGCGCTCCAGAAATTGCTCACGTTTCAGAGTGGCGCGGCCACCTTGCACGCCGGATTCGCGATACAACGTCCAGCCGCCGAGCAGGTCTTGCTCTAACGTGATTTGAACGTAGCGCGGGGCTTGAGCAATGCCGGGCGCGGTTTGCAGGTAAAGGCGCATGGTGTCCAGTGTAGAGGGGGAACGCCGGCGGTGCGGCCAATGCGACATTCTAGGGCAGCTTGAAAATTTTGGAGCGGGATTAGATCAACCGTGGTGCGTCATTGAGGCGTGCCAGAAGGCCACTGAGTGTGCCGTTGCTAGAAATGGATAGCACGAACGCAGCGCGGCATGCGGTCAGTGCTCGCCAACGTTTCGATGTTGAGCTCGATAAATACGGTAGGAGCCCGCTCGCGGGCGATGCGTTTGCCTTAATGCCATAGTCAGAAAGAAGCATCGCTTGCGAGCGGGCTCCTACAGGTGAGGCACCTTGAAAGCACTTTTGATGAAGGCAAGGGCGAGCTGTTCTACGGCTCTGCGATGGCGTCCTGCAAAACGGCGAGTACATCGGTCTCCTTCGCCCCAGCCACGATTTCAGCCTGACCAATGCCGCGCCACAGAATCAAGCGCAGCGCGTCGGCCGTATTTTTTTTATCCAACCGCATCAGGTCGAGCAGCTGCTTTGCGTCCATGCCGGATGGAACGCTCGTCGGCAAGCCGAGTTTGTGCAATAGCTGCTGCAACCGGGTGGTCGACGCCGGCTTGGTCATCGCCAGACGCTCTGACATGTGCGCGGCCAGCAGCATGCCAATGGCCACGCCTTCGCCGTGCAGCAAGGCGGTGTAGTGACCGGCAGTTTCCAACGCGTGGCCGAAGGTGTGGCCAAAGTTGAGCAGCGCACGTTCGCCTTGTTCGGTTTCGTCGCGTTCAACCACGCTGGCTTTGAACTGCACCGTGCGAGCGATCGCTTCCAGAACTGCGGCCGAGTCATGTGCGAGCAACGCGTCAGCGTGCTGTTCCAGCCATTCGAAAAAGATGGCGTCACCGATGGCGGCACATTTCACAACTTCGGCCAAGCCTGCGCGATATTCACGTTCGGGCAGCGTGGACAGAGTGTCCAGATCGGCGATCACCGCGCGCGGCTGGTGGAATGCTCCGGCCAGGTTTTTGCCGGCAGGAAGGTTGACGCCGGTTTTACCGCCGACCGACGAATCGACCATCGCCAATAGCGTCGTCGGCATCTGGATGAAATCGATGCCGCGCATCCAGCATGCGGCACTGAACCCGGCCAGGTCACCAACCACACCACCACCGAGCGCGATGACACAGGCGTCGCGAGTAGCACCAAGTTCGGCCAGCGCGTGCAGCGCGTTGCCGACGTTGGCAAAGGTCTTGTGTGCTTCGCCGTCCTCTAACAGCAGGCTGGATACGTGTAGTCCGGCTAGCCCGTCCATCACCTTGGCGAGATAGAGCGGGGCCACCGTGGTGTTGCTGATGATCAGCGCGTGGCGGCCACGCAACATGGCGCGCCAGTGAGCGTGGTCGCTTAACAGACCGGCGCCAATCCACACCGGATAGCTGCGCGCGCCGAGGGTGACGGTGATGGTTTGAAGGGCGGATTTGCTCATGCGTGGGAAGACTTGGTGAGGTGAGCGCGCTGCCACTGTTGATCGATCAGGGTAATGCAGCGCTGGGTGGCGGCTGCGACGGTGCCGTGTTCGCCCGGAATGATTAGGTCGGCCATGGCTTGATACAGGGGTGCGCGAATCTGCGCCATGGCGTGCAGGCGGGTCAGTCGATCGGGTCCGGCTAGCAGTGGCCGCCGCGTGTCGTGGTTCAGCCGCTCCAACTGTTGCGCAATGGTGGTTTGCAGCCACACCACGTAGCCACGTTGCGTTAATAGCTCGCGGTTACTCGCTGCCAGTACGGCGCCAGCACCGGTTGCCAGCAAGATGGATTGGCGTTGACTGCAGAGGTCCAGGCGCAAGCTTTCGCGTTGCCGGAAGCCTGCTTCTCCCTCAAGAGCGAACACGGTGCTGGCGTCGGCACCGGTGTGTCGTTCGATTTCCTGATCAAGGTCGACAAACGACAAGCCATAATGCGCAGCGACACGACGTCCGATGGACGTTTTGCCGGCGCCGGTCGGGCCGATGAAAAATAGGTTGCACGACGGGTTCATGCGCAAATGCTAGCAGGGCAGCGCAGAAATACGCGGGAGTTATAACGTGAGTGAAAAGGTGTTGTTGGCGGGTTGTGGGGACCTTGGTCTACGCGTGGCGAATCTTTTGCTGCAGCGAGGCGATGAAGTGTGGGCATTACGGCGCACACCGCCCACCACGGGCGGTGACGGTATTCATTGGATTGGCGCCGATTTAACTCAACCACAAACGCTGCGTCAGCTGCCCACTGATTTAACCCAGCTGGTTTATTTGCCTGCGCCGGATCGACGTGATGCCTGCACCTACGGCGCGTTGTTTGCCGATGGCTTGCGCAACTTGCTTGTCGCCGAAGGTCTGGCGACGCTGCAACGCGTGCTCCTTGTGACATCTAGCGCGGTGTATGGCGACCACGCCGGCGCATGGGTCGACGAAGACACGCCCACAGCACCGTTAGCTTTCAATGGCACGTTGCTGCGCGATGTTGAGCAATGGCTGGCCGCGCAGCCGGTACGTTCTATCGTGTTGCGTCTGGCTGGTATCTACGGGCCGGGGCGTTTGCAGTTATTGGAACGGCTGCGTACGGGTTCGGTGATGGTGCCGCGTGAAACACCGCATTGGGCGAACCGCGTGCATGTCGATGACGCGGCGACGGCCGTTGCGCATTTATTGCAGTTAGCCCAGCCACTACCAATATATCTGGGTGTCGACGACACCCCGCTGCCGCTGCATGTTTTGTATGACTATCTGGCCGAGTTGATTGATGCGCCGTTGCCGGCAAATGGCCCAGCACCAGCCAGTGTGGGCAGCAAACGCCTGAGTAATGCGCGGTTACGTGCCAGTGGCTGGGCGCCGCGTTGGCCGGATGCCCGTGCTGGCTATGCTGATTTGGTCCGCCAGTAATCGGGCAACGTTCACACCCAAACGAAGGTTGCTGAGTACGCCGATTTGCGCGGTGCGTCGCCAGCTGCCTGTGTGGCCGACGCGATGGGCGGTGTTGGGGTGTCAATCCTCGTCGACGCAAATATCACACACGCGACAGCATGCTTGAGCGGCCTCATGGCGAGGTGTTTGGAGCCTCCGTGCCGCGCGTTCGTTTTGTTTGTGATCGCTGGGTGTGGCTCGGCTTGCCGGTCTTTCTTGCTTGCGTTGTGCTCGGCGGTAGAAGCCGGCGCCTTTCTTGAGCAACACGGCAGCAGGCTCTAGACGTGTCTTTGAGTGGGTAGTGAGACAGCGTGCTGCGCCGCCTTGCGTAGCCTCACAGGAGATGAATCATGTCGGTAGCCAAAGTTATTGAGATCAACGCGTCGTCCAAGAAAAGTGTGGAAGACGCGGTACAGCACGGTTTGCACAAGGCCGCTGAGTCAGTGAAAAAAATCAAGGGCGCCTGGATCAATGAGATCAAGGTCGTCACCGCCGACGATGGCACGATTACCGACTGGCGCGTCAACATGAAGGTCAACTTTATCGTCGACTGACGCGCGTGGTGCCGTGCTAGTGGTTGCTGCCGGCGCGGCGCCGCGCCGCGCCAAGCGGTGTAAACGTGAAACGGTATTCACGCGATGCCGCGCTCAGCCGTGGTTGAGCGCCGTGACATGGCGGTCATCGTCGTATTCCACAACGCTGTCGGCGAGAGCGGGCAGCGTTGCCAAAGCGTGCCGGCTCAGGCGTTCGAAGTGGGCCAGAAAGCGCTTCATTGCCACCGTATCCATCGCCAAGGGCGCGTGCCGAGCGAGTAACGTTTCTTCCTGCTCGCTACGCCAGCGCTGCACGATGTCCCAGCTTGGCGCTTGCAGCACAATCAATGCATCGAACTTGCGCCATAGCGGCTGATAGCCGCGCAGTTGACGGTTGACCCAGCGTCGCCAGCTGCCGTCAGCATCTTCCGTGCGCTCCAACTCGTTAATCGGTGCCACCAGCGCGGCTTGTAGTTGTGGCCGAATACCGAGCGCCCAACCTTCAAGGATGACTAGCTGCGGCGGTCGGGTAATGCGCGGCCAGCGCGACGGAGGAATGCGCGTGTCGCGGCCTTTATCAAAGCGCGGCGACATTACCGGCAACTTTTCCGAGGCATGCGTCAGCGCCGCCAGCACCGACATCAGCAACTCGATTTCGTGCGTACCAGGTACGCCGCGCGTGCGCAGCAACGGGTGAATGCGCTGAGACAACATGTCGCGTTCACTGCGCGCGTAATAAAAGTCGTCCAGCGACAGCACTTCCGTGGCCCAGCCGCGTGCTTCAGCCTGCGTTTTCATGACGCGAGCGAGCGAGCTTTTGCCACTGCCTTGCAAGCCCGATAGACCTAGTACGTACGGCCGCTGTGAACGAGCAATGCGCCCGGCGTACTGGTCGAGCAGGTGTCCGGCGAGGGCGTCGTTTTGGGTGCTGGCGTGAGACTTCATGCGTGACGTACCATTTTGCGTGCGTGTGTTCTCGCGATGGGCGGAGTGGAGTGACAACGTGGCGTGCGTCCAGCGGCTGTGTCGACGTGGCCCGCGCAGGTCATACGCCCATCTTGGTTGGCGCTTTTATGCACGGCGGCGTTACAGAAAATTGGATACGTTGCACTATCATCAGGCAAATTCATTCGTTGCATGATGGCGCGTGTTGGCCGGTATGCAAAAGGAAAGTTTTAAAAACATGCTTAACCCTCAGATTTTGGACACGTTTTCGAAGTTGCTGGACGAGGCCAAAAACAGCGGCGATCGTGAACCAACGGCCATGAATTTGTCCACCGTTGACGGTTCCGGTCACGTTGCATCGCGCATCGTCTTGCTGAAGGGTGTTGATGAACGCGGCTTTCGCTTCTTCACTAATTATGAAAGCAATAAGGGCAATCAGCTCGATGCACACCCGCAAGTGGCGCTATGCTTCCACTGGAAGCAGGTACGTAATCAGGTGCAGGTGCGTGTGGAAGGCCCGGCCCGCAAGCTGATGCCGGAAGAATCCGATGCCTACTTTGCGACGCGGGCACGGCATAGCCAAGTGGGTGCGTGGGCGTCGTTACAGTCGCAAACGCTGGCGGATCGAGACACCTTCGAGCAGCGCGTACAGCATTTCGAGAAGGAATTTGAAGGCCGCGACGTGACCCGCCCGCCGCATTGGGGTGGGTTTGTGGTGGAGCCCGATGCGGTGGAATTCTGGTACGGCGCTGAGTTTCGCCTGCATCAACGGGTGCACTGGGCCCGTCATGGTCAGACCTGGACAAGCCGGTTGTTGTACCCGTGAGCGCCAACTGTGCCGACTGACAACTACCCACAGCGCATTGTTTGCCTTACCGAAGAGCCTACCGAGGTCCTGTACGCGCTGGGCGAGCAAGACCGTATCGTCGGTATTTCCGGTTTCACCGTGCGGCCGCCTCAGGCGCGCAAGGAAAAGCCGAAGGTTTCGGCCTTCACCAGCGCCAAGATCGGCGAGATTTTAAAGTTAAAGCCGGACTTGGCGATTGGCTTTTCCGACATTCAAGCTGACATCGCGCGTGATTTGATCAAAGCCGGCGTCGAGGTGTGGATTAGCAACCACCGCAGCGTGGCGGGTATCTTGGCGTACATTCGTCGCCTTGGCGCCTTGGTTGGCGCACACGAAAAGGCCGAGGCGTACGCGCAGCGTGCTGAGCAGCATATTGCCGATATCCGTGCCGCTGCCGCGCAGTTACCGCGTCGGCCGAAGGTGTACACGGAAGAATGGGACGAGCCGATCATCACGGGCATTCAGTGGGTGTCCGAGATCGTCGAGATCGCTGGCGGCGATGATTGTTTCCCTGAGCTGTCGGCGGAGCCGTTGGCCAAACAACGCATTCTTCCCAATGGTGATGAAGTAGTGCGTCGCGCGCCTGACATTATTTTGGGCACATGGTGCGGCAAGCGCTTTAAGCCGGAACGCGTGGTTGTGCGCCCAGGCTGGGACACGATCCCCGCCGTGCGTGCGGGAGATCTCTACGAGATCAAGTCGCCAATCATCCTGCAGCCCGGCCCCGCCGCGTTGTTTGATGGACTGGATGAAGTCCATCGCATTATTGCGGCGTGGGCGCGACGCTAATTTTTGCGCTAGTTGCCCGTTGACTCGCACGCTGCGACGTTGTCATTTTTTTGGGAATACGTGACAACGTTCCCTCAGATTGATGGAAGGCGACAACGCTGAATTCGCGGCGTCAACTCCAAACCTGTAGGCGCCCGCGAGCGGGCTCCTACGGATTCAATGGCGACGCGGTGGTTGGCGTCGCTGGCTGCTCGGTCAGACGCCCAACGCCAAACGGGTGCCCAAATCAATCAGCGGCGCGGCGATCAGTTGGCTGGCCAGCCATAGCGCAATCAGCACCACGGTGGGTGCGAAGTCGATGCTGCCAAGGATCATTTTGCCGCGTAGCGGGCGCAGCAGCGGTTCCACCAAGGTGCCGGCCAGACGCAACAGGGGGTTGCGTTGATCGGCTGCGAACATGGTGAGCAGCGACCAGCCGAAGACCAGGATCAAATAGAACATCAGCACAAATTCGAGCAGCTGCGCCAGCGACAGCACCAGCAGGCCCGACAGATGGGGCAGCATGCCGCGCAGCGCGAATAGCAGCAGGCATTTCAGCACCATCACGGCCCACGCCAACAGCACCGCGGCCAGGTTAATGCGGCGCCAGTTCGGAATGACGCGTCGCAATGGCGCCAGCACCGGGTTGGTGGTGCGGTAGACGAATTGGCTGATTTGATTGTGGAAATCGGCGCGACAAGCTTCTGCCAGCACGCGCAGTATCAGTAACGCGGCGGCGGCGTTCAGTACCAGGTCGAGCAGCATGGCAACGGCGTTCATTAAGTAACTCATGGTGCGGCCTGGTCCAACTCAGCGGCCATTTCCACGCCGCGCGCGGTTGCGGCGGCGACGGCGCGGGCGACGATCTGAGTTAAGCCATCGGCGCTGAAGCTTTCCAGCGCAGCTTGCGTGGTGCCGTGAGGCGAGGTGACGCGCTGGCGCAAGATGGCCGGGTCGTCGCCGCTTTCCACCAGCATGCGGCCGGCCCCGAGGCAGGTTTGCGCGGCGAGGGCACGAGCGGTTTCGCGCGGCAGGCCTTGCGCAACGGCGGCTGCCTCCAAGGATTCCACCAGGGCAAAGAAGTAGGCCGGAGCGGAGCCTGAAATAGCGGTGACGGTATCCATTAATGCTTCGTCGTCGATCCAGCGTGTGAGGCCGGCGGCGTCCAGCATGTGTTGCGCTTGCGCTTTTTGCGCTGGACTAACGCGGCTGTTGGCGCACAAGCCGGTCGCCCCAGCGCCGATCAAGGCCGGCGTGTTCGGCATGCAGCGCACAATCGGCAGGTTGGCACCGAACCACCGCTCCAACTGGCCCAGTCGGACGCCCGCCGCAATAGAAATAAGTAAAGGGTGATTGCGCTGCAGAATATCGTGCAGGTCAGCGTGGATACTGGGCATGACTTGCGGCTTGACTGCCAGCAAGATGACATCCGCCTGTTCCACCGCTTGGCGATTTTCGGCGAAGCAGGCGACACCAAAGTCACGCCCCAATGTCTCACGCGAGGTTGCCTGCGGATCGGCGACACGGATGCTGGACGCGGCGACGCCGGTTTTCAGCAAACCACCAATTAGGCTGCGCGCCATGTTGCCGCCGCCGATGAAAGCAAGTTGTGTCATGTCAGGATTCCTTATTTCGTTCAGGGCGCTACCTTACCCTGTGCTGACGTCGTCGCGCAGCCGTTGTGGCTTTAGTTTGGCCGCAAAGAAGGCAACTAGGTGAGGCTTTGTGGGGAGGCGAACGCAAGTTTTGCTGACGACTGTGCAAACTACGTCAATGCTTTGTGCGACAGCCGCTGGAAAGGCTGGTCGCGCTGCCCGCGGCCCGAGTAGTATCGCCTAGGCTACAAGGGGCTTCGCTGCCCATTGGTTTGCGTGGTTATGTCCGGCAGAATGCCGCAATGACTGGTGCACGCCGACAGCGTGCGCTTCGAAGCACGGCATATGATTTATGCCTTCCAGACGATCGGTTAAGGGGAACGACAGATGGATATCGCCGAACTGCTGGCTTTCTCGGTGAAGAATAAGGCCTCGGACTTGCACTTGTCCGCTGGGCTGCCACCGATGATTCGTGTTGACGGCGACATCCGTCGCATCAACATTCCGGCGCTCGAACACAAACAGGTGCATTCGCTGATTTACGACATCATGTCGGACAAACAGCGGCACGACTACGAGGAGTTTTTCGAAACCGACTTCTCGTTCGAGATTCCCGGTTTGGCGCGCTTTCGTGTCAACGTGTTCAACCAGAACCGTGGCGCCGCCGCCGTGTTTCGTACCATTCCGGCTGAAGTGCTGTCGCTGGAAGACTTGGGTTGTCCGCGCATCTTCAAAGAGTTGATCGAACAACCGCAAGGTTTGATTCTGGTGACTGGGCCAACGGGTTCCGGTAAATCCACCACGCTAGCGGCGATGGTCGACCACATCAACAAGACCGAATACGGTCACATGTTGACGGTCGAAGACCCGATCGAGTTTGTCCACACCTCGCAGAAGTGCCTAGTCAACCAGCGTGAAATTCACCGCGATACCTTGGGCTTTAACGAGGCGTTGCGCTCGGCGTTGCGTGAAGACCCGGACTTCATTCTGGTTGGTGAGTTGCGCGACCTGGAAACTATTCGGCTGGCGCTGACGGCGGCGGAAACGGGACATTTGGTGTTTGCCACCGTGCATACCAGCTCGGCGGCTAAAACGATTGACCGCATCATTGACGTGTTCCCCGCTGGCGAAAAGCCGATGGTGCGCTCGATGTTGTCTGAGTCACTGCGCGCCGTGGTGTCGCAATCACTGCTGAAAAAAGTTGGTGGTGGCCGCATTGCGGCCCACGAGATCATGGTCTGTGTTCCGGCTATCCGTAACTTGATCCGCGAGGACAAAGTGGCGCAAATGTATTCGTCCATCCAGACCGGTCAGCAGTTTGGTATGCAGACGTTGGACCAGTGTCTGCAAGACTTGGTCAAGCGCAGTTTGATCACGCGGCAAGAGGCGATGTCCTACGCTAAGAACAAGGACACGTTCAAATGACCTTGCATGCGCCCCGTGAGTTATTCGCGCGTCCCGCCGTTGTACCGTCATCGACATTTCATGCCCGTTGCACGGGAGGTAAGCCATGAGCGATTTTGATTTCACCTCGTTTCTGAAGTTGTTAGTGCACAAGAAAGGCTCGGACCTGTTCATTACCGCCGGCGCGCCGCCGTCGATGAAGGTGCAGGGCCGCATCTTGCCGATTACGCAAAGCCCGCTTAGCCCGCAGCAATCGCGTGACATGGTGGTCAACATCATGACGCCGGCGCAGCGCGAGGAGTTTGAAAAAACACATGAGTGCCAATTCGCCATTGCGGCGCAAGGCGTCGGTCGCTTCCGTGTGTCGTGCTTTTATCAGCGCAATTGCGTTGGCATGGTGTTACGCCGCATCGAGGCAAAAATCCCCACGCTGGAAGAATTGAACCTACCGCCGATACTCAAGAAGTTGGCGATGACCAACCGCGGTATCATCATTTTTGTGGGCGCGACCGGCACCGGTAAATCGACCTCCATGGCGTCGATGATCAATTATCGAAACCTCAACTCGACCGGTCACATCATCACCATCGAAGACCCGATCGAGTACGTTTACAAGCATGAAGGCTGCATCATTACGCAGCGCGAGTTGGGCATCGATACCGATAGTTGGGAAAACGCGCTGAAGAACACGCTACGCCAGGCGCCGGACGTCATTATGATCGGCGAAGTGCGTACGCGCGAGACGATGGAATACGCCATCAACTTCGCTGAAACTGGCCATTTGTGTCTGTGCACGCTGCATGCGAACAACGCGAACCAGGCGATCGATCGTATCTTGCATTTCTTCCCGGAAGATCAGCATCAACAGCTGTTTATGGACTTGTCGCTAAACCTCAAAGGTGTGGTGGCACAACAGTTAATTCCCACGCCTGATGGCAAGTCGCGGCGCGTGGCCATTGAAATTATGTTGGGTACCCCGCTGATTCAGGACTACATCCGCCAGGGTGAGATCCACAAGCTCAAGGAAGTGATGAAGGAATCCACCTTGCTTGGGATGATTACGTTCGACCAGAGCTTGGTCGCGCTGTTTCACGCCGGGGAGATTTCCTACGAAGACGCCTTGCGCCATGCCGATAGCGCGAATGAAGTACGTTTGAAGATCAAGCTGGCGCAGGGTGGCGACGCGCACAGCCTGTCGCAGGGTTTGGATGGGGTGGAGTTGGAAGAGACACAAACCACCCAGAATTTCAGTGGTAGCAATCTATTGAATCGCTGAGCTTTGAGAGATAACAGAAACAAAAAAAGGAGCCTTCATGGCTCCTTTTTCTTTTCTACTTTTCGAGTGCGTTGCCGCCAGAGGGTAGATTCATACCGCTCGCTTAGGTCTTAATGACGGGATGCCGAGAGGTAACGTTGGCCGTTAGCGCATCTCGGCAAGTCCATCAACGCGATTGCAGCTTGGATAGCAAACGCAGAATTTCCAGGTAGAGCCACACCAGCGTCACCACCAGTGCAAACGCGCCGTACCATTCCATGTACTTCGGTGCGCCAGCTTTGACGCCAGATTCAATGAAGTCGAAATCCAATACCAAGTTGAGCGCGGCAATCACGACGACGACGGCACTGAAACCGATGCCGAGCATGCTGCTGCCGTTGATGAAACCCATCGAGTGGCCAAAAAAGCTCATCGCGAAGTTTGCGACATATAACAACAAGATGCCGCCAGTAGCCGCGACGATCCCCATCTTGAACTTCTCGGTGACTTTGATCAGCCCACTGCGGTACGCAATCAGCATGGCGGCCATGGTACCGAAGGTCAGCCCAACCGCCTGCATCACGACGCCCGGGTAACGCGCTTCGAAGATGACCGACAAGGCGCCAATGAAGACGCCTTCGACGACGGCATAAAACGGTGCCGTATACGGCGACCAGGTCTTTTTGAATGCGGTGATGAGCGCCAGCACCAAGCCGCCAATGGCGCCCCCGATCATTAGCGGGTACAGCGCGCCCACGCTGGCCGGACCAGTGTATTGGCTCCAGCTGTACATGGCGCCCACCAGTACCAGCACGAGCAGGAAGCCGGTTTTGTTGACGGTGCCGTTGATGGTCATGGCGTCGTCGCCGTGGCTCACCAAGGCGCCGTTGGCAACGTCGAGGAAGGTGTGTTTGTTGAGTGCCGGGTTACCGCTTTGCATGTCGAACTCCCGTAAGTTGCCGCTATCGTATCTGGCTTGTGCGGTTTGGGGGTAATGGATGAGACGCGGCGGCGTGCCGCACCACCGCGTCTCCGTAAAAAGTGCCGGCGTTTCGCGCCGAGGCTTTTTTTGGGCTTATTTCAGCAGCGTTTGACTGGTGATGACCATGCCGCTGTTATTGATATGCATCTCGGCGTCCGTGCTTTCGATACGCTTGGCTTGCGCCTGCATGGCGGCAAACTGAGCCTTGGAACGCTCCGCATTCGCGGCGATTTCTGTCGCATTATCGTCGTCGTCGTCGCTCGATGGACTATCGCTTTTGCTGATGGCGGCCGCCGTGGCGGCGAAGCTATCCGCCTTTTGCTCGAGCAATTGCAACCAACTCAAGTACATTGCGCCGGTGAGGTGGATGCGAGCCAAACGGCCGGCGCCGCCGATATCGTCTTTCAACATGGCGGACAGCTTTGCGTCTTCGCCAGCGCCAATGCCGAGTGCTAGTGCCTTGCTGCTCATGGCCATCCATGCTGGTTGACCCAGCAAACGGATCATCGCTGCCGACAACGCTACCGGCTTGCCATCTTTGGTCGGCTTCGACTGCCTAAGTGCCGGCACCATCATCTGCCCGGCGCCAAGCAATACTTCGGGGTCGTTGCTGCCCAAAACAAGGCGGCTGGTGAAGGCCGGTACGCTGCTATTGGGGGAAGCGACCAAGCTATCCAACGCGACGCGGACACCAAGCAGGTCGCCAAACGGTGGGATAGCTGCTTTTTGCATGAACGGGCTGAGCTTGGCGAAGCTGTCGTTGAGGTCGGTCAGCATCGGGCAGGTGAACGGCTTGGCGGCCACCGCTACTGCTTGTGCCGACCAGAACGCACGTAGCTGCGCGACCGGCAAGGCGATGCTGACGTCGAGCGGGGCAGTACCTACATTACCCAGGCCCGGCAGGGCGACTTTGAGTCCGCTAAATGCTTTGCTAATGTCGTCAGCCAGCGCGACATCCAAACGCATTTCCTGATGTTTGCTGTCCAGTCGCGTGTAGCCGAAGCTGATCGACGGAACGCGCGCGGCGATGCGGCTGGCATCGGTGTTGCAGGTGGGTGAAGTTTGCAGCTGGTTGGCGATGGGCTCGCCGGTCCTGGCTGATTCGGCAGCGGCGCGTGCGGTGCGGATGGCACTGATCAGCGGGTCGCTATTGGAGATAGCCAGCGGCAGTACACGCGTCAAATCCAGGCTGCCGACAAACCATTTCTGGTAGCCCTTGGTCTTGACCAAGTTGGTCAAGCGATCGCTGTCCTGCATGTTTTTGGCGGGCCGATCAAGACCCAATGCCTGGCGTAGCAGGGTGGGAGTTGGTTGCGCAGGCAGCAGCGCAACGACCGCGTATTTGCCAATCACCGCCAGCACTATTTCCGTACCGGAGCCGGTGAGTGTGTATTTTTGGTAGCTCTGCGTACCCACTTTGACGGTGTCCAGCGGCTTACCGTAGGCGAGCTCAATTCGGCCGATAAACCTTTCAAATGCTTTTGTATCACTGAGCTCCAAGCGGGCTACTGGCGCCAAACCCACGCCATAGAGAGCGAAGTGGCCACTGATGTTTAGGCCCGCGTTTTGAAAGTACTGCTCCAGCGTTTTGCCGTTGCTTTCGGCAGTCACGGCATGCAACAGGCGCGCCGCGTCAGGGTTTTCGATCTCGATGCGATCAGCAGCGGCGTTTAGCTGCATCAATTGTGATGACCACTGCGTGTCGGCTTGAGCCAGCAACGCCGCGCGCGTGGCGTCATCGGGAACGTCCAGATTGGCCAGTACGTAAGGTGCGTCGGCTGGAACAAAGGCCAATGGCGCATCTTTGTCTTTGTGACTGCAAGCGGTCACGAGGAAGCCAGTCAAACCTAGCGCGAAAAGTCGCGTTATCAATCGCATAATTGTCCCCAAGATGGTCGCTGTTGCGCCGCTTATTATGCCTGTTTTGCCTTATCAGGCGGTGCGCGAAGTCGCACACCCTATGGCTGTGGCGACGTGAGCACCGCTGTCGTTCTGGACCTAACCGCGCCATCCACGGCGAGCACGACGCTGGCCATGGATAGCTGACTAACCGGCGTGCCTGCAGCGCGCTGGTCCTGGCCGTTTAGTGAGCCAACAGCTCGTCCAGCACGGCCATACGCATGAACACGCCGTTGCGAACTTGTTCCAGGATGCAGGATTGCGGACCATCGGCGACGGCTGAGGCAATTTCGATGCCGCGGTTTATCGGGCCCGGATGCATGACGATGCAGTCCTTGGCGGCGCGCGTCAGCCGCTGAGGGCCCAACCCGTAGCGTGTGAAATAAGCGGCTTCGTCGGGCAAGTCGGTGGCCGCCATCCGCTCTTTTTGTAGACGCAGCATGATGACCGCGTTGGCGCCCGCGATGGCCTGATCAAAGTCTTCAAAGTAATGCGCTTGCGGAAATTCATCCGCCGCCGGCATGAGTGCCGCTGGGCCGCACAAATGAATGCGCTGTACGCCCATGGTGGTCAACGCGTGGACATCCGAACGCGCCACACGCGAATGCTTGATATCGCCGCAAATGACCACGGTGAGGTTTTCGAAATCCGCGCGGTGCTGGCGTATCGTCAAAATGTCCAGCAAGCCTTGCGTCGGGTGCGCGTGGTTGCCGTCGCCCGCGTTGATAACCGCTACGTCGCTGGTGGCGTGCTGAACTAATGCGTCCGGCGTGCCGGATTCTTTATGGCGCACGACGATGGCGTCCAGGTGCATAGCTTCCAACGTATGCATGGTGTCGATCAGCTCTTCGCCTTTGCGGGTGGAGGAGAAGCTGATGTCGAAATTCACCACGTCGGCGCCGAGTCGACGCGCTGCCAGTTCGAACGACGTGCGAGTGCGCGTTGATGGCTCGAAGAACAGGTTAAGTACCGTGCGCCCGGCTAGCAAATCTAACTTACGCGTGCCGTTCGCGCACTCATTGCGTAGTACTTCGGCGCGATCGAGTAATCGTTCGAGCGTGGCGCGCGGCAAATTTTCCAACGTGGTCAGGTGGCGTAGGCGAGGGGTCATGGCGAGGTGTCTGAAGGAAGGTGAAAGTAGTGGGTGGCAGTAATTAGTGTTCGGAAGTAGGGGCAAGCGGCGTGGTCTGATCGTTCAGCCAGCGCTCTGCGATGACGGCCGCCGCTTCGGCGTCGATGGTGAGGGCGTCGCGTTTACGCTTGAGGCCGGCGGCACGTGCCGCGGCGAATCGACGGGCCGCTTCCTGCGAGCTGTGGCGTTCATCCACCAAGGCAACGTCGACGCCGTAGCGTTCATGTAATTGCGCCGCGAAGCGGCGCGCGTTGCGACTGGCGGGTTGTTCGCCGCCGTCGAGCGTCAGCGGTAAGCCGACAATCAAGGTTTCCGGCAACCATTCTTTGCGTAGCGCATCCAGTTTGTTCCAGTCTGGCTCACCGTCGCGCATAGGTAGCGTGGTTAGCGCGCGCGCAGTCATGGTGAACGCATTGCCGACGGCGACACCGGTCAGACGGCTACCCACGTCGAAACCGAACACGCAACTCATGCGTGACCTGCGTAACCGGACAACTGGCGCGGGTCAAACCCAACCAAGCCGGCGGCGGCGCTCCAACGTTCTTCCAACGGCGTGTCGAAGACGACGCGCTCGCATGCTTCGGTGGTCAGCCACGCGTTGGCCATCAACTCTTGTTCCAGTTGTCCGGCATCCCAACCAGCGTAGCCGAGCGCCATGATCGCTTGGCGTGGGCCTTCGCCTGCCGCCATGGCGATCAAAATGTCACGCGAGGTGGTCACTGACCATTCGTCTTTGATGCGATAGCTGGATTCCCACGCGCCCGGCTCACGATGCAGCACAAAGCCGCGTTCCTGCTGGACCGGGCCGCCGATGAGTACCGGCGCGTCAGCCAGTTCGCTGTCTACGCATTGCAACTTCATTTGCGCCAAGACATCGCCAAAACGGTAATTAGATAGCTGGTTTACCAACAGCCCGACCGCCCCTTGTTCGTCGTGCTGACACAACAAGGCGACGCCGCGAGAAAACGGCGGCTCAGCCAAATTCGGCATGGCGATCAGGAATTGGCCGGTAAGCGTTGCGGGCGCGTTGCTGCTCATGGCTACATTGTAAGCCGGACTGATGCCGTGTCGTGCGAACGACCGCCAACGGGCGATGCAACGAGCCCCGGCGCTCGCATCAGGCCCGGGTTACGCCGCTATCGATTGCGCAGGATGTCGCCGGGAAGGAACTGCCAGGTACGCGTGATGTACAGCTCGTCCACATGCTCACTGGTGGGAATGGGCGGAAACGGTGCCGCCAGACGCACAATGCGCTGGGCGGCTGCGTCGAGTATGGCGTGGCCGGAGCTGCGGGTGACGTCAATCGCCTGGATGCTGCCGTCGCGGCGGAGCGTGACAGTGAGTTCCAAGTCGCCGTGTAACCCGCGCCGACGTGCTTCCTCTGGGTAGTTCAGGTTTCCTACGCGTTGTACGCGATCCGACCAGCCACGCAGATACGCCGCATAGGCGTATTCCTTGGTGTTGGCCGAGATGAATTTCTTCTTCGGGCGCTTGGCGTATGCCTGATTTTTTTCACGCAGCTCGGCGGCAAGTTGCGCCATCGTTTGCTGACGCTGTAGCTCGGCCGCGGGCGTGGCATCTTGCGGTGTCACTTCCGGTCGTGCCGTCGCGCTATTTACGCTGAATGATGCTGCACCGGTGCTGGTTACCATCCGCGTGGCAGTGGCTTCTTGCGCTTGTGGTGTAGTCGCTTCGGCGGAGCGTGCCGCTGTGCCTGGCTGCGGTAATGGCAACGCGCCAGAGAACATTTGCGAAGGTCGCGCCGCGTGGTCACTCTGGCCGCCGCCGCTGTTATTGGCTTGTGCCAGAAAGTCCGCCTTGTCGGGCGCTTCCTGATTAGCGACGTTGACCAAGGTCACGTCCAGCGCTGGCAAACTGGGCTCGGCCTGGACAAAATGAAACGTGATGCCAAGCAACAGCACACCGTGCAGTAGCAGTGAAAACAGCACGGTGGCGCCGATCGGGTTTGGCGGCGCAGTGACGGGCGTCGCAGGGGCAGTAACGGTGGTACTCACGCAGTGCGGTTTCCAGAGACACGCTGTTCGATGACGTCGAACAGATCGCTCATAATGGTAAGCCCGAACTGTGCTTCCAACTCGCGCGCACAGGTGGGAGATGTGACGTTGATCTCAGTGAGGTAGTCGCCGATCACGTCCAGCCCGACAAACAGCAGACCACGCTGACGTAGTTCGGGAGCCACTTGGCTCACGATCCAGTGGTCATGCTCGGACAGCGGTACGCCTTCGCCGCGCCCGCCAGCGGCCAAGTTACCGCGAAACTCGTCACCCTGAGGAATGCGGGCGAGTGCGTAGGGCACCGGCTCACCATCGATCACTAGGATGCGCTTGTCGCCGGCACTGATTTGCGGAATGTATTTCTGGGCAATGGTGAGCTGACGACCCACGCCGTGGGCGTCGCCGCCGAGTAATGTTTCCAGCATGGAGTTGAGGTTACTGTCGCCCGCTTTGACGCGAAAGATGCCGCGTCCGCCCATGCCGTCCAGTGGCTTCAACACAACTTCACCGTGTTTGGCCACGAAGTGACGGAGTTCCGTGGCATCACGTGCCACCAAGGTCGGCGCTATGCACTGGGGAAACTGCAGCGCAAACAGTTTTTCGTTGCAATTGCGTAACGACGCCGGATCGTTGACGACGCAGACGCCGCCACGTTGGGCCACTTCCAGCACCATGGTGTCGTAGATGAACTGAGCATCTACTGGCGGGTCTTTGCGTAGCAAGACCACGTCGATCTCGCGCAAATCGCGCCAGACCGGCAGCCCTAGCGTGAACCAGTCTTTCGCATCATCGCGCACGGTGATCGGGGTCAGCCGCGCCCACGCCAGGTCATCACGCAGTGCCAAATCGCCCTGTTCCATGTAGAACACCGAGTGGCCGCGACGCTGCGCTTCCAGCAGCATCGCAAGACTGGTGTCTTTCGCCACTTTAATGGCGTTGATGGGGTCCATCAGGACGGCGACCGAAAGGGTCATCAAGGTTCTCCATAGGTGGTGCTGAAATGGCGCACGGTGCACTGACGCACACCTGCTGCCCGCGTACCATATTAAAATAGAAACCTGCGTAGGCAGGGATTTAAGATGAACCTGCGCGCGCCAGTTGTGCCGCTAAGGGTTCGATGCTGCCGGTGAGCGTCACATTGCGCAACAGTGATAGGGGAAAAGGATGCGATGATTTAACTTGACAGCTTCCGCAGGCAGGCAGTAAACATCTAGGCCTAGGGGGCGTGGGCATAGAGCAGACGCCAGCTTTTCATTTCGCGACATTTTTCGTATGCACCAACGGCATGTTTGTTGCTTGTCTTGGTGACTATCCTGAGCTCGGCGTGAGCGACAGGGGGGGTAAGTGAATCTAAACGTAAATGCCAACGGCCTGGCTGGCCTTAAGGTCATGGTGATCGATGACTCCAAGACTATTCGGCGTACCGCTGAGACCTTGCTGAAAAAGGAAGGTTGCGATGTGTTGACCTCTGTGGATGGCTTTGAGGCACTAGCCAAAATATCCGACCAGAAGCCGGCAATTATATTCGTGGACATCATGATGCCGCGCTTGGACGGCTATCAGACGTGCGCGTTAATCAAAAACAATCCGCAGTTTCGTGCGACGCCAGTGATCATGTTGAGTTCGAAGGATGGTTTGTTCGACAAGGCACGCGGGCGCATTGTGGGCGCTGAGCAGTATCTGACCAAGCCGTTTACCAGGGATGAGTTGCTTGGGGCTATCCATCGCCACGTCAGTACGGTCACCAGCGATTGACTGCGGACTCAAAAGGGGGGCCTGTGGCCAATATTCTTGTGATTGATGACTCGCCGACGGACGTGCGTGTGTTCACCACGCTGCTCGAGCGCGCTGGCCATCAAGTGGTGGCGGTGAATTCCGCCGAAGAGGGGATCGAGCATGTGCGCGCACAGTTGCCTGACCTGATCATCATGGATGTCATCATGCCTGGCATGAACGGATTTCAAGCGACGCGCACATTGACGCGTGACCCAGCAACAGCGGCGGTGCCGGTGGTGATGATTACCACCAAGGCGATGGAAACGGACCGCGTGTGGGGTCTGCGTCAGGGGGCGCGCGCATTCATCACCAAGCCGGTGAATGAAAAAGAGTTGCTGGCGTGTATTAATCAATTGTTGCCGAGTGCGACATGAATCAATCCGTTAATTACACCCCGTTCGAGGTTCTGGCTCGCTACGAGCGGCTATCGCTCGCGCATGCGTCAGATACGCGCGACCGCCGGATGGATGCACCAGGTTTGTGGCGCGGCATCGGATTTCGTGTGGGTGCACGCTCGTTAGTGAGCGGTATCGACGAGATCAATGAACTCCTCGCTGTCCCTGTGTTAACGCCAGTTCCAGGCACGCGGCCGTGGTTGCTGGGTGTGGCGAACGTGCGCGGTAACTTGGTGCCGGTTATTGATTTCGCGCGGTTTTTATTTGGCGAACGGACGCAAGGCTCTGATCGTTCACGGCTGCTGATCGTGCGCCAAGGAAGTGGCAGCGTCGCTTTGTTGGTCGATGAAGTGTTCGGCCAGCGCACGGTGGACGAAGAGCAACGCCGCGACGCAGAGCGTGAGGATGATCCTCGCTTGATGCGTTTCGCGGATAAGCGGGTGGGCGAGCAACACATGGCAATTTTCAGCATGAGTCGTTTGGTGCGTGCGCCAGACTTTCGGCAAGCAGCGGCCTAATAACCAGTCAAGTGTCAGCAATGCAAGGACCGGTGCAGCAGTGAATACCGGAGCTTGAAACGATATTCCTAAAGGTCGGTAACCGCACGTTGGCGGAGCTGGCAACGTAAGACGGACGAGGTGAACATGAGTACTACAGGGGGCGTCAGCAAGGAACGGGGCTACACCGCACTCGTTGTCCTGTTGCTGGTTGCAATTGGTTTCGCGGGACTCGATTTCTTCATGCTTAACCAGAAGAATGGTGAGGATCGTCAAGCAGTTGCTTTGACCACGCAAATTCAGGTGCTTTCACAGCAAACAGCGAAATTTGCGCTGGAGTCGGCTGACGGCAATGTCGAGTCGTTCAAAGAGCTTGAAGCGACTCGGAACTCCATCGATTCGGCTGTGCAACGGCTGAAAAAAGGCGATCCCAAGACAGGCATGCAGCCGTATGCCGGCAAAGCGGTGACGCCAGTGACGCGCGCCGTTGCCGCGCTGGACGCTTCGTGGGCACAGCTTGACGGCGACATCGGCAAGATCCTCTCCAATAAGGCGGTGGTGCTTGATTCCGGGCAGCGCGCCAGCAAGTTGTCAGAGCAAATGCCGTTGCTCAACTCGAGCATGGAGCAGGTCGTTACTATTTTGCAGCAGCGCAACGGCAGCTCCGAGCAGATGCTTGGAACGTCGCGCCAAATGTTGTCTGCTGACCGAATTATTCGACGCGTGCAAGAAGTATTGCAGGGCGGCGAAGGTGCGCAGTCCGCGGCCGATGGCCTTTCCCGCGACGCGCAGTTGTATGGAAGCGTGCTGACCGGCTTGATTGGTGGCAATGCGGATAGTGGGGTGAAACCCATCGCCGACCCGAACGCGAAGAAGATTCTTACCGGGATGGACGCTACCTGGAGCACGCTGACCGATCCCATTGCGAAGTTGGCGGCAGCGGCCACCAATATCGCCGATGCGAAGCACGCCGGTAACCAGGCGTCAGTGGATTCGCAAACCGTTCTGTTGCGCGCCAACGATGTGTCCGAGCAGATTGGCAAGTTGCCGCTGCGTCGGTTGTTCCCCAATGTTTGGTGGGGCTTGCTTGGCGCGATTGGTGCCGTGGTATTCGCCTTGCTGTTGGTGATTACCTTGGTCAGTGACCAGCGTCGCCGGTTCGCTCGCAGTACCGAACTAAACCAGCGTAACCAAGAAGCCATTATGCGGTTGCTGGATGAAATGGGCTCGCTGGCTGAAGGTGACCTTACGGTAAAAACCACCGTATCCGAGGACATCACCGGCGCCATCGCCGACTCCGTGAACTACGCCATTGACGAGCTCCGTTCATTGGTAACCACCATTAACGAAACCTCCGAGCAGGTGTCGTCGTCGGCACAGGAATCGCAGACGACCGCCCGCCACCTGGCCAACGCGGCCGAGCAACAGGCGCAACAGATCAGCACGGCGACGTCGGCTATCAACCAAATCGTGAGTTCCATGGACGTTGTGTCCAAGGACTCTGCTGAGTCGGCCGACGTGGCAGAGCGCTCGGTGAAGATTGCCTCACGCGGTGCAGAAGTGGTGCGTGAAACAATCTCTGGCATGGACTCCATTCGCGATCAGATTCAAGAGACGTCTAAGCGCATCAAGCGCCTGGGTGAGTCTTCGCAGGAAATTGGCTCCATCGTTGAGCTGATTAACGACATTGCTGAGCAAACCAATATCTTGGCGCTGAATGCCGCTATTCAAGCAGCGTCCGCTGGTGAGGCTGGCCGCGGTTTCGCGGTCGTGGCGGACGAAGTGCAGCGATTGGCAGAACGTTCCACCAGCGCAACCAAACGTATCGAGACACTGGTTCAGACGATTCAGTCAGATACCAACGAGGCGGTCAACTCGATGGAGCAGACCACCGCTGAGGTAGTCGCCGGTGCGCGTTTGGCGGAAGATGCCGGTGGCGCGCTAGGTGACATCGAGCGCGTTTCGCATGACTTGTCGGCACTGATTCAGAACATCTCGGTCGCCGCCCGTGAGCAATCAGCGGCAGCGACGGACGTTTCCGTTTCAATGAACGCCATTCAGGAAATTACTTCGCAAACTTCGCAGGGCGCGAGCCAGACAGCCGACTCCATTGGTACGTTGGCGCAGTTGGCAAGTGACCTGCGCCGTTCGGTGGCGCATTTCAAGTTACCGGGTTGACGGTCGGCCGGTTTTTGATGAGCCGGACTCTACAAGCACAAGACAGGGGGCAGTCTCGCTGGTTGCGTGATGCTTGCATGATGCAATCGCTGAGAGAGGCGCATGAGACTTCAAGAGCACATTGATTTCACCACACTGCAGTGGGTCAAACCGGAACTCGACGGAACACTGTCGATCGCCCGCGAGGCGCTGGAGTCCTACGTCGAGAATCCGACCAAGCGCGACTTCATGCGCACGTGTACGGATCGCCTGCACCAGGTGCATGGCACCTTGCGCATGGTTGAGCTGTACGGGGCGGCGATGGTTGCCGCCGAGATGGAGATGTTGTCGGTCGCGTTGACTGAGGAACACGTCACCTATCGCGAAGAAGGTTACGCCGTGCTGATGCGCGGCTTGATGCAGCTTCCGGATTATCTGGAACGGCTAGCCAGCGGTCATCGTGACGTACCGGTAGTGCTATTGCCGTTGCTCAATGATTTGCGCGCTAGCCGTGAGCAGGCGCCGTTGCCGGAATCGGCGTTGTTTCACCCCAACCTCAACGCAACGTTGCCCGAGCAAGCGCCCGGTGCGGTTGACGAGGCTTTCGCTCGTGCACATCGCGAAGAGTTGGCGGGATTGCGGTTGCACTTTCAGCAGGCGTTATTGGGTTGGTTTCGTGGACAGGACCCTGAGCGTCAACTGGCGCACATGCGCAAAACCCTGCTCGCCATCGCCGCGCGTTGTTATCACGTGCACGGTCGGCGCTTGTGGTGGATTGGCGCGGGCGTACTGGAAGGTCTTGAGCAAGGCATGCTGCGGAGCCAGGCCGGCACAGTACGACAGCTGATTGGCAAAGTAGATCGCAGCATTCGCGAATTAATTGAAAGTGGCGAGAACGGTCTGCGTAGCAGTGCGGCCGACGAGGTGGCCTGCGAGCTCCTCTATATCGTGGCGCAGGCAAAACAACGCAGCCCCCAAATGGAACTGCTGCGCAGCACCTATGCGCTCGACAGTCTGTTGCCGGATGCCAATGAGCTTGAACATGCTCGCGGCTCGATGGCGGGGCACAACCGTGCGTTACTCGACTCTGTTTCGCGCGCGCTAAAAGACGACCTTCTGCGTGTCAAAGAGGCGTTGGATCTATTCCTTCGTCAGCAAAACGCAGACCCAACTCAGTTAAGTGCCCAGAGTGAAATTTTGGAGCGCGTCGGCGATACGCTGGGTATGTTGGCCTTGGCCGTGCCACGCCGCGTCGTCAATGAGCAGCGCCGCGTGCTCAATGAAATCTGCGACCGGATGCGCGAGCCTGACGAGGAAACGTTGCTCGATGTGGCTGGTGCCCTGCTGTACGTGGAAGCGTCCCTTGACGATCACATCGAAAGTCTGGGTTCCGAAGATGAGCCTGCCACCGGCGAGTCGGGGCAAGGGTTGCCACGCAGCGAAGTACTAAGCATCGTCTCTACGCTGATGCAGGAAACCATCAGTAATACCGGCAAGGTCAAGGAAGCCATCGTGGCCTTCGTTGAATCCGGCTGGGAGCACGATCGTTTGGCCGAAGTGCCGAACTTGATGTCAGAAGTTGCTGGCGCCGTGCGTATGCTTTCGGCGGCTCGCCCAGCCGAGTTGGCGGAAGGTATTGGTCGCTTCGTGGCCGATGAACTGCTGGCTGATCATCGCGTTCCCAGTGGCGCGCAGATGGATTATCTGGCCGATGCGTTGGCCGCGCTGGAATATTACCTGGAAGCCGCGCGCGAGCATCGTGGTGGTTTGGAACATATCCTCGATGTGGCCGAGCAAAGCCTTAGCCAGCTTGGTTATTGGCCGCTGCCTGCGGCGCGCGCCATGCCTGAAGTGGCCGTGGCGACATCCGAGCCGAGTATTTCGACCGTCGCCGCTCCCTTGTCGGTCATGGAAAGTGAGCAGCATCCGGAGCTATCCGAATCGGTCAGTTTGGCGGCGGGGAATGACGCCACACAGCTGTTTATAGGCGAACGCGAGCCGCTGCTTGAACCTACTCAAAACTTCGATGGGTTGCGCTTGGTACAGACCGAAGCGACTACCCCACCGCAGCCGGAAAACACTATGTTGGATGCGGACGACGGTGATTGGGTCGAGATCGAAGAGGAAGTGTTCGAGCAAGAGCCTGTGCGCGACACCCTAGCTGCGAACACCCACTTTAATGTCGATGCCGAAGGTATCGACGATGACATTCGCGAAATCTTCCTGGAAGAAGTGCAGGAAGAAATCGACAACTTGCGCGGCGCTCAAGACGAGTGGTTGGCTGAGCCGACGCAAATCAGCCGCCTTACCAGCATTCGGCGTTCGTTCCATACGCTTAAAGGCTCTGGTCGTTTAGTCGGCGCGAGCGTCTTGGGCGAGTTTGCCTGGAAAGTGGAAAACTTGTTGAATCGGGTGCTGGATAGCACGATTGAGCCCGACGCGAACGTCCAGGCCTTGCTGAGTCATGCCATTGGCGCGTTACCGCAACTGCTGACCGCCTTGAAAGACCAGGGTGAGCCGAGCGCGCCGTTGAGCGCCATCATGCATGTTGCTGATGAGCTGTCGGCTGGTCGCCCCGCGCAGATCGAGAGTTATGCACCGGCTCGCACCGAGATGGTGCGGAAAGTCGTTCGCCGCCGCGTGCCGCGTTTCGTGGCCGCCGCCGACGCCGTTCCGCAGGCAAGTTTGACCGACGCCAGTGCGGCGACTGCAGAGCAAGCCGAGGGGGATCCGACGCTGAGCTTCACGCTGCCCGTCATGCCAATCGTCGACCCCGTGTTGTTGGAAATTTTGCGCAGCGAAGTTGCCCAGTATCTGCAAACCATTCGCGCCGCGATCCAACACAGCGGAACCGAATTGACGTTAGACGAAGGCTTGCTGCGCGCCGTGCATACCTTGCATGGCGCGATCGCGATGGTCGACATTCCGGTGTTGGTCCAGTTGCTGTCGCCATTGGAAGGTTTGTGCAAGCGTCTGCGTGGTAACAACACACCTATGTCGCCTGCTGGCATACAGCTGCTGGTGCAGGCGGCTGATGTAGTCGATCACGTCATGCATCAATTTGATGTGGCCGCTCCGCAGTTGCCGAACGTTGATGGTTTGGTCGATCAGTTGATCGCCATGCGGGATCAGTATCCGGAATCGCGGATAGCGCACGTCCTGTACGAACCACATGCGGATGACTTTGATGCGACGGCGGGCACTTCGGCAGACGCCGATGCGGCGAATGTTGCCGCCGACCTTGCTGCAGACGCAACGTTGGTGACGTTCGATGGTGGCGCGGAGGAGGACGCTACTTCGGCATTATCGTTGTCGACAGATGAGCTACAAGCGCCAGAGCTGAGCGTACCCAGCGAGCCTTCGGTAGCGCCGACGGCGGGGCTAGAGGACGATAGTCGCGGTTTGGACGATGCGCTGTCGGCTGAGTTGCTGGCAGGGCTTAACGCGTTGGATACCGAGCAAGACGTCGCTGGGCAGAGGGCGGTCGCGTCGGCGGAAGCGGAGGCGCGACAGAGGGCGGCCGACGAGCAGATCGCGGCCGAGCGTGCGCTGACTGAACGGGCCGAGGCGGCTCAGCGGGAGGCCGACGAGGCTGCCGCCGAAGCGCACGCAGCCGAACAACTAGCGGCCGAAGCCGCAGCGAAGCAAGCTGAAACCGAGCGTCTCCAAGCAGAACGATCTGCAGCCGAGCAAATTGCAGCGGAGCAAGCGGCGGCAGATCACGCGGCAGCAGAGCAAGCAGCAGAGCAAGCAGCAGCAGAGCAAGTCGAGGCTGATCGCCTCGTGGCCGAGCAGGTTGAAGTGGAGCGTGCCGCTGCCGCGCAAGCGGTTGAGCAAGCGGCAACTGAAGCCGCGGCATCGGAGCGCGCTGCAGCAGAACAAGCTGCAGCAGAACAAGCCGCAGCAGAACAAGCCGCAGCAGAACAAGCAGACGCAGCCCGCGCGCAGAAAGACGCCTCGGCCACAGCGGCAGCGGCACTCGCCGCTGCCGATTATGTGACAGACCAAAGTGTCGGAACCGAGACGTCAGATGCCGCCTTCGCGTTTGGCGGCGCAGGCCCCATCGACGCCGACTTAATGGAAGTATTCGTTGACGAGGCGCACGAGTTGCTCGACCACGCGGACAGCGTGTTGGCGCAATGGCGGACCGACCCGACGGATCTGGCGCCAGTGGCGGAGCTACGCCGTGACCTGCACACCCTCAAAGGTGGTGCGCGCATTGCAGGGTTGACGCAAGTTGGCGATCTTGCGCATGCCACAGAGACGTTGCTCGAGAAGCCGATCAACGACACCGCCAAGGTGGCGCCGATGGTGGCGGCGCTTGAGGCGAGCTTCGATCAGCTATTCACGCTAGTGGAGCGTGTTTCCAAGGGTGAATCGGCCGCCTACCCACAGGCCATGATTGACCGCTTATTGGCCTTGGCTGGCGAGCAGAACTTCGCCGATGAAGCGGCGTTGGCGGCGTTGGCTGGGCCAATGCCCGGCACCGTGCCTGCAGCCGCGCCGGTCGTTGCTCCGCTGCCGAGCTTGCCCAGCTCAGTGTCGGAGCTCGATCTTCCCGCCTTGTTGCCGGAGTCGACAGAAGATACACAGCAGCCGCAAGAGCAGATCCGTGTTCGTGCCGAGCTGTTGGACAACTTGGTTAGCCACGCCGGTGAGGTCGCCATCTACCGCTCGCGGCTGGAACAGCAAGTCGCAGGTTATCGCTTCAACCTGGTTGAGTTGGAGCAGACCGTCGCACGTTTGCGCAGCCAGTTGCGCATGCTGGAAATTGAGACAGAGGCGCAGATCATCGCGCGCTTCCAGCGTGAGCATCGTGAGGCCGGGCTGACGACGTTTGATCCGTTGGAGCTGGACCGTTATTCACAGCTGCAGCAGTACTCGCGCGCCTTGGCCGAGTCCGTTTCCGACTTGGTGTCCATCCAAACTACTTTGGATGAACTAACGCGGCAGGCTGAGACCTTATTGATTCAGCAGTCGCGCGTTAGTACCGAGTTGCAAGATGGTTTGCTGCGCACGCGCATGTTGCCGTTTGACACCATGGTGCCCAATTTGCGCCGTACCTTGCGCCAGGCCGCCAAGGAAGAAGGCAAGAGTGCACAGCTCTTCGTTGACGGTGCACACGGCGAAATGGATCGCAACCTGCTGGACCGGATGAAAGCGCCGTTCGAGCACATGCTGCGTAACTCCATTGCGCACGGCATCGAAACGCCGGCGGAGCGTCGCAAAGCCGGCAAGCCGGTCGAAGGCGCAGTGCATATTCGGGTGGCTCGTGAAGCGACTGAAGTAGTTATTCGCTTTAGTGACGACGGTCGTGGCCTAGATCGTGAGGCCATTCGTCAACGCGGTATTCAACGCGGTCTGTTGCAGGCTGGTGCGAAGACGACTGATTACCAACTGTTGTCCTTGATCACTCAGCCAGGCTTCTCTACGGCATCCAACATTACCCAGCTGGCGGGTCGTGGCGTCGGCATGGACGTGGTCGCCAACGAGATCAAGCAACTTGGTGGTTCGCTATCGATTGAGTCCGAACACGGTCACGGCACAACCTTCGTCATGCGTCTGCCGTTCACGTTGGCGGTGACACAGGCCATCATGGTGCGCATTGGTGAAGCAACCTTCGCCATCCCGATGACGTCGGTGCAAGGCGTGGCGCGCGTTGATCCAGACGAACTAGCTGAGCGCATGCTGGATGATGAGCCCGCGTTCCAGTACGGCGGGGAAGAGTACGACATTCACGATTTGGCGGATTTGCTTGGTTTGCCACCAGGGGTTCCGGTAGAGGGTGAGCAGCAGCCGTTACTGTTGACCCGCGCCGGTGACTTGCGCGCAGCCATTCGCCTGGATGCTGTGTTGGGTTCGCGCGAAATCGTGGTGAAATCAGTCGGTCCGCAAATCAGTTCAGTGCCAGGTCTGCTCGGCGCCACCATCATGGGTGATGGTTCGGTACTGGTCATTCTGGACTTGGCGCCCCTCGTGCGTCACGGTATTACGCGGCGCCAGCAGCGGTTGGCTGAAGGCCTTAGTGCCGTGCAGGCGCCGGTCATCGAGGAAGTGCAAATCCGGCCGCTGGTGATGGTGGTGGACGATTCCATCACCATGCGTAAAGTCACCAGTCGCGTCTTGGAACGCCATGAATACGAAGTCAGTACGGCGAAAGATGGCGTCGATGCGGTGGAGAAACTGCACGAGCGCGTACCGGACTTGATGTTGCTGGATATCGAGATGCCACGCATGGATGGCTACGAGTTGGCAACCTTGATGAAGGCTGATCCACGCCTGCGCGATGTGCCGATCATCATGATCACCTCGCGTAGTGGTGACAAACATCGCCAACGCGCGTTTGACATTGGCGTTGATCGTTACCTGGGCAAGCCGTATCAAGAAGCTGAATTACTACTACAAATCGGTGAGGTGCTAGACGCACGAATGCAGGAGCCAAGCCATGACTGAATTGGCGCCCGGTGTCGCTCTGCTGTTTGACGACGTCGAGCTGGGCACGCAACTGCGGGATGCGTTGCACGAGCGCGGTGCGCGAATGGTGTATGAGGGAAAAATAGCGACTCTCAGCAAGCAGTTGTTGGCCGACATCGCCGCCGACGTGGTGGTGATTAACTTGGATGAGAGCGCCGCCGACGCGTTGGACAATTTGTACGAAGTGATCGACTCGGATCGCCCGCGCGTTGTATTCAATGATGCGCAGGCGAGTCGCGCCTTGACGGGCTGGGACCGCGCGCGTTGGGCGCGTCACTTGGCCGCCAAAGTGCTCGAGGTCAGCGACGTTGATCCACCGCGGCCGGCAGGCGTGCCTGCGATTGAGGTCTCCGTGGCCGCAGTCGCCCAGCCTATAATGACCGCCGCCGTCGAAGCGGCCGAGCCGCCGATAGCGGCACCGGACGCGCTAGCGTTGTTGGAACCGTCATCGGAGGGTTTGCAACCAGCGGCGCCTGAAGTCGCCGCCGTAACGCCCTTCGAAAACGGGTTGGACCTTGATTTTGAGGCGCAGATCCTGGCGGCGGGGAAGTCGGTTAGTGACGACGCGCCGCTCGTATCGACCAATGGCACCGAGTCAGAGGACTTAGCCGCAGAGTTGGAAGCGCTACTAGCTTCCACTGAAGCCGGCGCAGTGGACGCCGATACCGGTGAGGCCAATGCCGTTGCTGATGAAGCCGATGCCGATGGCGATGAAACAGTTACTGATGAGGCAGTTACCGATCAGGCAGTTACTGGCACATTCGAGGCCGACGAAGTCGCCAAGCCAGCTATAGCAGACGAGGAAGAATTCGCATTTGCCACTGACGAAGCGCCGCCGCCGCCTTGGTATGACGATGATTTAGGTGCGGATGCGCTGGCATTTGGGGCAGCTTCTGCCACTGAATTCGGTGACGCTCGAAGCTTGCCGACCGGCGGCGCCTTTCCACCACCGCTGCCTGACGTCACCGCGACAGCAGCAAGCATCGCCGATGAGATTCCGGTTAGTCCGTTTGCCGAGTTGGCAGGCGCCTCAGAGTCTTGGTCGCTGGTGGACGATGACGCAAAGCTACCCACGGCGGAACAACCCGACGCAGCGGTGTTTGGTCTTGAGAAATTGAGCGCGGCCGACTACCTCGCGCCCGATGTTGAACAGGCGGCGCCGAGCACCGAGCCTTTCATGAGCCTGCAGTTGGTATCCATGGAGGAGGCGGTCGCGCCGCAAGCGTTCGTGCACGACCACGAAATGCTGCTGGACGACTTGAGCGGCGCCCTTAGTCGCATCGTCGCGCTGGGCGCTGTGGATCGTGGTATCGACTCGGTTTGCGAGTTTCTCGCTGCGCTGCCGACCACCTCGCGTTTGGCGTTTCTTTACACACAACACGGTGTTAGCCAATCGGTCGAAGCCATCGTGCAGCGACTGGCGGCGCACTCCGCGTTGCCGGTGCATCAGGCGGCACTCGGGCAGCGTGTAGGCGCTGGTGAGGTGTGGGTGATGCCGATCGACCAACTAGTGCATGTGCGCCGGGACGGCAGCATCCGCCAAGAAGGTACAGCCGACGACGAGGAAGTGGCGCCTTCCATCGACTCCAGCTTTACCATGGCGGCCCATGTGTTCGGGCGCGATGCGGTGGCAATTGTCTTCGCCGGCCAGGCCACCGATGCAGTGGCTGGTGCGCAGGCCATTCACGACCGCGGCGGCCAGGTATGGGTCGAAGCTTCTTCGGGCGAGTATCTGGCCGATATGGTCAGTGGCATATTTGCCGAACGATTAGTCAGTTTTTCCGGTACGCCGCGTGACTTGGCGGCGCACTTGATTGAGGTGTTTCCATGAGTGACGTATTGCCGCGTGAAATTCGTTGTGTGTTGGTACCGGTTGGCGATATGCGTATGTTGCTACCGAATGCGACCATCGCCGAAGTCATCACGCAGACCAAACCCGCACCGGTGTTAGGTGCGCCTAACTGGTTACTCGGCCGCATCGAATGGCGTGGCTGGCGTGTACCTTTGGTCTCGTTTACACGGTTGGCGCATGCACAAGAGAGTGATGATCAAGCGATCTCGCGCGTCGCGGTGCTGAAGGCGCTGGGGGGCAACGCCAAATTGCCCTTCATTGCGATTCTTACGCAAGGTTTCCCGCGGTTGACGACGCTTAACTCCGAGTTGATCATCCCGACTCACGACGGCAATGAGCTACCACCCGGCGTGCGTGAGCAGGTTCTGGTGCGCGATGACGTGGCTATCATTCCCGACCTAGAGTGGATTGAAGCGGCGTTACTCGATTTGCTCGACGATGCCGACCTCGCTTCGACCCAAGTACCCACTGCAGACGGTGACGAGTACTCCGCCGGAACCATTCAGTAACGCCGTTTTGCGGCGCTACATGTCGCCATGAACTGCTTGCAGGGCTGCCAGTGCGGCAAGCCCTGCCGTCTCTGTGCGCAAAATGCGCGGGCCGAGCCGAAGCCCGACGAAGCTGGCGACGGTCAACGCTTGTATGTCGCGTTCTCCCAAGCCGCCTTCGGGGCCGACCACCAAAATACCGCCGGTCGTTGCAAAACGTAATTCGTGAGTGGAAGTGGTTGCGCTGGGCAGTAGGGCCAAACGCAACGCACCGTCGTCGTTTAATGTGGTCAGCCATGCCGGTAAGGCGATGGTCTCGGCGATTTCTGGTAGCCGGGCGCGGCCACATTGCTCACAGGCACTTGCGGCGATACTACGCCACCGTGCGAGTCGCTTTTCAGCGCGGCTTCCGTCGAGTTTTACCTCGGAGCGTTCGGTCAGCAGCGGCACAATGCGCCGGACACCAAGCTCGGTTGCCTTCTGTACGATCAAGTCCATCTTGTCGCTACGAACCACGGCTTGCGCCAGGGTCAGCGCCAGTGGCGACTCGCTATGGCTGACTTGCTGCGAGAGCACGCGAACGACAACGTCGCGTTTGTCCACCGCGACGATGGTGGCGGCGTAGTCGCGGCCGTCACCGTTAAACAGCGTTACGCTGTCTCCGGGAGTTAGCCGCAGCACGCGAGCGACGTGTTCGCTGGCTTGCTCGGGTAACGACAGCTCACTGCCGCTGACCAGTGTTCCCGCTAAGTGAATTCGGATCGTACGCATCGGCTGCCAGCTGGAAAAATATGCAGCATAACCGAGCGTTGATAAGTGGTCAGCAGGCGTTGCCTGAACGCCAGCACGGTATCCCACGCCAGTCCGTTTGCACTGCACCGTGGGCGCATGCAGGATGGGCGAATAAGGCGTAGACGCCGCAGAGGATTTCGCAATGATCAAAATTATCGTCATGACGTGCGTAGGGCTTGGCTGCGTTGCATTAGGCACGCCGGCCCTTGCTCAGAATGCGACAGCGGGCTCGACGGCAGCGCCGGTTGCAATCAGCGCATCGTCAGCAGCCGCGACGCCTGCCAATCACGGTATCAAGCCAGGAGATCGATTGTGCTTGCAGCAGACGGGCAGTTTGATCCGCGCCAAGAAAGGAACCTGCTTACCGGTGGCGGGGCGTAGCTATAGCGCGGCGGACTTACAACGGGTCGGCACGCCCGATACCGCCCGCGCACTGGAGCGATTGGATCCCAGTGTGAGGTTGGGGCACTGACCTGCGCGAAAGTTACCCTCAGCACTGGCTATCACTGGCGTGGCTTGGGTTTAGTCCGCTACAGCGAGCTCAATGCCCGTCATGGCGATATCCACCAACAGGTCAATTTCCTGCTCGGTGATAATGTACGGCGGCATGAAGTACACCACATTGCCAATCGGGCGCAGCAGGGCCCCATGATGCAGGCCATGCAGGTACACCCGTAAGCCGCGCCGCTCGGCTGCAGGGTACGGGCGACGAGTGGCCTTGTCCGCTACCAGTTCCACGGCAGCGATCATGCCAATTTGGCGTACGTCAGCCACATGCGGGTGTCCGCGTAGTGGTGCTAAGCGTTTGGCGAGGTGAGCGGCTAGTTCGCGGTTGCGTTGCAGAATGGGTTCATCGCGGAAAATCGCTAATGTTTCCAACGCGACGCGGCAGGCCAGCGGATTTCCGGTGTAACTGTGTGAGTGCAAAAACGCCTTGCCGGCGCTGTATTCCGCATAAAAAGCGGCATACACATCGTTCGTTGTCAGCGTGACCGATAACGGCATGAAACCAGCCGTCAATCCTTTGGATAAGCACATGAAATCGGGTGACACAGCGGCCTGCTCGCACGCAAATAACGTACCGGTACGGCCGAAGCCGACAGCAATTTCGTCGGCAATAAAATGCACCGAAAACTCGTCGCACAAGGCGCGTACGCCGGTGAGATAACTGGGGTGGTACATGCGCATGCCGCTAGCGCATTGCACTAATGGTTCCACAATGATGGCGCAGGTTTCCTGCGCGTGTTGTTCCAACAGTGTGCGCAACTCACCCAGTCGTCGCGTCGCGACGTCTTTTGGCGTCTCGCCGGGTTCGCCTTGATAGGCATCGGGCGACGGCGCAATAAACGGGGTCAGTAGCAGTGGCGCGTAGGTCTTGCGATACAGCGCGACGTCGCTGACGGACAGCGCCCCCAGCGTTTCGCCGTGATAGCTGCCGCTAAGCGCAATAAAGCGAGTCTTCTCACCGTGGCCTTGATTGAGCCAATAGTGAAAACTCATCTTCAGTGCAATTTCGACGGCGGAGGAACCGTTTTCGGCGAAAAACGCACGTTCTAGTCCTGGCGGAGTGAGCTCCACCAGTTGCTCCGCCAACTTAATCGCTGGTTCGTGAGTCATTCCCGCAAAGACTACGTGTTCGAGCGTCAGTGCTTGGTCCGTGAGTGCGGCGGCAATGCGTGAGTTGGCGTGGCCGAAAAGGTTGGTCCACCACGAGCTAATGCCGTCCAAGTAACGGCGGCCGTCCGCATCGATCAACCACGAGCCCTCGCCACGAACAATGGGCACCATGGGTATGCTTTCGTGGTCATGCATTTGCGTGCATGGGTGCCAGACGTGTTTTAGGTCGCGGGCGGCGAGCGAAGCGTTGTCATTTGCAGGAATATTCACTCCGTTATCATCGACGCTGCGCCGAAGGCGATCAAGTCCGGTCGTCGTCAGTTTCAGGAATTAGTCTGTGAAGGCTTGGCAAAAAGTAGGGCTGGTTCTTGCTGTGCTGGTGTTTTGCGCCGCTGCGGTGGTGTGGGTGCTGCCCGCGCGCTGGGCGCTGTCGTGGCTGGCGCCGCAGCTACATGGTTTGCAATTGCAGCAGGTGCAAGGCACGTTGTGGAACGGCCGCGCAGCTCACGTGCTCGCGCCAACTGGGCGTGACCTCGGCGCGGCGCAATGGCAGTTGTCTCGGCGTGCGTTGCTCGGGCAGGTGGATTTGCATCTGCTGCTCGATGGTCCACAGCTGAATTTTTCGGGCACGCTGCGCAACTTGCCCGCCGACCAGGTCGAGTGGCGTGATGTCACGCTTCGGCTTGATCTGGCGCTTTTGCCGACGGCTGTGCCGGCAGCCATCGGCCAACCCGGCGGTGAGCTGACCATGCAGCTTGATCATGCGTTGTTGCAGAGCGGCTGGCCGCTGCAACTAAGCGCACGTGGCCAGTGGCGATCAGCCAGCTTGCACACGCGACGGGCTGAATTTGTGCTGGGCACGATGCAATGGCAGGCCGCCGCGCAGAATGGCGCCATTCAAGCGCAGTTGCGTGATGATGGGCACGGCCCGCTGGAAGTGGCTATGTCAGCTCAATTGAGTCCACTGGGTTGGCGACTGGACGCGCGATTACATGCGCAGCAAACGGCTTCGATGGCGTTGCGGCAGTGGTTGGCGAGTTTGGGGCCGGTTGATTCCAGCGGTACGGTCACGCTGCATCGTGATGGTGGACTAGCGCGTTTGTTGCCCGCTGCACCGTCTCCCTTAGCTTGGAAGTAAATATGAATCCTGACATGGTGACGGCGGCGCTGGCCGCAGCGCGTGAAGCAGCGGCGGCCGCGGCTGAAGTGATTAAGCACTACTGGCACCGCGGTGTAGCCGTTGAGCTGAAGGCGGATGCCACGCCGGTGACGGTGGCTGACCGCGAGGCGGAGCGCGCAATTCGGGAAATTCTTCATGCGGCGTTGCCGCAGGCCGCCATTCAAGGCGAGGAGTTTGGCCTCGATGGTGAGCGCGGTGGTTTGCTGTGGTTGGTGGACCCGCTCGATGGCACCAAGAGTTTCGTGCGGCGTACGCCGTTCTTTTCTACGCAAATCGCGCTGATGGAAGGCGACGATTTGGTGTTGGGCGTGTCCAGCGCACCGATTTACGGTGAAGCCATGTGGGCTAGTGTGGGTAACGGCGCGTGGCTTGATGGTGAGCGCGTGCAAGTGGCTGATACCACGGCGATGAGTGAAGCCTCGCTTTCGACCGGTAATGTCAAAACATTGACGGCTGATGCGCGATGGGATGCGCTCGGCGGGCTTATTCGCGATAGCAATCGCATTCGCGGCTATGGCGATTTTTGTCACTACCACTTGCTGGCGCGTGGCAGCCTCGACCTGGTCATTGAATCAGACGTCAACATTCTGGATATTGCTGCCTTGGCGGTAATCGTGCGCGAGGCGGGTGGCGTTTTTACGGATCTATCCGGTGGCCCGGTGACGCTGAATATTCGCAGCGTGCTTGCCGGCACGCCGGCAATTCATGCGCAAGCCTTGCAACGGTTTTCCAGCCGCTAGGAGTCTGTCGGACTTTGGTGGTCGAGTCGAGAATTCGACTGCGCGTGGACAGATTTTTGGCGACTTGCCGGCCCATAGTGGTTCTATGGGCCAAAAATCGACGGAAATATGGACCGCGCAGGCGGATTCGCAGGCCGGCCGACCAAAGTCTGACAGGCTCTTAATTAGTGGCACGTTGGCCGGGCCAAGTTCACAGCTGGCCGCGCGTTAGAATGTGGACATGCGAAAACTACCCATCATCCATGCGCGACGAGACGTTAGTAAAAGTCGCTTCTTACATATCGAACAACTCGACCTGGAGTTCTCCAACGGCGAGCGCCGCACTTTCGAGCGCATGAAGGCGAACGGCCCGGGTGCGGTCATCGTCGTGCCTATGCTGGATGCCGAAACGGTGTTGCTGATACGCGAATATGGCGCCGGTGTTGGTCGCTACGAATTGGGCCTGCCGAAAGGTCGACTCGACGAGGGCGAAACAGCGGTGCAAGGTGCCAATCGCGAGTTGAAGGAAGAAGTCGGTTACGGCGCGCGGCAGCTGAAGCTGTTGCATGGCCTGTCGCTATCACCCTCCTACATGTCGCACATGGCGCATGTCGTATTAGCGCAGGATTTGTATCCGGAAAAATTGGTGGGTGATGAGCCGGAGGAACTAGAAGTGGTGCCATGGAAGATGAACGAATTGCACACGCTGTTAGGCCGCGATGATGTGACCGAAGGCCGTTCATTGGCCGCCTTGTTCATGGCGCGCGAATATCTCGCCGGCCGGTTTCAACGCGCATGACGACCGTTTCCGCGTTCGCTCGGCAAATCGGTGACATCGCCCGCGCTGCAGGCATCGCCATTTTGGACGTCTATCGCGGTGATTTTGCCGTGCAGATCAAGGCGGATGCGTCGCCGCTGACCGCCGCTGATTTGGCGGCGCAACAGGTCATTAGTAGCGCGCTGGCGCGGTTGGATCCAAAGCTGCCGTTGGTGTCTGAGGAAGCGGTCGCTTTGGCGTGGTCAGAACGACAAAGCTGGTCGCGTTATTGGCTGGTGGATCCACTCGATGGCACGCGCGAGTTCGTTAAGCGCAATGGCGAATTTACCGTCAATATTGCCTTGATTGACCAACATGAGGCTGTGTTGGGAGTGGTGCTGGCACCGGTCACCGGCGAGTTATATGTGGCTGAACGCGGCTGTGGCGCATGGTTGCAGCCGGTGGCTGGTGGCGATTGGCAGCAACTGCATTCGCGGCCTTTGGCACAGTCGCCGGTGCTCGCGGGTAGCCGCTCGCATGGGAATCTAACCGACGCCACCTTGGGCGCGTTATTGGGTGCCGATTATCAGCGAATGGCTATGGGCTCGTCGCTGAAATTCTGCCTGTTGGCGCGTGGCGACGCCGACGTCTATTTGCGTCTCGGGCTCACTAGCGAATGGGACACGGCTGCCGCGCATTGCGTGTTGCGCGAGGCGGGTGGTGAAGTTTTGGATCTACAAGGTCAGCCATTCCGCTACAACCGCGGCGAGTCATTACTCAACCCCGAGTTCATCGCCGTCGGTGATCGCAGCGTTAATTGGGCAGCACGCTTACGCGGAGCGGGCTTGTGATCTTCGCGCACTATGTGAGTTGCCCAACGGCGCAGTCACTTTGAACGAATCAGTTCGCTACAACCTGGATGATTTGCTCGCGATCATGGCGCGCTTGCGTGATCCCGAACGCGGTTGTCCGTGGGATGTGCAGCAGGACTTTGCCTCTATCGCGTCGTATACGTTGGAAGAGGCGTATGAAGTGGTTGACGCCATCGATCGCGAAGATTGGCCCGACTTGCGCGACGAGCTAGGCGATCTGTTGTTGCATGTGGTGTTTCATGCGCAGATGGCCAAAGAAGCCGGACTGTTCGACTTTTCCGATGTGGCGCACGCTATCAGTAGCAAGATGCGTCGGCGCCATCCGCATGTATTTGGTGATGTTCACTACGCCGATGTCGCGGCGCAGAAGCAGGCGTGGGAAGCGCTGAAAGCGCAAGAGCGCGTGGCCGCCGGTAAGTTACCCGACAGCAGTGCTTTGGCCGGTGTTTCCACTGGCTTGCCGGAATGGCGCCGCGCGTTGAAGTTGCAGCAGCGTGCTGCCACGGTGGGTTTTGATTGGCCCGATCCGCAGCCCGTTTTAGCCAAGCTGGAAGAAGAAGTACGCGAAGTGCGCGCTGAATTTGCCAAAGGCAGTGGGCCGGAGCGGCTGGAAGATGAAATTGGCGACGTGCTGTTCGTCATGGTGAATGTGGCACGTCACGCCAAGGTCGATTTTTCGCGAGCGTTGCGTCATGCCAATGCGAAGTTTGAGCGGCGCTTCCGCCAGATGGAACAGTTGGCAGTAGCCGACGGCAACGTATTTGCTGCGTGCACGCTGGAGCAACAGGAACAGCTGTGGCAGCGCGTCAAGGCATTGGAAGCCGAGGAAAAGCCGATACAAGACGTCATTCCGGCGAACGCGGGAATCTAGCGTCTAAGCATCCAGTAGCAGCCACTGGGTAACCGAGCGCTCGGCTGTTGAAAGCTGGGCTTAATCAGCCGTTCGACTGTTTGGCTAAGCCGGTTGACGAGCGGATGCATCTTCAATCCATTCTTAAACGCAAACCAGCGCGACGAGAAGCCGCCGCGCTGGTTTGTTTTGCTGCCGCAATCTTTATTGGGCTGCAGCGGGTTGCACCGGCACTGGCGTCTTCATGTTGCTCTGGTGCTGCTGCCAGTTAGCGCGCATAGCTTCGTGCTGAGTGCGCATCTTTGCTTCGTTAGCCAGGCTTTCGTCCAGCCCTTTACGCAAGGTCGCAATCGCTTGATCCACGTTGGCCGGCTGCGCCTGCAATCGGGCCAGACGGCGATAGGTGTAATCGCGTACACGTGGGTCTTGCGACTTGGTCAGCACTTCGTTGTAAAGCGCAGTTAGGTCCTTGCTGCGGCCGGACTGCATGTACAAACGTTCCAGCGCGCGCATATCACCGATGACGCCGCCGTGCTGGCGATCGTGACCGGCTGAGCGCATGCCGTGACCGCGCCAGTCGCCATGGCGGTTGTTATGACCCTTCATCATCTTCGTGGTCTGCGTACTGCTGCTGGACGAAGTGGTGGTGGTCGGTGCCGTCGGTGTGGTCTGCGCCAACACGAGGGAGGCGGAACCGGCCATCAGGACGGCAAGAGCGGAAGCGAGCAGAGTCTTACGATGCATGAGTCGATCTCCGTGGTGTGTAGACCGAAAAACGCGGTGGCAACGTCAAGGTTGACCGCACGCGGTTGGCGCAACGTGAGCCGTTCAGGTTCGAAGACGCCATGTCTCAGGCTGGTATGGGCGTTTAGCCGGAGTGCCTCGTGCTGACTTTCCCGCGGGTTAGCGGATTGCGGCCTCGTGCGAGCGAAATATCAGCCGAGCCAGCGCGACACGATATAAACCAGTGGTGCGCAGAGCAACAAAAACGGGATGGATACGCTGTGCATGACGCGAAAGCCGTGCGGTTGCCGGGCCAAGCGCAGTGCAATCAAGTTGGCCAGTGAGCCAATCGCGATGCCGAAGCCGCCGACGTTTACCGCAATCGCCAGTGCAATGGTGTCGGGAGCGCGTTCCAGCAGCAGGACGGTGGCTGGTACGTTGCTGATGAGCTGCGCCGCCACGATGCCGCTGCCAAACAGCATGAGTGGTTGTTTCAGGTCGAGTTGATTGAGCCCATGTTGCACCAACGGCAGTTCGGCGAAGTGACCCAGCCCGACAAAGATGGCGGCAAACGTCAGCAGTAATAACCAGTCGATGCGGCCGATGCTCGATCGCGCCAGTCCGGTGAATAACAGCAGCAAGATGACCGCGCCGACGGGCGCTTGGCCGTATTCCATTGCCAACACCATCGCAACCAATCCGAGCATTGACCACAGGCCGAGCCGGCGTGAGGTGACGGTTGCATCGAGCTGTTTGGTTGCCAATTCAACGCGGCCGTTTGGTAGCCAGAACAAAGTGAAGACGACGACCAAAACCAGCATCACAGCGGCGGCTGGCAGCATCGCAAACGCAAAGTGCGCGAAGGAAAGTCCCGAGTGTTGCCACAATAAAAGGTTTTGCGGATTGCCGATGGGGCTGAGCGTCGAGCCTGCGTTTACCGCCAACGCCTCCAGTACCACCATACGCAATGTCGGCAGGTTGGATAGGCCGCCAATGATGACCGTCAGCGGCACGATGAGAAACAGACTCACATCGTTGGTCAATACCATCGACAGAAGCGCCGTCGCGGCTACCAGCAACAAGCCCAGAAGTCGTAACGAATGCGTGCGCTGCATCAACGCAACCGCCGCGTGCTGCACCAGCCCACTATCGCGAATGCCCTGAATGGCGATCAGCAGTCCAAGCAGTCCCGCCAAGGTCGGCCATTGCAGCCAGCGCTGGTAGTCACTTGCCGGCTGCGGATCAAGCACAGCCAGCAGTACGGCAAGTAGGGCGAACACGAGCAGTAACCATTCGTTCTGCAGCCGCCGTGTCCAGCTCGGCTTTTCTGGCGTAGTGCGCATCATCGGCGCGCCGTTGAAGTCGTGATGCTGTGTCGTGGTGTTGTCATTTTTTGCATCAACGGCGCATGGCGAGCGATTGTCTGTTTGGGGGAGTTTTACGGCAGCATGGTGGCATAACGAAACCTTGGGCGAGTGACGTATCGGACGTCCCTTGGTCAGTTTCACATGGTGTCCAGCATCGCGCAGCCATCAAAATGGATACGGATGCAACGTGTGGAAGGGGCTTTGCTCCAATGCTTTTGGTGCGGGCAATAGAACAAGGGCATCGCGGCTGAAGCCGCTCCTACAAGTCGAGCGCGAGCCACCGCGTCAATCCCGCGTAAATCATGACAATCCTTGTAAGAAAGGCTTTAGCTTCGATGCTTTTCGATTTTGGCATCAGAGCAAGAGCATCGCGGCTGCAGCCGCTCCTACAACCGCTCCCGCTGTGAAGGTTTTCGGGGATTTATCGGCTGGCTTTCAAGGCACTGACTGATGGTTTTCAACCTTCGCGCAGCAAACGCATGGGCGGGGTGCGAGTGACTTTGCGGGTGCCGGCTAGTCCCAGCAGCATCACCACCAAGGCTGCGCCTAGTGCGGACAACGCGAGTGGCCCTAGCGGCGGCACAAAATCGTCTATGTGAAATACAGCATGGCCAAGCCACAAGCCGGCACCTGCGGCACCCAACGCGGCAGTGAGTCCAGCGACTAATCCGAGTAGGGCGAATTCGCATGCGGCGGCCAGCCTGAGTTGGGCGCGGCGTGCCCCCAGTGTGCGTAGCAACGCCGCTTCGTGCTGCCGTTCGGCGGCGCTAGCGGCAAGGGCAGCAGCTAGCACCAGTGCGCCGGCGAGCAAGCTGAAACCAAGGATCCAGCGCACCGCGTTACCGACGCGATTGACGATTTCGCGCACGCGGTCGAGCAGTGAGTCGACGTCGACCAGGCTGAGGTTGCTGTAGTCACGCGATAGTTTCGCCAGCGCTTCGGCGTGTCCTCGCGGCAGGTGGAAACTGGCCAACCACGTGTGGGGCAGGTCGCTGGCATGGGCCGGGTCCAGCAGCAGGAAAAAGTTCACGCGGAACGAACTCCAGTCGACTTTGCGAATGCTGCCAATCTTCGCGTCGATATTCCCTTCGCCAACGTTGAAGCGCAACGTATCGCCTACCTTCAGCGCGAACCGGTCACGCCACATCGTGTCGATGGAGACTTCCGCCTGCGCTGGATGGGCGCCGGCCCAATGGCCAGCAACCACTTCGTTCGACGGCGGTAGATCGGCGGCCCAGGATAGGCGCAATTGGCGGTCGGCCCAGTCGCTGGCGCGTTCATCAGCAAAGTGCATCTGGTCGATGGGCGTGCCGTTGATGGCGGTGAGTTTGCCGACGGCCAACGGCAGCATATTGAGCTGGTCGCCGCCAATACGGGCCAACGCTTGCTCGAAGCCCGTGCGTTGGTTGTCCTGTAAATTCAACGCGAACCAGTTCGGCGTATCTGCCGGCAGTTCCTGCCGCCAGCCCTGCAACAGCGCCGGTGCAACGATAGCCAGCAGCAGTAGTGCGCATAGGCCCAGACTCAACGCCGTAGCCTGCACCAAACTCAACGTGCGCCGCCGTGCTAGCGCGGCCAAGCCTAGCCGCAGTGCGGGGTGAGCGTTGGGTGCGATGCGCCGCGCCAGCCACAGTAACAACGCCGCCAGCAACGCCGCACCCAAGGCGACGCCAAACAAGCTGGCGGCTAAAATGCCGGCCAGTTTCAGTGAGCTGCTTTGACTCCAGATCAAACCCAGCGCTACCAGGACTGGGATGAGATATAGGGCATCAAATCGACGTGCTGGACGCTGCGCACTTTGTCGAAAAACGGCAACTGGCGGTACATCAATGAGCCGTAGCAACGGCGGCAGTGCGAACCCAATCAGTACGGCGATGCCCATTCCCGCCGCTGCAAACGACGGCGCCAGCGGTAGCAGCGTCGGTATGCTGCCAAACAACGAGCTGGCAAAAACCCATGCCAGCTGGGACAACCCTAGCGCCAGCAGCAAGCCCAGTGCCGAGGCCGGCACGGCGAGCGCAGCAAGGGTTCCCAGAATCAACACCAGCACTTTTTTGCGTGAGGTACCCAGTGCGCGTAGCAAGGCCACTTCGGCGGTCTTGCGCCGCGCGTAGCGCTGCGCCGACAGGGCAATCGCGATGCCTGCGAGTAAGGCTGACAGCAGCGCAGTGAGCCGCAAAAACGCGCCAGCGCGATCAAACGCCGAGCGCATGCGCTCTTGCGTTTGCTCTGGCGTGATCAACTCGGCGCCCTGCGGCAACGTGATCGATTGCGCCCAGTCGCGCCAGCTCTGCACGGCCGTCGGTGCGCCCGCTAGCAACAACCGATGGCGCGCGCGGCTACCCACGCCAAGCAGCCCTGCCTGTTGCGCATCGGCCAGGCTCATCACGGCACGTGGCGCCAGCGCGAGCAGCTCGCCGCCGTCAGGTTGTCGCAGCAGTTCGGCGGCAATGGTTAGCTCGCGGCCACCCACTTGCAGCCGCTGGCCAACCTTCAGCTTCAAGGCGACTAGCGCGCGATGATCGAGATAGAGCTGACCGATTCCCGGCCCCTTGCCGTTGCGTGTTTGGCCGTCCGCGTCACGCAACTCCAGCGTGCCACGTAGTGGATAGTTCGGCCCGCTAGCCTGGACGTCCAGTAATTGGGTTTGTTGGTGAGCAAATGCCACGCTGGGGAAGCTAGCGGTGCGCGCGATGCGCAAGCCACGCTGGGTGGCTTCAGTGACGAAGTTGTTGGGCAAGGTTTGTGGTGATGATATGCCGAGATCGCCACCAATCAGTTCCGCGGCGCTGGCCAGCATGCTGCGCTCGATCCGGCTTGCCAGGGTGGCGACTACGCCGAGCGCGACGACGGCCAGCACCAACGACGCGGCCAGGGTGCGTAACTCTGGCAGGTGCCATTCACGGCGCAGACTGCGGAGCGAAAGTCGCAGCAGATTCATGTGCTGGGGCTCGTGCGGGAGTGGGTGGGTTCAAGAGCAACCGCACCCCACCCCAGCCCTCCCCTGCAAACAGGGGAGGAGGCAACAGCAACCACTGCAGCGGCGGCAACGGTAATGACGGCGACGGTGATCATCCGGGTGTCTCCGTGCGCAACGCGACGACGTGGCCTTCTTCCAACTCGATGCGCCGATCGCAACGGGCGGCCAAGGTGGCGTCGTGCGTGACGAGCACCAACGTGGTGTGATGATCGCGGTTAAGTGCAAACAGCAGTTCGATGACGTGGTGGCCGGTGCGTTGATCGAGATTGCCGGTGGGCTCATCGGCAAACAGTACGCGCGGGTTGTGCACGAACGCGCGGGCAATGGCGACGCGTTGCTGCTCGCCGCCAGAAAGTTGTGCGGGGTAATGGCGCCGGCGTTGACCCAGGCCCACGGCATCCAGCGCTTCGCGCGCCTGCGCTCGCGCCGTGCGGTCGCCTTCCAGCTCCAGCGGCAACATCACGTTTTCTTCGGCGGTAAGTGCTGGCAGCAAGTGGAATGACTGGAAGACAAAGCCCACGAGGCGGCGGCGCAGATCTGCGCGAGCTTCTTCGTCCAGCGTCTCCAGGGCATGACCATCCAGATGGATGCTGCCGCTGGTCGGTGTGTCTAACCCGGCCAAGAGGCCGAGCAGGGTTGTTTTGCCTGAACCTGAGGTGCCGACAATAGCGAAGCTTTCGCCGCTAACAATTTGCAGGCTGACGTTGTGCAAAATGTCGAGCTTTCCCTCGGGACCGATGACTGACTTGCTAACATCGCGGGTCTCAAGAAGAGCACGGGAAGAATCACTCATGCGTCAATGCCTTGGCTGGTGGATATGCAGCTTGTTGCTGTTTGCGGGTATCGGCGTAGCGCAAGCAGCGGCGCCGAAGACCGTATTGGTGTTGGGTGATTCGTTGTCAGCGGCGCACAACATTCCGGTTAACGCCGGCTGGGTGCACTTGCTCGATGCGCGTCTAGGGAAGATGGTGCCGAAGTGGACGGCGGTCAATGCCAGTATCAGCGGTGAAACATCGTTGAGTGGTCGAAGTCGCTTGCCGGCGCTGTTGCAAAAATATCATCCGTCCGTCCTGGTGCTTGAGCTGGGCGCCAATGATGGCTTGCGTGGGCTACCGTTGTCTGCGCTGAAAGATAACCTGACCGCGATGGTGGAGATGGCCCACAAAGCACATGTGCGCGTACTCTTGGTGGGCATTGAGTTGCCGGTGAATTACGGCCCGCACTATCGCACTGGCCTGCGCGCGATCTACGCGGATTTGGCAAAAAGCCATCATCTTGCCTTGGTGCCTTTTTTGCTGGAAGGCGTTGCGCTCAACCCGGCGTTGATGCAAGACGACGGTTTGCATCCGCTCGCTCAAGGCGAGCCAGCCGTACTGGAAACCGTGTGGCGCCCGCTGCAACCGCTGCTGCGTTGAGTGGATTTTCTGAACAAATACCTAGGAGTTTTGCGTTGATTCACGCGCCCATCACGGGCGTGACGATTAGATCTTCACAAATGTGAAATCAACGGAAGAGGAAGCGCCATGACCGTACACGATGAGCAAGCCGGATTAATCCTTTTGGTGGAAGACAACCGCCAGATTGCCGAGATGGTCGGCGAGTTTCTGGAGCGCCGTGGTTACTCGGTGGACTATGCCGCCGATGGCGTGAGCGGCTTGCATCTGGCTGTTTCCAATAGCTATGACGTGATCGTGCTGGACTTGATGTTGCCCGGCATGGATGGGCTGGAAGTGTGTCGCAAGTTGCGTAAAGAGGCGAAAAAATCCACGCCCGTGCTAATGCTGACCGCGCGCGACACGTTGGAAGACAAGTTGATTGGTTTGGAAGCAGGCGCCGATGATTACTTGGTCAAGCCCTTCGAAGTGCCCGAGCTAGAAGCACGGTTACGCGCCTTGATTCGTCGTGACCGCCGCCAAGTGTCGACAGAATTACTTAGCGTCGGTGACATGACTCTCGACACCGCGACGCTGCGCTTGGTTCGTGGCGGTCAGGAGCTGACCGTATCGCCGATTGGGCTAAAGCTGCTAGCCATCTTGATGCGCGAGTCGCCGCGGGTAGTCAGTCGTCGCGATATTGAACGTGAAATTTGGGGCGACACGTTGCCGGATTCAGACACCTTGCGGTCGCATCTCTATAACCTGCGCCGCGTCATTGACAAGCCCTTCGCGCGGCCGCTGTTACACACTATCCATTCGGCCGGTTACCGTCTGGCAGATATTGAGTCTGAGGTGGCGTCGACCGCACACATCGCTTGAGCTTAAGGCAGTCAATGTAATGGATAGTCGGGTACCGGTGGCGCGTCATGCTTGGTTGTTCAGGCGACGCAATGCATGGGTGTTTGGGCTGCAGTTCATCGCGGTAATCGTGGTTTGTGTGATGGGCGTGTACGACGTCGCGCCGCCCGCTGCGGTGGTACTGGTTATCGTGATCAGTACGTTATTGGCGTGGTTTGCCACCGGCCGTAGCTGGCGGCCGGTGCGCCTTTTGGCGCGGATTGTTAGCCGCTGGGACACCCAGCAGTCGCAACCCGATACCGTGCAGTTGCAGCGTCTGTCGCAGAATGCGGATGCCGATGTGGCATCGTTGGCGCTTGGTTTGCAAGGGTTTGCCGGGCGCTTGGCGGACTACCATCAGCGCGAACGTAACTTCACCCGCGATGCGAGCCACGAATTGCGTAGTCCATTGACGGTCATCAAGATGTCGATCGACATGCTGGCAGAAGAGCCCGGCGTCAGTGAGTTTGGTACGCGTTCTATCCACCGCATCAAGCGCGCCACGCTGGAAATGGAGGCGCTGGTCGAAGCGTTGTTGATACTTGCGCGCGAGTCTGACGTTGGGCTCGATGCAGAGCGTTTTGTGGTCAATGATGTACTGCGGTTGTGTCTGGAATCATCGCGCGAACTGCTAGCCGGCCGTCCGGTTGAACTTCAATTGGAAGAACCCGCACGATTTGCCCTGAATGGCTCGGCCAAGGTCTTTTCGGTGTTGTGCTGGCAACTTATCCGCAACGCATGTCAGCAGACCGAGCGGGGCCGCGTGGTGGTCATGGTTTCGCCCGGTGCCATCAGCGTCAGTAACAACGCTTCCTCGCAAACCGAAGGTAAGCAATCAAACGAACATCTGAAGGGTGCGGACCGACATGGCTTTGAACTCGCCATTGCCAAGCGCATCAGTGACCGCTTTGCGTGGCCACTAGAATTACAAACCCGCTTAGGTCAGGAAAATATCGCCCGGATCCGCTTTCCGCATCCGTTACCAGCCGACGACCCGGTTATCAAAGCGCCGCTGCCAGCGCAGTCGTCGTAAATTACGCGTCTTCAACGTCGTGCGAGGCTGCCTTTGTGGCCTGCCTTTGCCGCCTGCGCTGTCGTTGTGGGGACTGACGATTTAGCCATTATGTTGGAACGCAGCTTGCCCACCATGGGGTTCCTGCATCTATGCGGGATGCCATTCGCATAATGCCCCCGCACCGGGCGACAAAGAGCTCGCACAGACGGCGCGTTCCTCGCGGAGAGTACGGTCGTCGATCTCGGACCAGCACGCCCTCGTAGGAGGGGCTTCAGCCCCGATGCCTTTGGCATCAACATCAAATCAAAGCCTCGCGGCTAAAGCCGCTCCTACAATCCTACGATGGGATGCTTCTGAGCGGCGGCATCAAACAAGGCCTGACGGGTACAGCCACGCCGGCGGAGAGGCGTGGACATGTCTGCTTGTTATGGGATGGGCTTTGGCCGCCCCGATACATTTGGTGTCGGCATCAAAGTGGGAGCATGGCGGCTGAAGCCGCTGCTACCAAGGTTGCGCGTAGCACGCAGGCCGCACGCCTGTGATGTGGCATGCGACATGCGTTTTTACGTAGCGGTCAGGCGGACTTTACCGCCGAGTCAACCTCAAACGCGCAGCCTGTTTTGGCTTTTACATCGGCCAGGCTCACGCCTTCGTTGAGTTCAATCAAGGTCAGGCCTTTGCCCTTACTTACCTTGAATACGCACAGGTCGGTGATGATCAAGTCGACCACTTGCTTGCCGGTTAGCGGCAAGTCGCACGCCGTCTTGATCTTCGGTGAACCGTCTTTGGCGCAGTGTTCCATCAGTACGACAACGCGCTTGACGCCGCTGACCAGATCCATCGCGCCGCCCGGGCCTTTCACCATTTTGCCCGGCACCATCCAGTTGGCGAGGTCGCCGGTGGCCGATACTTCCAGACCGCCGAGAATCGACAGGTCGATATGCCCGCCGCGAATCATCGCGAAGGATTCCACGCTGGAGAAGAACGCGGAGCCCGGCAACGTCGTGATGGTTTGCTTGCCGGCGTTGATCAAGTCGGGGTCCAACTGCTCTTCGGACGGGAACGGGCCAATGCCAAGCAGGCCGTTTTCCGATTGCAGCGTAACGTTCACGTCGGCCGGGATGTAGTTGGCTACCATGGTCGGAATGCCAATGCCAAGGTTCACGTAGAAGCCGTCTTCCAGCTCTTTCGCGGCGCGTTTGGCCATGGCGACACGGGTTGGGTTTTCCTTGCGGCCGACTACACCCGCAATGGTGCGGAACTCGATTCGCTTTTCGTAATGCGCGCCCTGCACGATGCGGTCAACGTAAATGCCCGGCACGTGAATATTATTGGGGTCCAGTTCGCCGACTGGCACCAGATGCTCTACTTCGGCCACGCAGGTCTTGCCGCAGGTGGCGATCATCGGGTTGAAGTTGCGTGCGGTTTCGCGGAACACGAGGTTGCCGTGGGCGTCGCCTTTCCATGCTTTAACGATGGAAAGGTCGGAATGAAGCGCCTCTTCCAGCACGTACTCTTTGCCGTCGAAGACTTTGGTTTCCTTGCCTTCCGCCAGCTTGGTGCCGAATGCTGTGCGCGTGTAGAAACCGGGAATGCCAGCGCCACCGGCGCGCAGCTTTTCAGCCAGTGTGCCCTGCGGTGTTAGATGCAACTCGAGCTCACCAGCTAGTGTCTGCCGCTCAAATTCTTTGTTCTCGCCGACGTAGGACGCGAATACGCGTTTGACCTGGTGAGTCTTGAGCAGCGGCCCCATGCCGAAATCGTCCACCCCGGCGTTGTTGCCGATGATGGTCAAGTCCTTGGTGCCTGCTTCCAGCAGCCCGCCGATCAGGTTCTCGGGAATGCCGCACAAGCCGAAGCCGCCGGCCGCAATGGTCATGCCGTCAAACAGCAAGCCATCAAGCGCCTTGGTCGCGCTGGGGTAAACCTTATCCATTGCCATACCTTCCGGTAGATGAGATCAGTTACCAAGGATACGACGGATTGAGCTCGGCTGACGTTTGACCGCAGAACACGCGCTACAGTTGGTTGCGGCAGTCGCCGGCAAGAAGCCCATATTCGAAGGAGATCAGGTGCGCTTCGCCGGCAAGTAAGCCGCACCGCTGGCTATACTTTCCCCCATTGTTGATGGGAGAGCTGTGTGCAAACGCGTAGCCTGTTGATCGCCCTTGCTGCATTAGGAATTGCCACCATGAGTCATGCTGCGGTTTCACCCGTTTTGGTGATTCATGGTGGGGCGGGGGTGATCAAACACGACCTGACCCCGGCGCGAGAGAAGGCCGTACGCGCGGCGCTGACGCAGGCTTTACGCAACGGCTACGCGCAGCTTAAAGCCGGCAAGCCGGCGTTGGACGGAGTAACCGCAGCCCTTACCGTGTTGGAGGACGATCCGAACTTCAATGCCGGTAAAGGCGCGGTATTCACGCACGACGGCAAGAATGAGCTGGATGCGGCAATCATGGATGGCGAGTCGTTGCGCGCCGGCTCAGTAGCGGGCGTACAGCGCATCAAGAACCCTATCTTGTTGGCACGTGCGGTCATGGAAAAGTCTCCCCACGTGATGTTGTCTGGAGCCGGCGCGGAAGCCTTCGCGCAAAGCGTTGGCATGCCACTAGTGGACCCTTCTTATTTCCGTACGGAAGTGCGTTGGCAGCAGCTGCAGAAGGCGCTGAAAGAAGATGCGGCCAAGGCGCCGCACGCGGACGAAGAGACGGCTAAACACTTCGGTACGGTGGGCGCTGTGGCGCTGGATTCGGAAGGGCATCTGGCCGCAGGGACTTCAACCGGCGGTATGACGGATAAGCGTTGGGGCCGGATTGGTGATTCACCTATTATTGGCGCGGGCACCTATGCGAATAGTGACTGCGCGGTGTCGGGCACCGGTTGGGGCGAGTACTACATTCGCACCGTGGCGGCGCACGCCATTTGCATGCGCGTAACGCTCATGCGGGTGCCGCTGAAACGTGCGGCCGCTGAAGTCATTAATCAGGAAATTCCGTCGATGGGCGGTAGCGGTGGTGCCATCGCATTAGATGCCGAAGGGCATATCGCCATGCCGTTCAACACCGATGGCATGTACCGCGGCTGGATTGCCGCTGATGGTGTGCCGCATGTGGCGATTTATGGCGATGAAGACGACGGCGTCGCTGAGCGGTCCATGTCGGTGACTGCTGGCGCGGTGACACCTTGATTGGCTGAGAGGGTTTGATTTTAGATGTCGACATTAGAACAAGAGCATCGCGGCTGAAGCCGCTCCTACTAAAAAAATGCAGGCGTGGGACGCCGTTGTAGGAGGGGCTTTAGCCCCGATGCTTTTTGGGAATCGATATTAGAACGAGAGCATCGCGGCTGAAGCCGCTCCTACAAAAGAGCCGGATCCAAGACGCCGTTGTGGAAGGGGCTTTAGCCCCGATGCTTTTTGGGAATCGACATTAGAACGAGAGCATCGCGGCTGAAGCCGCTCCTACAAAAGCGCGGGATCCAAGACGCCGTTGTGGGAGGGGCTTTAGCCCCGATGCTGTTTCGCGAAGGCGGCGAAGAATCAAATTACAGAAGCTTCTTCATCTGTGTCGGCGTCAACGCGCCGCTAATACCGAAGCGGCTGCCGTCAGCTCGAATGACCAAGACACGCGGTGTTTCGCCGCCCCATTTGGGGTCGAGCATGAAATTCGTACGTTCGGGTGAGGCTTCGGTATAGGCGCGCGCCGGATAAGCCGTCATCTTCATTTCTTTCAGGCGCGCTTCGATCGCGGCTCGCTGGGTGATGCTGTCGGTGGTGACGGTAACCAGCTCGACTTGCTTGGGATGCGCGCGTTGCAGGGCGGCGACGGCGGTGAGGTTGGGTTCGCAGTAGGCGCAGTCGAGTGCCCAAATGGCGATGATGCGTTCACCGTGGGCCGGTGGCAGCAGCAGCGCCGCCACATCGGCAGCCGCCAGTGGTTGCAGTGTTTCGGCACTGGCGAAGGCGGGCAAGAGCAGGGCAAGGGCGAGCAGTAGCTGTTTCATTACAAGGCCTTTATCGGGATCAGGCGGAAGCCGTCGCTGCTATTCCAGGCAACGAAGGCGTGCCCATCTTTTTGCAGCAACTGTGACGAACCGACAGCGACCTTGCTGCTGGCAATCTCGCGCGGACTATCAAAATGCACGCCGTTATCGGTCGATTGCCGCAGCATGAGGGCATAGCCCGCCGCGTTGACCTGGTTCCACACCACCCACACCGTTTGATCATGTACCGCGACATCGGCGTGACTGGCACCGGTGGTTGCGACCACCATGGCGTGAGCTGGCGGGTGGCCTGGGTTGAGCTGTCCGTACCAAATGGTTGGTTGCTCTTTGGCTTCATACCAAACGGCATGGCGAACCCCATCGCTACCGATGGCGAGTCCGGGACCCTGATGCGGGCAGGCAGCAATTTGCCATTGGTTGAAGGTGGCACGTTCGACCGTGCTGAGTTGGCCGTCGGTACGCAGTACCGCGTAGGCGTGATCGCGGATGTTGTCGCCGAAAATGCTACGGAAAAAGGTGGCGATGTCGCCGTCCGACGTGCGCGCCAACGCAATGCGGCAGCATTCACAACTTTGATCGATCAGTTTGCGCTCCGGCACAAAGGTTGCGCCGCGATCATCGGACCAGCTGTAGTAAACCGCTGCCCCAAGGTACGGCTTGCCCGCGGCTTCGGCTGCCACTAATCCGCGCTTGTCGATCCATGCCAACACGACGCGGCCCTTACCATCCACCGCCAAGGCGTCGAAACGGTGAGTGATCTCGGCGCGGTCGTGATGCACGGTGATCGGCGTGCTGAAGTGCGCGCCGTGGTCGAGCGAGCGCGAAAAGCGAACGAAGCCGGTGTACGGTTTCGCGCGTGGTTGCGACCAGCTTACGTAGATTTCATCGTGCGGGCCGAATGCAACCTTTGGTCGGTTTTCGCCCTCAGCGTAAATGCGCTCCGCTTTCGCGTTGACCTGGATGGGTGCGCTCAGCGTGTGGCCGTCGTCGGTGGAATGGCGCAGTTGCACATGGCCGTCGGCCGCATCCACCACCCATAGTTCGCCGTGGCTATCGAACGCCGCCGTGGCACCTAATTCAGGGCCGTGCGACATGGTCATTTGCATGCCCTCGTGGGCGATCGCCACGGGCGCGAGCAGGCAGAGTAGAACAATCAAAAAATGGCGCATGGCGATTCCTTAAATCCTGATGTTGTTGCTCCGCGGGTCCAGCGGAAGCCGGTGCGGTGGTGCAGTGTCACTGACCAATTTGCGCGGCGTTCTCTTCCGTGGGTGTTAGGGAGAGATATGACGAGTTACTTTTTCTGGCCCGGTTGGCAAATATGGTGAGTACCGACCATTGGCGTATGGACAGAGTTTGCGTCGTTCCGGTCTTCATAGCTCCCAACGCACTTCAGCGAGAAATGTGCGGCCGGCGTACGGGTGGTAGACCCAATATTGCTCATTGGTGAGGTTGTCGACGCCCACCGACGCTACCCACTGTGGTGCGAATTTCCAGCGCACTTTGGCGTCGGTCACAGTGAAGCTGCTCACCGCGCCGTAGGTGTCAACGAAATCATTGTTGTTGAGCGTGCCGTACTGGCGGCCGGAATGGCGTACCCCCAGTGAAGCGTCCCACTGTGGCGTGAAGTGGTAATCCGCCAACAGGCTGGCACGTATCTTCGGAATGCGCGGGAAGTACTGACCGTTGGCCAGCGGATAGTGGTTATCTTTCACCGTCTTGGCATCGTTGCACGCAACGCTGGCCTGCATGTCTAGCCCAGCCGTCCAGACGTCCTTCAGATCGATGGCAGCTTCGATGCCGCGGCCGCGCACTTGATCGATATTCTGCACGCTCGTAACGGTTGGCGTGGTGGTGATGTCGGTTTGGGAATACAGCGAATTGGCAATGCGGTCCTGAAACAATGAGACGCGCCAATGGCCGTTGTCTAGCTGGCGGGTCAAGGTGAGGTCGGTGGACTCATCAATTTCCGGCTTCAGTGCCGGGTTGTTATTTACAATCGCGTTGGCGGAAATAGTGCCTTGGAATAGCTCGGCGACAGTGGGGTAACGCACTGCTTTGCCGTACGCCAAGCGCAGCCCCCAGCCGTCAGCGAGATCCCAGTTCAACGCGGCTTTGGGGGAAAAGTCGGTACGTTGACGGTCGCCGTAGTGCAGCGTGTTGGTGGCGTTTCCGAGTAGGCCGCCATAGGCGCGCCATTGCTCCAGTCGGCCGCCGACCGTCAGTGCCCAGGCATCCGCAAAGCTCCACACATCTTGCAGATAAGCCGCGCGAGTCTGGGTGCGCCCGGCGAACGCGCTGACTGGCGTGCCATCGGCGTCACCCAACCAGGTGCTAGCGTTGCGTACGCGGGTATCCAGTACGTAACGGTCGCCATGGATGCCGGCGTATAGGATGTGGTGGTCGCCGATCGGGCCAGAGCTGCGCAGGTCAAACGTATCCCAACCGGAGCCACCCTTGTCTGCAATGGTGCCTGGGCCACCCAGTGGTGTGCCCGGCTCGGCCTGGTTAGCGGTGGCGGCTTGCGAGCGCAGGAAATCGTAGTGGCTGACGACCGTCGTCCAGCGCCAGCCATTGTTGAAGTGGCCGTTTAATTCGACGCCGTAGAGCATGTGCGTGTCGCTGGCGGAACTCGGCGCCAAGCCGCTGGCAGGTAGCGTCCAGAGTTGCCCATTTGTGTTGATGGTTCCGCTGCCAATGGTTTGCCCAGTCGCATCGCGTAAGTAGCTTTGCGTGCGGTCTTCGGCGCGGTTGTGCCACCAGCCAACGGTGAACAACGCAGCGACTTGGTCGGTTACGTCGACGCCAACTTTCAGCTTGCCTTGCGTCTGCACCGTGTGTTCAATGCTGTTGGCGCCGTACACCAGTCGCTGCGTGCCGTTGGGGTTGCGGTCCAACGTTGCGCCAGTCACTGGTATCGCGGCGGCTGGATTGCCGCCGGCTTTGGCGGTGGCATATTGCAACGGCTGGCCGTCGTTTTCGAGTCGGCTCAAGGCAAGCAACCAGCTCCAGCGGCCCTGTTTGTTGCCGACGGTGACGGCGGCTTGATGGCCGTTGAAATGGCCGCTGCTACCGTACGCGTCGTGATAATTCTGACTGAAAAACTGGCTGGTAGCACTAGCGACGAAGCGTTGTGGCAGCACGGTATGGATCAACACGGTCGTACCGAGCGAATTGCCCGGGTACAGCGCGGAATAGGGTCCGTACAAAATGTCGACAGCACCGATTTCCTGTGGCGCCACCATGCCCCAACGCGGCGCGCCGTCGTAGCCGTTAGTCATAAAGTTCGATAGCAACAAGCCATCGGCATAAACCAGACTGCGGGCGCTTTGCAAAGTGCCGGTGTTGCGGCCACTGACCACTGCATTGGGGTCACCAATATAACGTTTGCGCACCATGACATTCGGTGCGTATTTCAGCGCATCGGCACTTTCCGTCACATTTTGAATTTGCAGCTGCTGCCGCGTGACTCGCACCTGTACTCCCGGCGTTTCTGTGACCGCAGTGTCGCTGGCGTGCACTGAGATGGGCGCTAACGTGGTGGCCGTGGTCGGAGACGCTGGCGCGGGCGCTGCAGGGTCGGTGGCGAGTAATGGCCCGCTGCAGAGGGCAAGCGCAAGTGCGCACGGGAGGCGTAAGCGTCGATTCAAAACGTACTCTGGATGTGGGTCTAGTGTTGCAAGCGTAATCCGCTGACCGCAACGCGCCAGATGGCGCGTTGTCGCAGTCGCGTTTCAATATCTTCTTTGGCTGCTCAATAAGATGCCTGAGCACGGCAAAGGTGCCCGCGACCCTGCTGGGGGTGCAAGGTGTTGATAGGTGGTCGTGGATTTCAATCACCCGGCGCGCCTGCTTTTTTGTAGGAGCGGCTTCAGCCGCGATGCTCTTGTTTTGATCCTGAGATCAGAAGCATCGGGGCTAAAGCCCCTCCCACAAGGGCTCAATGCGCCTGCACTTTTTGTAGGAGCGGCTTCAGCCGCGATGCTCTTGTTTTGATGCTGAGATCAGAAGCATCGGGGCTAAAGCCCCTACCACAACGGCTCAATGCGTCTGCACTTTTTGTAGGAGCGGCTTCAGCCGCGATGCTCTTGTTTTGATGTCGGGATCGGAAAGCATCGGGGCTAAAGCCCCTCCCACAACGGCTCAATGCGTCTGCACTTTTTGTAGGAGCGGCTTCAGCCGCGATGCTCTTGTTTTGATGCTGAGATCAGAAGCATCGGGGCTAAAGCCCCTCCCACAACGGCTCAATGCGCCTGCACTTTTTGTAGGAGCGGCTTCAGCCGCGATGCTCTTGTTTTGATGCTGAGATCAGAAGCATCGAGGCCAAAGCCCCTCCTACAACCGCGGTGCGGATGCATGTTTTTTTGTAGGAGCGGCTTCAGCCGCGATGCTTTCGCTTTGATGTCGAGACCAGAAACCATCGGTGCCGAACCCTCTCCCACAGTTACGCGGAATGCGTTGTTTATTCGTCGCGTAGCGGTCGTTCGCGCACGGGGTGCTTGCTTAGCTTGCGTTGCAAAGTACGCCGGTGCATGCCGAGTTGGCGTGCTGTTTCGGAGATGTTGCCGTCGCATTCGGTCAACACGCGTTGGATGTGTTCCCATTCCAAACGGCGTAACGCCAGCGGCTGTTCGGGGGCGTCGGGCAGGTCGGCGTCGGCAGTTTCGCTGTCGCCATCAAGTAGCGCGCGAACCACGGCGTCGGCATCGACCGGCTTGGCCAGGTAGTCGTGTGCGCCGCGTTTGATCGCTTCCACCGCGGTGGCGATGGAGGCGTAGCCGGTCAATAGCAACACGCGCAGGTCCGGCACCAAGGTGTGCAGCTCGGGGATAAGGCGCAAGCCATTTTCTTCACCCAACTTCAGGTCCAGCACGCAGTAGCGTGGCTGTTGGCGACGCGTTAGTAGTCGCGCTTCATCGAAGTTGCTCGCCGTGATGACGTTGAAACCGCGCGAGGTGAGTGCGCGTGCCAACACTCGTACAAAGGTGGCGTCGTCATCGACCAGAAGGAGCGGGCGCGTGGTGTCGACTTGGGGCAGTTCAGTCATCGAGGGGTTCCAAAAAGGTGTTCACTGCCCATTCTTGCCGGAAGTCGGGCTGCATGCACGCGTTGCCAGGGGGCGCGTGCGTTATGGCGGAGTGTGTTATGGCGATAAGACTACTTACTGCTGATGGCGGCCAAGGGCAGACGTAGACAGACTTCGGCACCGCAGGGAGTGTTGCTGGCGGTTAGTTCACCGTTGAGGCGCTCTGCGGTCGCTTCGGCCAGCGCCAGTCCTAAGCCCAAGCCGGATTGCTTGTGCGAGTGGCCCAATAACGTCAGTGTTTCTGGGTCGACGAGACCAGCGCCGTGGTCGCGCACGCATAGTTGTAGCCAGTCACCGTCGCGTGACATATGTAATTCCACGACGTGCGAGTCGCGGTCGGCGGAAGCGTCGACCGCGTTATTGAGTAAGTTGATCAACGCGTGGCGCAGGCCGGGTGGAACCCGCCAGATGTTGGCTGCAATCTCTGGGTCTAGCGCCAGCGTTAGTTCCGCTTCGGGCCGTAACAGCTGAAAGCGCTGTAGGCATCCGTGGATAAATTGCTCCGCAGTTAGCCGCTCAGGCACCTGTGATAACTGCGCTTTGCCGAACGCGACCATCTCACGCAAAATGGTGCGGCAACGGTCCACTTGGCCTTCCAGCAAAGTCAGGTCATCGACCAGCGCCGCGTCGCTGGCGCGTTCACGACGTAGTTCCGGCAGTAACGTGCGCATGGTGGATAACGGCGTATTCAACTCGTGCGCCGCCCCCGCGGCCTGTGTGGCAATGGCGAGAATGCCTTCGTCACGCAAGGCGCGTTCGCGCACCCGTTGCACCTCGCTTTGCTGCAGACGCAACGAGCGGGCCAGCCGGTTGATGAAAAAACCCAGCAGCAGTGCGCTAATGACGAAGTTCACCCCCATGCCAGCGACGTGCAGCGAGAAGTTGGCGTGGGTGTTGTCGTGCATCGGCATGGGCAGTGGTACGTGCCAAAGCAGCAGCACCAAGTAGGCGATGCCGGCCAGCGCAGACACTGAAAGAATGGCGCGAACTGACAAGGCGGCGGCGCTCAGCGCAATCGGCACCAACAACAGCGTGATAAAGGGGTTGCTGGCACCACCGGTGAAATACAACAGGTAGCCGAGTACCAAAGTGTCAACCGCGATATGGGCGATGGTTTCCCACTCACGCACTGGCCACGGCTGCCGTAACCGCCAGGCAGCGAACGCGGCAAAGACGGCTAAAAGACCAATGCCGACAAGGAGTGCCAGCAGTGGAATTTGCAGATCCATCCACCACGCACAAACCAGTACCGCCACGCTTTGCCCAGCGATCGCGCACAGGCGTAGCCACGCTAGCGTGTGGGTGAGGGCGAAGGGGCCAATGCGCTGGTGTACGGGATTACTTAACATCGCCCTATTTTAAACGAAAGAGCCCGGCGCAGTGCCGGGCTCTTCGATTGTGCAAACACCGCAGAGTGGTGTCAGCACGGTTGCTGCGCGCTTTTTTACTGCTCGGAACGAATAGTCGGCAGCGGTACTCGGGCACTGGCGTGTTGTGCCGAGAGCTTCCTCATCAGCGGCAAGACGGACAGTGCAATCACCGTGCAGACGACACCCGCCACACCAAGCCAGAAAAACAGGTTGGTGTAGATCTGCATCGTCGCTTCGCGTGCGCTGCTGCTGAACGTTGTAAGCATTTGTTGTGACGCGGCAGGCAGGGTGCTGTACGTGGGTACGTTGGCCGAGGTCAGAATACCGTGCAGTTTGGTCGCGTCATCGGTTGGCAGCACGCCGATCCATTGGCGAAAATCTTCTAATTGCAGTTGTAACGCTTGAGGAAACTGCGCCGTAATCTGGTCGATACCCTTGATCTGTACCTTGGTGGACAGTTCGCGCACTTTGCTCGGAACGCTAGCAAAGTTCGCCACCACGCCACCGATGTACTGGGCAACGCCCGAGGCAACGTAGTACGCGCCCATCATGAAGCCGCCCATGCGGGAGGGGACGTAGCGCGCAATCATCGCCAAGCCGAGACCGCTGACCAGCAGCTCGCCGATGGAGCTGAAGGCGTAGCCCCAAATCATCACCCAGGACGAGGTTTTGCCGTCGACGGCGAAGTGTCCGGCTGCGCCATAGATAAAGAAGCCAATGGCGACCATGCCAAAACCGAGTGCGAACTTGGCAGCGATGGATAAGTCATTTCCGGTCTTGCCAGCACGCGTGTACATCCACGCCAAGATCGGGCTGAGCAACATGATCCAGATCGGGTTCAATGCCTGATATTGCGCTGGCGACCAAGTAAACAGATGCATGCCAAACAAGGTCTGGTTCCAATCCACGTTACGCAACGCAAACAGCGCCAACGAGGTGGACATTTGCTGGTAGAAGACAAAGAAGAAGATCGTTTGCACCACCAAGACCAACGCAGCGATCAGGCCTGCTCGTTCCACCGGCATGCTGCGGGTGATCAGGTAGATGAAAATACCCAGCAACACGATGCCAGCGGTGTAGACAAAGACCAGTGCGACGGTTTCGTACTGCAACACAATGGCCGCGCCGACGACACACAACGCGCCGACAAACAGCACGGCGAGCAGGTGCATCACGTTGAGCGGGCGGTCGTCCGGCTCTGAGCCGATGCGCGACATCGCCTTGCGCATGAAGTAGTAGTTGATCAGGCCAAGCGCCAGACCAATGCAGCACGCCGCAAACGCTACGTGCCAGCCGAGGTTGTTGCCGTACTTTGCGTTGACGTAGTCCTTCAGCCACGGCGTTAGCAACATCGATATGGTGGAGCCGATGTTGACCGCCATGTAGTAAATGGTGAATGCGCTATCAATACGTGAGTCATCGCCCTCGTAGATTTTGCGCACCAGGTTGCCAGCGTTCGGTTTGAACAAGCCGTTGCCGACCACAATCACGCCGAGGGCGCCAAACAACGCCCAGGTACTTTCCGTTGGCACGGTCATCAAGCCGTAACCGATGCCCAACACAATGGCACCCAATAACATGGTGCGCCGCGTGCCTAATACCTTGTCGCCGACCCAGCCACCAATGGCTGGAGCAACGTAAATGAGTGCTGCCGCGGCACTCCACACCAAGTTCGCGCGCCGGTCGTCAAAGCCGAGCCGCTGCACCATGTAATACACGATGAGCGCTTGCATGCCGTAATAACCAAAGCGTTCCCACATCTCGATCATAAAGACCGTAATGAACGACTTACCTTGGGTGGACGATGGATTCTCGGTTGCCATATCTTTCCCGTGCATGATTCGGACCGCGGAGACGCCGTAGCGTCGCCTTCCACTGCAACCCTGAATAGGCCACAACCGGTGAAGCCTAACCTATTCGACGGTGGTGTGTAGCTGCACTGCGGCGTGACAAAAGCTCGCAATAGGCGTGCTTCGGTGCTGCAACAAGTAGCGCGGCCAGCGCCAAAGGGGCACGGTTAGTCACCGGGCTTGTGGCATCATCGCCAGCTTGCGGGGCGCTGTCGTTGCCAGTTTTTTGTTCATTGACGCTGCGCTCGCATGGCGTGCGCAGCGGGTGACGCGAGGGCGCTAAGTAGTACATGTATTTGTGACATTTACGGGCTTGAAGGGAGCACGGTTATGGCGGCGGAAGGTTTTCGTGGTCCGAAACAACTTTGGGGCGCGTTTCAATGGTCCATGCAAGGACTGAAGGCAGCGTGGCGGCACGAAGCGTCGTTCCGGCTGGAAGCGTGCCTTGCGATCGTGCTGGTACCGGTTGGTTTGTGGCTGGGTAATGACTCACTGGAAAAGCTGGCGTTGATCTTCCCGCCGCTGTTGGTGTTGTCCGCAGAATTGCTTAATTCGGCGATTGAGGCGGTGGTCGACAAAGTCAGCCCCGAGTTCAACGAGCTTGCCGGTCGGGCTAAGGATATGGGCTCGGCAGCGGTTTTTGTCTTGCTGGTGTTGGTGGTGTTGAGTTGGGCCTTGATTCTGCTGCCACGTTGGGTTTGATCGGGTTTGCCGTGGCATAACGTGGACGAATCAGCAGAAAAGATTGCGCCAAATGGGCGTGAATGGTGCAATGACCACTTCCTCGGGATGGAGTGCTTCCATGAAAACCTTGCGCATACTCGTATTGCTGTTGCTTGCCGTGATGCTTTCTGGCTGTGGCTATAACGCCATCCAGCAACAAGACGAATCGGTCAAGGCCTCTTGGTCAGAAGTGCTCAACCAATATCAGCGCCGCGCCGATCTGGTGCCTAATCTGGTCAATACGGTCAAAGGCTATGCCCAGCACGAGGAAAAGGTGTTCGTTGAAGTGACCAATGCGCGCGCCAAGGTGGGCAGCATCCAGGTTAACGCCGACACGCTCAATGATCCGGCGAAACTCAAGCAGTTCCAAGCCGCGCAAGGTGAGTTGGGTGGCGCGTTGTCGCGCTTGATGGTGGTCAGCGAAAATTATCCACAGTTGAAGGCCGATGGCTTGTTTCAGAATCTGCAAGCGCAATTGGAAGGCACCGAGAACCGGGTGACCGTCGCGCGCAATCGCTATGTACAAGCCGTGCAGCAATACAACTCGCTGATTCGTAGCTTCCCGAACAACCTCACCGCGAAGATGTTTGGCTACAAGATCAAACCGAATTTCAGCGTCGATAACGAGAAAGCCATTTCGACAGCGCCGACCGTCGACTTCGGTGGCAACGCGCCAGCGCCCGCCACGTCAGCCGCGCATTGAAATGATTCGTTGCCTGCATTGGCGAACGTTTGCGTCGTTCGCACTTTTGCTGACGTTGCTGTTGCCCGTATGGGCCATGGCAGCGCCGCCCACGCTCACCCGTCACGTCACTGACCTCACCGGCACGCTAACTACAGCGCAGGTGGATCAACTGGATGCCTCGTTAGTGGCGCTGGAGAAAGCCAAGGGCGCGCAATTAGTGGTGCTGATGGTCAACAGCACCGAGCCGCAGGATATTGCTCAGTATTCTCTGGCCGTGGCCGAAGCCAACAAAGTGGGCCGGAAGAAGACGGATGATGGCGTGTTGCTGATTATTGCCAAGGCAGATCGGCGCGTACGTATCGAAGTAGGTTATGGGCTGGAGGGTGCTATTCCCGATGCGGCTACCGCCCGCATCATTCGCGAATATATCGCGCCGAAGTTTCGCACCAATGATTATTTTGGCGGTATCAGCGATGCCGTCGGTGCGTTGACCCAGCTGATCAACGGCGAGCCGTTACCGCCGCCGGTGCAAGGTGCCGAGACGGACAAAGATACCGGCCCCGGCTTGCAGGGCGGTTTGATGATCGGTGTGTTCTTGGCGCTGTTCTTGCGTAGCTTCCTCGGTCGCGCCAAGTCATGGATTCGTGCGCCGCTGGGTGCGTTGCTGGTCGGCGGTTTGCTGTGGTTGTTGATCTCCGTGGGCGCCGGGATTCTCGGTGGCTTGCTCGGCGGCGTTTTGATGTTGCTACCCGGTGGTGCCGGCCGCTCTATTGGCGGAGGTGGCTGGGGCGGCTTTGGCGGTGGCGGCTTCGGTGGTGGTTTGGGAGGCGGCGGCTTTGGCGGCGGTGGCGGTGGTTTCAGCGGCGGCGGTGGCAGTTTTGGTGGCGGTGGTTCGTCGGGGAGTTGGTGATGACGCGCATGCAACGGCTGGTGGAAAATTTGTTTGGTGGCTGGTTTCAGTTGCGTCGTCGCTTTCCTGCAGCCGTGCTGGACGACATCGCCCAAGCTATTGCCGCCGGCGAGCAGCATCATTTGGGTGAAGTATGTTTCGCGCTGGAATCGCGGTTGGCGCCGGCTGCAGCCTTCGCTGGGCTGAACGCGCGACGTCGCGCGGAACAGGCGTTTGCGCAGTTGCGCGTATGGGATACCGAACACAACAGCGGCGTACTGTTTTACGTGTTGCTAGCTGAGCGGCGCATTGAGATTATCGCCGACCGCGGCATTGCCGCCAAAGTGGCGGCCAGCGAATGGGATGCCATCTGCGCACGCATGCGCGACAGCTATGCCCACGGCCACTGGCGCGAAGGTAGCCTGGCTGGAATCGAAGCGGCGCATGCGTTACTGCTTCAGCACTTTCCTAGCGATGGCGTGGCGAACCCGGATGAACTGCCAGATCGCCCGGTTTTGCTTTAGACCGAACCAAGTGAGCATCGATTTATCCTTTTGGCCGCGCACTCTCCAGCGGCCAAATACTTAGCCGAGCCGGCGGCGCGCCACCAAATGAGATGCTCGCATGGGGTGCCCAATAACCAGTCGAGCAATGCCCCGTCGAGTCTCGATACTTTGGCAATTCTAGAGTGACGGCTTGCGTGAAAGTTCGCGTAGAACGGCTACGGCGTGATTGACCGGGTCGGTAGAGGCGGGCGTTGGTGACGCCCGCAAATAACGAGCGTCGCGCCGTGACGCTGCCTCTGCGGCATGCTCGGGCAGGTTGCTTGCGCCCAGAACGGGTCGAGTCCGTTCCAGACGCAGCCGCCCGATCAGTTTTGCCAAAGCATCACGCACCTTTACCGATATGCTTCTCTAAAAATGCCTGCAGACGGTTGTAGAACTCGATGTTGTTTTCTTCCGTGTAAAAACCGTGGCCTTCACCGGGCTTGCTCAGCCATTCGTACGGTTTGTGTGCAGCATCCAAGGCCGCGCGCATCGCCTTGGCTTGGGAAAACGGAGCGCGCTGATCATCCTCACCGTGGATCAAGAATACCGGTACGGTAATTTTGTCAGCGAGCTTGTCCGGCGAGTTCGCATCGAGGGCAGCGTCGTCTTTGCCGATTACCGTCGAGAGGTACGAGCGGCCCCACTTGCTCTGACGTATGTCGCCCTTCTTGTACATCATCGCCAAGTCGTAGACGCCGGCGTAGCCGACTGCGCACTGGAACAAGTTCGGCGCGCGAATCACCGTCATCATTGCCGAGTAACCACCAAAGCTCGCGCCATACACGCAGATACGCTTGGGGTCGGCGTAATCGTTACTGATCGCCCACTTCACGCCGTCAATCAGGTCCTGCTGAATTCGCGTGCCCCATTTTAGATAGCCCGCTTCTTTGAAATCTGCGCCACGCCCGCCGGAACCGCGGTAATTCACCTGCAGTACGAGGTATCCACGGTTGGCAAGAAACTGAGCGTCAGTGTCGTAATACCAGTCATCTTGGACGCCATGTGGGCCGCCGTGTGGCAGCAACACCATAGGTAGATTCTTTTCGCTACGGCCGGCGGGTAAGGTCAGAATGGCCTCCAGCTTGGTACCGTCACTAGCGGTGAACTGCACCGGGCGTCGCTCGGCCATTTGTGATGGATCAACCCACTCTTCGGCAGAGAACAGCTTGGCCACTTTGAACGTGGTGGTGTCGATCAGGTAGTAGGTGCCAGGGTCGCGATCACTGCTAACGGAAAACAGTAGTTTCTTGCCATCCTCGCTGTAATCGATGAAATCAACGAAGCCGTTAAACTGCTGGCTCAAGGCTAAATGTAGCTTTGACGAAGGTGATTTAGGGTCTAGGTAGACAGCCTTCGGCACACCGGTCGAAGCGACGGTGGCAAACGGCTGCTCGGGCATGGCCGTCCATAAGATGTTGCCAATGTTACCGAACTCGTCGTGGGCCAGCACCTTGCGATTGGCGCCGTCCTGGTCTTCTTCAATCAGTTCGGAGGTGCCGTGTGGCGGGTTGTAGTAGGCATATATGCGCTTATGGTCGGGCGCAAATCGAATAGGTATAAACGACTGGCCAACCGCGTCGCTACCTAATTTGCCCCACCGATTGCCGTCGTAGTGGTACGCAACGTACTCATAGTCGTTGGTTGTCCCGTAAGCGTAGTGTGCTTTGCCATCCGGGCCGACCATAAAGTTCATGCCATTGATATCGATGTCGCCGATCAGGTGGCGCGCACCGCTGTCGGCGTTGATGTCATACAGCGAGCTGTTGCGGTTAGCCCAGCCTTGGCTGCTTAGGTAAAAGTGCCCATTGGCGGGCTCTGGCAGTCCGTCGATGCTACCGAAGGCATTGTCTATGCTGCGCGTATCGGAGCGCTTGCCGCGGCTCTCATGGCCGAACAGGTAATCCTGATTCTTGCCGTTGTAGTCGGTAGCAATGATCTCGCCGGTTGCGTAAGGCTTGTCGATGGAGCCCATCTGCCTGCCTTTGGCCACGATGAGGCGCGTGGGGCTGACCCACGTAATCTGCACGGGTACCTCGTATTTGGGCATGCGCAACATGCTCACCGCCTGCCGCATGTCGTCTACGCGGTACACCGCCAGCGCATGTTGATCGCCGGCGCGGTCGTCTATTCGCAGGGCCAAGTATTTACCGTCCGGTGACAGCCGGGGCATAGCCAGTTGCGAGTGAGTCGCGAAACTGGCCACCGGTATTTGGGCAGGAATTGGCGTGCCGGCAAACGTTGAAAACGACAGCGACAGAGCCGCTGCGGACAGCAAAATCCCCGTAGAACGATACGACATAATTTTCCCCTGATTTTCCAGCGAGTACGTGCACCGAACGCAGATGCGCGGCGCTGCAGCGGGCTAGCAGAGATTCCGTACTGCCCAGCGCTGTGCCTCTCCCCAGATCAACAGCGCTGTGGCCGAGTGTAAACGCCAATATCCGGCGGCTGCAAACGTTGCTTCTAAGTCCCCTAACAGGGAATGCCGTAAGCGCAGCGTGTGCGCCAGATTGGGCCAGCGGATGCTTTTAGTTCGAAGCGCGCCCGCTACACTTGCGCTTTATCCGCTCGCCGCATCCCTATGGCTCACCCCTATATCGTTCAGATTGACCCCGTTGCGTTTGGCCTTGGCCCGGTTCAGGTGCATTGGTACGGTTTGATGTACTTGCTTGGCTTTCTCTTCGTTGCGGTGCTGGGTGAATACCGGCGCCGCCACGGACGCTTGCCAGTCACGCGGGATGCGCTGAGTGACTTGCTGTTTTACGGCATGCTCGGGGTGATTATCGGCGGGCGTATTTGGTACATGCTGTTTTATTACGAGGGCGGTCCGCGCTGGATCTGGACTGACCCACTGGCCCTGTTCAAGGTGTGGGACGGTGGCATGAGCTTCCACGGTGGCCTGCTGGGCGTGCTGGTGGCGGGCTGGTGGTGGACGCGTCACCACGCACTACATTTTTTCGACACGATCGATTTTGTGGCGCCGCTGGTACCACTCGGCTTGGGTCTGGGCCGGCTGGGCAACTTCATCAATGGTGAGCTGTGGGGTAAACCGACCACACAGCCATGGGGCATGATTTTTCCGCAGGCGCACGCCGAGGATGTGGCGGCCGCCGCAAGCGACCCAACGTTGCTACAGCAGCTGCAGCAGTTTGGTGGCCTGCCGCGGCACCCTTCGCAGCTGTATGAGCTGTTTCTGGAGGGCGTGGTGATGTTTGTGGTGCTGTGGTTGGTATCGATGAAACCGCGGCCGCGATACCTGATATCCGGGCTGTTTGCGTTGTTGTATGGCTGCTTCCGCATCGCGGTGGAATTTGTGCGGCTGCCTGATCCGCAGCTGGGCTACCTGGCCTTTGGTTGGGTAACCATGGGACAACTACAGTCGCTGCCGCTGGTCATTGTTGGCGTGGTGTTGATGGTGATGTCACGGCACGCGCCGACGTTGCCGTTGGCGCCGGTCGTCGAAAAGGCTTGAGTGATGCGAACTTACCTAGACCTGTTGCGCTACGTACTTGAGCATGGCACCGAAAAAGGTGACCGCACCGGTACTGGCACGCGCAGCGTATTTGGCTGGCAAATGCGTTTTGATTTGGCCGCGGGCTTTCCGTTAGTCACAACGAAAAAACTGCATCTGAAATCCATCGTGCACGAGCTGATCTGGTTTCTGCGTGGCGACACCAATATCGCCTACTTGAAAGAAAATGGTGTGCGCATCTGGAACGAGTGGGCCGATGCCAAGGGTGATCTAGGGCCGGTGTACGGCGAGCAATGGCGCGCGTGGCGCACTGCTGATGGCAGCGTGGTGGATCAAATATCGTGGGTGATCGACGAGATTAAGCGCAACCCGGATTCGCGCCGGCTGATCGTTAGCGCGTGGAATGTGGGCGAGCTGTCGAAGATGGCGTTATTGCCCTGTCACAGCCTGTTCCAGTTTTATGTCGCCAATGGCAAATTGAGCTGTCAGTTGTATCAACGCTCGGGTGATATTTTCCTCGGCGTGCCGTTCAACATTGCCAGCTATGCACTGTTGACGCACATGGTGGCGCAAGTGTGTGGTTTGGGCGTGGGTGATTTCGTGCATACCTTAGGCGACGCGCATTTGTACAACAATCACGTTGAACAAGCTCGGCTGCAATTGACTCGCGAGCCGCGTCAATTGCCACAGCTGAAGCTCAACCAAGACGTGCATTCGATCTTTGATTTTCGCTACGAAGACATTGCCATTGAGGGCTACGATCCGCACCCGGCTATTAAAGCGCCGATTGCCGTTTAGCGCCCATCGCTATGGTGCAGCCTTTCCCACTGTGCCGGGCTAACCGCATGACTTGCCGAATCTAGGGCACTTCTGCAGTCTGGATGTGCACGCTTTCAGCTTCCGGCCTTGGTTCTGAGCTTTCTGTGAGCTTGCCCTAGTTCGATGGGCGGCTCTTCGTTTGTGGACCTTACGGTCTAAGTTGGGCGTCTACCAAATCCGGGCGAGCTCAAACCGCTCTGCCAGCTTTCTCCACGGGGCGGCGCTGGAGGTCTACAGCTTGGATAGGCATGCCACTTGCTGCTCCTTCCCTTGTGCGCAGGGGAAGGTTGGGATTGGGTGCACTAGATCTTACGTCGCCGCAGCACCGCCTCGTCCTTGCCAAGCTCGGCCGCCTGCGGCACCATCGAACGAAGTGATGCAAACCACCTTACTCAACGTGTATTTCAAGGATTTCCATGTCCATTTCGCTGATTGCGGCGCTTGACGAAAATTTTGCTATTGGCGCCAATGGCCAGTTACCTTGGCATTTGCCCGACGACCTGCGCCGGTTCAAACAGCTGACCATTGGTAAAAACGTTTTGATGGGTTACAACACGGCCTTATCCATCGGTCGCACCCTGCCGGAGCGGACCAACCTTGTTCTGTCGCGCAAGCACGACGCGCCGTTTCCGGGGCAGATCACGGTTCGCTCGCTAGAAGAAGCGCGCGCCTATGGCGAGCCATCAAATTTAGTCGTGATCGGCGGCGGTGTCGTGTTTGCCGAAACGTTACAACCGGCTGGGCGCATGTATTTGACGTGGGTTGCGGGGGTCATTGAAGGTGCCGATACGTTTTTTCCTGGCGTAGAGTTCGGTGATTGGACCGAGATCGCGCGCGAGCACCACGAGGCCGATGACAAGCATGCTTACGCGTTCGATATGGTCGAGTATTTGCGCAAAAGCTGATGGCCGAATTTGCTGCAGCGATGGCCGATGTCATTTATGTATTGGCGGGCGTCCTGTGTGACGCTCGTGGCCACGTGTTGTTGGCACAGCGGCCCGTCGGCAAACATCTTGCCGGCCTGTGGGAGTTTCCTGGCGGCAAACGCGAGCCCGGCGAAACGCCCTTGGCGACCTTGGCGCGTGAACTACAAGAAGAGATCGGAATCGTCGTGCAGCAGGCCACGCCGCTAATTCAGGTGCCGTGGCGTTATACCGAGCGCGATTTATTGCTGGACGCGTGGCGCGTCACGCAGTGGCAAGGCGAGCCACAGTCGATGGAAGGGCAGCGCCTGCAGTGGCTTAAGCCAGCCCATGTGGACCCAACCACCCTGACGCCAGCAGACCGTCCGATCCTGCAAGCCTTGCAACATTCGTTGAAATGACCTGCCCCGCGCGAGTGAACCTCGGCACCCGCATATCCCGAAAATTAACGCGAAGCAGGCCCGTTGTAGGACCGGCTTCAGCGCCGACGCTCTTCGCCCTCAACCCCAAACAAGAGCATCGCGGCTAAAGCCGCTCCTACAAAAGAAGCCAGGCCGCATGACGTCGTTGTAGGAGGGGCTTCAGCCCCGATGCTTTTCGATCTCAACCCAAAGCAAGAGCGTCGCGGCTAAAGCCGCTCCTACAAAAGAAGTTGGGCGCATGACGTCGTTGTAGGAGGGGCTTTAGCCCCGATGCTTTTTTGCATCCGGCGTCACAAGGCAGAACGATCACGATCGCTTTGCGAAGCGAGCGTCACATAGCGCTGATGCAACGCGGCAACGGCTTTATCCAGGGCCGATTCCTCACCGCTGTTTTCAATCACGTCATCAGCCAGCACTAGCCTTTGCGCACGCGTCGCTTGTTGCGCCAACATGCGCAGGGCGAGCGCATCATCAATGCCATCGCGGGCGATCAAGCGAGATACTTGAGTCGCTTCGGACGCGTCTACCAGCAACACACGATCAACCCAACGGTAATGTTGAATATTCTCCACGAGAAGCGGAATGGCCAGCACGCAGTACGCGCTTCGATCAGCCAGAGCGCGGTCGAGTAGCCATTGCCGGACGCGCGGATGAATGATCGCTTCCAAGGTCTTCCGGGCGGACGGGTCAGTAAATACCTTCTGACGCATAGCGGGGCGATCAAGCTGGCCCGTTTCGTCCAGCACATCGCGGCCAAAAGTATCGACCACCGCCGCTAGACCATCGCTACCCGGCTGAATAACATCGCGTGCGGCAAGGTCAGCGTCGTATACCTCGATACCAAGCGCCTCAAAGCGTCGAGTCACCGCACTTTTACCGGCGGCGATGCCTCCGGTCAGGCCAATAACCAGCGCGTGCGAGCGCTTACTCATTGCATCCCGGTCAGGCGCAGGTAGCTGTGCAACAAGCCGTCCCCCGCAACAAACCAGACCCAGCCAGCGGCGGCAATGAAGGGCCCAAAAGGAATCGGTATCTGACTGTCATGTTTACGGAAGGCGATGAGACAACCGCCCACTAGTGCGCCAATCAGCGATGACACCAAAATTATCGGAAGTAGCGCCGCAGGACCCATCCACGCGCCCAGCGCCGCCAGCAATTTGAAGTCACCGTGGCCCATGCCTTCCTTGCCGGTAAGTAGCTTGAATATCCAGTACACGCTCCACAAGCTCAAGTAGCCGATGGCGGCGCCAACGATCGCTGTTGGTGCGGAGACAAACATGGGTAACAGCGCCAACAGTAAACCTAACCACAGCAAGGGCAGCGTCATTTGGTCCGGCAGCAATTGCGTGCGGAAATCGATGCCGGCAAGGGCAATCAGTGTCCACGTTAGCGCCAGGCCTGCCAGCGCCATCCACGTTGGGCCGAACTTCCACACGATAACGGCGCACAGCACACCACTAAGCAACTCCACCAGCGGATATTGAATAGAGATCTTCGTTTTGCAGTAGCGGCAGCGGCCGCGCAGTAGTAGCCAGCCGAACAACGGAATGTTGTCTAGCGCCGACAGCGGGTGCATGCAGTGCATGCAGTGCGATGGCTCACGCACAATGCCAGGCGGCAACGGCGTCGGATCAGCCTCTAGCTCCAGCACGTCGCGCGCTTCCTGGCGCCAGCCAGCGGCCATACGCTCGGGCAACCGCAGAATCACTACATTAAGAAAGCTGCCTACAAGCAAACCCAGCACGCCGGCAAACGTGATCCAAAGAGCGAGTGGAAGTTCGAGCATGCGTAAGCCTTGCGCTTGAATCCCCTACCGGGGCGAAAGTTGAGAGTATGACGCTGTTAGACGATATCCGCCGACGCTTTGGTCGCGGTTGAGGTGGTTGTGACTCAGCCCAACCGCGACGGGAAGGTCGTACTGCCGTCGTGGTCTTGTAGGAGCGACTTTAGTCGCGATGCTTTTGATGTCTGTAAACGCTAAGAAACGGCATCGCGACTAAAGTCGCTCCTACAAAAACAACGGCACCGCGCGACTCGAATTCCGTGTCACGCAACTCAAAACAACCCACGGCATGCGATCGCCCATTCCACAGAAACGCACGTTAGTGTGTGCGGCCCTTCATGGGGAAGGGCGCATACGGCTTTATACGGTTCCGGCGATCTTGAAGATAGGCAGATACAACGCCACCACCATGCCACCAACGATCGTGCCCAAGATCACCATGATGATGGGTTCGAGCAGCGTGGACAGCGTGTCAACGGCATTTTCGACTTCGGTCTCGTAAAACTCCGCTACTTTGAACAACATGCTGTCCAGTGCGCCGGACTCTTCACCAATGGCCGTCATCTGCACCACCATATTGGGGAACAGGTTGGTCTGCTTCATGGCAAGCTGTAGCTGATGGCCGACCGCAATGTCATCGCGCATTTGCGTTACAGCCTCACCGTAAACGATGCTACCTGTCGCTCCAGAGACGGCTTCTAAGGCTTCCACTAACGGAACGCCAGCATGGAACGTCACGCCCAAGGTGCGAGCGAATCGCGCAATGGCCGAATTGCGCAAGATATTGCCCATCACGGGCATCTTCAGCGACAACCGATCTAAGAAATGGGCAAACTTTATGGAACGCTTTTTCGCCGCAATCAGTCCGGTAATGCTACCGAAGATGATGATGATGACGAGCCACCAGTAGCTCTTCATGAAGTCAGACGCGCTCACCACCATCTGCGTCAGTGCTGGCAGTTCGGCGCCAGCGTCTTTAAAGGTTTGCGCAAATACGGGCACCACAAACAACAGCATGATAGTGGCGACCAGGAAGACGACCGCCAGTACCATCATCGGATAGAACAAGGCTTTTTTGATCTTTTTCTTGATCGCCTCGGTGCGTTCCTTGTAGGTCGCGACCGTATCCAGCACGGTATCCAGCACGCCGGATGCTTCGCCGGCCTTGACCAGGTTGCAGTACAACTCGTCAAACTGGATCGGGTGGCGCGCCAACGATTCGTGTAGCGAGGAGCCGCCCTCGATGCCTTGTTTTACATCCAGCAGAATATTCTTGAAACGAACATTTTTTTGACCGTCGGCAATAATGTCGAAGGCCTGCACCATCGGTACGCCAGACGCCATCATGGTGGCAATCTGTCGGCTGAAAACGGCAACATCGCCCGGTTTTACCGTGTGCCCGGTCGAACCAAACAAGGGCTTGGAGCGCTCACGCACGGTTTGCGGGTTCATGCCCTGCGTGCGTAACTCGGCCTTGACCAGCGAGGCATTTTTCGCCTGCATGTCGCCTTTCATGCGCTTACCGCGCTTGTCCAGCGCCACCCACTCATAGGTGGTTAACCGGTTAACAGTAGCGCGCTGAGCGCCCCGCGCTTGTGCAGTATTTTTAGTTGCGGTAGCCGTGGCCATGCGCATTTTCCCCCAATGATTCAATGCAGTCCGACCAAGTGGACGGCTGGCAACATATGTGTACAGCTTATGCTATTCGATCTCGGCTAAACCGTGGTGCGGCGCGCAGGTTCTGCGTCGCGACGTCCGTTCGACAAGGCTCAATCCTTGGTTACACGGTCGATCTCGACCAAGCTGGTGAACCCGTTTTTTACCTTCAATAGCGCTGACGCGCGCAAATCGTTGATGCCGGCCGCTCGCGCCACTTCGGAAATTTGCAGGGCGTTTCCGCCTTGCAGAATGGCCTTTTTAATGTCTTCCGTCATCGGCATCACTTCGTAAATGCCGACGCGACCCTTATAGCCTTCCGTACAGCTGTCGCAGCCAACCGCTTCGAAAATAGTCATGCCGGCGTCAATATCGGCTTGGGTGAAACCCGCTTTCAGCAATACCTCCGGCGGCAGGTTTTGTTCCTTCTTGCAGTCATGCAGCCGTCGCGCCAAGCGCTGAGCGATGATCAGTGTGACGGACGAGGTGATGTTGTACGGCGCGATCCCCATGTTCATGAGTCGCGCGATGGTCTGCGACGCGTCATTGGTATGTAACGTGGATAACACCATGTGGCCGGTCTGCGCCGCCTTGATGGCGATTTCGGCCGTTTCCAAGTCGCGAATTTCCCCGACCATGATCACGTCAGGGTCTTGTCGCAGAAAAGAACGTAGTGCGCTGGCGAAGGTCATGCCGCGCTTTACGTTCTGCTGAACCTGATTGATGCCTTCCACGCGGATTTCCACCGGGTCTTCCACGGTGGAAATATTGCGTTCCGGCGTGTTGAGCATGTTCAGGCCGGTGTACAGCGACACCGTCTTGCCCGAGCCGGTGGGCCCGGTGACCAGCACCAGGCCGTAGGGTTTATGGATGGCGTCGACATAGAGCTTTTGCTGATCCGGCTCGTAGCCAAGCTTCTCGATGCCGACCTTGGCCGACGAGCCGTCCAGGATACGCATCACGATTTTCTCGCCGAACAGTGTCGGCAGAACGCTCACGCGGAAGTCGACCGCGCGGGTCTTGGACAGGTTGAGCTTGATGCGACCGTCCTGCGGTACGCGCTTCTCGGCGATGTCCAGTTGTGACATCACCTTGATGCGTGAGGAGATCCGGTTGGACATCTTCATCGGTGGGTTGGCGACGGTGCTGAGAATGCCGTCCAAACGCACGCGCACCCGGTATTGGGTTTCGAACGGTTCGAAGTGGATGTCCGAGGCGCCGCGACGGATCGCGTCGACCAGCACCTTGTTGATGAACTTCACCACCGGCGCGTCGTCGGCCCCGGTTGCATCGACGCCGCTGCTCGATTCGGCCTCGTCATCGCCGACGTCGATATCCAGTTCGTCGAAGTCGCCACCGCCCATGTCCGGCATGGTGTTGCGCATGCTGTTGAGCACGCCTTCGATCACCTTCTGCAGCGAATTGCGCTCCACCAGGATCGGCTCGACCATGCAACTGGAGTGGAAGCGGATATCGTCCAGCGCGTGCGATTGCATGGGATCGGCGATGCCCACAAACAATCGCTTGCCACGGCGGAACAACGGCAGCGCCTGGTGCTTGGTGATCAAGGCTTCGCTGATCAGGTCCAGCGGCATCGTGCTCGGGTTCAACGAGGTAACGTCCATCATCGGCATGCCGAACTCGATCGAAACGACGCGCGTCAGTTCGGCACCGTCGACGAGGTTCTTGTCCAGCAACCAGGTGCCCAGCGAGGCTTTCTGTTGCGCGCTGTCCACCAGGGCCTTGCGGACCACTTCTTCCGTCATCACCCCGTCGGCCACCAGCCGACGCGCCATACCGGACAGTCCCGCGAGTGAGGGTTGTACCTGAGATGACATAAAAGACTCGACCTTGCCCCTGTATGTTGTTGAATCTACCGCAGTCCGGCCCGCAGGTCATCCACTGAATGCAATTCCCGACAAGCCACCGCCAGATAGCTCGACGCAGCGCACAAGCGCAGCCCAGCCACGAACACGGACACCCTTCCCAGCGCGATTCCTCCCCCTGCGTGCGAGGGGAGGGCAGGAGGGGGTGCTTTTGGCTTTGAGCTTGCGCGGAGGAGCGACCCCACCCCAACCCTCCCCTGCAAGCAGGGGAGGGAGCAAGGCGCGCAGCTCCGGTCCGATTCCTTCCCCTGCGCAGCAGGGGGAGGGCAGGAGGGGGTAAAGCTCTTGATCTTCCAAACCACACTCCGCCCCAAACCTCCAGCCTGCCTCCATCCACCCTTCACGCTATGATCCTCAGACAGAACCGGGGGAGCCACCTGTTGAATCGTCTGAGCATCATCCTGCCCGCCAAGAACGAAGCGTCCGCGCTGGCCACCCTGTTGCCGCGCCTGCGCGCTGCCCAGCCCGAGGCCGAAATCATCGTGGTCGACGACGGTTCCACCGATGACACCCGCAGCATCTGCAAGGGCGCCGGCGTCACCTGTCTCAGCGCGCCGTACTCGATGGGCAATGGCGCCGCGATCAAGCGTGGCACCCGTGCTGCCACCGGCGACATTCTGGTCTTCATGGACGGCGACGGCCAGCACGACCCTGCCGACGTCGCCCGCCTTCTGACAGAGCTGGAGCACGGCTACGACATGGTCGTCGGCGCGCGCGACTGGAGCAGCCAGGCCGGCGTCGGCCGCGGTCTCGCCAATACGCTATACAACTGGCTGGCCAGCCGCATGACCGGCCACCCCGTGCTCGACCTCAC
>JBDTBF010000133.1:0-17543 GCA_039924175.1 Rhodanobacter sp.
CGGAGTGTTTACCCATGTTTTCGATTCTCTTTGGCCGACGCCGGCTGGCGTTTGGCTTGGTCGCGCTCCTTGGTGGAGCTTCGGCCATGACGGCCTATGCCGTCGAGCCACCGCTAACTTTTGAGGCAGCCGTGCAGCGCGGCTTGGCGCACGCGCCGCAACTTGATGCACGCGCCTCCGATCTCGCCGCGACGCACGAGGAGGCTGTGCGTGCTGGGCGCTTGCCGGACCCGGCGCTGACCTTCGGCGTCGTCAGTTTTCCGGTGACCGCGCCAGGCGCTTTCAGCTTTCGCTCCGATGACATGACGATGCGCACGGTTGGGGTGATGCAAACCATCCCTTCACGTGCGGCCCGCACTGCCGAACGCGGCTTGGCCAATGCGCAGATCGATGCGGCCGACGCGAACCGCGTAGCCACTATGCAGACCGTGCAAGAGCGTGTCGCCGATGCGTGGATCGATGTATGGGCGGCTGAGCGGGCGCACTCGTTGCTGGTCGAATTACGCGGCGAAAGCACACTTGCCGTAAAGACCACGCAAGCGCGATTGCGCGGCGGCGAAGGCGGTGCGTCCGATGCACTGGCTGCGCGGGCCGCAGCTGCCCTACTCGACAATCGCCTGGAAGCCGTCGACGCGGACCTTGTGGCGACGCAAGCCAGTTTGCAGCGCTGGGTCGGTCCGACCACGGGCGCGCTTGCTGAAGCGCCTGACTTCAGCCGTCTGCCGATCAACGCAGAACACCTGGAACGGTCCATTGACCAACAAGCGCCGATGCAAGCTTGGGTGGCGCGTGAGCAGGTGGCGCAAGCCGCGCTTGACCAGGCGCGTGCGGCCAAGCATCCCGACTGGAGCGTCAGTGCGTTGTACGGACAGCGTGCGCCGGGGTTGTCGGACATGGTCTCGCTGCAGCTCAGTGTTAGCTTGCCGCTATTCACCCGCAATCGACAGGATCGCGGCATCAGCGCGAAGCAGGCCCAGCGCGATGCCGTCGAGTCCGACCATGAGGACGCTCGGCGCGGTCAGCAAGAAGCCATCACGCGTGCTGCGGCGACGTGGCAAGGCTGGAATCGGCAGATCGAGCGCTTTCAAAAAACCCTGCTGCCGCTGGCGCGTGATCGTGCGCAGACAGCACTGGCCAGCTATCGCGGCGGCGGCGTACTGCAACCGTGGCTCGATGCCCGTCGCGATGAGATCGAACTGCGCATGAGCTACGCCGACGCACTCGCTGCACGCGGCCGCTTGTGGGCCGCGCTGGCCTATCTACTGCCTTCGGAGGTGACGCCATGAAGCGTTCACTGATCCTTTTCGCCGCGGTGTTGTTCGCGGTGCTGCTGCTTGTCGCTGGCTATCTTGGTGGCCGTCGCCAGAACGTCACAACAGCGGCTACCAAGGATGCGCCGAGTGCTGCTACGGACACCACCAAGAAAGTCTTGTATTGGTATGACACGATGGTGCCGGCACAGCATTTCCCCAACCCCGGCAAATCGCCGATGGGTATGGAGATGGTGCCCAAATATGCGGATGAAAGCTCCGCCGCCAGTGGTGTGCACATTGATCCGGGCACGCTGCAGAATCTGGGCGTCAGAACCGCGCAGGTCGAACGTCGTGTTTTGTCGACCGCAGTGCGGGTACCCGGCACCATCACATGGAACTTGCGTGAGTCCACCACCATCAGCGCCCGCGTCGATGCGGTGGTCAGCAAATTATTGGTGCGCGCGCCGTACACCAAGGTCAGCGCCAGCGAACCGCTGGCCGAACTGCTGGCGCCGCAATGGAACAGTGCACTGGCCGAATACGGCGCGCTGCAGCAAGCGCAGTCCGCCGACGCGAAGGCGCTGCGCAGTGCTGCACGCGAGCGTTTGCAGGTGCTGGGTTTAACGCCGGAAGACATCCGCAGCGCTCAGCGTGGACGCGGCGCAGCGATTACCTTGCACGCGCCGCAGGCTGGTGTGGTGACCACGCTGGACGTGCGCGAAGGCCAGCGCGTCGGTGCCGGACAAACCTTGATGACGTTGAATGGTCTGGACACGGTTTGGGTCGAAGCGGCATTGCCACAGGCAGCGGCTGGCATCGTTCACAGCGGCACGCCGGTGACGGTCAGCGTCGATGCGCTACCCGGTCAGGAGTTTCACGGCAGCGTCGAAACGCTGTTGCCGGATATCGACAGCGCCACCCGTACCCAGCGCGCGCGCATCGTGCTGGCTAACCCGGATGGCCGTCTGAGTCCAGGCATGTTTGTTACGGTGCAATTGAATCCGGTTGCTGGTGTAGCGGTGCCAGTGGTGCCGGATGAGGCGTTGATTTCGACCGGTCAGCAGACGCGGTTGATCGTGGCGGATGCGCAGGGCCGCTTCCATCCGGTCGCCGTCCGTGTTGGTCGTTCGTCAGGTGGCTATACCGAGATTCTGGATGGCTTGCACGGCAATGAAAAAATTGTCGTTTCCGGACAATTTCTGATCGATTCGGAAGCCAGTCTGTCTGGCGCACTAGAGCGTTTGAGTGAGGATCAACCGACACCCGCAAAAACCAGCAGCGCGCCCGCTCCAGCAGCGCCCGAATCCACGCATGCCGGGCATGTGATGCCCATGGGAAGCAAGCCATGATTGCCGCGCTGATTCGTGCCGCCATCGCGAACCGCGTGTTCGTCCTGTTTGCGGCGCTGGTGCTCGCGGCGGCCGGCGTGTTCTCGGTCATCCATACGCCGGTGGACGCCTTGCCGGATCTGTCGGACACCCAGGTCATCATTCGCACCAGTTGGGCCGGGCAATCGCCGCAAGTAGTCGAAGACCAGATTACCTATCCACTGGCAACGACGATGCTGTCAGTGCCCGGCGCCAAGACGGTGCGCGCCTATTCGTTCTTCGGCGACTCCTACGTCTACGTGTTGTTCGACGACAGCACCGACTTGTACTGGGCTCGCTCGCGCGTGCTGGAGTACCTGAGTCAGGTACGCAACCAACTCCCGCCTGGGGTCAATCCGTCACTCGGGCCCGATGCCACAGGGCTGGGCTGGATCTACGAATACGCGCTTGTCGACCGAACCGGCAAGCACGACCTCGGCCAGTTGCGTGCATTGCAGGACTGGTTTTTACGCTATCAGCTAAAAACGGTGCCGGATGTTGCCGAGGTCGCGAGCTTGGGCGGCATGGAGCGGGCGTGGCAGATTGTGCCCAATCCGCAGGCGCTCGCGGCGCGCGGCATCACTGTCGCGCAATTGGTGCAAGCGGTGCGCAGCGCCAACGGCGCTAACGGCGGCTCGGTGATTGAACAAGGTGAGGCCGAGTTGATGGTGCGCAGCGAAGGCTACCTGCGCACGCGCAAGGACTTCGAGAACGTACCGATCACGACAAATGCGAGCGGCGTGCCGACGTTGCTGCGCGATGTCGCCACCGTACGACGCGGACCAACCTTCCGCCGCGGTATTGCCGAGCTGGACGGCCAAGGCGAAGTGGCCGGTGGCATCGTCGTGTTGCGTTCGGGCAAGAACGCCAAGGCCGCGATTGAGGCGGTCAAGATCAAGCTCAACGAACTCAAACGCAGCCTGCCACCCGGCGTCGAAATCGTGCCGACCTACGATCGCTCGCAGTTGATCGATGCGGCGGTGCAAAACCTATGGGGCAAGCTACTCGAAGAATTCCTGATCGTCGCGCTGGTCTGCGTCTTGTTCCTCGGTCATCTGCGTTCGGCGCTGGTGGCCGTGGTCACGCTGCCACTAGGCGTGCTGACGGCGTTTATCGCCCTGCACTTGCAGGGCGTCACGGCCAATCTAATGTCGCTGGGCGGTATCGCCATTGCGATCGGCGCGATGGTCGACGCCGCGGTGGTAATGATTGAGAACACGCACAAACATCTGGAACACTGGCGCGACGCGCATGCGGGTGAGGAGCCGCAAGGCGCTGCACGCTGGTCGTTGATCGGCGAGGCCGCCACGGAAGTCGGACCGGCGTTGTTTGTCAGTCTGCTGATCATCGCGCTGTCCTTCATTCCGGTGTTCGCCCTGGAGGGGCAAGAGGGCAAATTATTCAAACCGCTGGCGTTTACCAAGACCTATGCGATGGCGGCGGCCGCCGGATTGGCGGTGACCTTGGTGCCGGTGTTGATGGGCTATCTGGTGCGGGGGCGCATTCGCGCGGAAAAGGAGAACCCGCTTAATCGCGGCCTGATTGCGCTCTATCGCCCGATTCTGGAGGCGGTCTTGCGCTACCCGAAGGCAACTCTGGTGCTGGCCGGACTGTTGATGCTTACCGCGCTGGTTCCGCTCAGCCGACTGGGCAGCGAGTTCATGCCGGCAATGGATGAAGGCACCTTGCTGTACATGCCTACCGCCCTGCCCGGACTCTCCGCCGGCAAGGCGGCGCAACTGTTGCAGCTTACCGACCGCATGCTCAAGACGGTGCCCGAAGTCGATCACGTATTCGGCAAAGCCGGCCGCGCCGACACGGCGACCGATCCCGCACCGCTGGAGATGTTCGAGACCACGATTACCTTTAAACCGAAGGACCAGTGGCGAGCTGGCATGACCATGGACAAACTGAAGGTCGAGCTGGACCACGCCGTACAAGTGCCCGGCCTTACCAACCTGTTCGTGCCGCCGATTCGCAACCGTATCGATATGCTGGCCACCGGCATCAAGAGTCCGATCGGCATCAAGGTGCTGGGTGCGGATGTCGACACCTTGCAGACGGTGGCTGACCAGATCGAAGTCGTGGCGCGCAGCGTGCCCGGTGTGAGCTCGGCGATTGCCGAACGCGCGGCCAATGGGCGTTATGTCGACGTGCATATCCGCCGTGATGACGCCGCGCGTTACGGCTTGTCCCAGCAGCAAGTGCAGGAGTTGATCGCTACCGTCGTCGGAGGCGACCCCATCGGGCAAACGTTCGAAGGACGCGAACGCTATCCGATCGTGGTGCGCTATCCGCGGGCCGAGCGTGATTCGCTGGCGGCGCTGCGCGCGCTGCCGATCGTCGCCGCCAACGGTGCGCAACTGACGCTGGCGCAGGTCGCGGACATTCGGGTAGTGGCCGGGCCGCCGATGCTCAAAAGCGAGAATGGCCAACTGGCAACCTACGTGTATGTCGATACCGCTGGTCGCGATCTGGGTGCGGTGGTGACCGATCTGCAACACGCCGTGGCCCAGCAGGTGAAATTGCCGACGGGAGTCACCTTGGCGTGGTCGGGCCAGTTTGAATATCTAGCCCAGGCCATGCAGCGTTTGCGGCTGGTAGTGCCCGTCGTTCTGCTTATCGTCTTTATCTTGATCTACGCAGTATTTCGCCGCGCCAGCGAGTCGGCCTTGATCATGGCCAGTGTGCCGCTGGCCCTGGTCGGCGGGCTCTGGCTGATCTGGTTACTGGGTCACGCCGTGTCGGTGGCGACGATGATCGGTTTCATCGCGCTGGCGGGCGTGGCGGCCGAGTTTGGTGTGGTGATGATGCTGTATTTGCGCCACGCGTGGGATCGCCAGTTGGCGCTGAATCCTGACTCGGGCATAGCCGAACTGGATGACGCGATTCGCGAAGGTGCGGTGCAGCGCGTACGCCCTAAGGCAATGACCGTCGCCGTCATCATGGCCGGCCTGCTGCCGATCCTGCTCGGTCACGGCGCTGGCTCCGAAGTCATGCAACGCATCGCCGCGCCGATGGTCGGCGGCATGCTCACTGCCCCGCTGCTGTCGATGCTGGTGTTGCCGGCTGCGTTCCGGCTGCTGGTGCGGCGCCGGCTGCAACTACGAGCAAGACGCAATGCCGTTTCTCACTCTCAACCACAAGGAAATTGACTCATGAAAATGCTCCCCTTTACTCTGGCTTTTACCGCGGTGCTGATGGTTTCACCGAGTTACGCAGGCGCGCAGCAGATGGATCCGAACATGTCCGGCATGACCGGGATGCAACATGGCGCCAAGGACGCTGAGGTGCAAGGTACCGGCGTCGTCAAGGCGATCGACGTGGCAAGGGGCACCATCACGCTGCAGCACCAGCCGATCGCAGCCATTAGCTGGCCGGCGATGACGATGGCCTTCAAAGTCGCCTCGATTGATCTGGTCGAGAGCGTAGAGGTCGGTGACAAGGTGCAATTTGGTCTGCATCCCGCCGGTATGGACAGCACAATTACTTCGATCAAACCCGCTCAGCCCTGAGCGCAAGGCGCGCACGCGATAGATGCGTTGCGCGCCTTAATTTCCGAAAGGGAAGAAGAAGCGGCCAGCCAACGCTTGGCCGCTGCATGACCGTCACGTCACACGGCGGATGCTTTCGCGTGCTGCCCGCCTCAGGGCATGGTCACTCGACCCAAGGAACTGTCCGCTATGAACATCGCGCAACTTGTTAGTGCCGTGGGCGATGCGCTCTGGCTGTCTTTGGGAACAAAACAGGGGTCAGGTTGGACTTTCTGAGGGTAGCTCAGACTTTCTGGGCCTGCCGATCTTGGCGGGGCCTGCGCGACGGGACAATTGGGCCTCGATCGCCGCTCCAAAGCGCTCAGTTCCGTACGCGTACTGGCGTTGAAGATGAAGCCGGAGGCTGTCCAGTTCATCGCTGGGGATAGCCCGCTTCATGAGGGCACGATAGGCCGCGCAACGGTCGATCTCATTGGCACCACGGCTCCGAAACAGGGGTCAGAGTCGACTTTCTCTAGGCCTTACACATTTAAAGTGCACTCTGACCCCTGTTTCTCAGTGCTGGCTTGACGAGATGCAGCCGAAGGTCCTGGGCAACACCGGCCTGGCCTGTGCCATCGGCTACACGCAAAAGCGATGGAACGCGCTTGCGCGCGTTGCCGAAGACGGCCGCTATCCGATCGACAACAACCCGGCTGAAAACGCCATCCGGCCTATCGCTATCGGTCGCAAGAACTGGCTCTTTGCTGGCTCGCAATCTGCTGGCCAACGTGCCGCTGCAATCATGAGTTTGCTCGCCACCGCCAAGGCCAACGATCTTGACCCCTATGCCTGGCTCGTCGATGTGCTTACCCGCTTGCCTACTACCCTCGACAAGCACCTCGTCAGCCTGCTGCCCACAAGCTGGTACTGCCCCATAAGCTAAGCCGCCAAGGTGGTGCAAGGTGACGTGGGCGGACGCTTACCCTCAATGAACTGGGCGCCATTCCGGCCGACAACAAATGCTAGGTTGCTAGACCTGCCACCTTGCGTGCAGGTGCACACGGCGCCTTGCATGCCCACTAGCATTTAATTACCTTCGTCCCGATTGATTTCTAAATCTATTCGACGAATAGTTTGTCTATAAGTCCCTCTAAGACTATGCCATCGATCGTTGGCTTGTAATCTTCATCAAAACCTACCCGCAGGAGCACATCGGAGACTTTTCCCCTTAATTCATCGAACTGATCAGCAGTTCCTTCGAGCACCGGCACATCACCAGTAACAAGGATCGCTGAAGCTAATGAACCTGTCTCTATGCTCTCCAGCAAAAGAGCCGATTCACCTGGGGTGAGTGCTAGTCTCATGAGTTCTCTCGCAACAATTTCACGGCAAGCTTTGATGATGTCGGATGAACAGTAGTGATCTTTCCTATTTCTGGATTAACCGCAATGGTGGCTTTTTCACCTATGAGCTTTTGACTTGGCCGACCGAGTGCGTCGATCTTTGTTTCGGTAACCTCGAAACAGGGGTCAGAGTCGACTTTCTCCAGGTCTTACACATTTAAAGTGCACTCTGACCCCTGTTTCTCAGACCCCTGTTTCTCAATTACTTCGATCAAACCCGCTCAGCCCTGAGCGCAAGGCGCGCACGCTATTGATGCGTTGCGCGCCTTATTGTTGTTGCTCATTATTTCCACCACCAACCCTTGGTGCATACTTAACTACCAGATTTCCCCTTAAAGCGCCAAGGAGCTGAAGTGGTGATTCACCATCGCCGCCGTACTTAGCGTCAAATACACCTATCACGGTTACGGGAAACAAGCCAACAACAACTTTATCCTCTATGTTTGTCGGTAATTTATCCTCTCCAAGCAAACGAATACCTTCAACATCAACGCCCGAGTTGTAGCTATCTCGACTTGCGAAGATAACGTTCTGACCGAACATCTTAATTAAGTGCCCAGTTACGCGGACTAATTTACCATTGTATCTTTCAGGATTAGAGATTAGCTTATAAAAAGATACATAGCATATCCTTTGTGTAACGTCATCAATCCAAGGCCTGCATTTAGTATTAAATCTACCATCTACAGTTACCTGAGAATCGTTGGTCATCGACCACGAGTTATTAGATACGAAATAGATTAATACAATAATAAGTAGACTAAAAATTAATTTCAGTAACCTCATTTTACTGATCTCGAATAAACTTCATAACTCTGAAAATCCTTAGATACCGAAACAGGGGTCGAAACAGGGGTCAGAGTCGACTTTCTCTAGGCCTTACACATTTAAAGTGCACTCTGACCCCTGTTTCTGAACCGGTCCTACTCGCCGCATGATGAAGCGGACAACTATGTTGACAAACACCGGACTCTGACCCCTGTTTCGTAAGTGAACCTGACCCCGTTCTTTGGCTTTCACTTTTCTTTGGCTCTCTTTTTGCCCCACCTGCTCAGTTACATTTGGATGGCGAAACAAACTGTCCGCGACACCTAATCCTGTTCGCGGCTTTGAATAGCTGCTGTTTTTTTTCGCCAATCAATACATTGTAAAAAATCAAATTCTGGTACACATAATCGTTGGCAGCGCGTGCGGGCCAGCGAAAATTCAACTTGCAGCCCTCATCTCCAACGCTGAATATAAGTGAGCGAGCCATGTTACCGGTTTTATCCACCACAGTTGCTCGTTTTATCAGCGTCACATTGTATTCGCTCGTAACCGAGCACTCCTTACTCTCTAAAATAAGAAGCGGCCCCATTTCCATACCTTCTCGCGACCGGAGACTCCAAATTCGTGAACTACCTGCATCCTTTAATTCAATGGACACGTCAGACGCGGCAATACACCACGATGATGTAGATATCACACAGCTGACTGGCGGCGCGCTGGGGACCTCTGATTTGCTAATCGCAGACCCACCGTATACACCGGCGAAGACGACCGACATAATAACTCTAAGAATCATGGACAAAAACTCCCGCCATCCGAGCCCGAAGATGTGCAATGGATAATTTTATTCTCAGGCGATTTAATTCCTTTATAAATTTCATCCATAGTCTGTTGATTTGGATTGTTTTTCCCCGAGGTCTTCATTAGGTTGGGAAGGCCAGGGATATCCTGTTTCAATTTCTTGCCACTTGCGTCAACTCCTCCTTTGTATTGATCACCGGCCCGGAGTACATGGCTCAGCTCGTGACCGACGGTTGAAATCCCAGCAGCATTTGGAGCTAATGCAATTTTTCGCCCGCCGATCACATCTACATGCGATCGTTTATTTCCATCAGTACTAGTGTCATCTAAATTCGCATCATTAGATACTGTTACAACATCTTTATCATTGCTGTCGCCAGATATAAAAAGAACTGTAATTGATTTACCGTCAGATGTTGTACCATCAAGACTCTTGCCTTCGTTACTTATTTCAGCATCAGAATATGCTTTGCTGGTATTAATAAAGTTTTGTACGATAATAACATTACCGTTTGGCGATAAATATGCAGTTGCCTCACCGGTGGGATCCGTGAAGCGCAGGGGGTTGTTATTTGCGTAATCGTACCGATTGAAGTTAAACGTATTCCCCGGCGACGGCCCCACCGGATCCACACTTAAAAACCGCCCAATCACCGGATCGTAATACCGCTGCTGCATATAAACGAGCCCACTCTCCGCATCGTTCACATGTCCGGTATACCCGGTCGGCCCGCTCGGCGTCGTGCCCAGCACCTGCTTCCCGTACGGCGCGTAGTCGTACGTGGCCACGATGTTGCCCTGCGCATCGGCCTTGGCCAGCACGGTGCCTTGGGCATCGGTGTAATAGTAATGCTTCGTCCCCGCCTGAGCTAAACCAGCCAGCAGCCACAGCGCGAGAATAATCCCCCATCTTGCATGCAAGGTCATGACGACGTCCCCTTGTCCTTGGCAGCCTGAGCCTCCTCCTCCGTCGCCTTGCGGCGCATAAGCTCGCTACTGGACTCCAGCCAGACGCTGGCATACGGCCCATACGGTGAGCACCCAAGACCGTCGAAACAAGGGTCCAGAAACAGGGGGCAGAGTCGACTTTCTCCAGGCCTTACACATTTAAAGTGCACTCTGACCCCTGTTTCTGCCGTCGCACGGCGGCCCTGCCAGCAGCCCTTGCGCACTGGCCCATTTATTAGGGCACCTACCGTAGATTCTGATGCTTGATATTCCGATTATAGAAACGGCGCGCTTACGCCTTACCGCTCTGACCGAACAACACTTCAACGACTACGCCACTATGTTGGCCGACCCTGACAGCACACGTTGGGTAGGCGACGGCGAGCCACTGGATCGGGCGGACGCTTGGCGCTCTTTGGCCATGCTGCTGGGTCACTGGCAATTGCGTGGCTACGGCATGTGGGCGCTGGAATTAATCGACAGCGGCAAGTTCATTGGCCGCGCCGGGCTGATGTGTCCAGAAGGCTGGCCCGATTTGGAGCTCGGTTGGATGCTCAAGCCAGAGCATCGCCATCAAGGTTATGCCACAGAAGCAAGCAACGCCGTTCTCGACTTTGCCTGGACACGCTTGCACGCACCGCGCGTGATCAGCCTTGTTCGCGTCGGCAACGATGAGTCTGACCGCCTCGCCGAGCGCCTTGGCGGCGAACACATTGAAGACATCGACTTCTACGGCAGCCACAGCCACGTCTTCGCGTACTACCCACCACATCGCGAAACTCGCCGCGCCTACGCCTAATCCGCGCAAGCCGGCTATCTAGCAAGCAGCCCGCTTCCCACGATATCGGCCGCGATAGACAATCGATCTTTTTAGCGATCATTGTGCCGCCCACGAGGGCTTTAGACGCTAGGTGTCGGGTCCCTGACACCTAACCTCCGTCAGAAAGTGCACTCTGACCCCTGTTTCGCGTAATCGTACCGATTGAAGTTAAACGGATTCCCCAAACTCGGCCCCACCGGATCCACACTCAAAAACCGCCCCACCACCGGATCGTAATACCGCGCCTGCATATAAACGAGCCCACTCTCCGCATCGTTCACATGCCCGGTATACCCGGTCGGCCCGCTCGGCGTCGTACCCAGCACCTGCTTCCCGTACGGCGCGTAATCGTACGTGGCCACGATGTTGCCCTGCGCGTCGGTCTTGGCCAGCACCGTCCCTTGCGGGTCGGTGTAGTAGTAATGCTTGGTGCCAGCTTGCGCTACGCCAGCCAGCAGCCACAACGCGAGAATAATCGCCCATCTTGCTCGCAAGGTCATGACGACGTCTCCTTGTCCTTGGTAGCCTGTGCCGCTGCCGCTGCCGCTTGGCGGCGCATAAGCAGGCTACTGGACTCCAGCCAGACGCTGGCATACGGGCCATACGGCGAGCACCCAAGACTGCTGCATGCTTTTACCCGATAGCTGACTTGGCCGCTGGCATAAATCAGACCGCTGAAGGAAGTAGTCGACCCCATCGGTATCACGCTAACGCCCTCTTGTGGATGCGTCTGCTCCACTTGGTAACTGGTGGCCCCAGAAATGGCCGTCCAACTTACGTGAACTACCGGCCGGTAACCCCGCCCGGTGACACAGAAACAGGGGGCAGAGTCGACTTTCTTCAGGCCTTACAAATTTAAAGTGCACTCTGCCCCCTGTTTCTGACCCCTGTTTCGGGACTAGACAGTTAGGACGGAACTCTGACAATCCAGCAAAAGGCCAGTGCCACGCAAAGGCTCAGTCCTGAGCTGATGAGTGCTCCAAAAGCCATTTGCTCAGGACGAAGTGGTCCAACGTTGGCTATCAACTCCCACACTAAAGTGCTGGTGACGCCAATTACCACCGCTCCCAAACATACGTTCCACTTAGATAGATGCGATGAAGAACGCAGCCAACAGATGTAGGGAAGGCCCAGAACCCAAGTGGCCAGATAACTTGCTGGCAAGATGAACAGGACGATTAAACCTAACCCTTGTGCCCAATCATGGAGGCCTGCCACCGGCCCATCTTTGGCAACACCAATGACGAGTACAGCACAGAAGAACGCCAGTGGTGCAGCCAAGGGGGCTACCAAGCTTCCAATCCAGAATGAGCGCATGTCAGTTAGCATCGTTTATGTTCTTCTGATTTTGATCAATCCAGACGTCGTTCAGCAGGAGCTCTGACGCTCGCCCAAGGTTTTGCTTTAAGGCAGTGCCTTCTCCGTAAGATATGGCATCACCCTGTACAGCGCCGCGAAGTACATATCCTGGCGACAACGTGTGTGAGCCCTGAGTCACGTTAACAGTCCAAGTGCTCCCCTTTGAGTCTTTGAAAGCATAGCTCGTCACTTGACTATCGCCACCACCTAAAGCCGCAGGCGCTAAAGCTGAGATTCCAGCAAGGACCGAGCGGGCTCCGGTTGATGGGGCTGCGCTGTTGGATGTTCCCTGCGCCGTTGCTGGATGGTCGTTCGCGTTCGGTGTCGGATTTTGTGCTATCGCTTGCGCGACATTGGCTTCCGATTTGTTTCCAATTGGATTCGAGTAGATATACTCGTGATGTCCGCTTGAAGAAGAGTCCATTGTGGAGGGCCAATTGGCCGGGGCTGGAAACGTTACCTGTGGTAACTGCGACAGCCGCTGCCCATTCAATGTGGGCATGCACGTCACCATCCCATTCGATGTCGTGCAAGTCCTCCCATCCGGGTCGATGTTAACGATGGGGTTGTTGTTTGCATAAGCGTAGCGATTGAAGTTAAACGTGTTTCCCGCCGCAGGCGTCTTGGGATCGACGCTCACGAAGCGTGCCATGACCGGATCGTAGTAACGCGCCTGCATATAAACGAGCCCACTTTCCGCATCGTTCACATGCCCGGTGTACCCAGTCGGCCCGCTCTGCGTCGTACCCAGCACCTGCTTTCCGTACGGCGCGTAGTCGTACGTGGCTACGATGTTGCCTTGGGCATCGGTCTTGGCCAGCACCGTCCCTTGTGGATCGGTGTAGTAGTAATGCTTGGTGCCAGCTTGCGCTACGCCAGCCAACAGCCACAGTGCGAGAATAATCGCCCACCTTGCTCGCAAGATCATGACGACGTCTCCTTGTCCTTGGTAGCCTGTGCCGCTGCTTCTGCCGCTTGGCGGCGCATAAGCAGGCTACTGGACTCCAGCCAGACGCTGGCATACGGCCCATACGGCGAACACCCAAGACTGCTGCAGGCCTTCACTCGATAGCTGACTTGGCCGCTGGCATAAATCAGGCCGCTGAAGGAAGTAGTCGCCCCCATGGGTATCACGCTAACGCCCTCTTGTGGATGCGTCTGCTCCACTTGGTAACTGGTGGCTCCAGAAATGGCCGAAACAGGGGTCAGAGTCGACTTTCTCCCGGTCTTACACATTTAAAGTGCACTCTGACCCCTGTTTCTGCTTGGTTCTCCAAGGTGTCAGCCATCGACACCGTCGTGCCATCGACCAAACGAACCGGTCGCCCTTGCCATGTCCACGCAGGCGGCACCGACGCGGTCATCGTTTGCCCGGTGAAACACACCAACGACGAAACCATGCTTTGTGGCAGGCGCTTGCGCGCGCGGCAATAAGCCGCCGTTGACGTGCTGCAGGCACGTAGCCCGCCGGTCACCCGGCGAATAGAGAATTCGTTGATCGCGTTCTGGCAGGATCGATCGGCACTCAACGCTTGGGCCATGAACATCGCCAACGTCTCAGTCGGCGGTAGCAAGCGCTCACGATGGGCTGGCAACAGCGACTCGACCTGAGCCAGCGTTGCATCGTCCGTCAGCAGATCGAAGAACGCATACGCATCTGTTTCGCGGATGTGACGCAATGCGCGGCGTTGCTGCGAACGAATGTGGCGATTAGGATGCATCGAGGTCGGTTCCCTTTGCTCGTGGTGTTGTCTAGTACCTCCACCCTAGCATTTGGAGCCGACTTCATCTTTTAGATCATGGCCTTGCGCTTAAGTCAGTGCCATTCCACTCTGACCCCTGTTTCTTTTGTTACATCTCCGTCGCAGCAATTCAAACGCTTGTAAGTGAACCTGACCCCGTTCTTTGAATTGGTCAGCTGCAAAAGCTGGCCAAGATGGGTCCCATACTCCGTATGGAGATACAGCGTTATAGGCCTGATTAATGTATGACTGACTCATATAAGCATTAAAATCCGCGTTGAAACGCTCGGGTCTAGGTGCTGGATTTCGCCGTAGCGATATTGCATCAACGATGTGCTGCCGCGGCTGCCGAGGGTTATGACACTCTGCAAGCCTTGGCCAGATCCGCGTCTGTGTGTTGTTGATAATTTCCACGGCTGAGCGTAGTCACTAATCAGACCCTGCTTTGATTTTAATTGAGCTGTTTCGCCCATCGCTCAGATCAATATTACTAATTGACATAACTGAAACATAGTTTGATTTTTTTTCATGATGGAAAATGCCAACAAAGTAAGCAGTCAATACTTTTTTATTTGAATTCAAGTACCTTTTACTGAATACAATATCATTAACCGCGGACCAATCTGCATCCCCGTTCCTGATATCAACACCAACCGATCTAGATCGACAAGACTTATCGAATAACGCGGTACCCTCTAGCGCATCACTTAAAATAGTAGCCTTAAATCTTATTAACATTCCATTATAAATGTTAGGGTGATCTCTAACCTCGCACAAGGTTACATCAATTGGTTCATTCTTAGTCGGCTGTGATGTGCACGATATTGAAGTAAGTAAAATGAGCATTATCATGAACTTCATCACTTACCCCAATTATTGGAAATTTCCGCACTTTTTGCGGCCCAGTAGTCGACTTTTGTTTCGTCTATATCGGTATCACCTTCATTCCATAGGCCGTAAGCTGAATTAACACTAAGGCCCCAGAAACAGGGGTTGAGAAACAGGGGTCAGAGTCGACTTTCTCCAGGCCTTACACATTTAAAGTGCACTCTGACCCCTGTTTCTCGCAACACATATGACCGTTCTCGCCGAATGTCATCGATGGCAAAACTATATTCACCGTCCGAAGATTTCACCACTCGGCCACAAACGATGACGTCCTGTCTGTAGTAGCGAATCTTGGTCATGTCTTGCTTGTACTTCGGCCCCTCTAAGGCGCGAAGTTTTTCAAAGAAATCGCCTACGACACTAAACGGTGGAGCTGGCGGTAAGGCCATCCTCATCTTGTATGCATCACTTTCTTCGTCGTAACTGGTCCTGAGTCCGTAGTGGCTATCTTCTTCTTGCTTGAGGAGCGAAAACTCTTTGGCATCAGTCACCAAAACGGCATGCGTTCGAACCCGCTTGTTGAGATATGCATCCTTGCTCAGTACAAGCTGGTCTAGAGGAACGAAGCTCGCACCTTGGCAAAAATTATGAGCGAACACAGAAGTGACTTGAAGCAGTAATAAACTTACAACAACGGGAAGAATTTTCACGGGCAAGTTCCTCCGGGGCAGTAATAATTTGTGGACCACTAAGCTGACTCGTAAACCTCCTTCATGTCGAGTCCGCCACTCGATGTCCAAGTCTTGAGCGGGTCATCTACACCCATTCCTTGCCAAATTGGCGTCTCCGCCCTAATGCCCCTAACTTCGTGCCAGAACTCGCTCCGCACATCATGCGGCTTGTCACCTGCAGCCACGTCATCTTGGATGTGCTTGATTTCATGTCGTCCCGTCGCAGCGAATTCTGCTTCGTTTTGTTTGTCTGTGTAACCCGGCGTGTTGAGCTGAGCCAGATTGAAGGTGAGTGTCTGGGTATTTTTCTTTGCGTCATACGCGCCAGTCCCAACAGCCGCGTCGGTGGGATCCGACTTAAGTACAACCTGTATGGCTCCGCCATCGTTCGCGGTTCCTAAAGCCCTGATACCTGCCGCAAGAGATTTGTATGCGGGACTACTGCGCTTGTAGTGCTGTTGAGCCTTCTGAAAGCTACCTCGAAGCCTCGTTCCGGCATCGCATGATGCCTGGTTTTTACACTAAAACATGCCAGTCGGATCAGTCTTGTTAATGGGATTATTACCGACGTACGCATAGTCGTTGAATCCAGTCTTTCGGCCCGCAGGATCAGGTGAGAGGAACCTCCCCACCACCGGATCGTAATACCTCGCCTGCATATAAACGAGCCCACTCTCCGCATCGTTCACATGTCCGGTATACCCGGTCGGCCCGCTCGGCGTCGTACCCAGCACCTGCTTCCCGTACGGCGCGTAGTCGTACGTGGCCACGATATTGCCTTGCGCATCGGCCTTGGCCAGCACGGTTCCTTGGGCATCGGTGTAATAGTAATGCTTCGTCCCCGCCTGAGCTAAACCAGCCAGCAGCCACAGCGCGAGAATAATCCCCCATCTTGCATGCAAGGTCATGACGACGCCCCCTTGTCCTTGGCAGCCTGAGCCGCCTCCTCCGCCGCCTTGCGGCGCATAAGCTCGCTACTGGACTCCAGCCAGACGCTGGCATACGGGCCATATGGCGAGCACCCAAGACTGCTACATGCCTTCACCCGATAGCTGACTTCGCCGCTGGCGTAAATCAGACCGCTAAAGGAAGTGGCCGACCCGCCGGGTATCACGCTGACACCCTCTTGTGGATGCGTTTGCTCCACTTCATAACTGGTGGCCCCGGAGATGGCCGCCCAGCTCACATGGACTACCGGCCGGTAACCCGGCCCGGTGACACTAAGAACGGGCGCACCAGGTGTCGCAGGGCTCAGGTAAACCGTAACGGTGCCGGTACCACTCCACGGACCACAGCCACCTGCATTGCACGCCTGAGCCCGGTAACCATAGCTGCCGTTGGACTTGCCGCTGGCGTTCCACACTTCGCCATAGCTCACGTAAATTTGCGTCCAACCGCCGCCATTGGCGCTCTCTTGCAAGTTGTAATAAGTCCGCCCGGCAACACCCGTCCAGTCCACCACATAAGCGCCCGTGTTGCTGGTGGCGGGGACGATCATGCTGGGGGCACTACCCGGCGGAATGGTTACTGCTACACCGCCGGCGCTTACCCGAAACGCGCTGCAACCACTCGCGTTGCACGCCTGCACTTGATAAATCCACGTGCCCGTCACGGTCTCTTGCGAGGTAAACGCGGTCGCGCCGCCACTGTAAACCGTGCCCCAGCCGGTAACTTGATAAAGCGCGTGCTGCAAGGTGTAGCTGGTTGCTGTGGTGCTGGCTGCCCAGCTCACGCCGACCGGGCCATTGCTACTCGCCGGGATGCTGATGCTGGCTGGTGTGGGAGGCGGTAGTAACACGGTCGTACTCTTGCTGATGCTCCACGGCCCACAGCCACCAGCGTTGCAAGCCTGCACCCGATAGCCGTAGCTGCCGTTACCCCGGCCGCTGGTACTCCAACTGGTAGTGCCATTAACCTGCACTGTGCTCCAGCCGGCGCCATTCGCGCTCTCTTGCAGGGTGTAACTGACCGGACCGGGGACGCCGCTCCAGCTCACGGTGTAACTGCCGTTGGTGCTGCCGCCCGGCATGCTCAGCGTCGGGGCGGT
>JBDTBF010000134.1:0-2863 GCA_039924175.1 Rhodanobacter sp.
CGACCACCTGCAGACGAATGATCGCGTGGAAATCCAGCGGCACGCCGTCGCTGGACATCAAGTCACTGAAGTTGCCATCGTATTGCTGCGGAAACATGTTGACGTAGATCTTGTTCGTGGAAAACCATGTATAGGTCAGACCGGTGGACACCGCCTCGGCCCGCACACCGCCATGCCCAAACACGATCGGCTTGTCGATCAGCACCGCTTCTTGACCGGCATCCGGCGACACCACGGTGCAACCTGTACACGCCATCCCCAGCGCTGCCGCCATGGCAACGCAACCCAACTTCCTCATGCTGTTTCCCCAATCTCATTTGTTGTTGCGGCTCACCCTACCTGAAGGCCGTCAGGGCGCAAAGCTGCGCGCAGCGGTCGGCCCGCGTGCTTTGTGCTGCCGGCGCGCTGCTGATGTCCGGCAAAGCATGCTGTCTTGAGCCTGTGCGACGAGCACATGTGCGAATGCTGAGACTGAAAACTATTGAACTTGGTAATTGCTGCCGATGCCTAGGCCTTGACCGCGCGTGACTTGATCCGGCAGTGATCTGGCATTGCATGCGCACGCTCCGGTAAAGTGCGGAGCAACCCTGATTTAGTCGATCGCGCGCTGGCACCGTCAGTTGGACGATCGACAAGCTTGGCGCGAGCCGTTATCGACCACGACCATCGACTGAAACAATCAAGGAGACGCACGATGCGATTCATGTTGCTGATGATTCCTGCGGGCTACGAAAACGCCGCTCCCGGCACCCTTCCCAATCGTGCGGCCATGGCTGCGATGATGAAATTCAATCAGTCGATGCAGAACGCAGGCGTGTTGCTGACCGCCGACGGCCTTCATCCACCTTCGATGGGCGCGCGCGTGACGTTCGTGGGCGGCACGCCGAAGATCGTCGCCGCGCCGTTCCCCGGCGTGAAGGAAGTTTTGGGTGGTTACTGGATCATCCAGGTCAATTCAAAACAGGAAGCCATTGACTGGGCCAGCCGCTGTCCCGCGTCCGCCAATGAAACAATCGAGATCAGGCAAATTCAGGAAGCGGAAGATTTCGAATCCTAGCCCCCCTAATGAACACGAAATACCTAGCCACGCACCCACTCCATCACACGAGAGCAGCGCCATGAACATCAATCCCGTCGTATGGTTCGAGATCTACGTCCAAGACATCGCCCGCGCGACAAAATTCTATGAGTCCGTATTGGACACGAAACTTGACAAGCTGGGCGACCCAACCGATTCCAATGTGCAGATGATGGCATTCCCGATGGGCATGGACCATCCCGGCGCAGCGGGTACCTTGGTGCAAATGGACGGCTTTACTTCCGGAGGAAGCGGCACGCTGGTCTATTTCGGCTGTGACGACTGTGCTGTAGAAGCGGCGCGAGTCGCATCATCTGGAGGCCATGTCGAGCGCGAGAAGACCTCTCTCGGTGAGTACGGCTTTATCGCGCTGGCGGCGGACACCGAAGGAAACATGTTCGGTCTGCATTCCACAAAATAGCCGGTAACGCACACGACACTCCGCGGCTTGACCACGTGGATATTCGCACGTCAATCACGACAAAACCTGGGTAGTGCGCCGCGAACTGGGGTGAATTCCCGAATGGGTTCCCAGTCTGCGGTGCTTGCTCAGAACTCCACGCGCAACCCGATATTGCCGGTCCAGCCGCTCATGCCACTGGACCCAAGCTCGCCGCGGTAGTCGACGTCGCCGTACAGTGACATGTTGCGCGCCAAGGTGCCTGTGGCGCCTGCGCCAAGTTCCCAGATACTGCCGAATGAGCCGCTGGAGAAGTTGTCACTGACATTCAACGCATCACTACTAGCGGTCAAGCGCGGACGCCCGCCGAAGCTGTTGTAGATGTTGCCTTTCAGATACGGCGTCCAATGCTTTGCCGTCCTGGTGTCACCCAGCGTCCAGGCCAGGCGCGCACCAACACGCACGACCATTTGCGCAATGTTGCCGTATTGCACATGCAAGCCACCGGTGTCGGTGGAGTTATCGATATTGACCTGCTGATACGTGATCTGTGCCTCCGGCTCGAGGCGCATGCGGCCGGACATGGCCATGTTGTAGCCAGTTTCCGCAGATGCCGTCCAGCCATTGCCGATCAAACGGCCAACTCGATCGCCATGCGGCGCCGTGCTGATATTGCCGCGATAGTTGTCGTAAGACAGCACGCCGTCCGCGTACCAGCCCTTCGCACCCTGCCAAGTGACCAACCCCGCGAGGCTGGCATTGTTGAACTGGATCTGGCTCCAGCCGTCCGCGGCGTGGGGATTGACATTGGTACGCCCCACCGTCACCGCACCGCCGACGCGCATGCTGCCCGCATCAGCATCGATACTGAGCTTGCTGATGCCCATCTGCATAGCGATGCTGTGCTCGCTGAAGTTGTAACCGAAATCAGAGAAAGCATGATCGGAATGGTAAGTATTGCCGCTGCCACGTACGCGTACGAAGACCTCACCGGAGCTGTCTGCTGGTGTGGAAAACTGGTCGTTGCGCACCTCACCCAGTCGTTGATGCAAAGTGTCGGTGATCTGCAAGCCGAACGCCAACATGGCGGTTGGGGCGGCTACGTAAGCTGGCAATTGCGGGACGACGGCCGGACGTCCCTTGCCACCATCGTCAGGCGTGCAGGTCTGCCCGCTGGATACGATGCACTCGGTTGCGAGACGGTAGTCCCAAAAGTTGTTGCCCGAGCCTATAACTTGGCGCTGCCCAGCATCACTATCGCCGGGTGCAAACGCATGCAGATCGTAGCGCCACGGGCCGACCGCAACATAACCCGGACCAGACAATGCGAACGCATTCGCGCGTGAAGTGCCGGCTACCTGCACTACGCTGATGCCCTCATTGGC
>JBDTBF010000135.1:0-4687 GCA_039924175.1 Rhodanobacter sp.
CATATCCGCTACGCCACATGAGGGTCGGACCGATCAGCGCGCTCGATGGCCACTCGGTTTTAGATGGCCATCATCTCTCGGTCCGGTCACACCATGAGGCAATCACCAATTTGCGACAGCACTGACGCCACCGTGCCGAGCGCACAGTGTTTCAGCGCGGGTCACTCAGCTCAAGACAGGCGCGCAGCCGGTGGCAAGGCTGTCGCGCAAAGCGGCGTCCCATGGGCCAAGGTCAATTTGGTGAGCGGCCAACCAATCACGGTCGAATAATGTTTGCGCGTAGCGTTCGCCACGGTCACACAACAAGCTGACGATGCTGCCGCGTTCGCCACGTGCGCGCATGGCCGCCGCAAGCTGCAAGCAGGCGACGAGATTGGTGCCGGACGAACCGCCGTAGCGGCGGCCGAACAAGTCTTCCAGCAACCATGCAGCGGCAATGGAAGCGGCGTCGGGAACTTCGCTGACTTGGTCGACTACATCGAAGATGAAACCTGGCTCGACCCGTGGTCGGCCGATGCCTTCAATCAAGGTGGGTTCGCTAGCTACTGCTTGCAGGTTGCGCTCGCGCCAGCCGTGCACGTAAGCACTGCCGGCGGGCTCAGCCACGCACAAGCGGGTAGGCAGGCGGCGATAGCGCAGATAGCGGCCAATGGTGGCCGACGTACCGCCTGTGCCGGCACCACACACAATCCATGCCGGCTGCGGTTCTGCTTCAAGCGACATTTGCCCGATGATCGACTCGGCGATGTTGTTGTTGCCGCGCCAGTCGGTGGCACGCTCGGCCAGCCCGAACTGGTCGAGATGGCAGGCGCCCTGAGCGGCGTGTTCGGCGGCGCGGGCATGGACTTGCGTAGGGTCATCAACCAGGTCGCAGATACCGCCCAGCGCCTGCACGTCGTGGATCTTGCCGGGTGCGGTACAGGCCGGCATCACGGCGGTAAACGACAAGCCGAGTAAGCGTGCAAACCACGCTTCGGAAATCGCCGTGCTGCCAGAGGAGGCATCCACTACTGACTGGCCGCCGCGCAGCCGACCGTTGCACAACGCGTAAAGATAGAGCGAGCGGGCCAGCCGGTGCTTCAGGCTGCCGCTGGGATGAGAGGATTCGTCCTTGAAGTAGAAGTCGATACCCTGGAAGCCAGGAAAGTTCAGCTTCAGCAAATGCGTGTCGGCGGAACGAGCAGCTTCCTGCGCCAGTTTCGTCAGTGCTTCATGCACCCAGCGACGGTCCGAATCTTGTTGCAAGTTGGCCTGCTGCGTGACGCTGTCCATCGTTGGCTCCGGGTTCATGACTTGTGGTTCGTTCTGTCGGTCAGAGCGCATACGCGCTGGCTCAGGAAGTCGAAATAGCGGTCGATATAACTAATGCCGTTCTCATGATCGATCAGATAGGGGTTCATCAGGGTGTGGCGCAGAATCATTAGCCGATCTTCGTCTGGATCAAGCACGCTCGTATCCAGACCCAGTGCATCGAAGATACGCGTCGTTTGCGCCGGGCCCAGCATGTCTGGACGCAAGGTGGTCACCGAACCGAAGAATTCCTTGGTCTGCAGCGGTTGCTGCGGATCGCAACGCAGCACATCGTGTAGCCCCCGCACGAATGCGTTGGCGACTGCGATTGACGTATTGCCGCGTGGATTGAGTGCAAGGCACACGAGGTTACTGTCTGGCGCAAACGGCACCAGCGCCTGCACACAATCCGCCACGTCCAATGCGAAGCGCTTCGCGCGGGCATGAAACATTTCGGCGGCGCGAACTGTTGCACGCGGCAGGCGGCCGAAATGGACATGGTCCAGCGGCAATACTTTGTGCGTAACGTAGACCGCCGCCGCCGCCGCGCCCGACTTGGAACCTTCCGGAATGAATTGGCCAAGGCTGCGATAGCGGGAGAGATAGTCCTTTGGTGTACCACCGTGAAAGACGTAATCGGCACGCTCGGCCAGCAACGCCATGGCGCGATGATCGCGGCAAATGAAGGCGCCGCTGCCGTAAGGAAGGTAGCCGAGCTTGTGCGGATCGACAGTGACCGAATCGGTCGCGGCCAGCGCGGCAAATGCGGCATGCACAGCCGGAGTGGGGAAGTGCACGTAATCGGCCGCTACTTCGTCACGGGAACGCAGTGAACCATCCTCGTTGCGAAATACCGTGGCCAGATAGCCGCCCCACGCCGCATCAACGTGTACCGCGAAATCCAGCCCACGTTCGCGCGACGCTTCACGAGCGGCGAGTACCTGATCGATGGGGTCGATGGTGCCGTACTCAGTGCTGCCGAGCACCGCTACGCACATCAGGACGGCCTGCTTGTCACGAGCACAGTGTTCCAGCGTATCGCGCAACGCAGCCGGGTCCATGCGCATGCCTTCGGTCGGCAGCAATTCCAGTTGGTCGCGACCGAGTCCCAGCAGCTTCAGGCCTTTGCTCCACGAGTAGTGCGCCGTCACCGGCGCCAATACCAGCGGCACCTTCAGTGTCGGATGCGCAGTGAAGAAGCTGACCAAACCACGCTGCTCGATGCGCTCGCGTTCGACACGCTTCAGCCAGCGCGAACGCTCAGCCGAGGTTTGTGCCGCGAGCCAGGATTGCCATGCCGTGAGCAATGCGATGCTGTCGACTTGCGTCAGATTAAAGGCACCCCAGTCATCGTCCGGCAAGCGTAGTTCGGGCGCCTGCGCGGCGCGCAGAGCTACCGGGAACGCCTTTAGCGCCAGCGCGAGGCGCAGTGCCTGATAATTGGCGAGTGTGCCACCAGACGTGAGATGACCAAACGCACACGCGTCCTGCGTCGGATCGTGCGGATAACCAAGCATGCGCGCGAGCTGCAATCCAGCTTGCACTTCCATGTCCACGGTAACCGGTGCGGCGTCCTCACTGACATTGTTTGGGTTGTAAGGCAGCGCCAACATCTGTGCGGCCAACCCCGGCAGCAGCAGGTCTGAGGCCATGTGGCCGATATACCGCGGGCTATGGAACGGCACTGATTTTTTCAACGCGGCAGACAGCTGATGCAGCTCGCGGCGCATGCGTGATTCAAACGCGAGATAGTCCGGGTGGTGCGCGGCTCCGGTAGCGATTGCCGGTGGATCTTCTGGATGAAAATTACGCCGCCAGTACACGTGGTCGCGCAGAAACTCGACCATCAATTTTTCGAGTAAAGCGTCGTTCTCGCCATACGGGCCGAGAAAGCACGCATCCAGCGTGTGGTCACGCAGCTCGCCATTGTTGAACGGTTGTGCGGCGTTCACGCCAGCCAACCGTGCAGCGAACCAAGTGGGTGATGCATACGTGCAACTCCAAGCATGTAGAGATAGGCAAGTAGTGCCGCGGTGTAAAAACTGCACCTTGCGTATCGCGTCTGGGCGTGATTCCGTGCCAACGTGCCAAGCATCAGCGCACGATCCTGATGTAGTTCATTTGGGTCAGCGATCCGTTCTGCACGAACAACGAGCCGCTGGCCAAGTCGCGGGCGATGAGCGGCCATTTAATTTGTGGATAGAGTTCGCGCACAGGAATTCCGTATCCCTTTCCGCTGGGCTTCAAGCTTCAGGGCTGACCTTGCGAAGCGTCTTGACGTGGGTCATGCCAGCACTCGGCTAGTCACTGTCTGACGCGGTTTACGCCAGCAACAGCGTTGCCCTGCGACGTTATGGCGCACAGTCCAGAACATCGATTTCAACAGCACATCACCTCGCCTCGGCGGAGGCTGCGCGATGCACAAATGAAAAAAGCCGCCGGACATCCGGACGGCTTTCCCCAATCACCAGCGCTCTCGCATCAGCGGAGCGCTGGCGGTGTCTTACACTTGTGCAGGCAATATCCGCAACAGTGGCGATACGGCATCGACGCCCTTGGCGCGAGCCTCCAACGACGCCAGGAAGCGCCACACGAACCCGATCGTCACCGAGAGCATTCCCACATAACCCACGCCAGCCAGCAGATAAGGCAGCGTCGGATTGCCGTCCACGCGCACGCTCGGCAGATTGAAGCTGAGCAGGCTGAGCGTGATCATGAATCCAAATACCCACATACCCATCAGCCAAATACCTGCTTCGAAGCCGGTGAGCGGTCGATACCAGCCAGTGGCAGCGTGTAGTGCGTCCACGTTGGTGTGCGCCGCTTCGCGTGGATTGCTGCCAGCCGGAAGCTGTACTCGCCGCCCTAGCGTGAACAAGTCGTAAGCCAGGATGCCGGCGCCGGTCGAGAAGACCAAGCCAAACATCGGCAGCATCAACTTATAGACGTTCATCGCGGGCGAGACATCGCCGCCGAACCAGTCCAGTCCAAGAATCCGGTAGACATAGATCTGCACCGTGCCACCGATCGAGAACGCGAACGCCATGCCGAGGATGCCGATGAACACCAACCAGAAGCTGAGCTTGCCCAGCCGTTGATCGAAGTTCTGCACTTTACGCATGATCGGTATGGTGTAGTAAGCCGCCGCGATACCAAGCATGCCGAACGTGCCAAACAGCGCCAGATGAGCATGCCCCGCGGTGACCCAGGTGCCATGCGACCAGACGTTGGTGAGGGCGAAGGTCATCACGAAGCCAAGGATGCCCGCACCGACCAGCTCCAGCACCGTCGAGCCCAGAATGAAGTAGAACGCGGGTGCGTTTTCCAGTGGGCGTTTGTTGGTATGCGCGTCCAGATAAATGTGCCAGAAGCAGAAGATCAGCGGCAATGGCTCCAT
>JBDTBF010000136.1:0-36078 GCA_039924175.1 Rhodanobacter sp.
GCCGACATGGTGGCCAACTTCTGCAACACCGCCGAATGCGCCAACGCAGAGAATCCCAGGCCGTTGTAGTGCTTCGGAATAATCATGCCGAAGAATTTGTTTTGCTTGATGAAGGCCCACAGCTCGGGCGGCAAGTCCGCCAGCTCATGCGTAATTTGCCAGTCGTCGATCATGCTGCACAGTTGCTCGACCGGGCCGTCCATGAACGCTTGCTCTTCCACGCTCAGCTCTGGCTTCGGCTGCCGCAGCAATTGGCGCCAGTCCGGCTTGCCGGAAAACAGCTCACCTTCAAAGCCGACCGTGCCTGCTTCCAGCGCGGTTTGTTCCGTCTCGGAAAGTTTTGGGGTGACCTTCGCAAACAGTTTCAGCAATGGCGCGCTAATCGTGTTTCGGCGAAACGTCACCATCAACAGCGGCACCGCAATCAGCGCTTCGATGATCAACAAAATGATGGTGGTCCACGGTGCATGCAACACCAAACCGACAATCAAAGTCGTTAGCCCGACCACGATCGCCCATGTACTCAAACGGGTTCGCTGGTAGGCGCACACGCCAGTGGCGAGTATCGCGGCCAGTACGGTCAATATCACGGACATCTCAACACCTCATTTACGGTTGAACAGCGCTGGCACGAGGCCGTGCTGCCATTGGATCAAGACTCTGTACGAAACCTGACACTTCCTGGGTGAATGCGTCGTTGGCGTCACCCGCCAACATGTGCGTGGCGTGCGGCAATTCCACGTGTTGGGCGTGCGGCACGCGCTGCAGAAATTCGTCTACCGTTGCATGCGACACGACATCACTGCGTGCGCCTGAAAGTAGCAAGATTGGCACGTCAATTTTGGCTGTCGCTGCCTGCAAGCGTGGTTGATAGCGCACACTCTCGCGGACTAAATCAACCAGCAACGCGGGGTCCCAATGCCAGCGCAAGCGACCATCCTCACCGGTTCGTAATATCTGCCGTAACCGTGCCTCGCTCTTCTGCTCACGGCGCTGCGGTAGATAGGCAGCAATCTTTTCCGCCGCCTCAGCGTAGCTGGCAAAGCCTTCCGGATAGGCTTGCATAAAAGCCAAAATACGTTCGACCCCGGCTGTTTCCCAACGCGGTGTGATATCCACCAGCACCAAGGCGCGAAACGGCGGCGGGCGCACTTCACCGGCCAGCAGCAAACCAAGCAAACCGCCCATCGATGCCCCCACCAAAATCGGTGGCTCCGGTTGCGCGCGCGCCACCGCCAGCAAGTCATCGGCAAATTGTTCCATGCGGTAATCGCCACCCGCCAGCCAGTCACTTTCACCGTGGCCGCGGCTGTCAAACGTAACGCAGCGGCAACCAGCGTCTGCCAAGGTCGTGGCTGCGCCGGTCCAGGCGCCACGCGTCTGACCAAAACCATGCGCAAACAACAACACCGGGCGCCCATTAGGACGACGTGTCTCAATCGCCAAGTTCAAGCCACCCGCGGAAAAGCGGCTGGCGACCGGCGAAACAGGGGAGATAGAAGAAACCATACGGCCGAGTATGGATTGCACAGACAACGGACGTCAACACATCTGCACGACTGCGGCCCCCGCAACCAGAAAACAGCCTCGAACTCCCACCGCCAAGCATTCGCATTACAAACTGCCGACGTGTCGCTACCATACGGGGATGAATGTGAGCAGCAAACCTGAGCGCACCCGCCTGTCGGCCGAAGACTGGGAATTGGCCGCGCTGGAAATGATCGCCGAACACGGCGTAGGCGCCTTGGCAGTCGAAGCACTAGCGCGTCAGCTGGGCGTCACCAAAGGCAGCTTTTACTGGCATTTTCGCACTCGCGAAGCGCTATTGAACGCTGCGCTGGAACGCTGGGAACAATACGGTGAACACGAAATCATCCGCCCGATCGAGCAAATTTCCGATCCGCGCGAGCGCCTACCCGAACTGTTTCGTCGCGTCGCCCACGAGCTGCAAGCCCATCGCGTCTATGCGGCATTGATGAAAGCGCTGGATCATCCGCAAGTGGTGCCGGTGATTGCACGCGTCTCGAAACGGCGGATGGACTTCCTTACCGCGACCTATCAGGAAGCCGGCATGCTGCCGCCAGAAGCGCTCAACCGCGCGCGTCTAACCTACGCCGCGTACGTCGGCTTCTTGCAGCTGAACTTCACCTTGGGTCTGCCACGACTCAGCCACGAAGAGTTCGACGTGTACGTGGAACACATGATCGCCACGCTTATCCCCGACTAGACAACGCTTAAGTTACCCCTCAACCGGGCGCGGAATGTCTCCTGCTGCGCACCACCTTGCAATGCCAGTATCCGCAAACTAACGTTTCTATTCCTTTTTCTGCCAAGACCAGAAGGAAATAACGATGGCGAGCAAGTTGCAGGCACTCGAGCAGTGGGTGAACGAATCAGCAGCTCTAACCCGCCCCGATCGCGTGCATTGGTGCGACGGCTCAGATGCGGAATATCAGTCGCTGATTCAGCAAATGCTGAAATCCGGCAGCTTGATCGAGCTGAACCAGCAAACCCACCCCGGTTGCTACTTGCACCGCTCCAATCCCGCCGATGTGGCGCGGGTGGAGAAGCTGACCCTGGTCTGCCATCCGCGCGAAGAAGACGCCGGACCGAACAATCACTGGATGGCGCCGGCCGACGCGCACGCCAAGATCGACGCATTGTTTGACGGCTGTATGGCTGGACGAACCATGTACGTCATCCCTTATTGCATGGGGCCGATCGACTCGCCGTTATCACGCTGCGGCGTGGAAATTACCGACAGCCCATACGTCGTCGCCAACATGAAGTTAATGACGCGCATGGGCGCCGCCGCGCAAGCGCGCATCGAGCGCGAAGGCCACTTCGTCAAAGGTTTGCATTCCATCGGTGAACTCGACCCCGAGCGCCGCTGGATCATGCACTTCCCGGCTGAGCTATCTATCAAGTCCTATGGGTCTGGCTACGGCGGTAACGCTTTGCTCGGCAAAAAGTGTCACGCCCTGCGTATCGCCAGCAACCAGGCGCACAACGAGGGTTGGCTGGCCGAACATATGTTGATCGTCGGCCTAGAGAACCCCCAAGGCGAAACCCACTACGTTGCCGCCGCGTTCCCCTCGGCGTGCGGTAAAACCAACCTGTCGATGTTGATTCCGCCCGAAGGCTATCGCCGCGACGGCTGGAAGGTGTGGACGGTGGGCGACGACATCTGTTGGATGCGCCCGGGTGAGGATGGTCAGTTGTACGCCATCAATCCAGAGGCCGGTTTCTTCGGTGTTGCGCCGGGCACCAGCGAAGCCACCAATTACAACGCGCTGAAAAGTATTTCCCACGACACCATCTTTACCAACGTCGCCGTTACTGCCGACAATCAGCCCTGGTGGGAAGGTTTACCCGGTCAACCGGTCACCGACTGGCAAGGTCGCCCGTACGATCCCGCAAATGGCCCCGCCGCGCATCCGAACTCACGCTTTACGGTTAGCGCAAGGCAGTGTCCAACCTGGTCTGAAAAGTCCGAAGCAGCACAAGGCGTTCCGATCAGCGCGATCGTGTTTGGCGGACGCCGCCCGACACTGCTGCCGCTAGTCATGGAAGCGCGCGACTGGACCCACGGCGTACTGATGGGCGCGGCGATGGGTTCAGAAACCACGGCCGCAGCCACCGGCGCCGTCGGCGTACTGCGCCGCGACTCAATGGCAATGAAACCGTTCTGCGGCTATCACTACGGTGACTATTTCGCTCACTGGCTCTCTTTCGACAAACCCGGCGCGAAACTGCCGAAAATCTTCCACGTCAACTGGTTCCGTAAAGACAGCAACGGCAAATTCTTGTGGCCGGGCTTCGGCGACAACCTGCGCGTACTGGAATGGATGATCAAGCGCGTCGATGGCAAGGTAGATGGCGTAGAAACCGCCATTGGCAGGGTGCCGGCATTTGGCGAACTCAATCTAGAAGGTCTGCAGGTCAGTCACGCCCAGTTCGACGAACTAGTCGCCGTCGACAAGGACGGTTGGCAAGACGAGCTCGACGCCATTGGCGAGTACCTGGAAACCTTTGCGCCGCGACTACCCGAGCGCCTGCGCAAGGAACAACAGCGCGTCGTCGAGGCTGTGGCCAGCGCCACCACGGCGGCGTAGTCAGAAATAAGCTTGACGCAGCGCGAGCGCGCCACAGGTAGCCGCTCGCGCTCTATGTCATCGCGGTACCCGTAACCAGCTTCAACCTCGGCGGCTGATGCGTGCGCCAGAGGATGCGTGTGGCGTATGCGGCGAACGCGTCGGGAACGCCTCCAAAAAGAGAATGGCAATCCCAACGAGCGTTTGCCTCTCGCCGCAGTCGACCAACCGTTCGACCACGGCGAGCTGTCGGAGTGGCGGTTTGTTTAGCGGCCTCGCGCAAAAAAAAACCGCCACAAAAGTGACGGCGAAAACTATTCTATTTCTATGAAGAAGCCTTCAAACCAAGGCATTCATTCGATCAAAGATCTTGGTGATATTGCACGTACGGCGTACGCGATTGATCGGGCTCCGGCCCTGCTGGTGTATTCACCGGCGTGCCTGACGACCACAAATTCTGCGCACCGACACTCAACTCGCCACGCCACGGCAAGCGCCACGTCACGCCTAAGTCGATGCTGTTCCAACGCCGATCAGGGTTCAGGCTGCCCGGAATACCTGCTTCCGGAACCATCGTACGACCTACCAAAGAGCCACTGAGCGAGCCATGGTCAACACCGAAACTCAGTGCCTTCTGGTCTAGCGTATCGACACCCAACAAGTTGCCGTTCACCAGCCGAATACGACCAATACTGGCACCCAAATCGATACCACTCTTGCCACTCAGCGCGAGCCGACCGTGCGCCTTGAGCTGCGAGCTACTGTCAAAACCAGACAAACCATCAATACTCGGCCCCGCGCCCGGAAGCACGCGCGGTAGAGCCACACTATTCGGTACGCTATTGGCGCCAACGCTAAGGCCCAAGCTATAACGGCCCGCATTGTAAGTTGCGCCGACTTCACTACCCACCACGCGCGAAAAATGGTTTGCCCACGAGTACTGGCTTACTTCGGCATGCGTTTGCAGACTAGGCGACAGCCCGTATTGCAGGCCGACCGTCCCAACACTTGCCGCATCCACCACATGGAAAGTCAGCGGCAGCGTGCTTTGACGCCGCGCCCGCGCGCCCGTGGCATGGTCTGCTTTAAGTGCCACCATGCGCCCATCCGGGCTACGCCACAGCGGCACCATCACACCGGGCGCTACAGGTGCCATCTGATCGGGCTGACGTGCCAGCAAACTATTGACCAATGCATTATCGTTGCCCGCAGACTGCCCCACCGCCGCAAACGGCAGTAAAAGCATCAGGAGGGCGAATGGATAGCGCATATGTTTGCTACGTAGCTCATGAAGTGGTCTAAGTGGAAATGAGTGTATCCCATTTTACGTTTTACTAACACCTCAGCGCGGCGTATTTCTCCCCCAAACTGTGTAGTCCGGCACCCTTTCGGACCTCGCTACGCTGAATCTAGTTCCCATGCCTGTAAAAACTGGCTGCCTATCTAACTTACAAGCTATAAAGTGAGACGATCCTTCTGTAGCGGACCCGCCGCGAAGCTGCCTACTGCCATGAGCGCCACCACTATCTATGGTCCAGCCGTAACTACTCCTGCGAAAGCGGGCTTCGTAACGCTGCCACAGGCCGTAGAGCGGCTGTTTGATGCCTCAAACGCGGCGCAAGTGCTGCACATTTGCGAATTGGTGCTCGCCTACTTTGATATTACCGGCAAACTCTACTGGGATGATGCAACCGCGCCGAGCACCAGCCATGCGATCACCTCGCCCATTTTTCTGGCCAAGAACCCGGCTGACTCACGGTCGCTTATGCTCAACTGGCCAGACCGGCCGGCATCGGGGCACCTGCCTGATGGCCTGAAATGGTTAGGAAATTTAGCCAACATTCGCTTACGGCAGTTGGCGGAGGCAACGCGGTTACGCGGTGCTATCTCTCACCTAGGCATGGCCGAACGTCTGCAACGAGCGCTCTACGCGATTGCTGAGCAAGCCAACACTGAACACGATATGCCCGAGATGATGCATGCGCTGCATGCCATTGTCAGCACACTGATGTACGCAGAAAATTTCTATGTCGTGCTGTACGAAGAGAAAACGGACACGCTGCGCTTCCCTTACTACGTCGATTTAGTAGATACAGAACCGCCGTCGCCCGACCTGAAAGTGCCGCTACACGACATGCTCCACACGCTGACCTGGAATTTGCTACAAGAAGGCCACCCAACAATGGGATCAATGGATGACTTGAAGCGGCAGTTTGCAGGGCACTTCGTGCTATCTGGCCCACTTTGCGAGCAATGGCTGGGCGTGCCGCTCATGCATGTGGGGAAGGCTGTGGGTGGCATTGTGGTGCAGAGTTACCGTACCGATGTTCATTATTCTGAGCATGACCTGGAACTGCTGAACTACGTAGCGCAACACGTGCAAACGGCCATGGAGCGGCGCGAGGCACACATCGAACTAGGCCAGCGAGCGGCTAGCCGTACCGCTGCTTTGCGCGAAGCAAACCAAATCCTGCGGCAGCAGGTCATGCAGCGCCAACGCGGTGAGCGCCTGCAGGCGGCGCTGTTTCGCATCGCCGAGCTGGCGAACACCTCAGAAAGCCTGGACGTTTTCTACGCAGCGGTGCATCAGGTGATCGGTGGGTTGCTATACGCGCGCAACTTCTATATCGCCCTAGTGGCCGAAGACGGCGAGCACCTCACCTTCCCTTATTCCGTTGACGAACTGGATGGCGCCCGCGAGTCACGTATGCATGGGCGCGGAAGCACCGAATACGTACTACGTCACGGCAAACCATTACTTGCCTACCCGAGCGATCTGGAACGGTTACAGATGCTGGGTGAAGTGGAGCAGATCGGCGCGCGCTCGACGTGCTGGTTGGGCGTTCCACTGATATGGAGTGGCCGCGTACTGGGCGTGCTGACCGTGCAAAGTTACGCACCAGAACACACCTACGATGCTAGCGACCAAGAACTGCTGACCTTCGTCAGTTACCACATCGCGAATGCACTGCAGCGCAAACATGCTGCGTCTTCGCTGAAACACGCTTATGCCGGCCTGGAACGTCGTGTCACCGAACGTACGCGCGCACTGGCATTAGCCAACCGCGACTTGCGCGAGCAAATTGCCGAACGCGAACGGGTCGAACGGCGGCTGAAATACGAAAACCTGCACGACCAGCTGACCGGGCTACCCAACCGCACGCTGTTGCTGATGCGGCTGGAGCAGGCGCTGAAGCGTTACATGGACAATGCGGACGAGTTGTTTGCCGTATTGTTCATCGACTTGGACCGGTTCAAGGTCATCAATGACTCGGTCGGCCACTTGGTGGGTGACGATCTGTTGTTTCAAGTCGGTGGTCGCATTCGCGCCTGCGTCAAAACCCGCGACGTCGTCGCTCGGTTAGGCGGCGACGAATTTGCTGTACTCCTGGAGGGCGTCAACAACAGCGACAACGTTGACTTGATCGCCAAGCGCATTCTTGGCGAGTTTCAAACGCCATTCCGGCTCGGTAGCAAGGAAGTTTTTACCTCAGCATCCATCGGCATTGCCTTGGCTCAACCGCACTATCTGAAACCCGAAGAACTACTGCGCGATGCGGATGCGGCGATGTACAACGCCAAAGACGGCGGCCGCCATCGTGCAGCAAAATTTGACGACCGCCTGCGTCACGAAGCAATCACGCTACTGGACATGGAGAGCGACTTACGTCGCGCCATTCGGGGGCAGGAATTCGCTGCCTTCTATCAACCAATCGTCGAGCTTACCGACGGCCGCGTGGTCGGTTACGAGGCGTTGCTGCGCTGGCACCACCCCAAACGCGGCCTGCTCGCCCCCGATGACTTTTTGCTGATAGCGGAAGAAAGCGGCTGCGTAGAGGCCATCGACTGGCAAATTTTTGAACAAGTGTGCGCACAAGCAGCGTCACTCATTGGTAGCAACGGCTTTATCGCCATCAACGTCTCAGCATGCCACTTCCGATCAATCAACCTCGGTCAGCGCCTGCTCGATTTGCTCGCCAAACACGCCGTTCCGGCGCGTGGCATTCGCATTGAAGTCACCGAAGGCGCGCTATTGGACAACCCCGATCAAGTACGGGACATATTGCAGACTCTGCGCAGCAACGGCATCGCCATTTCGCTGGACGACTTCGGCACAGGTTATTCGTCCCTCAGCTATTTGCACCAATACCCATTCGACGCGCTGAAAGTCGATCGTTCGTTCATCACGGAATTGCCCGCTGGGGAAGAGGAAACGCCGGGGCTGGCGCTGGTGCGTGCCATCCAGGTACTAGCTAATTCACTGAAGATGCAAGTGGTCGCTGAAGGCATCGAGCTTGAGTCACAACGGCAAGCACTCATTCGAGTCGGTTACCGTTACGGTCAAGGCTTTCTGTTCGCAACGCCGCAGACAGCTGAAACATGGCTGCAGGCGGCGCCAGCACAAGTTAGCTGACACCGGGAACGCAAACCCAGATCGACGATTCACCCCAATCCATCCCGCTATTGCGTTGTATCTGGCGCACCCGGCGCCGCGCCGGGCGCCAACAAATGTTCGGCGTCGACACGATCAAAGTGATAACGCTGCGCACAGAATTCGCACACGACTTCAATCTCGTCATGGCGCGCCGCTAGGGCAGCCTCCACTTCGACCCGGCCGAGTGAACGCAACATCCCGCTGACCCGTTCGCGACTGCAACTGCAGCCAAAGGCCAACGGCCGCGGCTCGAACATCCGCACTGTCTCTTCATGGTAAAGCCGATACAACAAGGCCTCCGGCTCGGTGCTCAACAACTCTTCAGCGCCAAGCGTTGCGGTCAAATGCACTACGCGATCCCACGCATCGTCATCTTCTGCAGCGTCGTGACCGCCTTCACCTGGCAGCTTCTGCAGCATCAAACCCACGGCGTGTTCGCCATTCGACGCCAACACAATGCGCGCGGGCAATTGTTCCGACTGCACGAAATAATTTTCCAACGCAGCACCTAACTCGGCGTGCTGCAAATCAACCAAACCCTGATAGCGCTGACCCCGCGCAACGTTACCAATGGTGATGGCAAGCACCGCGTCGGGTAGCGTATCGAGCCGCAGCGGCTCCGGCAGCGGGTCAGTCCAGCGGGCCAGACCGCGTAAGTGTCCTTGGTCGTTGCACTCGGTGAACAGCAAACGTAGTGCGCCCGCACTTTTCAGCTCAATCGACAACGCACCGTCCAGCTTGATATTGCCGGTCAGTAGCGCGCTGGCGGCTAGTGCTTCGCCCAACACCCCCCGCAACGGCAACGGATATTCAGCCCGTCCGGCAACGTCGCGCCAAGCCGGTCCCAACCGCACCAACATGCCGCGCACGCCAGCGCGCTCAAGCAAAAAACGGTGCAGCACATCTTCAACGGGTAGCTTTTCCAAGACAACAATCTCCTAGCCAAGGCGCAACAAGTGGGGGCGCTAACGGCATGGCGCAACCGACGGCCATACCCAGACGCCACCCGTATACTGCTAACACGTCCTCTTCTACGCCATTATGCCCAGCCAACCGCAGCGCCATCCCTTCATCCGCCTACTTCGCCTATTGGCAGGCTTGCTGCTGGGCGCGCTGGTACTTAGTTGGCTCGTGGTACTGCTGTTGCGTTTTATCCCTCCAGCCACCTCCGCCGTCATGCTCGAGCGTCAGGTCGGCGCCTGGATCCACGGCGAAGATGACTTCCACTTACGCCAGCATTGGGTGCCCTTGGCGAAAATTTCGCCGTATGTGCCGTTGGCGATGGTGGCCGGTGAGGACCAGAAATTCCCGTTCCACCACGGCTTCGATTTTGATTCCATCCACGCCGCCATCGACGCCGCGGACGATGGCAAACGTTTGCGCGGCGCCAGTACCATTAGCCAACAGACGGCTAAAAACCTGTTTCTATGGAATGGTCGCAGCTTCTTCCGCAAGGGCTTGGAAGCGTACTTCACCGTACTGATTGAGTGGACGTGGCCGAAACATCGCATCCTTGAGGTGTACGTGAACATTGCCGAGTTAGGCAATGGCATTTATGGCGTGGGCGCAGCCAGCGACGCTTACTTCCATACATCCCCCGCGCATTTGACCGCAGCACAGGCGGCGCGACTGGCAGCCGTATTGCCGAGCCCGCGGCGGCTGCATGCCGATCGCCCCAGCGCCTATGTATTACGTCGCGCCAACTGGATCCAACGTCAGATGGTGCAACTGGGCGGACCAGCTTACCTAAACGGAAAGACGCCGCCCCGCTGAGGCATTTCACACGCAGGCTACACCGGCGCCGCGCCGCGGAGCTAGACTCGGTCATGGGCGACCCGCCCTAGGCCGACGGGAGATGCACGCATGAACCAGGTCAAGCAGTTACTGCAAGGCAAAAACACCAAGATCTTCTCTATCGCGCCCGACGCGCCCGTGCTGGATGCGATCAAGCTGATGGCTGAACAGCGTATTGGCGCGTTGCTGGTGATGCGCGATACGCAGTTGGTCGGCGTGGTTTCCGAACGCGATTACGCGCGCAAAGTTATTCTGCAAGGCCGGTCGTCGGCACAAACAGCCGTTTCCGACATCATGCGCAATGAGCCACTAACGGTGGGGCCGGACACGGACGTGCTCGATTGCATGCGCCTTTGCACCGACAGCCGCGTGCGCCATTTACCTGTTGTGCAAGACGATCTCGTCATCGGTGTTATTTCCACGGGCGACTTGGTCAAGGCCGTCATCGATGCCCAGGCGGAACAGATCGAGCACCTGGAACGCTACATCACTAGCTGAATCAGCTGACGGCACGTCCGAGGTCAATCCGACGATGGCCGCCCACTAGCGTCGAGCAGGCGCTCATCGGGGGCCAAATCAGGCGACCAACCGGCACGCCGTGCAACCCACGATGCAAGCACGGCGACGCCGGTTCCCAATAGCGCCAAACCGGCCACGCCCATACCTATGCCACGCAAACCGCTGACAGCGCTGGTCACCAATACATCACCAAAACGCCACACGGCCGTCTCGACGAAGTTCTTGCCCTTGTAGCGCGTTTCGCGAGGTACGCGCGTGTACAGCGCATCCACCGCGGGTTTGGTCATGCCGTAGGCGAATCCACGAGTAATCACCAGCATGACCGCCAGCACCGGCACGCTCGAAGCAAACAACAGCACGTTGCCACCGCCGAGCCACGCTACCGACGCTAACAGGACCACGTTGACTAGCGCGGTCAGTAACAACCCCCAACCGGCGCCATAACGAACAAGCAACCAGCGCGTCAGCGTCAGCTGCAACACGGCACCGAGCAAATTCGTCGCAAGATCCAGGTTGTTATAGAACTCTGTACGCGCCAGCGTGTCGACAAAATGGGCTTTAGCGTAGTCAGCCACCAACGCATAGGCCAGCGTGCCGATGCCGTCACCGAACAACATCAGTAAGGCCATATAACGCAAAAATGGGCGCGACCACACTTGTTTGATCCCTGCCCACAGCGAGCCGCCGATAGCCTCCTCGCCACCATGACCAGATTGCTGATCATGCCGTTCGGAAAGACGCAGCAGCAATAGCAATGACAACGCCAAGGCGGCGGCAGATACCACGAGCAGCGGCGCTACCCCTACCAACTGCACTAACAGCTTGGTGATCAGCGGGCCAAAGATCGCACCACCCATGCCGCCCAGCGCAATCAGCGAGAACACGCGACGCGCCTGTCCGCTGCTGAAAATGTCCGCCATGAAGCTCCAAAACAGCGACACTACGAACAAATTGAATACGCTGACCCAGACAAAAAACACCACGCCCAACTGACGCGCACCAATTTGATCTTGCATGACAAACGCCGGCACGAAGGCCAGCAAGCCGAGAATGAAAAAGCTGTAGCACCAGATCAACAACGGCCGCCGTCGGAAGCGTGCCACCAGCATTCCAAATACTGGCGTCAGCAGCAACATCACCACAAACACCGCTCCATAAAACAGCGGCAGCGAGCGCGACCCCACCGCACCGCTGAGCTGATCGCGGACGGGGCGAATGATGTAGTACGAAGTCATAACGAAAAAGAACGCCAGCGCGGAAAGCATCGGCGCGGCGTCTTTTTCCAAGGCAAGGCGGGGCAAACGCACAGGGGTGTCCAATGAGGCGCGCGGACAGACTAGCATGGGTCCATCACCCCAACTAAAAGCGGGACCGCCGTGAGCAGCTACGACTACGTCATCATTGGCGCCGGATCGGCCGGCTGCGTGCTAGCTAATCGGCTCAGCGCGAACGCAAGTAAGCGCGTGCTGTTGCTGGAAGCAGGCGCAACCGATTGGAACCCGTTGCTACACATGCCCGCCGGCATTTCGCGATTAGCCAACAACCGCCGCGTCAACTGGAACTACTACACAGAACCCGAACCCGCACTCAATCAACGCCGCTTATGGTGGCCACGCGGCAAGACACTAGGCGGCTCCAGTTCCATCAATGCGATGTGCTACATCCGTGGCGTGACGGCCGACTACAACGGCTGGGCCGAAGCGTGCGGCGATCCGCGCTGGTCATGGCCACAAGTACTGCCGTGGTTCCTGCGCAGCGAGGACAATAGCCGCGGTGCAAGCGCATTACACGGCGTTGGCGGACCGCTTGGCGTGTCTGACTTGCGCAGCCACAACATCTTGTCGAGCGCGCTCATCGACGCTGCCGCCAGCGCCGGCTTTGCCTCCGTCGACGATTTCAACGGCATTGAGCAAGCCGGGTTCGGCCTGTACCAAGTTACCCAGCGCAACGGTGCTCGCTGCTCCACTGCCACCGGCTATCTGAAACCGATACGCCAACGCGACAACCTTGAGGTGCGCACGCGCAGCTTGGTTGAACGGATCTTGGTCGCGCACGGGCGTGCTGTTGGCGTGCAACTACGCCGTGGTCGGCATGGCAGCGAGCGTATCGAGGCGGGCGAAGTCCTTCTTGCCGCCGGCACCATCAACACGCCGCAGTTGCTGATGTTGTCCGGGCTTGGCCCCGCCGATCACCTGCGCGAACACGCCATCCCAGTCATCACAGACCTTCCGGACGTCGGCGCGAACCTGCAAGACCATCTGGACATCTGCACGCTCGATGGCAGCACGCAAAAAGTCAGCTATGACCATCTCAACGAACTTAGCGCCGGCATTCGCTGGTTGCGCCATCGTGATGGACCGGGTAGCTCAAATATCGCCGAAGCGGGCGGCTTCGTGCGCAGTCGCCTAGCCGAAGATGATCGATGCGATCTGCAGTTTCATTTCGTCCCAGCGCTACTGGACGACCATGGTCATCATCGCCTGCCCGGCTACGGTTACACGCTGCACGCCTGCTACTTACATCCGCATAGTCGTGGCCGGTTACGACTGCACTCAGCTAACCCCGCTCAGCCGATCGCGATCCACGCCAACTACCTCAGCGACCCGGACGGCATCGACCTGCAGCGGCTGATTGAGGCCGCGCGAGTATCGCGCAGCATCCTCGATCAAGCCGCGTTCGACGCTTATCGCGGCAAGCCGGTGTTTCCCGAGCGACCACTTCATACCGATGCGGAATACGCCGACTTCATCCGGCGCAAGGCCGAGACCATCTACCACCCAGTGGGCACCTGCCGCATGGGCAAGGATGATCGCGCGGTAGTGGATAGCGAGTTGCGGGTGCGTGGTATCGCCGGTTTGCGCGTGGTAGATGCCTCGGTGATGCCGACGCTACCTAGTGGCAACACCAACGCACCCACCATCATGATCGCCGAGCGTGCCAGCGCACTTATCCTCGGCCAAACCTGACCTAAGAAAACCCCACACAGAAACCCCAATGTCTCGTAGGAGCGCACCCTGTGCGCGATTCTTCCCCATACGATACGCGCCTGAAAAAACACCACCTACGGCTTCAGGAAATCACTCGCGCACGACCACAGGAAGTCCCTTATGGACTTACGTGCGTCCTACACCGGCAACGGGCAATGCAAGCTGGCACAAATAACCCGTAACAATTCCGACTCAGCCACGGTGACCACGCCGTCGGCTTGAATGGCGCAAACGAGACTCTGAATCAACAATTCCTTCGCCGCCGGCATTAAGCCATCAAGCTCATTCAGCGCGTAATCAAGCGCGTCTTGCCATGTAGCGGGTGGTGCACCCCAAGTTAGCGCCTCGCCGGGAAATGCCTGCTGCATGGCCAACAACCATGCGCGCTTCGCCCCAGGCTCGTCGGTACTGCCCGCCGAGGCCACCACGGCGCACGTTAGTTTGACGCTGTTGCGACATGCTGGCAGCTTCTTCAAGCCCTCCATCGGCGTCCGTCGCGGCTGTTGTGACTCCAGTAACTGGATACGTAGCAACCGAGCTAGGCAATATTCGCTCAGATCGACCCGACCGTCGGCACGTACTAGCGCATCCAGCGTACTGAGCAAGGTTTGCAGCCGGCCTTCGGGCAACTGCTTCAGTGCCGGGAACGCCAACGCTGCTAATGGCAGCCGGAATTCGGGCGCCAAGCCAGCGACCTCGACGGCGATGGCTGCCGTGGCTTGCTGCACGTCGTCACCAAACGCGTTAGCCACGATGCGGCGTTGTGGCGTTTGCAGTGCCGCGTCGGCTGACATGGCCAACGCCAACACCACCGACAACGCCGACTCCGGCTGCTGCACCGCTGTCGTCAGCGCATCGGGCATGTCGCGACGCACGCTGGCTGCCCGCGCGAAATTCGTTGTGTCCGCTGCACCCACGCAGCCCGCGGCACGTTGCGCCAGCACGGCACCTGCCAAAATGGCCGGCAGCGGCGGCGGCACACCGATATTCATGCCACCGGAACCAAAGCCAAAGGGACCGGCGGGTCGCGCCGCCGGCGCCGGCGCCGGCGTTTCAGAAGCTTGCTGGGCAGCACGCTGCAGCGACACCGCAAGCTGCGTCAATTCCTCTTCGCGAAACCCCGGCTCCAACGCACGAATGCGCTGCAACAGCGGTGGGTGCGTCGCATACAGTGCGTTGAATTTTCCCGCTTCGCCGAACAACATGTGCGCTACTTCTTGCTTGTTCGCCACTTGCAAGGTAGAGCCTTCGCTAAGCACGGCAATCTTTTTCAGCGCGCCGGCGATGCCCGTTGTCTGGCGCGTGAACTGCACAGCAGAAGCATCCGCCAGCGACTCACGGGAGCGCGCTACGGCGGCCTGGATCAGGCGGGCAAAGAAATAGCCGATATAGCCGACCACGATCAGCGCCAGCCCAATCATCCATACCTGACCGCCGCCACCGTCTCGTCGACTGCTACGGCCGCCGCCAAACCAGATTACCCGGCGACCCACAATGGCCAGCACAAGAATGCCGAACAACAACCCCATCAGGCGGATGTTGAGGCGCATGTCGCCGTTCAATACGTGGCTGAACTCGTGCGCGATCACGCCTTGCAACTCATCGCGATTCAGTTGGTCCATGCAACCTTGCGTCACGCACACCGCCGCATCAGACGCCGAATAGCCGGCCGCAAAAGCATTTATGCCCGGCTCGTCGGCAAGCAAATAAATATCGGGTACCGGCACGCCGGCGGCAATGGCGACTTCTTCAATGACGTTACGCAACTGCCGCAACTGCGGGTCGCGCGTATCCATCGGGACCGGCACGGCGCCGACACTTTCGGCTACTTTCTTGCCGCCGCCGGACAAGCTCATCATGCGAAACATTGAGCTAAAGCCGATCCCCGCCAGCACCACAACCGTACTAGTCAGCAGCAGCGAAACATTCGAAGCCGCTGGTTCGCCATCGACGGAGTGATGGCCCATGCTAAACCACACCACCACATCAATCGCCACGACGATCGCAACAACGGCGAGCACAAACAGCGCGACCAAGCGCCGACTGCTGCCGCGTACACGCGCCTGTTGCGCAAAGAAATCCATGAAAGCTCCTTCAGAAAACCGCATCGCGGCGTAAGGCCGCCATGCCGTATCGATCAGCTAAAGGAAACTTTGGGTACTTCGCGCACAGCTGGATCGTCAATCTTCAGCGACTCGGCGGCGGTGAAACCGAAGCTGTTCGCGACAAACGATGCCGGGAAAACTTCGCGCTTATTGTTGTAGGTCAGCACCGAATCGTTGTAGGCCTGACGCGCAAACGCTACCCGATTTTCCGTGGAGGTCAGCTCTTCAGACAATTGCATCATCGTCTGGTTCGCCTTCAAGTCCGGGTATGCTTCCTGCAACGCAAACAAATGACCCAAAGTCTGCGTCAAGGCGTTTTCGTTGTTGGCTAGCTTCTGCATCGCTGCCGGGTCGCCCGGGTTAGCCTTGGCACCGGCCAAGCCATCGACCGCCGCGTTACGCGCCTGCACGACAGCCTCAAGCGTGCCACGCTCATGAGCGAGGTAGCCCTTCGCCGTTTCCACCAGGTTGGGAATAAGGTCGTGCCGACGCGTCAACTGCACGTCAATCTGCGCGAAGGCATTTTTATAGCCGTTACGCGAGGTCACCAGTCCGTTGTAGACCGCCACAAAGTACAGGACAATCAAAACGACGATAACGAGAAAAATGATCAAGCCCATCAGTATATTCTCCACCCTGCGACGCGTCCGCGCGCCGGAACCACGCCAGAGTAGCATGCAGATACGACGATTTTTCACGCCGCTGATCGGCGCACTCGGGCTGGCATGTATGTCAGCCAACGCAAGCGCAGCCGCGGCTCCAGCACCACTTTCCCCTAAAGCTACGGATGCGTCGCAAACGCTGCCAGCGGCGCGCGTGCAACAGACCGTGGCCGACTACCAGCGCTGGCTAAATGAACTCGCCAAACGCGACGCCGTCGCTGGCCTGGCAACGGCCGTCGTCATCGACAACAAGGTTGTGTATGAGCGCACCGTTGGCTTCGCCGATGCCGCCACGCGACAGCCCGTTACGCCGAACACGGTGTTCCGGCTGGCATCGCTTTCGAAGGCCTTCGCTACCGCCATTACGGGTCTGTTAGTTGACGATGGCAAGCTCAGCTGGGACACCAAGCTGGTCGATGTCTTGCCGTATTTCAAACTTAAGGATATGCAATCGGCCGACCAGGCAACGATCAGCGACATCCTGGGACAGCGCCTCGGCTTACCGCGTAATACCTACGACAACATGCTTGAGGACGACGTCTCCTACGAGGAGCTAGTGCGCAAGCTAGACGAGGTCGATATGACCTGCCCCGTTGGCCAGTGCTACGGCTATCAGAACATCGCGTTCGCGATGATTGGCGACGTATTGTTCGCGCGTACCGGCCACTTCTTCTACCACTTGGTCGACAAGCGGCTTTTCTACCCGCTAGGTATGCGCACCGCCAGTTACGGGCGTGCCGCACTGGAGGCAAGCGCCAGCTGGGCGCGTCCGCATCGCGCCTCGGCGCACGGCTGGGTTCCGTTCGAGCCCAATGAGATCTATTACCGTGTGGCCCCGGCGGCAGGTGTCAACGCAAGTTTGCGCGATATGGAAAAGTGGCTTATCGCACAAATGGGCGAACGGCCCGACGTCTTGTCTCCCGCACTACTACAGAAACTGCATGCCCCAGGGATTAACACGCCGAGCGAACTGCGTGCCACACCGTGGCGCCGCGGTCGTCTGACCCAAGCACACTACGCACTCGGCTGGCGCGTCTATGAATACGGCGGCGAGACCTTGATCTTCCACGCTGGTGCCGTGGCGGGCTATCGCACGATGATCGGCTTCTTCCCGAAGTACCACGCCGGTGTGGTGACGATGTGGAACTCCACCGGTCCTACGCCGGGCGGCCTGATGCCCATGGTGCTTGATGACCTGCTTGGGTTGCCTCACGTCGACTGGGCCGGTCTTGAAACTGCGGCCCCCACGCCACGAGCAGCGCCGACCAAGCACAAACAGAAAGCGCGATCGAGCAAGAAAGCGAAAACCGCCAAGCCGAAATCAGCGCGCCGCCACTAAGCCACACGGGCGCCACCAAATAACAAAAAAGCGCACGAGGTTCACTCGCGCGCTTTTTTCTTGAAGGTATTGTCAGCCTAATTCAGACTGAGGCACGTCCCTATTTCGTGCCTCGCTGCGGTTAGACCGACACGTTCCACACACCGCGGTGGGCGGTATTCACACCGCCCACCCGATCACTACTTAAGCTTGAACTCGATCGACTGCTGCCTCTGACTGGGCACCGCCACGCCATCCCTCATCGCCGGCGTGAACCGATAACCTTCTACGGCATCGATAGCCGCGCGATCAAAAATACGCTTCGGCTGTGACTCCACAATTTTGACGTCACTGGTACGGCCTTCTGGCGTCACCGTAAACGACACCAAAACGCTGCCTTCTTGCTGCGCACGAGCTGCTCGCGGCGGATAGTGCGGCTGGGTTTGGCGCGTCAAGACGGCAGGCGATGTCTTTCCACCCGCAGCCACGGCCGTCGTTTGACTGGCGGACGCCGCTGTCGAACCAACCGACCGCTCGGGCTGCTGTGCTGCGCGTGACGCCGCTTGTGCAGCTACTCTTTGCTGCTCCGCCAGTTGCAGCTTCTGCTGCTCGGCTAATTTTCCAGCCGCCGCTTTGTCAGCGACTGCCTGCTGCGCCGCCAAGGCCTGGGCCTTCTGCTGGTCAGCTTCTTGCTGCTGCTGTTTGTCCAGCGTCTTCCTTTGCGCATCCAGCTTGGAACGTAAAATCGTCAACGTAAAATTGGTCGGGTCGGCCTTGGCCAACAACGCAATCTGTCGCTGTGCATCATCAAAGTTTCGCGCATTGATCGCTTGCTCAGCAGAACCGGCCGCGATCGGGAACGTCTCGCGCAACGCGTCAGAGGCAACCTTGTTACCCGGCTGCACTTCGAGTGCGCGCAAGTAGAACTCAAATGCGTTATTGCCGGCGGGCGACAGGTAGCGCTGCTGGTTCACTGCATTGCGTGCTTCGCTCAGCAGCTGCGTCTCGTCCATCGCCGCCACATTTGCTGGTGGCGGGGCCGATATCGTGGATGCGGTAACGGGTGTCGACGGGTGCCCACCCGCGTCTTGTAGCACCAAGTCCTGATGCGGTTTGATGATCAAAAACCACGCACCGATCGCCAACAAAACGATGACGGCGATGATGGCGACGGTAACGGGCGTACCAGCGCCGCGCATGTGGCGGCGTGTATTAAGTGAATTTCGGGTATCCATGGTCTCTCGCTGAGTGTCGACAGATACCCGCGCTTTTTCCCCCTGTCACCCAGGAGCGGCAAGCCCCCCGGACTTACCGCGGCGCGGATGCGCAAAAGGTAGCGCCTATCCGGCAGCACAGCAAATGGCGCGTGATTTCACAGAAAAAACTAGGAATTTATCCTAGACGTGGTGACGTACAAAACATCGCGCAGGTTGCACCTATTCCCGGGCCGCAACACCGTGTGTACCGGCGGCTAGACGGAACACCGCGCTGCCGAAACGAAATATCCCGGCCGTAGCCGGGATAAACGTCTTTCGAAAGGCTCTCCCCGCGCTGGGCACCACCGGGAGAGAATTCGATCATGCTTTTTGCGAACGCTTACTTACTTCTTGGAAACCTTAGCTTTCTTAGAAGCCTTGGCTTGACTGGTCTTCGTGGCTTTCACCACCTTGGCCGGTGCAACCTTCTTGGCGGCCGGCTTTTTCGCAGCGACCTTCTTGACGGTAGCTTTCTTGGCAGTGGCTTTCTTCGCAGCTACCGGCTTCTTGGCAGCTACTTTTTTCGCAGCTGGCTTCTTCGCGGCGGTCTTTTTCACCGCAACCTTCTTCACAGCAGATTTCTTCGCAACAGCTTTCTTGGCGGCCGGCTTCTTTGCGGCAACCTTCTTTGCAGCTACTTTTTTAACGGCAGCCTTCTTAACGGCAACCTTCTTGACGGTGGATTTGGTGGCGGCGGGTTTCTTCGCAGCCGGCTTTTTTGCAGCAGGTTTCTTGGCAGTGGCCATGGTTCGTCTCAGCTCCTCATCGGTTGGCAGTTGTTGCCCAGTAAAAGCGTGCAGGAACGCTTCGACCAACAAGTCGCTGTTGGTAGCGTGCCGAAAATTTTTCACCTGACGTTCAGTGCGCAAGTCGGAAAGCATCCGCAAAACATGTAGCGGAATCGAGACCGTGATCTTGCGTACCGCACTGGCCTTTTCACCGTGCTCGACATAAGGCCTGACGAACTTTGCTGTTGCCATAACGCACATTCCCCGTGATCTGTTGCGAAAGCTATCCCTGAAGATTTCAGCTGTCAATTGATTTTACCCGCGAAATCAATCGACTTCATATACCCACGATGCCATCGAAGCCTACCCGGGCAAGGCTTTCGCCACCACCAAGGCCATGCAACGCGGACGTCTATACGTCTAAATATATTTTTTCTATTTTAACGAATGTTGCATAAAACCACTGCAGTACAGTGGTTTTGTCTCTATCCATGAATAATATTTGGTAACCAAGGCTTGAAAAAGTGCATCTGTACTATTCAAAATAAAACGCACTTCATCCAGCTTTTTTTAGATGAACAGAAGGAGACTGAAGGGTACAAAAAAAACTCCGGTTAGCGCGGCGAACGCAACATCACGCATGGCTTGAGTAGCAGCGACGCGCGACCAGCGTCCTCGTGTGCGCCGTCGTTATGCTTCACACGCAGCCCCTGATCACTGGCTCATGCCCGCAGAAAAGACGGCAGTGCTTACCGATACCCGTGCAAAAAATACAGATTTTATTCGACACCACGAAGATCAACACGCACGCAAAACACGACGGGAAAATTTCAGCACGCTGCTCGCCGAGGGCTTCGGCGGATGGCTCCGTGGCGGATGCCAAGCAGACGATAACGGCAACATGCGAGCGCTACGAATCGTGGTACGGAAATACGGGGTGGCCGTCTCTCACTCAGACGCGACCCGCGCAGCGCTGTAGTCACACGGTAAATAACGTCGAACGGGAATATCCAAAGTAGTCGCACACGAAACCGGCCGCACACGGCGGCCGGCGCAGGTAGCAATGAAGGGCGCGAATCAGTGATCGCTGCCTTCTATCAACTCTTCGTACGCACGCACATCCAACAAATCGTCCAACTCAGCCAAGTTGCTTGGGCGCACGACAAACATCCAGCCTTCGCCGAAGGCGTCTTCGTTAATCGCTTCCGGCTTGTCGTTCAACAGCTCGTTTACCTCAATAACCTCGCCGGAAACTGGCGGATAGATATCCGAGGCTGCTTTCACCGACTCGACCACCGCAGCGCCGTTGCCGACCACCACCGCCGAGCCGATTTCCGGAAGCTCGACGTAGACCAAGTCACCGAGCTGGGCTTGCGCATGGTCGGAGATGCCGACGCGCACCGAGCCGTCGTCTTCAACGCGTGCCCACTCGTGGGACGGGAGGAATTTCAGATCGCCAGGAATCTCGGTCATGATCAGGTCCAATGGTTGTTTTAAATAGGGAAGGTCATTCTAGCCGCAACTAAGGCGACGCCATACGCACATCGGCGTCGTCACCACACGTGAGACTTCAGATACCCGCGCACGGCTTGCCATCACGTACGAACGGGTACTTGACGATACGCACCGGCAGTTCGCGACCACGCACATCGACACGCAGCTCACCGGGATCGCCCACCGGAATGCGCGCAAAGGCTATCGCCTTGTTTAAAGTGGGCGCAAAGCTACCGGAGAGAATTTGTCCAGGGCCGTTGGCCGTCAACACGGTCTGCCCGTGACGCAGCACGCCCTTCCCATCCAGCACCAACCCGACCATCACCCGCTGCACGCCTGACGTCTTTAATGCTTCCAATGGCTGCCGGCCAATGAAGTCGCGATCTGGATCCAGCGCAATGGTCCAGCCAAGGTTGGCTTCCCACGGCGAGACGTCGTCGTCCATATCCTGACCGTACAGATTCATGCCAGCTTCCAGACGCAAGGTATCGCGCGCGCCCAAGCCCGCCGGCACGACGTTGGCGGCGGCCAAGGCCTGCCACAACGCGATCACATTTTCATTCGGCACGATGATTTCAAAGCCATCCTCACCGGTGTAACCGGTGCGTGCCACAAACAACGGCATCCCGTGCGGCCCTTGTGCGGCGGCGGCGGAAAACTTACCCAATTTTTCGATTCGCTCGTGATCGACATCGGCCAACAACGCCAGCACCTTGGCGCGCGCGTTGGGGCCTTGCACCGCGATCATGGCGAAGTCAGGGCGCTCTTTAACTTCCACCCCAAACGCCTTCGCCTGCTGCTCGATCCAGGCCAGGTCCTTGGCTCGGGTTCCGGCATTGACCACCGCGCGGAAGAATTCTTCACCGAGGTAATAGACGATCAAGTCGTCGATCACTCCGCCCTGCTCATTCAACATGCACGAGTACAACGCCTTACCTTGCACTTTCAACTTGTCGATATTGTTGGCAAGTAGATGCCGCAAAAATTCGCGCGTACGCGCACCGTGCAAGTCGAGCACCGTCATGTGCGACACATCAAACATGCCGGCATCGCGACGAACAGCGTGATGTTCTTCAATCTGCGAGCCGTAGCTCACTGGCATATCCCAGCCGCCAAAGTCGACCATGTGGGCGCCAAGCGCCCGGTGAGTGGCGTTGAGTACGGTTTTCTCAGTCATCGCGAAGGTAGCCTTGCATGGGAACTGCTGCATTATCGCCGCCGCTCGCGAGCAAGCCAAGGGTAACGCTCAACAGTTTGCGGACTGCGTTGTTTTTACTGGGTGGAAGGTCGTCACGCCAGCACGCACCCTCCGTTCAGTAGGCATACGCGCACCCGTTCATTCAGAGCGCTTGCTCCACTTCACTAATCGTTACCAACAACTGCTCCGTCACTTGCTCAGCGAGTGTTTCGGCACGCTGACCTGTCGTCGTCAAATGCAGCTCTGGCGCATCGGGCACCTCATAGGGCGCATCGATACCGGTGAAGTTGCGAATCTTTCCGGCGCGCGCTTTCTGGTAGAGGCCTTTTGGGTCGCGCTTTTCGCATTCGGCTAGCGGCGTATCGACAAACACTTCGACAAAGTCGCCTTCGTCAAATAACTCCCGCGCCGAGCGACGCTCGCTGCGATAGGGCGAAATAGCGCTGACCAGCACGATCAACCCCGCGTCCACCATCAAGTGGGCTACTTCAGCGATGCGGCGGATATTTTCCACGCGGTCCGCCGGCGTGAAGCCAAGATCCTTGTTGATGCCGTGGCGGACGTTGTCGCCATCCAGCAGATAGGTGTGATAGCCGAGCGTGTGCAGCCGCCGCTCAACCAGGTTGGCAATGGTGGACTTGCCGGCGCCAGACAGACCGGTGAACCACAAGCACAATGGGTGCTGCCCCTTGCTGGCGCTGCGTGCACCCTTGCTGACGTCTACCTCTTGCCAATGCACGTTAGACGAGCGACCCAGCGCAAAGTCGAGCATGCCGCACGCCACCGTGGCATTGCTCTGGCGATCCATCAGGATGAATCCGCCCAGCGTCTGATTGGTCGCATACGCCTCAAACGCGATAGCGTCGTCCAGCCCGACCACGCAGTAGCCCACTTCATTAAGCTGCAACTGCGTCGCGGCGAGGTGTGCCTGCGTATTGACGTCTACCTTGTACTTAATCGACATCACCCGCGCGTTCAACGTGCGCGTACCGATCTTCAACCAGTAGGTACGATTGGGTAGCAGTGGTGCATTGCCCATCCACAACAGATGGCAGGCGAATTGATCGGCAACCGGCGCCGGCCGCAAAGCATCCGCCACCACATCGCCACGGCTCGCATCAATTTCACGATCAAAACACAGCGTCACCGCTTGGCCAGCGACCGCACTTTGCAGGTCACCGTCAGCCGTAACAATACGTTCGACGTGCACCCGTTGCACCCCCGGTTGCACCACGACCTCATCACCTAATGCCACTTGGCCGCCACAAATTGTTCCGGCGTAACCACGGAACGATTGATCGGGTCGAATAACCCACTGCACTGGCATGCGAAAATCGTTCGCGCGCAACGCGGTCGCTTCGACGGACTCCAGCAAGTCCAGCAAACTACCGCCTTGGTACCACGGCATATGCGGTGACGGCGCGCCCACGTTGTCGCCAGTCAGTGCCGCCACCGGAAGACAATGCACCTGCTCCACACCAAGGCTCAGCGCGAGTTCGCGGTATTGCCCAGCAATGGTTTCGTACGTCGTTTGGTCATAGCCAACCAAATCCATCTTGTTGACGGCCAACACGACTTGGCGAATACCCAGCAGCGCGCAGATATAAGTGTGTCGGCGCGTCTGCGCCAACAAACCCTTGCGCGCATCGACCAAAACGATAGCCAACTCGGCGTTGGAGGCGCCCGTCGCCATATTGCGCGTGTACTGTTCGTGCCCCGGGCAATCGGCCACGATGAAATGGCGCCGCGCGGTATGAAAATAGCGATACGCCACATCAATGGTAATGCTCTGCTCGCGCTCCGCTTCCAAGCCATCCGTAAGCAAAGAAAAATCCAGAACGTCGGCGGCATCTGGATGACGCGCACGACTGTCACGCGCCAACGCTGCCAGCTGATCGTCCGCCAGCATGCCAGCGTCGTACAACAAACGCCCAAGTAAGGTGCTTTTGCCGTCATCCACGCTGCCGCAGGTGATAAAACGCAGCAGACTTTTGGCGGGTACGGGTGCGGAAGCCAATGTCGCTGGTGAGGGGTTTGATGACGACATTAGAAGTAGCCCTCCCGCTTCTTACGTTCCATTGAAGCGGTCGGGTCTTGATCGATCACCCGACCCTGCCGTTCAGAACTGTGCGAACTGGCCATCTCGTCAATGATCTTGTCTAGCGTGTCGGCGGATGACTCCACCGCGCCGGTCAGCGGGTAACAGCCCAGCGTGCGAAAGCGCACGGTGCGCATCTGCGAAGCTTCGCCCGGCTGGAATACAAAGCGATCGTCGTCCACCATGATCAGTGCGCCATCGCGCTCAACAATCGGGCGCGGTTTAGCAAAATACAGTGGCACCAACGGGATGTTCTCGCGCCGGATATACAGCCACACATCCATTTCGGTCCAGTTAGACAACGGAAACACGCGCACGCTTTCGCCCTTGCGTATATGTGTGTTGTAGGTATGCCAAAACTCCGGTCGCTGATTTTTTGGGTCCCAACGATGCTGTGCATTGCGGAACGAAAACACCCGCTCCTTCGCGCGCGACTTTTCTTCATCGCGACGCGCGCCACCCACGGCCGCGTCAAAGCGATACTCATCTAACGCCTGCTTCAGCGACTGCGTCTTCATGATGTCGGTATGCACCGTCGCACCATGGGTAAACGGCGACACGCCTTGGCGCACACCTTCCTGGTTGATGTGCACCAGAAGCTTCACATCGCCGGCGCTCGCGATCTTTTCGCGGAACGCGTACATCTCGCGAAACTTCCATGTCGTATCGACATGCAGCAGCGGCATCGGCGGGCGCGCCGGGTAAAACGCCTTGCGTAGCAAATGCAGCAAGACGGATGAATCTTTACCGATGGAGTACAGCATCACCGGGCGCTGAAAACTCGCCATGACTTCGCGGAAGATAAAAATACTCTCCGCTTCCAGATCATCTAGGTGAGCATGTTGATACAAGGGAGATTCAATCATAAAAGCCAGCGAGATCCGACAACCCAACCGTTGCTCTCTGTTACCGGCAGTGTCGCCGTACTCAGAGATCAGCCCCAGATATTACTATGAACGCAACGCAGCCCGACCGCAGTTCGCGCCCCGCAATCCAGCTTGCACTCAACCACCCTCGTTCCCGCTAACCGTCATTCCGGCGCATGCCGGAACCTAGTGCCGTGCCCTCAACCACCCTCACTCCCGCTAGCCGTCATTCCGGCGCACGCCGAAACCTAGTGCCTTGCCCTCAACCACCCTCACTCCCGCTAGCCGTCATTCCGGCGAACGCCGGAACCTAGTGCCTTGCGCGGGCCAGCCGGAGACGCTGGGTTCCGGCGTTCGCCGGAATGACGGCGGTGGTGCCGCTGTGGCACTGATCGGTGGATTACCGGATAGGTGGGCGCAGCGTCCAATAGAGTTGCACTAGTGAACACACCGAGTAGCGACGGCACTCGCGTTATAGCAAGATGCAGCGTGGCTATCGAATGGAATCGAGATCATGCGTACACGCCTACCCTGCGTCTACATGCTCGCCAGTCGGCGCAACGGCACTCTCTATGTCGGCGTCACCGCGAATCTGCAGCGTCGCATCTGGCAACACCGCAGCGATCTGATCGAGGGTTTCACCAAATGCTTTCGCGTGCATGATCTGGTCTGGTTCGAGGTACACGAAACAATGGAGTCTGCGATCGCACGCGAAAAGGCCATCAAGAACTGGCGGCGAATTTGGAAGCTGGAACTCATCGAGGAATCCAACCCGTATTGGCATGACTTGTACGCGGCGATCTGTTGAGCGCCCAGATTCCCCTTTGCCGTCATTTTCCCTACGCCGTCATCCACCCCGCTAACCGTCATTCCGGCGCACGCCGGAACCTAATGCCTTACCCTCAACCACCCTCGCTCCCACTAACCGTCATTCCGGCGCACGCCGGAACCTAGTGCCTTGCGCGGGCCAGCCGGAGACGCTGGGTTCCGGCGTCCGCCGGAATGACAGTGGTTGCGTGATGCGAAGACGTGACAGCCGCGAGCGGCGGTGGCTGTGTTTCGAACGAACGCCGGAGACGCAGGGTTCCGGCGTGCGCCGGAATGACAGAGGTTGCGTGGTGCGAAGACGTGACATCCGCGAGCAGCGATAGCTGTGTTTCGAACGCACGCCGGAGACGCTGGGTTCCGGCATGCGCCGGAATGACGGAGGTTGCGTGGTGCGAAGACGTGACAGCCGGGAGCGGCGGTGGTTGTGTTTCGAACGAACGCCGGAGACGCTGGGTTCCGGCGTGCGCCGGAATGACAGTGGTTGCGTGATGCGAAGACGTGACAGCCGCGAGCCGCGATAGCTGTGTTTCGAACGTACGCCGGGGACGCTGGGTTCCAGCGTGCGCCGGAATGACGGGGGTGGTGCCGCTGTAGCACTGATCAGGCAATCACCGGATACGCCGGCGCAGCATCCAGCGTTGCCGCGCACACCGAGGCCAGTTCAAGCAAGCGCAAATCCGATCCGCGCGCACCAACCAGTTGCAAGCCAATCGGCATGCCATTGGGCAATGTACCCATCGGCAAACTCACAGCCGGGCAGCCAGCGAGGCTGGCGAAGCTGGTCAGGTCGGCTTGCGAATCCGGCACCGGCCCATCCAGCGGGAAGGCACCTTGCGGTGTGGTGGGCAGGACCAACACGTCCACCTGCGCGAACAACCGGCGCATCTTCAAGGTCGCCGCATCCAGCACGCGGTCCGCGACAGCGTAGTCCCCTGCCGTCTTGCGAGCGGCATAATCCAGTGAACGGCGGAACTGCGCCGACACGGGATGCTCGGTGTTAGCCAGGTCGTCGGCAAAGGTGGCCAGCATCTCGGCTTCCATCAGCAACAAACCCGCTCGACGCGTACGGCCAAAGTCCCAGTCGGCAAAATCGACGGTACGGCGATCACCAAGGGCATGCGGCAATCGCGCCATGGCGGATTCGAAAACCTCAATAACATCCGGCTGCACACCGACGGCCGCCAAATCTGGCAGTAAACCAGCGCGCAAATTGCCCGGCTCCCAATCGGGCAACGCGAACGCCACACGGCGACGGCGCGAACGCGCATCGTCGGCATCGTAGCCAGCCAGCACTTGCAGCAATACGGTCAGGTCCTCGGCGCTGCGCGCCAACAGACCAACCGCATCCAGTCGTCGCGCCGCCGGTACCAAACCACGGGCGGAAATTTCACCGTGCGTCGGCTTCAACGCGTAAATACCGCAATAGCTGGCCGGGATACGAATGGAACCAAGGCTGTCCGAACCTACGGCTGCCACGGCCAGCCCGGCCGCGACCGCCGCAGCCGCGCCGCCGGACGATCCACCGGCGGTGTAACCATGACGATGGGGATTATGTGTTGCGCCGAAATGTGGATTATTGGTAGCGGCGCCAAGCGCGCCCTCATCCATATTCGTCTTGCCCACCAGCACCGCGCCGGACGCGCGCAACCGCGCCACCACGTGCGCGTCGCCCGGAGCCGGCATGGAGCGGCTCGGTAGGCCGGCACGCGTTGGCCACCCTGCCATGTCGATATTGTCTTTCAACGCCAACGGAATGCCGTCCAAGCGACCAATCACACCCTCGCGACGGCGGCGATCTGCCATATGCGCCTGATCTTGCAGCAACCCCGAACGCAAATCGACGTAAGCATTCAGCTGCGGCTCAATCCGCTCAATGGCCGCCTGATACGCGTCTGCCAGCGCTTGCGGCTGAACTCGCCCGACGGCAAGCCAATGCAGCAGCTGGCACAGCGTGGCGCGGCGCAAATCCAGATCCGTCACTGGGGGCATAGGGTTCATGAGCACTCCTTCATAAGTGCGTTGATTATCACCTTGGTGAGTACCGTGATGGCAAGCTGTTTGAAACAACGCGTCTATCCACGTTTGCCGTGCCACACCCGAACCCGGACAATAGCGGGAATGAAACTGGCGCGCAGCCGCGGCACCAACACGCGCACAATCTCTTACGCATATCAAGGATAGGGCCCGTCATGAGCGAACGCGAAACAATGGAATATGACATTGTGGTCGTGGGCGCGGGCCCGGCCGGATTGTCGTTCGCCATTCGCCTGAAGCAGCTCAAGCCCGACGTCAGCGTGTGCGTGATTGAAAAATCATCGACGATCGGCGCACAGGTTTTATCTGGCGCCGTGATCGAGCCACAGCCGCTGGGCGCCTTACTGCCCGGTTGGCGCAATAACCCGCCACCGATCTGCGTCGCGGCTGGCCCAGATGAGTTCTACCTATTCAGCAAAACCAGCGCACGCAAGCTGCCGCTGCCGCCGGGTATGCACAACAAAGGTAACTTCATTGTCTCGCTCGGCGCGCTGTGCGCGTGGTTAGCGCCGCAAGCCGAAGCCTTGGGTGTGGATGTGTTCCCTGGCTTCGCTGCTGCCGACACCGTCCATAACGAAGACGGCTCGGTCGCCGGCGTGCGCATCGGCGACATGGGCGTAGCCAAGGATGGTTCGCACAAAGCGAGCTACACGCAAGGCATCGACATCAAGGCCAAGGTCACCGTATTGGCTGAAGGCGCGCGCGGCAGCCTGACCAAGGTGCTGGTGAAACGCTTCAAACTGGACGAACACAGCGACCCACAGGGTTACTCCATCGGCATCAAGGAACTGTGGCAGCTACCAGCCGGCCGCGTGACGCCCGGAAAGATCGTGCACAGCTTTGGCTGGCCTGCTGACACCCGCACTTACGGCGGCGGCTTCCTGTATCACCTTGATGGCGACCGGCTTGCGCTGGGCTACGTCAGCGGTCTCGACTATAGCGATCCCAACTACAAGCCTTGGGAAGCGTTCCAGCAATGGAAGCATCATCCACTGATCAAGCCACTGCTGGAAGGCGGCTCGATCCTGTCCGCCGGCGCACGTGCGATGGCAACCGGTGGCTACCAGTCCATGCCGAAAGTCGAAATGCCCGGCGCGCTATTAATCGGTGACACCGCTGGCTTGCTTAACGTGCCAAAGATCAAAGGCACCCATCAAGCCATCAAAAGCGGCATGTTGGCCGCCGAACATCTGGCCAAAAACCTCGACGCCTCTGGTTTCGACGCTGCGCTGCGCGCCTCAGACGTGATGGCGGAACTGAAGAAAGTCCGCAACGTGAAACCCGGCTTCAAGAAGGGCCTGTGGTTCGGCATGTTGAACGCTGCATGGGAAACCGCGAGCGGCGGGCTGTCGCCCTGGACACTGAAAAACAAGGCCGACTGGTCCAGTCTGCACCAGCTAGGCGAGTGCGATGAGCCAGTACGCGACTATGTGCAACGCACGCTGCCTCCACGCGATCGTCTGGCCAGCGTCTACTTCGCCGCCACCGAGCACGACGAAGACCAACCAACGCACTTGGTGATCTCCGATCCAAACATCTGCGTCGACCGCTGCACCACCGAGTACGGCAACCCGTGCACCCGCTTCTGTCCCGCTAACGTCTACGAAATGGTTGAAGATGCGTTACCTGACGGCAGCAAAAAACCGCGCCTGCAAGTGAACTCCGCCAACTGCGTCCACTGCAAAACCTGCGACATCAAAGACCCCTACGAAATCATCACCTGGGTTACCCCAGAAGGTGGTTCGGGGCCGAATTATCAGAATCTTTGACACATCGAGGGTAATCCACTGATCGGCAATCTCTCATGGCGACTGAAACGTCTCCAATACCTACTGGCACGCGTCAAAAGCAGTGTCGCCTTACGCGGCTGGCGTGGGACGTGGGCGCGGACGCGTCAAGAATTCCAGACACGGCCTGAAGTCGACGAAACTTTCTCGCTGCTGCCATTGAGCGCACCGTTTTCGCCGTTCGCACTGCCCCACAGCGACTTGCCACAGGTTTCCATCATCATCCCGGTCTACGGCAAGCTGGCGTACACGCTCGCTTGTTTGCGTTCACTGGCACAGTACGGCGCGCAGGTGCCATTCGAAGTGATCGTGGTAGACGATGCGTCACCTGACGACAGCGCTGCTACCTTGGCCCAAGTCGACGGACTGCAGTTGCTGCGGAACGCCAGCAACCTTGGTTTCATCGGCAGCTGCAACGCCGGCGGGGCAGCAGCGCGCGGCGAGTTTTTGCTGTTTCTCAACAACGACACACAAGTCACTGCCGGCTGGCTCGACGCACTGTTGCGTTGCTTTGCCGAGCGCGCTGATTGCGGCGTCGCCGGAAGTCGTCTGGTCTACCCGGACGGGCGTCTGCAAGAAGCTGGCGGCTTAGTATTTTCCGACGGTAGTTGCTGGAACACGGGGCGCTTTGAGCCACGCGATGCGCCGCCATTTCGCTATCGTCGCGAAACCGACTACGTCTCCGGCGCGTCGTTGCTGATTCGCAGCGAAGTGTTCCAGCGCATCGGTGGCTTTGACGCCCGCTACGCGCCTGCGTATTACGAAGACACCGATCTCGCGTTTGCGGTACGCCAGCTTGGCCTACGCGTGTATTACGAGCCAGCGAGCTTGGTGATTCACTGTGAAGGCATTAGCGCCGGTACCGACACTCACAGTGGTATGAAGCGCTTCCAGAAGATCAACCAAGCAAAGTTTGTTGCCAAATGGGCGGCTGAACTTGCAACGCAACCGCCCGTCGGAACAGCGGTAGCAAGCGCTGTCCGCTGGCGCTCACGCGGCCGTGTACTAGTTGTAGACGCGATGACACCCGATCCATCGCGCGACTCCGGCTCGCTGCGCCTATGTGCCATCTTGCGCTTGCTCGGTGAGCAGGGCTGGAGCACGGCGTTCCTACCCGACGACGGACGCGCCAGCAGCGCTGAGATCAACGCACTCGGCGCACTGGGAACGGAGCTACTGTGCAAACCGTGGGTCGCAGATTTGCCGCATTGGTTGCGTAGCCATGGCAGTGAGCTGCATGCGGTAATCCTGTGTCGCCATACCGTCGCGGGTCAATATGCTGCGCTGGTGCGCCGTCACGCGCCACAGGCGCGTCTGCTGTTCGATACAGTGGATTTACACTTCGTGCGCGAACAACGCGCCGCCAAGCTCCGCGGCAACGCCAGCATGGCGCACCGCGCTCGAGTATCGCAACGCAGCGAACTAAATTTGATCACACAAAGCGATGTCACCTTTGTTGTAAGCCCGCACGAACAAGCGCTGTTGGCGCGCATGCTGCCACAGGCGCGAGTGGAGCTTCTGTCCAACATTCACGAGGTGCATGGCCGCCAGCACCCATTTGCCGGCCGCAAGGATCTGATCTTTATCGGCGGCTATGGACACCCGCCGAACGCCGATGCCATCCGCTGGATGGCCACTGACCTCTTACCACATCTACGCGCCGCGCAGCCGGATCTTCGTCTGCACATCATCGGTAGCATTCCGGACGCGGTACGCAACGAACTGGCAACACCAGGGCTGGAACTGCATGGTCACGTTGCCGACCTCTCGCCCTGGATGGATCAATGCCTAGCCTCGCTAGCACCACTGCGCTTCGGTGCCGGCGTGAAAGGCAAAATCAACATGGCCACGAGTCATGGCCTACCCGTCATCGCTACACACCTAGCCGTGGAAGGTATGCAACTGCAAAACAACACCAACGTGTTGATTGCCAACGACGCTGCCGCCATGCTCACCGCACTCCAGCAACTTCAGCATGACGAGACGCTGTGGACAAAACTTTCCGATAACGGTTTGGACAACGTGCGCCAGTATTTCTCTAGCGCTGCTGCGGAGGCCACCTTGAAGCGCGTGCTGGATCGTCCGTTGCTTCGTAAACCGTGATGCATCAGCGTCTCCCTTGATAGGCTCTCATGGCACTTCGCGAATTCACCAAACATTGCTTATTCTCGTCACTGCGCATGGCCTTCCGGCTAACGCCAATGCCAGTCGCGACGCGCGACCGTCTGCGTCAACGTTTCCTTGACCGGCATAGCGACCTGCTGCCGTCAGGCCCACGTGGTCAAATTAGCGACTCGGCGAAAGTTGAACGACGTCCGCGCGTACGTGCCGCTGGGCGCGCAATTGGTTATGTGCCGCACCGCGCGGGTGAGCTACCGGCGCCAATGCCGGCGACACTCATTGCGTTCTACCTACCACAATTTCATTCGATTCCAGAAAACGACCAGTGGTGGGGTAAAGGCTTTACCGAGTGGAACAACGTCACGCGCGCACTGCCTCAGTTCGAGGGGCACGCCCAGCCACGATTGCCTGGTGAACTTGGTTTTTACGACCTGCATCGATCCGAGGTTATGCGCCAGCAAATGCAACTGGCTCGCGAATACGGCGTCGGTGCATTCTGCAGCTACTTCTACTGGTTCGCCGGCAAGACTCTGCTGGAAGCGCCGCTGCAACAATGGCTCGCCGACCCAACGCTCGACTTGCCGATATGTCTATGTTGGGCCAACGAAAACTGGTCGCGCCGCTGGGACGGACGAGCCGACGACATCCTGATCAGCCAGCAGCATAGCCCGAGCGATGACCTTGCTTTTATCGCCTACGTCGCGCGCTACCTCGCTGACCCACGCTATTTGCGCGTGGAAGGTAAACCGCTGCTGCTGGTCTATCGGCCAGGGCTCCTGCCAGATCCAAAAGCTACGGCACAGCGCTGGCGGGAATGGTGTCGTGCAAACGGCATTGGTGAAATTCAGCTCGCCTACGTCCAAAGCTTCGACCGCGTTGATCCGCGCACGATCGGCTTTGACGCAGCCGTAGAATTTCCACCCAACAACACAACACTCAAACCGATCACCGCACGCCAACACTTACTCAACCCTGACTTCCACGGCGATGTATACGACTGGCGCGAATTAGCACAGCAGGCGATGGCAACAGCCGATCCTACCTATCCGCTTTACCCATGTGTCAACCCAAGTTGGGACAACGAGCCAAGACGCAGTGGTGCCGGGCGCATATTCGCCCACGCCTCCCCACGCGGCTACCGCGACTGGTTACGGCACGCCATTGCCACCGCCGGTCGGCGTGCACCGACGCATCCGTTAGTGTTCATCAATGCATGGAACGAGTGGGCGGAAGGCGCAGTGCTAGAGCCGGATGCGCGGCTCGGCTGCGGATGGTTGGAAGCCACTCGACAAGCCCTGTGTTTACCAACTGATATCGCCACTCGTCCATGCGCTGTCGTACACGTGTGGTATCCGGAAATGCTGGACGAACTAGTCGCTGCGCTGCACCGTAGCGGCATCAACTGGCGCATCATCATCACCACCGCGCCGGAGCGCGAAGTAGTTATCCGCAAGCGTATAACGGAGCTAAAACTCGGCGCGGAGGTCGCGGTCTTCACAAACCATGGCCGCGACATACTTCCCTTCTTGCACGTCGCCAATCGGCTACTCGACGAAGGCGTTGAAGTTGTACTGAAGCTGCACAGCAAGCACTCTAACCATCGCGAGAACGGTGACGCTTGGCGACGTGAATTGCTTGGGAAACTATTGTCACCTGAATATGCCAAAAACATTCTGGCAACATTTAATAATGACCCTTCGCTTGGCCTTGTTTATGCCGAGGGCCATCTGCAACCGCAAGACGGCTATTGGGGCGCAAACAAGGCCAACGTCGAATACCTTGGATGCCAACTTGGCCTACCTGAATCGCAAGTTCAGCACGGGACCTTTGTCGCTGGAAGTATGTTCTGGTCTCGACTGAAAGCACTACAACCACTTCTCGATGCCCACCTAAATATTGAAGACTTTGAACCCGAAAGTGCCCAAGTCGACGGTACCTTGGCCCACGCTGTGGAACGCCTATTCGCATCGAGCGCAGAAGCCGGTGGATTCCGGCTTGCCACCACCTCCAACTTCGGCGGAAGTTTTGAACCTCGGTCGAAGATCTACCCCTACGCACGCCGTAGCAGCTAGTCGAGAGCCTCGGCGATTAAGCCAGAGCGCATGGACAGAACTTCACGCGAGCTCAAAGTGGGCTCAGGTTACAATAAGCGCTCTTTTCCGCCGTACCGCCTCGCAGCAAGGCGAACCGTAAGGACTACAGATGAAGATTCTCGTTGGTTACAAGCGTGTCGTCGATTACAACGTGCGTATTCAGGTGAAACCCGATGGCAGTGGCGTGGTCACTGATGGCGTCAAGCTTTCGGCCAACCCATTTGACGACATCGCGCTGGAAGAGGCACTGCGCTTGCGCGAGAAAGGCGTCGCCGAAGAAGTCATCGTCGTCGGCATCGGCCCCGCGAACCTCACCGCGCACCTGCGCAACGGCTTGGCGATGGGAGCAAACCGCGCAATCCACGTCGTCACCGAGGACGCCATCCAGCCACTGACGGCTGCCCGCGTGCTGCTGAAATTGGTCGAGAAAGAACAGCCCGGACTAGTGATCGTCGGTAAACAGGCGATCGACGACGACTCCAGCCAAACTGGGCAAATGCTCGCGGCATTATGGGACCGCCCGCAAGCAACGTTTGCCGGCAAGGTCGAGATTGCCGACGGTAAAGCGACGGTGACGCGTGAAGTAGACGCGGGACTGGAAGTCATCGAAGTCGACCTTCCTGCCGTCATCACGACGGATCTACGTTTGAACGAGCCCCGTTTCATCAAGCTTCCGGACATCATGAAAGCGAAGTCCAAGCCGATCGAAAGCATCGCCTTCGCCGAGCTAAACGTCGAACTCGGCGACCACTCAAAAACTACCCATTACGCGCCGCCCGCCAAACGCAGTAAGGGCGTTATGGTGAAAGACGCCGCAGAGTTAGTTGCCGCGCTTCGGCAGAAAGGCCTGCTGTAACCCACATTTCGTAGGAGCCCACCCTGTGGGCGATGCTTTTAGGATCGCATCAAATAAAGCATCGCCCACAGGGTGGGCTCCTACAGATACAAGACTTGGAGACACCTATGAGCAAGATTCTGGTCATCGCCGAACATTTGGGCGGCAAACTTAACCCCTCCACCGCGCGCGCCGTTAGTGCAGCGATCGCAGTAAAGGGTGAGACTATCGATGTGCTGGTACTGTCCGATGTGCCCGACGCGATCGCCGCCGACGCCTCGAAGATCGACGGTGTGAGCCGCGTGCTCACCATCGCCAGATCAGAGAACGCCCACGCCCTTGCCGCCGTGCTGGCACCGCAGGTCGCCAAGGTTGCTACCAACTACAGCCATGTATTCACGCCATCCACCACCTTCGGCAAAGACCTCGCACCACGCGTTGCGGCCCTGCTTGGCGTAAGCCAGGTCAGCGACGTGATGAGCGTCGAATCCAGCCACATGTTCAAGCGCCCCATTTATGCCGGCAACGCCATCATCACGGTCGAAGCTGATGCCGCGCAGACCGTCGTTGCCACCATTCGTACCGCGTCATGGCCGGCAGCCAGCAGCGGGGCGAACAACGCCGCAATCGAAGCATTGAATATCGACGTGGCCCTCCCCACTCACACCCGTTTCCTGGAACTCAAGCAGGGCAGCAGCGACCGCCCCGACCTGCAAAGCGCCAGCAAGGTCGTCTCCGGCGGGCGTGGTGTCGGTTCCAAAGAAAACTTCGACATCATCTACAAATTCGCCGACAAGATCGGCGCGGCCGTGGGCGCCTCCCGCGC
>JBDTBF010000137.1:0-2741 GCA_039924175.1 Rhodanobacter sp.
CACCGCGCTGGGTCAGCGGCCAGCTCTGATCTCAGTGACCGCCAAGCACGAGCGTCCCGTGCTTAAGTGGAGAGCGTTTCTGTTTTCGATGCCGTCGTTAACCATCGGCGCCTTGCTTACGGCCAAACGCACGCACGGAACGTGGCGGGAACTTCGCGTAGGCCTAGCCCATCAAGCCATTGCCACCGTCCCCTGTGGTTTCGCCGAATGGGCGGCGCTGGCGATCAGTCGCAATACGGCAGCCGCGAAACTCGAGCTGCATGGCCCGGCGCGGTCCAAGCCATTCAAACCGCCAATGCGGCGGCACACAACGGCGTTGATGCGCCAATCTGTTAAATTCACGGGCTAGCATCGGCGCTCGAGGGCGCCAACACGAATGGACTGGGATTGGGCATGTTTGAACGCGTACTGATAGCCAACCGTGGTGAAATCGCTTGCCGCGTGATTCGCACTTGCCGTCGACTTGGCATCCACACCATCGCGGTGTACTCGGAAGCCGACGCCAACGCGCAACATGTCCGACTGGCCGACGAAGCGTGGCCGATCGGCGGTCCACGCCCGGCGGATTCGTATTTGCGTAGCGATACCATTCTGGAGGTCGCGAAGAAGTCCGGCGCACAGGCGATCCACCCCGGTTACGGCTTTCTGTCGGAAAACACCGGTTTTGCGCGTGCCTGCACCGACGCCGGCATCACCTTCATCGGGCCACGTCCGGAAAGCATCGAGGCAATGGGTTCCAAAGCTGCCGCCAAGGAGCTGATGGAACATCACGCCGTGCCGTTGGTCCCCGGCTACCACGGCGAAAATCAGGAAGCGACATTTCTTGCCGAGCAAGCCGTCAAGACCGGCTTGCCGTTGATGATCAAACCAGCGGCTGGCGGCGGCGGAAAAGGTATGCGGATCGTGCGCAGCGCGGGCGAATTTGCCGAAGCGTTAGCTTCATCGCAGCGCGAAGCGATCAGCTCCTTCGGCGATGCGCGGGTGATCCTGGAGCGTTATGTCGAGCATCCGCGACACATCGAGTTTCAAGTGTTCGGCGACACCCAAGGCCACGTCATTCACTTGAACGAGCGCGAATGCTCGTCGCAACGACGCTATCAAAAGGTGATGGAAGAAACACCCTCGCCCTTTCTGGATGATGCGCGCCGCTCCGCGATGGGCGCCGCTGCCGTAGCCGCAGCCAAAGCAGTGAATTACGTCGGGGCCGGCACGATTGAATTCATCGTGGCGCAAGACGGCGAATTCTTCTTTATGGAAATGAACACGCGCCTGCAGGTCGAGCATCCCGTTACGGAAATGACGCTGGGACTGGATCTGGTGGAATGGCAACTGCGCGTAGCCGCCGGCCAGCCGCTGCCCCTAACGCAAAGCGACATTCACGCACATGGCCACGCCATGGAAGTACGCTTGTACGCAGAAGATCCCGACCAGCATTTTCTGCCAAGCTCCGGCAAATTGCAGACTCTGCGCCTACCTGCGTTGTCAGCCAACGTACGCATTGACGGCGGCGTCGTGGAAGGCGATACGGTCACCATCTTCTACGATCCCATGATCGCCAAGATGATCGTGTTTGACGCCAACCGCGTGCAGACACTACAGCGCATGCGCGAAGCACTAGCCGCTTGCGAAATCATCGGTCCCAAGTCCAACATCGGCTTCCTTGAACGCTTGATACGCCACCCTGCGGTCATCGAAGGCCGCATCGACACCAGCTATCTGGACAGCCACTTGGAGGAGTTTTTGGTAGGCGACGCCGCGCCCAATGACGCCGTTTTGTTTGCCGCCGCCAGCGCCGCACTACTACAGGAAGAAAGCGATGTCAGCGCTGATTCCGCTGATCCGAACTCGCCGTGGGCCCGCGCCGATGGCTGGCGTGTCGGCCGCGCCGGCAAGCGCATCATCGCCCTGACGCTGGGTGAGCAGCGCTATGAAATCACCGCGTTCGGCCACGCTGGCAACTATCAACTTCATTATGGAGAGGTAGCTTGTGATGTAGCTGGTGCAAAACTCGGCTCCGACTACATGAGAGCGCGCTTCGACGGCGAGGCCCGCCGCATACCTCTGCGCACCGACGTGAGCCACGTACTGCTGCACGACACCAACGGCCAGCGCTACAGCTTGCGGCGCGCGCCAGCATTCGTTTGGGAAATCAGCAACGGCGTCGCTGGCAATCAGGTCATCGCACCAATGCCCGGCCGCATTGTTTTGGTGAAAGCCAAAGCGGGCGATGTCGTCGTACAAGGTCAGGAATTGCTGGTGATGGAGGCAATGAAAATGGAGCTGGCGCTGAAGGCTCCGCGCGACGGCACCATCGAAGGCATTAACGCGGCTGCTGGTGAATTTGTAGACGCTGATGCGGTGTTGGTGCGCTTCACGGCATAGCTAAAGTCATCACAGCGTGCCTGCCATCATGGCTGTGGCATACGCACCACCACATCACGATCTCGTAGCAGCGCACCCTGCGCGCGAAACCTCTCGGCCACCCGCAGCGCTATCGCACACCGGGTACGCTCCTGCAAAGCGGTCGAGAGATAGCACGAAGAATTGCTCAGAACACGGCTCGGAGTTTTGCATGACCTCATCCAATTTTGTCCGCATTGTCGAAGTCGGCGCACGCGACGGTTTGCAAAATGAGAAAAGCATCTTGCCTGCATCAGTCAAGATTGAGCTGATTGACCGGCTATCCGCAACCGGTCTGCAAACCATTGAAGCGACCAGTTTTGTCAGCCCCAAGTGGGTGC
>JBDTBF010000138.1:0-10837 GCA_039924175.1 Rhodanobacter sp.
CCTTGATTAACAGCACCAACAAGATAATGGCGATGCCCCAGTTGGGCACCAGCTTGTGCAATTGCGACAGCACCCAGTGCATCGGCACAGCGATGATTTTAAACATGCCGTAATCGATGCTCAGGTCTAGCCCAGGGGCGATGGCATCCAGGGTGCCCTGTATATTTGGCCCCAAATACAAGCGCGACTGACTAACGACTGATTGTCCTGCTGCCACCTGCAAAGTTGGCCCTACCGCGCGAATCAAATAGCGTGGATGCGCGCCGGTAGGGTCCAGAGTCTGCGTGCTGTAATGGTCCGTCTCGGCAACGGGCGGAATCCACGCCGTCACGTAATACAGGCGCAGCATGGCCGCCCAGCCACCCTTGATTTGGGCGTCGAGTTGATCCTTTGGCTTGCTGAACTCGGTAAAGGCCAGCTTCTCGAATTTCTCACCGGTGTACCAGGCGGCACCACGAAAACTGCGCACTTCCGGATCGGTGTACGACTTCAACCAATTTCCAGGCTTGGGTGGATTGGCCGCTAACACCTGTCGGTAAGCGTTGCCCTGCCACGCCTTGTCAGCGCTATTGAAAATGTGCTGACTGACAGTGACGACATAACTGTCGCGCTGAAACGCGTAGGTCTTGCTGACCTTCAATCCCGCTGTGTTTTGCCACGTCAGAACGACATTCAGTTGATTCTGATCGGGTGCCAGGACGTAATCTGTCTTGGCGCTGGTAAAGATCGCTTGATGGTTGGGCTGGTCGGCAGCGGCGGCACTCGGATCGCTGCTGACCAAGCCGCCTTGCACGACCGAATAGGTGGCTGGGTCGGTCGTCAACAAAACGACGGGTGCGGGATGCGGGTTCTTGTGGGTCCGCGGGGTTTGGCCATACTTCAGCAGCTCGGCATGAACCAGACTACCGCCACGTGTATCCAGGCTCAAATCCAGCACGTCGGTGCGCACGTGAACCAAAGGCGTCCGCGCGAGGCTGGCTACCTCGGTGGCCACTTTCGGTGCGACTGCATCCGCCGTCGTTGTCGTGCTCGTCGCTTCTGCAGGTATCGCGCCTGGCACGCTGTTGTCGGCAGTGGCAGCGGTGCTGGATGTGCTGGCGACGGTGCTGGTCTGCTGCGCTGGATGCGGCGTGTAGTCGTTCTGCCACGCTACAAACAGAAAGTAAGACACCGCCATCAAGGCGAACATAAGAAAGGTGCGCGTTTGATTCATCGCGTAGCAAATCCGGGTAACGCCGCGATACGTAAAGCGCCGCGGGGTGACAAGAGAAAAAGAAAGGTCAACGCGCGATTGTGGGGGTCACAACGGCACGCTTCAATGCTGTGGGGTGACAAGCGGCGTCGCCGCCTGCAACTTTTCCCACAACAAGTTGATCTCGGCCAGTAATTCTGCACCTGGCACACCGGCCGCCTCTTCGCGCGCCATGACGACTAAATCGATGGCTGGCAGTTCTAAACGAATGCGGCGAAACGATTCGCGCAGCAAGCGCTTGATGCGGTTGCGCTCGACGGCACGTTTGGATACTCGCTTGGAAATAGCTAACCCCAAGCGTGCATGGCCCAGTGCATTGCTGCGATAACGCAAACGAAAGCAGCGGCCGCTTGCGCGTCCGCTGCTTGTCCGCAAGGCCGCAAAGTCAGCCGCCTGACGTAGCCGCGCTTCGCGCGGAAATTCGGCGGTTGACACAGCCTATATCCCCAACTACGGGATTAGGCGCTTGCGGCCCTTGGCACGGCGCGCATTGATGATCTTGCGACCATCGGCGGTTGCCATGCGAGCACGAAAACCATGGGTGCGAGCACGCTTGAGCAAGCTTGGCTGGAAGGTCCGCTTCATGGGTTTCTCCGAAGGGATATAGTGAAAAAGGTTTGCAATTATGCGGGGTTATCAGAGCGGCTGTCAAATACTAGGCGAGCACCCCACTTGGGAGTTCGTTCCGCACTCCGCTGCGGGCTGATGCCGTAGTGACGGCTGCTAGACTAGCTCGTTGCAACCCGCGCGCAAGCGCTTCCTGCTGTGGCTGAAGAATATTCATGAGTGATTTGTGGCGGCGCTGCCTTGAGCGTCTGGAAGGAGATATAAGTGCTGAAGCCCTGCAAACGTGGCTGATGCCACTGCAGGCGCGCGAAGACGAGACGGGCCTGCAGCTATTTGCGCCCAACGATTACACCCTGGAAACAGTCCGCGAGCGGTACCTTGCGCAGATAGAGACGGTGCTACAGCAAATTACGGGTGGAGCGCACGCTGTGCGACTTAACGTGGGCTCTAACCCCAGCTTGCGACCCGTCGCGGTGGTCCGGCCGGGTGCGCCGGCAGCGCGTCGACCTGCTGGGCCAGCCGCTGTCCCGTTCCACCACAATCTGGACCCGCATTACACGTTCGATACCTTCGTTGAAGGCAAATCGAACCAGCTTGGTAAAGCGGCTGCGATCCAAGTGGCGACTAATCCTGGCCGCGCCTACAACCCGCTGCTTCTCTATGGCGGCACCGGGCTGGGTAAAACGCATTTAATGCACGCCGCCGGCAACTTGATGCTGGAACACAACCCTGACTTTAAGGTGATGTACCTACGTTCAGAGCAGTTCGTCGGCTCGATGATTGAGGCGCTGCGCGCTAAAAGCATGGACACCTTCAAGCGACGCTTCCGCTCGGTCGATGCGCTGCTCATCGATGACATCCAATTCTTCGCCGGTAAGGACACCACGCAAGAAGAGTTCTTCCATACTTTCAATGCGTTATTTGAATCAAAGCAACAAATCATCCTGACCTGCGATCGCTATCCGAAAGAGGTGGATAAGCTCGAGCCACGTCTAAAGTCGCGCCTTGGCTGGGGTTTAAGCGTCGCTATCGAGCCGCCTGACTTCGAAACCCGCGCCGCTATCTTGCTGGCAAAAGCGCATGAAAAGAGCGTCCCGCTCGACGAGAGTGTGGCGATGTTATTGGCCAAGCGTATCCGCTCCAACGTGCGCGACCTGGAAGGCGCCCTCAACACATTAGCGGCGCGGGCGAACTTCTACGGCAAGCCGATTACCACCGAGTTTGCCGAGGAAACCCTGCGCGACCTGCTGGCGACGCACGCGCAAGCGGTCACCATTCCGAATATTCAGAAGGTCACCGCCGAATACTTTAATGTGCGTCTGCAGGACCTGCTGTCCAAACGCCGCGTGCGCTCACTGGCGCGGCCACGACAGATCGCCATGACGTTGTCCAAGGAACTGACCGAACACAGCTTGCCGGAGATTGGTGAGGCCTTTGGCGGCCGCGATCACACGACCGTGCTGCACGCCTGCAAGACCATTCGTAAATTTATCGAAACAGACCCGCGCATGCGCCAGGACTTTGAGCAATTAATACGCACTTTGACTGGCTAAAGCACGGTACTACGCGGGAAAATGCAAACTCAGGGATAACTAACCCGCTAAGCTGTGGATAACAAGTGGATGAACGAGTGCTTTGAGTTATCCACAAATGATGCACCAGTAATACGCCCGTTTGAGCACACGCAATAATCGTCACAAGTTGTTGATTTAGAAAAGAAAGATCGAAAAAAAAAGTTACCCACAACACCTACTACAACCACTATTCTTCTTTTAAAAGAAAGAAGAGCAGTTATAGGGAAGCTAAGCCATGCAATTCAGCATCCAACGAGAAGCCCTGCTCAAGCCATTGCAGCAAGTGGTCGGCGTCGTCGAACGCCGGCAAACGCTGCCAGTACTGGCAAACCTTCTCGTAAAGGTCGTAGGCGATAAGTTGTCGTTCACCGGCACCGACCTTGAAGTCGAAATGGTCGCGACCACCGCCGCGGAAAAGCTGGAAGATGGCGAGATCACTATTCCCGCCCGCAAGTTGTTCGACATCGTGCGGGCGTTGCCCGACGGTGCTCGGGTGGACCTAAAACTCAACGGCGACCGGGTGGCGGTAAGCGCGGGACGTAGCCGCTTTACGCTAACCACGCTGCCGGCCAGTGAATTTCCCACCGTAGACGACATTGAGCTGGTCGAAAAAGTTAGCTTGCCCGAGGAAGTCCTGCGCGACTTGATGGATCGCACATCATTTGCCATGGCAAACCAGGACGTCCGTTATTACTTGAACGGCATGTTGCTGGACTTGCAGGAACACACGCTACGATGCGTGGCGACTGACGGTCATCGTCTGGCGATGAAAGAAACGCAACTGCAAAGCACGGTAACGACGCGTCGTCAGATCATCATTCCGCGCAAAGGCGTGAACGAGCTGGTCGGTTTGCTGGAAACGGGCGAAGGTACGGTCGAGCTGGAATTTGGTAAGAACCACTTGCGCGTACGCCGCGGTGAAGTGGTGTTCACCTCCAAATTGATCGACGGCAGGTTTCCGGATTATGAAGCTGTTATCCCGCTTGGCGCCGACAAGACCGCGACGCTGGACCGAGAATTGTTGCGCGGCGCACTTCAGCGTGCCGCCATCTTGTCCAATGAGAAGTACAGAGGCGTCCGGCTAGAGTTGTCGCCGGGTAAGTTGCGCATCGTCGCGCACAACCCGGAACAAGAAGAAGCGGTGGAAGAGGTGGAAGCCGACACCCATGTCTCCGACCTTGCGGTGGGTTTTAACGTCGGCTATTTGCTGGATGCATTGGCGGCGCTGCGTGGCGACAAGGCGAGACTTAGCTTGCGTGACGCTCAATCGAGTTGTTTGGTGCAGGAACTGGACAACGAGCAGGCGCGTCACGTCATCATGCCGCTGCGGCTCTGACGGGCTACGCGTGCTGCTTACTCAACCAAAAAGATGCGACACGCCGCGCCGAGGCCGTCCAACGACGACTTCGGCGTTGTCGTTTATGGGCGGCTGACGGATGCAACTGGAACAATTGCGCATTAGCGGAGTGCGCTCGCTTGCGGAAGTAACGTTAGTGCTGGATCCAGCGCTTAACGTGTTTGTGGGGCCTAATGGCGCTGGGAAAACAAGTGTGCTGGAAGCGGCCTTCTTGCTGTCCCATGCGCGTTCGTTCCGTAATGGGGCGCGGGACGCGCTGCTACAACGCGGAGCCACCCAACTTTCGGTATTTGCGCAGTTACGCCACGCCGATGGTCGAACGGCACGGGTCGGCCTTGGTCGCCGGGGCTCTCGTTGGGAAGCGAAGTTGGATGGGGTGGTCGCACCAGTGGGTCAGCTGGTGCAGGAGTGTGCGGTGGTCTGTTTTGATCCTGGTTCGCACGCCTTGATTGCTGGAGCTGCTGAGGAGCGCCGCCGCTATCTTGATTGGGGTGTGTTCCACGTGGAACAAGAATTTCTGCCTGCGTGGCGACGGTATCAACGGGCCCTGAAACAACGCAATGTCTTGCTACGTTCGGCGGATCCGCCCGACGATGCGTTGTTCTCTGCGTGGGAAGCGGAGTTATCGCAGAACGCACACCAGATAGATGCACACCGAAGTGCGTATCTCGACTTACTTCGCCCCACACTGTTGACCAGCAGCTTCGCGTTGCTACCTGAGCTTGGTGCGTTCGAACTTCGTTACCGGCGGGGTTGGCCGGAACAAGAAAACCTTGCCGAGCTATTGCGGCAGCAGCGAGGGCGCGACCGGGCGCGCGGACACACCACGCTAGGCGCGCATCGCGCCGATTGGTCGATCGGTTTTGAACATGCTCCGTTGCGGGAGCACTTGTCGCGCGGGCAAGAGAAATTGACGGCACTTTCGTGCATGTTGGCCCAAGCCGAGTTATATGCCGCGCGGCGTGAAGAGTGGCCGGTGGTGTGTTTGGACGACCTCGCGTCAGAACTGGATCAAGCACATCAACAAGCCGTTGTTTCGCAGTTGTGTCAGGCGGGCGCCCAGATACTTGTGACCGGTACCGAGTTGCCGGCAGCTCTCGCTAGTGCCAAACCCTGCGTGTTCCACGTGGAACAAGGTGAGTTGACGCGCCTGCTATAATCTGAGGGTTGCATCTTTTTCACAATGCATAACTCTTGCCCGGCCCACACGGCGCCGTGTCGGGCAGGTCGCTGGCGCCAGGAAATGGTTACGCATGAGCTCACCCACCTACGATTCAAGCAACATCAAGGTTTTGCATGGTTTGGAAGCCGTGCGCAAGCGCCCGGGCATGTATATCGGTGACACCGATGACGGCACCGGCTTGCATCACATGGTGTTTGAGGTTGTTGATAACTCCATCGACGAAGCACTCGCCGGCTATTGCGACAAAATTTCGGTAATCGTCCACGAGGACGGGTCCTGCAGCGTGCGCGACAACGGCCGTGGTATTCCGGTGGGTATTCACCCGGAAGAGGGACGGTCCACCGCCGAAGTGGTGATGACGGTGCTGCATGCTGGCGGTAAGTTCGACGCGAATTCCTACAAAGTTTCGGGCGGTTTGCATGGCGTGGGTGTTTCCGTCGTCAATGCCTTGAGTGAGCACTTGTGGTTGACTATCTGGCGCAATGGCTTCGAGCATTTGCAGGAATACGCTGGCGGTGAGCCGCTATATCCGCTCAAGGTGATCGGGCCCTCAACGCTGTTCGGCACCATGGTTCGTTTTCTACCCAGCGTAGAAACGTTTGGCGGCAACGTGGAGTTTCGTTACGAGGTGTTGGTCAAACGCCTACGTGAGCTGGCCTTCCTGAATTCCGGCGTCACCATTGAACTGACCGATGAACGCGGTGAGGGGCGTCACGATACCTTTGCGTACGACGGCGGTATTCGCTCGTTTGTGCAGTATCTGGCGTTGCTGAAGACGCCGCTTCACCCCAATGTCATCAGCCTGACCGCGGAGCAGGACGGCATTGTGGTCGAAGTGGCGATGCAATGGACTGATTCTTATCAGGAAACCATGCTTTGCTTCACCAATAATATTCCCCAGCGCGACGGTGGCTCGCATTTAACCGGGTTCCGCGCTGCGCTGACGCGCTCGCTGCAAACGTATATCGAGAAAGAAGGCTTAGCCAAAAACGCGAAGGTCGCGTTGGCTGGCGACGATATGCGTGAAGGCATGATCGCTGTGCTGTCGGTGAAAGTGCCCGATCCGAAGTTCTCCTCGCAAACCAAGGACAAGTTGGTTTCGACCGAGGTCAAAACGGTGGTCGAGCAGGTCGTCAACGAGAAACTTGGCGAGTTCTTGCTGGAACACCCGAACGAAGCTCGTGCGATCGCCTCCAAGGTAGTCGACGCGGCGCGGGCACGCGACGCCGCACGCAAAGCGCGCGAGATGACCCGCCGCAAAGGCGCGCTAGATATTGCCGGCTTGCCCGGCAAACTAGCGGACTGTCAGGAAAAGGATCCGGCGCTGTGCGAACTGTTTCTGGTCGAGGGTGATTCGGCAGGTGGTTCGGCCAAGCAAGGCCGTAACCGTAAGACGCAAGCGGTGTTGCCACTGAAGGGCAAGATCCTCAACGTCGAGAAAGCTCGCTTTGATCGCATGCTTAGCTCGGCCGAAGTCGGTAACTTGATCACGGCACTTGGTACGGGTATCGGTAAAGACGAATACAACCCGGATAAATTACGTTATCACCACATTATTTTGATGACCGACGCGGACGTGGACGGTTCGCACATCCGCACGCTGTTGCTCACCTTCTTCTTCCGGCAGATGCCAGAGTTGATCGAGCGCGGCCACGTCTACATCGGCCTACCGCCGCTGTACAAGCTGAAACAGGGCAAGCAAGAGTTGTATCTGAAGGACGACGCGGCGCTGAATGACTATCTCATCTCCAGCGCAGTCGACAACGCGACACTGACTTATCAACCTGACGCGCCAGCGATGCCCGGCGCAGCGTTGGAAAAGTTACTACGCAGCTATCAGCAAGCGATCGATCAGATCGCCAAGCTGTCGCACCGGGTCGATCCAGCCGTGTTGCAATCCATGTTGGAGTACACGCCACTGGAACCGGCGCTGTGGACCGAGCCGGTCGCGATGCAAGCGTGGCTCGATGGCGCGACAAAGCGTTTGGCTGCCACGGGCTTGGGCAAACCGCATTACAAACTCACGATGCGCGAGGCTGTCGGCGAGCAGACCGCGGCTATCCAAATCGTCCGCGAACAACATGGCCTTACTCACACGTGGCTGTTGCCACAGGCGTTCTTCGCCAGTAGCGAGTTTCGACCACTGCTTGCCATTAGCCGACAACTCTCCGGCTTGGTGAAGCCGGACGCTGTCGTTAACCGCGGCAACGCTTCTCGCGGTGTACTCAGCTTCATCGAAGCCCACGACTGGCTATTGGATGAGGCCAAGAAGGGCCGCAGCATCCAGCGCTTCAAAGGCTTGGGCGAAATGAATCCGGAGCAATTGTGGGAAACCACCGTTAATCCAGAGACGCGCCGTATGCTGCAAGTGGGTATCGAAGACGCTATTGCGGCCGACCAGGTTTTCTCCATGCTGATGGGCGAAGCGGTGGAGCCGCGGCGCGATTTCATCGAGGCTAACGCGCTTAAAGTTGCGAACCTGGATATTTAATCGGTGTCGCCAGAGGCGGAGCGCCGTGCGCATCCGCCTTGGCTTCGTTGTCGTTGTCACTCCGGCGACTTGCATCGTTCGCGCCGAACAGGACGCACCCAGGTATCGTTTTAGCGTGGTATGACGTAGGTAAGACGTCCTTAAAAGTGTCCGAATACGAACCTAATTAGGTAATTTCTTACTGATTAATCAGCAACTTATTGATTTACAACAAGCTTATATGCGGCAGTGCGACTTGTTATCTGGCGCCGGCTCGCGCTAGGCTCATCCGTCCCCTACGTTGTTCGACGCGTACCCATTGATACGAGAATCACTGATGAAGCATGCCCGAGTCCTGACCGCACTGGCGAGCGCCACGCTCTTGTTCACTTTGGCCAGCAGTCCCGCACTAGCGCGTAGCAGTCAGGCGACCAAAGACAAGCCAGAGGTGCAATACCCCAACTCGACTCGGGTAGCACCGAAGCTGGACCTGACCAGCGAGAAAGAACAAAAAGCCTTGAACGCAGGTCTTGACGCTGTGAACGCCGGCGACGCGGCCAAAGCAAAGCAGGATCTGCAACCGATCATCGAAAGCAGCAAAAGCAAGTACGCGAAGGCTTTAGCTCAGCAGGGCCTGGCCAACTTGGCCTACAACGCGGGCGACATCAAAGGTGCTATCTCGCTCATGCAGCAGGCGCTGGCGCAGAACGTGCTGCCGAACGACACGTACTTCCAACTCGAATACATGCTGGCGCAGTTCCAGCTAGCTGATCAGCAGTATCAGGCCTCGCTCGACACGGTGGCCAAGTGGCGCGCCGACGGAAAGCGCGAGACTGCCGACTCTTACGCGCTCGAAGGTAATGCTTACTACCGTCTTGAAAAGTACCCCGAGGCGATTGCCGCCATCAAAAAGGCGCAGTCACTGACTGATAAGCCGCAGGACAGCTGGAACCAGATCTTGATGGCCAGCTACGCGGAGTCTGGTCAAACGGAAAAAGCAGCGGAAACCGCTCAGCAAAACCTAGCCGCCCACCCAAACGACCCGCAAGCGCTGAACAACGCCGTAGCGGTGTTGATGCAGGCGCAAAAATATCCCGAGGCGATCCAGTTGATGGAGAAAGCGCGCGCTGGCGGCACGCTGACGAGCGAAACGTCCTTCGTTAACTTGGGTAAATTATATTTGATGGCGTCTCAGTCTGGCTCCGACGGTAAGGCCGACGCCGTCAAAGCCGAGCAGGTTTTTGAAGACGGAATGGCGAAGGGAATCATTAAGCCGACCGCAGAAAACTACGTATTACTTGGCAAGGCCGCCGAGTCGGCGGAAGACATTAGCAAGGCGCGCGACGCCTATGCTAAGGCCATCCCGCTCGCTAAAGATGGAGAGCCTGCTTTGAATGCAGGACGCCTCGCACTGACCGAAAACAACTACAGCAAAGCGAAGGGCTTGCTTCAACAAGCGTTGGACAAGGGCGTGCAACATAAGGGCAATGCCTACATGATGCTGGCTCAAGCCGAACGCGCGTTGAAGAATAAGCCGGCCGCTGTGGCCGCCATGAAACAGGCGGCATTGCAACCGGAAAGCGCCGAAAGAGCCAAGAAGTGGCTCAAGAATGCAGGTGCTGGTAAGTAACTAAAGGTTGCGTACACGTCGGATAACTAGTGGCCAATGTTTCTATCGTGTTGGTGCTATACAAACCCGATGTGCTGTTGTAACGTTGAAAACCTTTCCCATCGTCTCCACAGGGGCAGCGACCGCTCCGACTTTATGTCGGTTAAGGCCATGTCCCCAGGTAACGTTCCTCCTGATTGGTTAGCAGTCACAGATGGCCTCAAGTAAAGAATCTAATAAGCGCGAGCCGTTTAGCTGGAAGCGCACCTTTGCGTTGGCCATCGCGGTCGCACTCCATGCGTTTGCCTTCTTGTTGTTCTTGGCGCCTCTAGCGCCGCCAACGCAAGACCATGCGAAGAAAGACAGCATCGTCCAGGTGAACTTCATCGAGCCGCCACCGCCGCCGCCGCCGCCGCCGCCGCCGCCGGAGCCGCCTAAGCAGCCGCCGCAAAAGATCATTCAGCAGGTAACGCCGCCACCCACACCACCACCGCCGGTTTCACCGCCGCCGGTGAATGAGGTGTCGCGAAATGCTGTACAGGCGCCACCACCAGCGCCACCAGCACCACCGGCGCCACCTGCAGATATCGTTGCCAGTTCTGACCTTAGCTATAACAGTCGTATTGCACCGAAGTACCCGCCACAAGCGCAGCGTCAACGCCATGAAGGGACGGTCATATTGCTGGTGTTGGTTGGTACGGACGGACTGCCGAAGGACATCAAAGTCGATAAGTCCAGCGGCTTCAGTGAACTTGACCGTGCAGCAGTTGAGACAGCAAAAAAGTGGCGTTTCAACCCGACAATTCGGGGCGGACAGAAAGTTGA
>JBDTBF010000139.1:0-9492 GCA_039924175.1 Rhodanobacter sp.
TAGCCGCGATGCTCTTGCCCTGATGTCGACATTAAGAGCATCGCGGCTAAAGCCGCTCCCACACGAGATCACCCCACACGCGCCCACCCCGCAGGAGGCGGTACTTGCTATTGCTTGGTCTTCAACAGGTCGCGAATTTCGGTAAGCAGGACCACGTCGGGCGCCGGCGCGGCGGGTGCCGCTTCCTGCTTTTTCTGCATCCGGTTCATCATTTTGATCACCATGAAAATGGCGAAAGCGATAATGATGAAGGTGATGATGGTGTTGATGAAGCTGCCGTAGTTGATTGCCACTTCGGCAATCTTGTGCGCGGGGTCAGTGTTGTCTGCCGGCTTCATGACCCACTTCATGGCCGAAAAATCAACGCCGCCAGTGATCCAGCCGATGGGCGGCATGATGACGTCGTTGACCAATGAGGTGACGATTTTGCCGAAAGCGGCACCAATGACGATGCCGACGGCCATGTCCATGACGTTGCCGCGCATGGCGAAAGCTTTAAATTCTTGCAGCATGCTCATTGTTCGCTACTCCCTAGGTTGCGCCGGATGGCGCGCTAACTGTAGCCCGATGAAGTGGAATGTCGCATCAAATAAGTGCAAACCGACGTTGTTTCTCAGCTCACGCGAGTATCCAGCGTGGCAATGCCGACCAGTTCAGCGTGCACCTGGTCGCCGCGCTTTAGGGCTGCTACGCCGGACGGCGTGCCGGTGAAGATCAGGTCGCCGGCCTTGAGTTCAAACAGGGTCGATAACACCGCAATAATGTGTGACACGTCGTGCACCATATCGCCTAAGGTGGCTTGCTGGCGTAGCTCGCCGTTGACGCTCAAGCGCAGCACGGTGTTGGCGTTTAGTGCTACCTCGGCAGCGGGGCGCAGCGCGGATACCGGTGCGGAATGATCGAATGCCTTGGCCACTTCCCACGGATGCGCTTTGGCTTTGGCTTCGCGTTGTAAGTCGCGTCGGGTTAAGTCCAGACCCACTCCGTAGCCAAAAATAAGCGTGGGTGCTTGCGCCAGCGTCACGTTGCTGCCGCCACTCGCCAGCGCGACCACCATTTCAACCTCATGATGCAATTCGTTGGTGATGGATGGATACGGCACGTCGGCGCCGTCGCTGACGACAGCATCCGCCGGTTTGCAGAAAAACATGGGCGTGTCGTGGTCGACACTGGCGCCCATTTCGCGCGCGTGCTCGGCGTAATTGCGGCCGATACAGAAGACGCGGCGAATCGGGAAACGCTGGTCGCTGCCGTAGATGGGCAGGCTTGGAATAGCGGGTGGATCGATGCAGTAATTCATGCCGATAAGAGTAGCAAAACTAGGCGGTATCGCGCGCCAAACTCGTCTTGTTGATGCGTTTGCGGTAACGCGGTTTTCTGCCGCCGAGATGACGCGCTAGGCAGGGTGTCCTTAACGGAAAACAATGCTGGCGATAGCGCCGTTCGCGTCGCTGCGCGGACGCATGGAAACCTTCCAGCCATACAAGTCACATAGACGCCGCACGATGGCCAAACCGAGACCTGCGCCGCTACCACCGACGCCTTCGCCACGCACGCCGCGTTGGAACAAGCGCTCGGCGTCTTCCGGTTTGATGCCAGGGCCGGTGTCGATGACTTCAATGCAATTGTTGCCAACTTCCACTCGTACACTGCCTTCTAGCGTGTATTTGATGGCGTTACCGATCAAGTTGGTCAGCGCGACGGATAACACTGAGGCCGGTGCGGTGACGTTCACCGCGTCGGCAACGTGCAAATCAATGGTGAGTGGTTTGCCACGCATTTGCGGGCGTTGGCTTTCAATGACATCGGCTGCGACTTTGCCTACTTCGGTCGTTTCGCCGCGGGTGGGGCCGCGTCGCTCGGCGCGCGACAGCAACAGCAGCGCTTCGATCAGCTCCGTCGCCTGACGTGACGCGCGTTCAATGCGCTTCAGTCGCTCGTCGAGTTTCGGCGTGAGGTCGGCTGAGCCTTGTAGTAATTCGGTGGTGCTAGCGATGACCGCCAATGGCGTGCGTAGCTCGTGGCTAACGTCGGAATTGAATTCGCGATCGCGTTCCACCATGGCGGTAAGTCGGTCGGAATACTCATCCAGCGCATGCGCCAATTCGCCTACTTCATCGTCGGCAAAGTACGGTGCCAGCGGTTCTGCCTTGCCGGCTTTGCGGAACGTGCGTAAACGGTTTGCCAATTCCGTAACCGGCTTAAGTACCTTGCGTGACAACCATAGACCAAGCACTAGAGAGAGCAGGCCGAACAGGAATACGGCGCCGATCACCGCAATCAGTAGCTGTTGCTTGCCCAACTCTTCGCGTGATACGTCGTAGCGCAAAAAGCTGATAACGCCATCCTGGCGCCACACAGCTAGTTTGTAGTGGCTGGACAAGCCATTACTGGTTGGATCGTGCATGTCGTGGACGCCGTTTTTCAGGGTTTGCCACGGTAATGGCGCCTTGTACAACGTGCGGTTGCTGAGTACCGAACCTGTGAGTAGCCGGGAGCCGCTAGGGACGCCGGGATGTTCACGTGCCTGCTGGTTGGCCCACTTGGCGTCGTCAAGCAAGCTGGAGTTCACTAGCTGATCTTCCACCCGCGTGCGGATGTTTAACGCGGCCACAGCAAATAGCGCGCTGAGGCCGAAGCCGAACAGCGCGAACGAGACGATCAAGCGAAACCGCAGCTTACGCCTGGATTGCATCCGGCTCGACCATCCGATAACCAATGCCATGCCGGGTGTGGATCAGCTGCGTCGAAAACGGCTTATCGATAGCGGCGCGCAAGCCATGAATATGTACGCGTAATGAGTCGCTGTCAGGCAGTTCTTCACCCCACACGCGCTGTTCCAAATCCTGTCGCGTGACGACGGAAGGGCTGGCTTCCATCAAGGCCTGTAGCAATTTCAAGCCGATCGGGTTGAGCTGGATGGATTTGCCTTCGCGGTGCACCGTCAGGGTATCGAGGTTGAAGGTGAGGTTGGCCACTTTCAATACGCGACTCTGCGGACCCTTGCCACGCCGTGCCAGCACTTCCAGCCGCGCTGCCAATTCGGCCAGTGCGAATGGTTTGGTCATGTAGTCATCGGCACCGCTTTCAAAGCCCGTCAGCTTTTGCTCCAGCGCATCGCGCGCCGTTAGCATCAGGATCGGCGTTTGTTTATGGGCTTCGTGGCGCAGTTTGCTCGCCACCTCCAGACCGTCCATACCAGGCAGGGTGAGGTCGAGCACGATCACGTCAAAGTCGTGTACGACTGCCAAGTGCAGGCCAGTAACGCCGTCGCCGGCGAAATCGACCACGTTGCCGCGGTCTTCCAGATAATCGCCGATGTTAGTGGCGATATCGCTATTGTCTTCAATTACTAGAACGCGCATTGGTCACTCCTGCGCAGCCGCTGCACAGAGCGGCTGAAGGGGCAAGCTTAACAAGCTTAAGGTGAAGCGCGTATAGGTACGTGCGCACGAGGATGAATGTTGAGCGGCATTACCGCCGACGAGTCATCAATACGCGCCCCAAGCGCGCCGCCTGAGAGCATCATTTAGGGCCTGAACGGCTTCGTTGACGGTCGCAAGGGCGTTGTGGCGAAGATGCGAAGGGGGTTGATGAAGGCAGCTTTACAGTTGGCGCGAAGCTTTGTGCGGCCGTACGATGGCGTGGGCGGGATGGGCATTTGCCTGCAGCAAATCCATGATGGCGCCGGCAACGTCGACCCCGGTGGCTGACTCAATGCCTTCCAGGCCCGGTGAGGCATTGATTTCTAGCAACAGTGGTCCGCGCTTGGAGCGCAACATATCCACGCCGGCCACGCCCAATCCAAGCACGCCGGCAGCGCGCACGGCGATGCGCTTCTCTTCTGGGGTCAAAATAACGGCTTCGGCACGGCCGCCGCGGTGCAAATTGGCGCGAAATTCGCCAGGGCTGGCCACGCGCTGCATCGCCGCCACCACTTTTTTGCCGACGACGAAACAGCGCAAGTCGCTGCCGTTGGCCTCGGCGACAAACTCTTGCACAAGGAAGTTAGCGGCTAGACCACGAAATGCCTCGATAACGCTTTGCGATGCACTGCGCTTTTCGGCCAGCACCACGCCGGTGCCCTGGCTGCCTTCGTTGAGCTTGATGACGTGCGGTGGATCGCCGAGCAGGGCAAGTACGTCGGCACTGTCGTCCGGGTTGTCGCCAAACACGGTCACCGGCATATCGATGCCATGCGCCGCCAGCATTTGCAGGCAACGCAATTTGTCGCGCGCGCACAACACCGCGTCGGACGGGTTCGGCGTGTACACACCCTGCATTTCCAGTTGGCGTAACACCGCCGTGCCATAGAACGTGCTGGAAGTACCAATGCGCGGGATGACTGCGTCAATGTCGCGCACGTACTTACTTTTGTAGCGAATAGTGACCGCGCCCGGAGCAACACGTACGTAGCAGCGCAGCGGGTCGAGCACGCGCACGACGTGGCCGCGCGCCCGCGCAGACTCAATTAAGCGTCGGGTGGAATACAGCCGTGTGTTGCGCGAAAGGATCGCAATTTTCATGAAGGGTCCAAAACCGCTGGTAGCGTGTGCGGCCGGGTGTAGGAAAGGGTGGGGTTCACTGCAAAATGCTCGCTGAGTGCGCAGCGTCCCAGCAATAATGGAAATAGCATATGCCGACGATCCGTCAAGTTGACGTCGATGTCGAAACTTTGTTCAGCCAATCGCACCTGCGTGCGGATAAACCAGCGCTCGGTGCGTCGCCCGCCGGTGTCGGTAACCCAACGGCGGTCGCGCGCGATGGCTTCGCAAGCCACGTGAATGGGTTGTTTGCGCCCTAAATGCATGCTGAAGCGCAACCACGTCTCGCCGTCGCGCCGGAAGTCTTCCACTGTGTCGACATGCAGCGAGCTGCTGCGGGCACCGGTGTCGAGTTTCGCTTTGAGCACGCTGATGCCGAGTTGCGGCAGCGCCACCCGTTCCCGCCAGCCAAGAATGATCAGATCCGCCATGTCAGTTCGATGAAATCGGTGGGGATCGATAGGGTAGGGAGTGGAGCGGGTGAAGGGAATCGAACCCTCGTCAGTAGCTTGGGAAGCTACAGCTCTACCATTGAGCTACACCCGCAGTGCTGGCGGATGGTAACTCGGGATGCGAAAAGTGGAAAGGCTCGATGATCGACGGTGGCGCGCTAGCGGCGGTCGAAAGCGCTGTTTTGCGCGGGTGAGGGACGGTTTTCAGACGGCGCGTCGGATGAGCGGGCCTGCTGCCGGGGCGCCGAGCCCCGCGTGTCGCCAAACGCCCGGTGAACCATAGATGGCGGCCAGCTGAATCAGCGGGAGTGCACAACCGGCAACGAGGTTTGAATCCATGCTCATAATGACCTTGTCCGCATCAGCCATGGTTGGATGGCGGCGGCGATTGGGCATCGCTGCGCGAGGTTGGTCGCGCTTACAAGGTGGAGAACACCATGCGTTTATTTGCTGAGTTTCAGGCGCCTAGGCGGGAAGCTTGGCGCTGGCTTGCCATTGTGTCGATGTGCTTGACAGCAAGCTTGGCGCAGGCACAGTCCGCCACGAATGATCCGACGATCGATCCGCCGAGCCGGGTGGCACGCTTGTCCTATATGGCAGGCGATGTGGGCTTTTTGCCTGCGGGAGCGAAGGACTGGAGCGACGTCAGCGTCAACCGTCCGCTGACGACGGGCGACCGGCTGTCCACTGGCAATGATGCGCGCGCCGAGCTTGAGCTAGGCGGCGGCACGTTACGAGTAGATGGCCAAACAGACTTTGGCCTGCTTGATTTGAACGATCATCTGGCACAAATTGAGCTGACGCAAGGCACGCTTAACCTAGCTGCGCGTCGCTTAGACGATGGCCAGAGTTACGAGATTGATACGCCCACGATAGCGCTGGTGGTCGATCAGCCCGGCACCTTTCGAGTGGATGTAGATCGTGACGGTAAAACCACCGATGTCACCGTGCTGGATGGCTCGGCCATTGTGTATGGCGAGAACAATGCGCAGCGCACGGTGGCGGCGGGGCGTCGCTACCGCTTTGACGATTCCAGCTTGAACATGGTGGAGATCACGCAGGTGGGTTCCGGCGACGCGTTTGATCATTGGAGCGACGAGCGGGATCGACGCTACGCGCAGTCGACGACGCGCCAGTACGTTTCCGATGACGTGGTCGGGTATCAGGACCTTGATCAGTACGGTGATTGGCAGACCAACAATGACTACGGTGCGGTCTGGTATCCGACCCGCGTAGCTGCCGATTGGGCGCCCTATCGGGATGGCCATTGGGCCTATATCGGGCCGTGGGGCTGGACCTGGGTGGATAGCTCGCCGTGGGGTTTTGCGCCCTATCACTATGGGCGTTGGGCATATGTCGGCAGCCGTTGGGGCTGGATTCCCGGGCCGATTGCGGTGCGCCCAATCTATGCGCCGGCGTTGGTGGCGTTTGTCGGTGGCGGCGGCTGGTCGGTGGGCGTGGGCGGTCCGGTGGGTTGGTTCCCGCTGGGGCCGGGAGAAATTTACAATCCGTGGTATCGCGCCAGTCGTGGTTACTACACCCGCGTCAACGTCACCAACATTCGGGTGACCAACGTCTATAGCCACACTACGATCATCAACCGCATCAACCGTCATTACGGCGATTATCAACGCGGCGTGCCGGGGCGCACCGAGCGGCATGACAATCGCTATGCGCCGCGCGGTCTTACCGCGGTATCGAGCAAAGTGTTTGCTGGCGGACGCCATGTGCAGGGCGATCTACTGCACGTCGATCAACGGCAATTGGCTCGTGCCAAGGTGTTGCCGCGCGGCGCGGAACGGCGTCCTGAAGCAGGCAGCTTTGCGCGACCACGTGGTTCGCGCGCACGTGCTTTGCCCGAAGGCGGGTTTGGTCGTCAGGTCGTCGCGCGCAATGCGCCGCCGGTGGCTCGCAGCGGGCACGACGAAGTGGGCAGACGTGGCGCGCAGCCAGTTGCTGCCGCACCGTCGAACGTTCGCCTGTTGGGCGCGCGCCGAGCAGGTTTCGCTGAACGTGTCGATGACGTGGCCCCAGCGCGCGTCGGTGTCGCCGACCGAGGACAAGCGGCCGCACGTGGTGATCAGCGGCGACCAGGGGATCGATGGGGTCGTGGTGGCATCGATTCAAACGGTGTCAGTCCGCTGCTCTCGACGAATACGACGCGCTCGCAGGAAGGCGTTCCGGCAGCCGAACAAGCTGCAGCGGCCCGTCGTGCCCAACTAGATTCAAGTAGATTCGCTGGTCGACGAGCTAGTGCGCCTGAGCCGCTGGACGAGCAGCGTCGGCGCGCCGATTTGCGTGATGGCGAGCTGCCTTCCGCGCGCTTCGCGCGGCCGCGTGGTGTCGATGCTCAGATCCGGCGCGATCGTGGCGAAGCGACGTCAGCGGTGACTTCGCCGTCGCCGTATGGGAATCGCCGGCTGCAGACGCGGGATGCCGCCGCCGCAGCGCGTACCAACGTAACGGATCGCGCGACGCCTGCGTGGCCACGGCGCGAACCGGTTGAGCGCGCGGCATCGGCTGATACGGCACCATCTACGGCAGATCAACGCTTCCAGCGCTTTGATGCGGCGCGCGCGCAGGGGCGTGGTTCCGCCATACAGTCGTCACCTCCAGACTCGCCCAACTCGACACGATCACGGGTGGAGCGCTTCGAACGGACTCCTCGAAATGACATGCCCGCTGAGGCGCGCCCCATGCGAGAGTCGGCGCCGCAGGCCTATCGACCAAGCTATCAGGCGGCGCCGCGGGCGCAGCCACCGTCCTACGTGCCGCCGGTGCGTGCCGAAGCGGTACGGCAGCACGCCGAACCGGCGCGGCCGGCGCGCGAGGAAAATGGACCGCGTCGCAAAAAGACCGATGAAGTTCAACGGTGACGGGTGGATTGCGGCAGGTGCGTCGGGACGATGTGCGCGCTGTTCCAACGTTTGATTGTCGGTGTACGCCTTTTGCGAGCGTCGGCGCGACGCCAATTTGCTGCACGCACGGGCGCTCCGTCGACGACCACCACTCGCTCATTACGTGTCGCTCGTCGCGCCATCCCCTTGGCGGGCCCTAGCCTAGGGCTTCGCTTCGACGGAGTAGCTGTCTGCGGCTGAGTTATGTGCGCGGGTGCGCCTCGTGTAGGCTGTCTTTCACTTTTGGCTCCTTTGTATGGCATGAACGACAAGATCGACGTTTTTAGTCCCGTCAATTTGCGGCGTATTCGCAGTTTTGTGTTGCGCGAAGGGCGCATGACGCCGGCGCAGCAGCATGCGTTTGATGCGTATTGGGTGCGCTACGGTATCGATTACCGCGGTGATGCTCGCGACTATGCCAACGATTTTGGACGTGTCGCACCGCTGGTGCTGGAAATCGGTTTCGGCAATGGCGAGGCATTGGCGTGGGCTAGCGAGCACGACGTGGAGCGCGATTTTCTTGGCGTTGAGGTTCACGGTCCCGGCGTGGGTCGTTTGATGAATGCGCTTGCCGCACGCGATGCCAGCAATGTGCGGCTGTATAAGCACGACGTCGTGGAAGTGTTGGAAAACGAAGTGGCGCCGGAGACCTTGTCCGAGGTGCGCGTCTGGTTTCCTGATCCGTGGCACAAAAAACGCCACAACAAGCGGCGGCTGATTCAGCCGGAGTTTGTCGCAATGTTGGCGTCACGCATGCAGCCTGATGGCTTGCTGCATTTGGCTACCGACTGGCAGGCCTATGCCGAACACATGGTTGAAGTACTGGAGGCGGCGCCGACGTGGCGTAACCAAGTGGGGCCCGGTGAATACGCCGACAAGCCCGAGTGGCGCATCGAAACGCACTTTGAGCGGCGCGGCTTGAACCTTGGTCACGGCGTATGGGATCTGCTGTATCGCAAGGTGTGATGCGGTATCCACAGTGTCTATTGCATCCATCGCCCGGGAAACATCTCCTACGAAAGACGGCACGCCAATCGCCTGGGCGACAGCATTCTAATTGCTCGGAACGCTATGCGGCGGTTACCCTGAATATGCCCCGGAGCACGAGTCTAAACGGCATGGCGGCGAGTGTTGAGAATACGACACGCAATGCGTTGAGGCAGAGGCGTGGCATCCCGTTTACAAAATGCACATCGAGCGTTCATGACACGGCCAAGCTAAAGCCAATGTTCACGGTCATCCAATAAAGAAAGGCCGAAACTCACGTTCCGGCCTTTTCACCTTCGCAACGACAAGTTGTGGCTACGTTAGATCAGTAGCGGTAATGCTCCGGCTTGTATGGGCCATCGACGGACACGCCGAGATAAGCCGCTTGCTCAGCCGTGAGCTTGGTGAGCTTGACGCCAATCTGTTCCAGATGCAGGCGCGCGACTTCTTCGTCCAATTTTTTCGGCAGGCGATAGACGGTTTTCTCGTAGACGTCTTTATTGGCCCACAAATCAATTTGCGCCAGCGTCTGGTTGGAGAAGCTGTTGGACATCACGAAGCTCGGATGGCCGTGTGCGCAACCCAGATTCACCAAGCGACCTTCGGCCAGCA
>JBDTBF010000140.1:0-15694 GCA_039924175.1 Rhodanobacter sp.
CAAGTAACGAATTTAACGGGCGCGAGCCGTTCAGCTGGAAGCGCACCTTGGCGTTGGCCGTCGCGGTCGGGCTGCATGCGTTTGCCTTCTTGTTGTTGGTGGCTCCTTTGGCGCCGCAAGAACAGGATCATGCCAAGAAAGACAGCATCGTCCAGGTGAACTTCATCGAGCCGCCACCGCCGCCGCCGCCGCCGCCGCCGCCGCCGCCGGAGCCGCCTAAGCAGCCGCCACCGAAGATCATTAAGCAGGTGACACCGCCACCGACACCACCACCGCCGACATCTCCACCGCCGGTGACTGAAGTGTCGCGTAACGCGGTGCAGGCGCCGCCGCCGGCACCACCAGCACCGCCAGCTCCACCAGCGGACATCGTGGCCAGTTCAGATTTAAGCTACAACAGCCGCATTCAACCAAGGTACCCGCCGCAGGCGCAACGTCAACGCCATGAAGGCACGGTGATCTTGTTGGTCTTGGTAGGTACGGATGGCATGCCGAAGGACATCAAGGTCGACAAGTCCAGTGGTTACAGTGAACTTGACCGCGAGGCAGTTCGGACAGCAAAAAGTTGGCGCTTCAACCCAACCATTCGTAATGGACAAAAAGTTGAAGGCTACGCACGCATTCCAGTTACTTTTAGTCTTCAACAGTAGTTTCAACCTCCATCTGCTGTAATCGACTTCGGTCGATTACAGTTACGGCTCACGTTTGACTTCCTAGGGTAGTGTTATGTTCCTACAGACTCCTGCAATAACCGACGCCGTTCAGGCCGCGGGCTCCACTGGTAACGCTGCGGCTTTGAAGCACATGGGCCCGGCTGACCTCTTGAATAACTTTGACGCCCTCGGCTGGGCCGTTTTCATCACGTTGACGGCGATGTCATTCCTGACGTGGTACTTCATCATTGCCGTTGGCATCCGTAGCACCGTCGTTCGACGTCGCGCCGACAACGTTGTTGATGGATTCTGGGCAAACGGATCGACGCAGGACGCTATCCGCGAACTGGAAGCACAGCCCAAGGGCGAACCGTTCTCCAAGATTGCTCTGGACGCTGCTGCTGCGGTTGCACATCACCAGCAGGCCGCCAGCAATAGCACCGGTCGTTTGGCAGAGACACTTAGCCGCTCAGAGTTCATCGACCGCGCGTTGCGTCAGGCCGTTGCTCGTGAAAGCTTGCGCCTTGAAGGTGGCTTGACCTTGCTGGCGACCGTCGGCGCCGCCGCACCGTTCGTTGGTCTGCTCGGCACCGTGTGGGGTATCTACCACGCCTTGCTGAAGATCGCCGCTGAAGGTAACGCTTCCATGGCCGTCGTTGCCGGCCCGGTGGGTGAAGCACTACTGATGACCGCTTATGGTTTGTTCGCCGCTATTCCGGCTACCTTGGCGTTCAACTTCTTCAACCGCTCGAACCGCTTGACGTACGCCAAGTTCGACGAATTCGCGAATGACTTGCACGACTTCTTCGCCACTGGTTCGCGCGTCGAAAGCCAGAAGTGAGGGTTTGACCCATGTCAATGAGTACCGGAGGCAATTCCGGTGGACCAATGTCGGAAATCAATGTCACGCCACTAGTTGACGTGATGTTGGTGCTACTGATCATCTTCATGATCACGGCACCCCTGATGACACACTCCATCACAATTGACCTGCCCACTGCGAATCCGCACACCAAACCTGAAGAGGCGGCAACACCGCCTTTCGACTTGGCCGTGAAGCAAGACGGCACGATGTATCTGAACGATGCACCGATCAGCACCGCCGAGCTCCAAGCACGATTGCGTGTGGCAGCACAGATGACGCCGCAGCCGGAATTACAAATTCGGGCAGACCACGATACTGAGTTCAAGATTGTGCGTAAGGTCATCGGTGATGCGAAAGACTCAGGTATGGTCCACGTCGCCTTTATGACGACCGATCCACCGAAAGGAAGTTGACGATGGCCTATGCAGCTAAAGCTAAAGGGCCAATGGCGGAAATTAACGTCACGCCGTTGGTCGACGTCTTACTAGTGTTGCTGATCATTTTCATGATCACGGCGCCGGTCATGGCACATAAGATCCAAGTGGACCTGCCGCAGGCGAATCCGAATGTGGTGAATCCAGATGAGCCGCTGGATCCCATCAAGTTGAAGATCGATGCGGGTGGCGCGCTGTATTGGAACGGCACTCCAGTAGACGAACTAGGTTTGAAGGCGCAGCTGGCCGTTATCGCCCAGCAAACCAACCAGCCAGAGATCCAAATTGGGGCGGATGACGCCGTCGCCTACGAACACGTCGCCCGCGTGCTGGCAGACGCCAAAAGTTATAAGTTGGTCAAGATCGGTTTTGCCAGTCCGCAAGAGTAGTTGTACAACCGGTCAGCGTGAAAAAAGCCCGCAACTGCGGGCTTTTTTTTATGCTCAATGGGCGTTACAAAACTGCGCGACTAGCGCTACTCAAGTGTAACCAAGCCCCGAAGCGTTCGGATGCTTACCAGGCTCGCGTAACCGCAGTCAGCGGAGAATCTGCAGGTACTGACGGACGGTGCTGGCGAGGCCTTGGTACAACGCTTCACCGATGAGAGCGTGACCGATAGAGACTTCCGCCAGGCCTGGTAACGCTGTCTTGAAGGTGCCGAGATTGGCTTGGCTGAGATCGTGCCCAGCGTTGACCGCCATGCCGGCCCGGTGCGCTAGTCGGGCCGTGTCGATGCATGCAGCCAAGGCAACGTCGGGACGCCCCTCGGCGAACGCCTGAGCGTACGGGCCAGTGTAAATCTCGATGCGTTCCACCCCCCATTCTTTGGCAACCGAGAAGTCCTGTGGCGCCGCGTTGACGAACAAACTAATGCGACAGTTCAACTCCCGTAGTTCCGTGATCAAGGGGCGCAGCTTGTCGGCGTCGCGCGCTAGCTCGAACCCGTGGTCGGAGGTTATCTGACCGTCGCTGTCCGGCACCAAAGTGACCTGCGTGGGATGGACCTCGCGTGCCAGGGCAATCAGCCCGGGATAATCTCCGCGAGGGCCGGCAAACGGATTCCCCTCAATGTTGAATTCCACGCGGCCTCGCACGACGTCGGCGAGCGCCCGCACATCGGCGGGCCGAACGTGCCGTTGGTCCGGACGTGGATGTACGGTGATGCCGCCGCAGCCGTTGTCGATGCATACGCGCGCCGCGTCGCAAATATCGGGTTCATGACCGCCGCGGGAGTTTCGCAGAACGGCGATTTTATTGAGGTTGACGCTAAGTAAGGTCATGACGAGTGTGCTGTTCCTGGTACGAAAGGTTAAATCCGTCGGCTCTCTATGGCGCCGTCGCAACGCTGATGATGTGGGCGCCAAACTCCATTCTCAAAAGGACCGAAGGCGAATTTGCCGCGGACTGCCGCGCCACGCCAGCGCGGCCACATAATCGCTATGCAGTGACAAGCGCTGCAGCTGCCAGTCAGCCACATTGTCATCGCCCAATCGCCTCAGTGACAATCGACTTGGCATGCAGTCAATAGTCAGCTGGTCCAGGCCGAACGCCAATCCTCGCCCCGTCGCTTTCAGCACAGCTTCCTTGGCTGTCCATAAATCGAGAAACGCAGCGCTGCGTGCGGCGCCGGACAGTGTCGCCAGTAGCGCTGTCTCGCTTTCGGCGAAGTAGCGAGTGGCCAAGGCCATCGCATTTGCTCGATCGTGGCGGCGTTCCACGTCGACGCCCAGAGACACGCGTCGGCCGATAGCAACGACCGCGTGAGAAGCACTGTGAGACCAGTTGAAATCCAGCGTTGGATCCTGCGCCGGTGGCAGCGTCGGCCGGCCGTGCGCGCCTATTTCCAAAATGATGTCCCCACCTGCTACGCCCAAGTAGCGACCGAGTATTGCCAATAAGGGGGCGCGGCCCTCTTCACGGGCGTGGGGTATCCACCAAATGTGAATTTCGTCGCCTTCTAATCGCTCAGTCGCGCGGGTGTCATTAGGGGTTAGTGGCCGGCTCATTCGTTCATGGTGGTGCGACAGGTCCCGCCGCACAAGCAGTAGGCTGTCGTGCCGCGATATCGCTATCATTCTAAGACGCGATCCGACCGTCACTGAACGCGTTACTTCCATGGCGCCGTGGATGGCGCCGTGACGAATTAGTCATCGACGGGCTCTTCACAATCACGCTCGATCGGACCGGGCCAAGACGCGCGCCGCCGGGGCTTCGCACCGCAAATGGCAAAAGCTGCCGCTAGCCAGAGTTCTGCTCAGCGACGACGGTTCGCTAGTCACTTCAATGATCGAGTTCTCAGCAGCCGGGCGCCGGAGCCTCAACAACGGCCACGCGGGCGCTCCGATGCCGTCGTGCGTCCTTCACCCGCTGCGAATTAGAACGCCGGAACGCCCAGGCTCGCTGCTGAAATCTCGTTGCTGAAAAGCGGATCGCGCAAATGCCGTACAGGGCGGATGACCGCCGGTCCTGGTTATCACTCACTTGACTGCATTTCCTGGTCAATCGGGGCGACGTAACGCGCTGACGAACTCCGAGTCGTCGCCCGTGCTGATCAGCAGCGAGAACTTCGAGGCTGGGCGTTGTGAGCCAAGGTCGACGCACCTTTCGTTACCGCTCTTGGACTCTCTACCAGAAGGGGTTAATGCGCACACGCATTTGTCTGCACCAGGCTTCGCTGACGGGCGCAGGCGCGACACCATCGTCACGCCTGCCCCCATCCAGATATGCGCTAGCCGTTAGGCGCGCCTCAGCAAACCAATGACGACCAGTAACACGATAGCGCCGATCATGGCGTAGACAATGCTGGTAATAATCGGGTTACCAATCGCAAAACTTACTCCTGCCATCGGCAATAACCAGCCAGCGAGGAAGGCACCGATGATGCCGACCACGATATTGCCGAGTAAACCAAAGCCAAAGCCACGCACAATCAGCCCAGCCAGCCAGCCGGCGATTGCCCCGATGAGCAGAAAAATAATTAAGCCAGTCGCAGTCATCATCAAGTCCTTGTTCGGAGGAATGGTGGAATGCACCCGTACCCAACGCGGTGCGTGAGCAAGGATCGGCGTCTGCATGTACAGCGGTCGTGACGACAGCCACGTCATCAGCTATTTGATCGAGATTGTCACGCGACGCCGTTAGCCTTCACACGACGATGATGGCGCGCCGTGTCTGCTAGAGCAGGAAGCGGCAGATGAGGTGATTTCGTCTGTGGTTTTATCTCAACACGACGGAGTTCACTGTGTCCTCATTCGCGCTCTATCTGTTCGGCATCATCATTGTCATTGGCGGCCTTGCCTACGTCGCCGTGCTTATGCACGCCCCGCTACCGTGGATTGTTGCTGGTGCGGTGGTTTTGCTCGGTGTGGGCATTGTCGGTGCGGTCACACACACGCGGCGGCGTGACCCGCCGGAGTCTTGAGCGCTCTCGGCTGCGTCCCTAAAGCGGGCCCACCAAAAGACACCGCGCTGCGACACGGCGGTATCGTTACGGCGAAAGGTATGACATACACGTGGATACACCTTCCGGCGTATCCACGTGTGGCGCCGCGCTAGTTGCTGGCCGGCAAATACTTGCCAAACCAATTCAGCGCCCGCTGTAGAACATCACGCTGGTGTGCGGGATCCACAAAGCGGTGGCCTTCGTTCGGATACACCACGAGCGATGTCGGTACGTTCTGCGCACGTAACGCATGCCAAAACTCGAACGACTGTGGTGCTGGACATTCCGCGTCGCGATCGCCCACCACGATGAGGGTCGGCGTCTTGACCTTCTTGATGAAGTTGATGGCCGAGCTTTTCGCGTACACCGCTGGATCGTCGTAGACCGTGGCGCCAAAGAAGGGCGGCATCCACTGGTCGATCAAATTCTCGCCGTAGTAGCTCTGCCAATTGGAGATGCCAGCGCCCGCCACCACCGCGTGAAAGCGCTGCGTTTGGGTGGGCGCGAACATGCTCATGAAGCCACCGTAGCTCCAACCGGTGAGGCCGAGGCGCTTATCGTCCACTGGAGCCATCTTTTCTACCGCATCGACGCCAGCAAGAATGTCGCGCAAGTCGCCGTAGCCGAAGTCTTTGCGATTGGCCTGTACGTATTTTTCGCCGTGGCCAAAACTACCGCGGGGGTTGGGCATAAACACAAAGTAGCCGAGTGCGGAAAAAGGCACGCCGCCAAAGCCCACTCCTGGCCAGCGCGGAATGACGGCACTGGATGGACCGCCGTGCACCACCGTAATCATCGGATAGGTCTTTTTCGCGTCGTAGTCGGCCGGGTACAACAACCAACCTTGCGCGTGAAAACCCTCGTTTTCCCACTCGACGGATACCGCCTTACCCCACGCCGGTTTAAGCTTGGCGTTAATCGACGTGACCGCCGCCGGTGCCGTGTCATCAAGCGCGCCCGCGTGAACCTCCGGGGCGACGTCGTACGAACTTTGCATATAGGCCACGTGCTTTTGATCGGAAGACAGCGACAAACTCAGCGCCGCTGTTCCTGATCCGATGCTTGCCGCCACGTTGAAATGAAGATGCTGCTGCGTCGCCCTAGTGGGCGTCACGCTGTAATCGGCGACCTCGATGTGACCATTGTTGATTTGGCTGACCAACATCGATTGCGGCCCGGTCCAGGTCAGCCATGACGGCGTCACCAGGACACCGGGTGTCAGGTTAGTGAGTGCGCCACCCTTGCTCGGGACAGCGTATATGTCGCCACCGGTTGCCCCTTGGTCGCTCATCAATCCACCAATAAAGGCAATGCGGGAAGCGTCCGGCGACCAACGTGGTAGCGCCATTTGTAGGCCGTGTAACGAGCCACTAGACGCCTTGGATGGGTCTACCAAAACCGTTGCCGCCGCTCCAGCCTTGGCCGGCTGTACGTATAGCTTTGCAATCCACCAATTATTATCACCGGGCGCTGCTGCGCTGGTATAGGCCAACCGCGAGCCATCCGGCGACCATTCAAATTCGTAGATATACATGTCGGCCGGTGTAATCTCTTGCACCGCTCCGCTAGCAACATCAAGTTGCGCGACGCGCTGCACCTCGACTCCGGCGACACCAATCTCGCCCGACGGCAGCTTCGCCGCAGCCAGCGCGCTCGCCCGGCGGGTCGCGCCCGCCACATACAGGAAGCCAAGTGATTTGCCGTTACCGGTCCATTGCAGTGCCCGCACGTAGCCGCCCAGTTCCGCTAGTCGTTTGGGTGCAGCGCCGCCGGTCGTGTCCGCTAGGTAAATGTCGTTCTGCATGACCTTGGTACTGGTCAAGTCAGAACTGCAGTTGGAAACAAAGGCGAGGTGACGTGAGTCAGGTGCCCACGCAATGCCGGATTCGGAGCACTGCCCCGGCTTAGCAGCAGCGCTGATGCGACGCGGCTTGGAACCATCAATGGCGGCGACCGTAATGGCGGGCTTACCCTTGTTTTCGACCACCCACGCAAGGTGTTGTCCGTCGGGCGAAATCGCAACGCCTTCAATCGGTTGGACTAACGCCAGTTGTCCCAGCAATTGCTCGATACGCGGGTCGACGCTGGGCGCGGCATTAAGCAAGGTAGGTAGCGCCGCAGCGGCCAATAGCAACGGAACGGACAGTCGCGAGTGGTTCATTGGCACGGTTCCAGCAGTGAGGAAAGGCCTTCACGCTAGCAGCTTGGCTCGTTTGCAGCACAGTGCATAAAGACATGGCCCAGCTCACGCCCGATGTCGCGAGTTCAGTGGGCATCCGGTTGTGCAGCGCTAGGTGTTGGCGCGAGTGCCGCGCGTCGCGCCGCTTCCATCGCCGCCAATTTCGCGCGGATGCTGGGAATCGCCGCCAGCGCCACCTTTTCACCATCAAGAATGGCTTGGTTTTTTTGCGCGAAATCGGTGGCCCCAATACCGCTCAACTTGGGCCGCAGCACAATATCGGCGCGCGCCATTTCCTGCGCGGCCAAGTGCTGCGCCATGATGCTGATGGATTGGCTGACGATGTTGGCCAGGCCGAGCGGATTTGTGCCAGTGGATTTGCTGGAAATGTCCACGGCGATGACGAAGTCCGCACCCAACTGGCGCGCGGCATCTACCGGGACCGGGCTGACCACGCCGCCGTCGACGTAATGCTTGCCATGGATGGTGGTGGGTTCAAACACGCCGGGAATACTGGAAGAAGCACGCACGGCTTGGCCGGTGTTACCGCGCACAAAGACGGTGCGCTGCCCCGATTCCAGTTGTGTCGCTACGGCGGCAAAGGGCAACTTCAGCGCTTCAATCGGGCGGTTTTGTACCAGTTGGTTGACGTAATCCTGTAGCTTGCGGCCTTGGATCAAGCCGCCGGAAAACAGTCGCACGTCACGGATCTTGGCCTCATCCAGTTCAAAGGCAGTCTCCTGCATTTGAAATGGGGTCATGCCACTGGCATACAGCGCGCCCACGACGCTTCCCGCGCTGGTGCCAGCCACCACATCGGGGTGAATGCCGCTGGCCTCCAGCATCTTGATTACCCCAATGTGCGCAAAGCCTTTCGCCGCACCACCGCCCAGCGCCAGGCCGATGCGGATTCTCACGGGTGTGGCCGTCGCCAGTGGCGGTGTCACGCCAAGCGAGGGCGCTGGAGTGGGTTTGCTGTTGCCGAAGCAGGCACTGAGCAGCAGCGTCGCCATCAGCGGCAGCAAAAGACGGTAAGGACTTGGCATGGTAGTTGGGGGCTGGGTCAGTTCAATAAGTAAACGCGTCGATGCGCGGCGGTGGCAACTTAGTGTTGTGCGCCGTCAGCCTCTTGATGGTAATGCGCGGCAATCTCCACTTCCGCCTTGGAGCCGAGGAACACGGGGATCCGCTGATGTAGCTTAGAGGGTTGGACGTCCATGATGCGTTCGCGTCCGGTACTGGCTGCGCCACCGGCTTGTTCAATAAGAAATGCCATCGGGTTGGCTTCATACATTAGGCGCAACTTACCGCCTTGGGCCGCATTTTTAGCATCCAATGGGTAATAAAACACGCCGCCACGCGTCACGATACGATGCACATCAGCCACCATAGACGCTACCCAGCGCATGTTGAAATCTTTGCCACGCGGCCCCGTGCTTCCGGCCAGTAGCTCTCCAATATAACGCTGCATTGGTGGCTGCCAATGGCGTTGATTCGACGTGTTGATGGCGAATTCAGCGGTTTCTTCAGGTATGCGAATATCGCGCCGGGTCAGCATGAAGCTGCAGGTATCGCGTTCCAGCGTGAACTCGTGCGTGCCGTGACCGATCGTCAGCACTAAGACCGTTGCGGGCCCGTACACCACGTAGCCAGCCGCTAGTTGTGCACTGCCGGGTTGCAGGAAGTCTTCGGCGTTGATACCGCTGGCGCCTTCGGGGCAGCGCAATACCGAAAAGATGGTACCGACGGAAACGTTGACGTCGATATTGGAGCTACCATCCAACGGATCGAACAACAGCAAATGGTTACCCTTCGGATAACCATCAGGAATGGGCTGCGGGTCTTCCATTTCTTCAGACGCGCACGCCGCCAGATGGCCGCCCCATGCGTTCGCTTCCAGCAAGATTTCGTTCGACAGCACATCAAGTTTCTTTTGGGCTTCGCCCTGAATGTTCATGCTCAGCGCGCCGTCACTTCCCGCCATGCCAAGGACACCACCCAGCGCGCCCTTATGGGTGGCCACTGCAATGCGCTTGCATGCGCGTGCGACTACCTCGATCAGTAAGGAAAGTTCGGCGTTGATATGACCGGCACGCCGTTCTTCAATGAGGAACTGGATCAGAGAAATCGGCTTCATGTCGAGTCCGTGAATAATGAATACCGTATTGTCCCGGCTTGCGCTGAATGGTGCCACCCCAATGCGTGTGGCAACGTGGTCTTGGCGCATCGCATGGCTGCTAGACGGTAAGGTAAGGGACCCGTAGGGTGTCTGCTGCCGCAGCTATCGCTGAGGCTTGCCGCACCCGACATCCGATGCGGTGACGCTCGCGTTGCCGCCGGACCCAACTTTTGCCATGCGCGTCACCGGTTCGAAACAGCCAAGATGGGCGCCTGGATCCGCACAACGTCTGAGTGCGCCAACGATGAGGACTTCAACGCAGTGAATACCCCGGGCAAGATCGGCTGGCTGATGCTGGCAACAATGGCTTTCACGGTTCCAGCGATGGCGGTGCCTAACGCGCAGGTGGATAAGCAGACAGGCACGCAAGCAGGTACGCAAGCGGACCTGCCAAACAGCGCGGCCATCAGCGCTGACGCGGCCTTCGAGCATATCTATCAACAAGAATGGAAATGGCGCACGGGTAAGGCAGGGATTAGCGCATCGGGTGAATCACAGCCCAATAATGGGCGTCTGGATGACGTGGATGCAGCCAGCCAAAAGCAGCGGCTGGATTACTGGCAAAAGGTGATAAAGCAGCTCGATGCCCTTGATGTGGCGCAGTTGTCCAGTGCCAACCAAGTCAACTATGCCGTCTATCGCGCTCAGATCGAAAACTTCGTGGCCGATCAACAGTTCAAGACGTGGCAGATGCCGTTCAACAGCGACTCGGCATTTTGGTCCGATATTGGCTACGAGCTGGGAGCAGACAAACTGCGCAGCGCGGCCGATTATCAAAAATACCTGGATCGTCTAGGTCAGATTCCGGCCTACTTCGATCAGCAGATCGTGAATATGCAGGCGGGGCTCGCTCGTGGTTTCAGTGTGCCGCGCGAAGTACTGGCGGGTCGTGATGTGTCCATTGCGGCCGTCGCCGAGTTGAAGGATCCGACGCAAAGCAGCTTTTACGCGCCGTTTAAAAATTTACCGACATCGATTCCGGCCGGCCAAGCGCAGGCCTTGCGCGGCATGGCGCTGCAGCGCATCCGCGACGGCGTTATCCCGGCTTATGCGAAGTTGTTGGCCTTTTTCCGTAACGACTATGTGCCACAAGCGCGTACCACGCTAGCCGCCGAAGCGATGCCGGATGGCAAGGCGTTCTATCGCCAACAAATTCGTGAGTACACCACGCTGGATCTCAGCCCTGACGAAATACATCAAATAGGCCTGACCCAAGTCGCAAAAATTCATACTCAAATGCTGGACGTCATCAAAGAGTTGAAGTTCAAAGGCAGCTTTGCTGATTTCTTACAGTTCTTGCGTACGGATCCGCAGTTCTATGCCAAAATCCCCGATGAATTACTGCGACGCAGTGCGTGGGTCGCCAAGGAAGTAGACGGCCAGATGGCTAAATACTTCGGCCGACTTCCGCGTTCACGCTTTACCATCGTGCCGGTGCCTGCTGACATTGCACCGTATTACACCTCCGGGCGTGGCGGCGCCGATCAGTACATGGTCAACACCTATGATTTGCCGTCGCGTCCGTTGTACAACATGCCGGCGCTGACGCTGCATGAATCCTATCCTGGTCATGCGCTGCAACTGGAGCTTGCCCAGGAAGGCCACGGTCAACCGGAATTTCGCCGCAATAGCTACATCTCCGCCTATGGCGAAGGCTGGGGTTTGTATTCGGAGTACCTAGGTAATGAGATGGGTATTTACAAAACGCCGTATCAGCGCTTTGGCTACCTGACCTATCAAATGTGGCGCGCTTGCCGACTGGTGGTGGATACCGGCGTGCATCATTTGGGTTGGACCCGGCAGCAGGCGATCGATTACCTCACCAGCAACACGGCGCTTTCGACGCGTGAGATCGCTAACGAAGTCGATCGCTACATCAGTTGGCCCGGACAGGCGCTTTCTTACGAGCTCGGCTATCTGAAAATTCGTGAGTTGCGTAGCAAAGCGGAGCAGGCGCTGGGGCCGAAGTTTGATATTCGCCACTTTCACGACACGGTGCTTTCGACCGGATCGGTGCCACTGCCGGTATTGACCCAACGGATCGACCGTTTTATTGCTGAAGGTGGACCGGAGCCGGACTACGGTTGCGATTGCGCGCATCCAGAAAAGGCGGATTGAGCGCGTTATCACGCGGCAGAGTACGAATGTGTGCAACTGTTCCCATGTAGTAAGATAATCATGTACTGCACGTGGAGAGTTCTACATGTCAGCGACGTTATTGTCTGAAAGGGTACTTTCGCCAGATCTTGAAGGCCCCGCCTTGCGTGCCTTCTTTCGGCTGGCCGAACACTGGGGCCTGCGTGTTTCCGAGCAACGCAAGTTGCTCGGTGATCCGCCGGAGTCCACCTTCTACAAATGGAAGCGCCAGCAGAACGGTGCGCTTGGGCGTGACACGCTGGAGCGCATCAGCTATCTGCTGGGTATTTGGAAGTCGCTGCAGATTTTGTTCCCCGAGATAGCGCAAGCGGACGCATGGCTGGGCAAGCCGAATAAGGCGCCGCTATTTGGCGGCCAGTCCGCGTTGCAACGGATGTTATCGGGCAACGTCGCTGATTTGTACGTCGTGCGCGAGTACCTGGATGCGCAGCGCGGCTGAGTTTGTGTAGCGTCGCAATCCATGACACAGCAACTCGTGATAGTTGGCGGCAAGAAGGCGCTTAATCGTGAGACTGGATCGTTCGGCTGGTGCTGTGCGACAGGTTCTCGGCGACGCGAATGGTCACACGCATTTACCACAAACATGCCAGTCCACGTTTTGTTTCGCCGGAGATTTAATGTCAGCCGACCTGCCACCACTGAAGCGTATTCGCTGGACGCAGGCGTATCGCATCGTGACCAGCCGCTTTCCGCCGATAGGGTTGTTTGATCGCATTGCTGACCCGGCCGATCTGGACGCCGTATTTGCGCTGGAGGCGCTAACCAATCCGCGTTTGCGCGATGAAGCTGGCGCATTGCAACTGATTCCGCGTGATCGCCGAATCAGCGGCCCCGGAGCCACGCCAGTGATGGCTGCTTTTACCCACTTTAGTGCGCCGGGAAGTCGCTTTTCCGACGGTACCTGGGGTGTGTTCTACGCCGCCCACAGTGTCGTTACCGCGGTGGAAGAAACGGTATATCACCGCCAACAATTCCTGGCCGCTACCGCGGAACCGCCTTGTGATTTGCAAATGCGCTGCTATCGCACCAGCGTCGATGCGAAATTACACGACATCCGCGGCGGCTGGACGGCGGCACAGGATCCAACGAGCTATGTTGCCAGCGTCCAGCTGGCGCACTCACTGCGTGCGGCCGGCGCCAACGGCATTGTTTACAGCAGTGCCCGGCATCAGGGTGGAGAGTGCCTGGCCGCGTTTTATCCGGATGTCGTCGCGCCGTGCGTACAAACCCAACATCTGATTTACCGTTGGGATGGGGAGCATATTGCGCAGGTGCTGCAAGTGAGCGAGCTGAAGCGCGGCGCATGAGTGGTCTGTTTAGTGCGGTACCCCGTCAGGCCATAGCACTTGATTTCACGGCCCGCGCTAGCCACGCTTCCCAACTTGAGAAGGAGTTTTCATGAGTCACGATAATCCCCTGTTGGCAGAGACCGTTTTACCGGCGTTTTCGCAGATTCGCCCGGAGCATGTTGCGCCCGCGATGAGCGCGATTTTAGCTGACTATCGCCACGCCATTGAAGCGCTAGTTGCCCCTGGCGCAGCGCGTGATTTTGCCAGCGTCATGCTGACGCAAGAGCGACTAGAACAGCGTTTGTCACGCGCGTGGGCGCCAGTCAGTCATTTGCATGCAGTGGCGGACAGCGAGGCTTTGCGCGCCGTGTACGGGCCAGCCGAAGAACAATTGACCGATCACGCGATTGAGTTGGGCCAGAATCGTGAGCTATACGCCGCCGTTCAAGCCTTGGCGGACGCGCCAGACTTTGCGCAGTTGCCCCGCCCCGAGCGAGCGCTGGTTGAACACGCGCTGCGTGACTTCAAGCTTTCTGGCGTTGCGCTGGAAGAACCCGAGCGTTCGCGCTTTCGCGAAATAGGCATCGAGCTGTCCCGTCTTTCTACCGAGTTCTCCAACGCCGTGTTGGACGCCAGCGAGGCATGGCACGAGCACATTACCGACGAGCGTGATTTGGCCGGCATTCCGGAGTCTGGCCGTGCCGTGTTGCGCCAATACGCGAAAGAGCAGGATTTGGCTGGCTATCTAGTCACGCTGAAGCAGCCCAGCGTGCAGGCGGTGATGAATTACGCGGATAACCGTCGCTTGCGCGAGCGCGTGTATTGGGCCTATCAAACGCGGGCTTCCGATCAAGGGCCAAACGCTGGCGAATTCGATAACAGCGAACGCATCGACAAAATCATGGGGCTGCGGCACGAAGCGGCGCTGTTGCTTGGCTTTGCCAATGCGGCGGAGGAATCGCTGGCCACCAAGATGGCCGCCACGCCGACCGAGGTGATGGAATTTCTGCATGATTTGGCGGCGCGCGCCAAACCGGTTGCACGGCGCGAGTTGGTCGAATTGCGCGAGTTCGCCAGCACCGAGCTGAAGTTGGACAACCTGGAAGTGTGGGACATTGGCTACGCCTCGGAGAAGTTGCGTCAGCAGCAATACGCGCTGGATGAAGAACAGCTCAAGCCGTATTTCGCGTTACCCGCCGTCGTCGACGGGCTGTTTCGCGTGGCGTCGCAGCTGTACGGCATCAGCTTGGTAGTGCGTGAGGGCGTCGATGTTTGGCACCCGGAGGTTCGCTATTACGACGTGCTGGATGCTGCTGGCCACGTATTTGCTGGCGTCTATTTCGATTTGTACGCGCGCAACGGCAAGCGTGGTGGCGCGTGGATGGATGTTTGTCGCGCTCGTTTTGATGATGGCGAGTTGCACCAATTGCCGGTGGCGTTTGTCACCTGCAACTTTGCGCCGCCGACCGAAGGTAAACCGGCGCTGCTTGCACACGACGACGTGCTCACCTTGTTTCATGAATTCGGTCACGGCCTGCATCATCTACTTACCGAGATAACGTTACCGTCCATCGGTGGCATCGACGGCGTGGAATGGGATGCGGTGGAGTTGCCCAGCCAGTTTATGGAAAACTTTGGCTGGAATCGCGCGGCGTTGGATTTGTTCGCTCGTCACTATGAAACGGGCGAACGTCTGCCCGATGCCTTGTTCGAGCGCATGCTCGCTGCCCGTCACTTTCATGCGGGATTCTTTCTGGTACGGCAGCTGGAATTCGCCCTGTTCGATTTCCTGTTGCACCTGGAATACGACCCGGAGCAAGGCGCGCGCGCGCTGTCGGTGCTAGAAGAGGTGCGTAAGCAAGTGGCTGTGTTGCACCCACCGGCATGGCACCGCTTTCCGCAGGGCTTCAGTCATATTTTCGCCGGTGGTTACGGTGCGGGGTATTACAGCTATCTGTGGGCCGAACTGTTGAGCGCCGACGCGTTTGGGGCGTTTGAAGAACAGGCGCTGGATGGCCGTAACGTGATGGACCGTACTACCGGCGAACGTTTCCGTCACGAGTTCTTAGCGGTAGGTTCTAGCCGTCCCGCGCTGGAAAGTTTCGTCGCATTTCGTGGCCGTAAGCCGACACCAGATGCGCTCCTGCGTAGTTACGGTTTGTAAGTGCAGTAGACGTCGCGCGCCGTATGAAGGAACGCGAATTAGAGGGCTGCTTGTGTGAGTGACAAGCAGCCTAGGTTCTGCTGACTGGCTCCACTCATTTCCCTCTTGCGCATTATTTCAAGGCAAAAAAAAGCCCGCCGAAGCGGGCTTTTCAGATTCACTCGAGTCCTTGGACTCAGGCAACCTGGACTTCTTCAGCCTGCAAGCCTTTCTGGCCCTTGGTCACGATGAACGTGACGCGCTGGCCTTCCTGCAAGGACTTGAAGCCCGTGCCCTGGATCGCGCGGAAATGCACGAACAGGTCATCACCGCTTTCCGGCGTGATGAAGCCA
>JBDTBF010000141.1:0-3645 GCA_039924175.1 Rhodanobacter sp.
AGCGGAGATCAGCTGGCTGTACGAAGAAGGCGGTGCGTCCTGCATTCAGCCAGAAAAATGGCACTCTTACGTTGCCGCCATTCCCGCCGACGAACGCGAGCACTTGATGGACGCTTACTGGCGCCGCTTGAATAGCGACGACGCCAACGTGCGACTGACCGCCGCAAAAGCGTGGGCAAGTTGGGAAAGCGGCAGTCTTACGCTAGTTGACAGTCCGGCTACCGTGGCCGATTTCGTCGTACCCGAAGTCGCTCTCAGTCTGGCTCGCATTGAAGCACACTACTTCCGCCATGCCGGCTGGCTGGAGCCGAACCAGCTGCTACGCGACATCGGCCGCATTCGACATCTTCCCGCAACCATTGTGCAAGGTCGTTACGACATCATCTGTCCACCGAAAAGTGCTGTCGATCTTGCCAGTGCATGGCCCGAAGCCGCGCTGCATATTGTGCTGGCCGGCCACGCGGCGTCAGAGCCGGCGATTGTTGATCAATTGATTCAGGCCACCGATCAAATGATTGAGCGCTACTTCTGAAGCGCGTCGGTACATTCCGCGTCACGGCGCCGGATTGGCACCACCCCAACCTTCGCCACAGGCGTTAGCGAGGGTGGCAGTGGCATACTCGACGTTTTCTCCACCGCAGAGTCTCCCCATGCATCTTCTCCCCGCGCTCGCTTTCGGCACGCTGATGTTGCCAGTGGCTGCATACGCCGCTGACCCCCATTCCTACGCGCAGCCAGATCAAGTGCGGGTAACGCATCTGGATCTCGACCTGAACATTGACTTTCCGCACAAGCAACTGGACGGTCAGGCGACGCTGCAGTTGGACTGGAAAAATCCGCAGGCGACCGCGCTGGTGCTGGATACGCGCGACCTGAAAATTGCCAAGGTGGAAGCACTTGGCAGCGACGGCAAGACCACGCCGCTGAAGTTCGCGCTGGCCGCGCGTGACAAACAACTGGGCAGCAAGCTGACCATTGATGCGCCAAAACATCCGGCACAGGTACGTATTGCTTACACCACTTCACCCGATGCCTCCGGCTTGCAGTGGCTGACGCCCGCGCAAACAGCAGACAAGACCTCGCCGTTCATGTTCTCGCAATCGGAATCCATCCACGCGCGCTCGTGGGTGCCGCTGCAGGATTCGCCGTTTGTGCGCTTCACCTACGACGCGCACGTCACCGCGCCAAAAAATATCCGCGTGGTCATGAGTGCCATCAACGACGCCAAGCACCCGTTGAACGGCGACTTCAAGTTCAATCAACCGCATCCAATCCCGTCCTACCTGCTGGCGATCAGTGCGGGCGACATTGCGGCACAGGACACCGGCCCACGTTCGGCCGTCTACGCCGAACCATCGGTCGTGGCCAAAGCGGCGCACGAATTCGAAGATACGGAAAAACTGATCGGGGCCACGGAAAAGCTTTACGGCCCGTATGCGTGGGGTCGTTACGACATCTTGGTGCTACCGCCATCGTTCCCGTACGGCGGCATGGAAAACCCGAACATGACGTTCGCAACGCCCACTGTCCTGGTCGGCGACAAGAGTCTGGTGTCCTTGGTATCGCACGAGTTGGCGCACTCATGGTCAGGCAACCTGGTCACCGCCGCAGCGTGGCGCGACATCTGGCTCAATGAAGGTTTCACCACGTATGTGCAAGGTCGCATTACCGAAGCGGTATACGGCAAGGCCTTGGCCGACGAAGAAGCATTGCTGTCCGCGCGCGCGCTGCAAAAGAAACTGCCCACGATGGACGCCAACACGCAAAAGCTGGCGCCGGACCCACGCGGCATCAGCGCGGACGATTCGCTGTCCGACGTGGCGTATGACAAGGGCTCATGGTTCCTGCGCACGTTGGAGCAGCGCTTCGGTCGCGCCACGTTCGACGCCTATTTGAAAGACTATTTCCATCATTTCGCGTTCCAGAGCATCACCACCGAACAAATGCTTGCGTATCTGCAGCCGAATTTGATCGACAAGTATCCGGGCAAGATGAGCATGGCCGAGGTAAAGGAATGGGTCTACGGCGAAGGCATTCCCACAGATGCGCCACTGCCCGATTCACCGCGCTTCAACACCATCGACAAAGAGCGCACGGACTTCCTCGCTGGTACATTGAGCGCTGCCAAGCTGGATGCCAAAGGCTGGAACACGCAAGAGTGGATGTACTTCCTGGACCGCCTGCCGGACGCCGCACCGTTGGATAAGCTGCAGCAGCTCGATGCGGCATGGCATCTTACCGGCACACCAAACGCCGAGATCGGCATGCGTTGGTACAGTCACGCCATCGCTGCCGGCGATAAAGCCGTCTGGACGGCTGCCGCCGAGCACATGGTTCGCATCGGTCGCATGTATCTGACCACGCCGTTGTACAAGGCGTTCGTCAAAACGCCGGAAGGCTTGGCCTACGCCGAGCAGGTGTACAGCAAGGCCAAGCCGGGCTATCACCCGATGACGCAAAAAGCCGTGGAAGCCATCATCGCCAAGGCCAAGGCGCCAGCCAAAGCCAAGGCGAAGAGCTGATCGGTTCCCGCACAAAGCCCGACTAACTAGGCAAGAATCAGCATGCCGCCAAGCACCACGTCCACCACCACACCACTTTGGAAACGTCTGCTGTTTCGCCGGCTGAAATTTCTGGCATGGCTGGTAGCGGTGCTTGTCGTGCTGTTCGGCGGCAGTTATCTGTTTGCGCCGCAATGGCTGCTGCAAGCGAACTTTGCGCGCGAGGCCATGACGGCGCACCTAGACAAACAGTCCGTGCAAGCGGGTGACACCCGCTGGGTTTATTACGAAGGCGGTGAAGGTCGCACCATCGTGCTGCTGCACGGTTTCACCAGCAACAAGGAAGCGTGGCTGGAGACAGCCAAGCTGCTCACACCACACTTTCACGTGATCATTCCAGACCTTCCCGGCTGGGGCGAGTCGTCGCGCGCGGCAGGCGCCAGCTACAACGTCGACGCACAAGCGGCTCGCTTGAATACGTTTGTGCAAGCTCTGCACTTGTCGAATTTTGTATTGGTGGGTCATTCCATGGGCGGTGCCATCGCCGGCGTGTTCGCTGCCGAGCACCCCGACGCAGAAGTGGAACTGGCGCTGGTTGATTCGTTTGGCCTGAAATCAGCACCCAGTGAAATGACCCAAGAAGTCGCCAAAGGCCAGCAACCGTTCGTGTTCAATGACCGCGCCGGATTCGAGCGCACTCTGGTGCTGGTGTTTGCGCATCCACCAAAGCTGCCGGGCCGCTTCATCGACGTACTGGTCAAACGCAATCAACGCGATCGGACTTTCATTGAGCGCACCTTCAACGAGTTGCGCGAGTCCAGCCAGCAGCTTTCCTTGCAGAGCCGTTTGGACAAACTGACCATGCCGGTGTTGGGCCTGTGGTGCCATGACGACAAGGTCGTTGATATTTCCGCGCTGAACAGCTTGCGCAATGGTCTGACCCACGCCAGCGCGATCAGTAGCAGTACGCTCAGCGACTGCAACCACATGCCCATGCTGGAAAAGCCCGAGGAAACCGCACAAATCCTCACCGGATTCGCGCTTTCACATTAGTCGCAACCTCCCGGAAACACTACAAAACCGACCGCGTTTCATACGTTTGCGTGCGCTGCGACATAATTGGTTGTGATTCGCGCGCGTCAAC
>JBDTBF010000142.1:0-4427 GCA_039924175.1 Rhodanobacter sp.
TCTCGACCGGCGCCGGCATCCTGGCCTACGACTTGTTCACGCTGGGGCGGCGCGTACAGCTTCCGGCTGGCACCGATCCACGCGAAGCGGCGCATACCAACGTAGACGCACTCCACGCTGCCACTGGTTGGTATCGACCGCTCACCGGCTTCGAAGCAGGTATTTGGCTGATGGGTATGTGGGTATTTGGATTCATGATCACGCTCAGCCTGCTCAGCTTCAATCTACCGAGCGTGCGCGTGGACGGCAATCCGACGCTGCCTTATCTGCTGGCTGGCGTAGGTTATGTGGGAATGCTCTCGGTGACGGTCGGGTTCGTGTGGCGCTTCCTGGCGTCGTTGGAGGCTCGCGCCAAGGGCGTGGAATCCGTTTCGCCACTGTTGCGGATATTGCCCGCACAAGTGTAAGTCACCGCCAGCGCTCCCTTGATGCGAGAGCGCTGGTGATTGCAGAAAGCCGTCCGGATGTCCGGCGGCTTTTTTCATTTGTGCATCGCGCAGCCTCCGCCGAGGCGAGGCGACGTGCGGTTGATATAGATCTTCTGGAACGTGCGCTAAAACGTCGCAGGGCACCGCTGTTGCTTGCGTACACCGCGTCAGACAGTAAGCAGCCGAGCGCTGGCATGACCCACGTCAAGACGCTTCGCAAAGTCAGCCCTGAAGCTTGAAGCCCAACGAAAAAGGGATCGGAATTCCTGTGTGCGCACTCGATCCACAAATTGAATGGATGCCCATCACCCGCGACTCGGCCAGCGCCTCGTTGTTCGTGCTTAACGAACCGCTGACCCAAATGAGCTACATCAGGATCGCGCACTGATGCTTGGCACGTTGACACGGAATCATGCCCATACGCGATACGCAAGGTGCAGCTTTTACACCGCGGCACTACCTACCTATCTCTACATGCTTGGAGTTGCACGTATGCATCACCCACTTGACCGACTGCACGGATGGGTTGTGTGAGCGCCGCACAACCCTTCAAGAACGGCAAGCCGCGTGACCACACGCTGGATGCCTGCTTCCTCGGCCCGTACGGCGAGAACGACGCGTTACTCGAAAAAATGATGGTTGAGTTTTTGCGCGACCACGTCTACTGGCGACGGAATTTTCATCCTGAAGATCCACCGGCGATCGCCACCGGTGCGGCACACCATCCGGACTATCTCGCGTTCGAATCGCGCATGCGCCGTGAACTACATCAGTTGTCAGCAGCACTGAAAAAATCAGTGCCGTTCCACAGTCCTCGCTATATCGGCCACATGGCTTCGGACCTGTTGCTGCCAGGGCTGGCCGCACAGATGCTCACCCTGCCCTATAACCCCAACAATGTCAGTGAAGACGCCGCACCGGTCACCGTTGATATGGAAGTGCAAGCCGGCTTGCAGCTGGCTCGCATGCTTGGCTATCCACACGATCCGGCGCAAGACGCGTGTGCCTTTGGCCATCTCACTTCCGGCGGTACGCTGGCCAACTATCAGTCGCTGCGTCTCGCGCTGGCGCTGAAGGCTTTCCCGGTGGCTTTGCGCGCCGCGCAAGTACCCGAACTTGTCTTGCCGGATGATGACTGGAGCGCATTCAATCTGACGCAGGTCGAGAGCATTGCGTTCCTCACAACGTGGCAATCCTGGCTCGCGACACAAACATCGGCCGAGCGTTCGCACTGGCTGCACCGGGTCGAACACGAGCGTATCGAGCAACGCGGTTTGGTCAGCTTCTTCGCCGCACATCCGACACTAAAGGTACCGCTAGTGTTGGCGCCGGTCACTGCGCATTACTCATGGAGTAAGGGCCTGAAGCTGCTCGGCCTGGGTCGTGATCAATTGGAACTGCTACCCACCAAAGGCATGCGTCTGGACCCCGCGGCATTACGCAACACGCTGGAACGCTGTGCCCGCGAGAAGCAAGCCGTGCTGATGTGCGTGGCGGTACTTGGAAGCACTGAATACGGCACCATCGACCCAATTGATCAGGTGCTCGCTGCCCGCGAAGTATCACGCGAACGTGGTCTGGATTTCACGGTGCACGTCGATGCCGCGTGGGGCGGCTATCTAGCCACTGTGTTTCGCAATGAAGATGGCACGTTGCGCTCGCGTGACGAAGTAGCGGCCGAGTACGTGCATTTCCCCACGCCAGGCGTGCATGCCGCATTTGCGGCGCTGGCTGCAACCGACTCGGTGACCGTTGACCCGCACAAGCTCGGCTACCTGCCTTACGGTAGCGGGGCCTTCATCTGCCGCGACCATCGCGCCATGGCGTTACTGGCTGAGCGCGCCGATTACGTCTTTCACGGCGGCACGTCAAAGGACTATCTCACGCGCTATCGCAGCCTCGGTCAGTTCATTCCGGAGGGCTCCAAATCCGGTGCGGCGGCCGCGGCCGTCTATGTTACCCACAAGGTGCTGCCGCTAGACCACGCGCACTTCGGTCATCTGCCACGTGCCACTGTTCGCGCCGCCGAAATGTTCCACGCCCGCGCGCAGCGCTTCGCACTGGAGCTGGCTGATTGTGTACAAGCAATGGTGCCGTTTGCGCCAGACAGCAATCTGGTCTGCCTCGCACTCAATCCACGCGGCAATACCTCCATCGCTGCCGCCAACGCGTTTGTGCGCGAGCTGCATGACGTGTTGCGTTGTGACCCCCGGCAACCGCTGCAAACCAAGGAGTTTTTCGGTTCGGTGACGACCCTGCGTCCAGATATGCTGGGCCCGTCGCAGACTATGCGTATCTTCAACGCATTGGGTCTGGAAACGAGCGCGCTTGATCCAGACGAAGATCGGCTGATGATTCTGCGCCACACACTGATGAATCCGTATTTGATCGATCACGAGAACGGCATCAGCTATATCGATCGTTATTTCGATTTCCTCGATCGGCGCGTGCGTGCGCTGACCGAGCGAACGAACCAAAAACCATGAATACGGAGACGCCCATGGACAGCGCCATGCATCAGGCCAACGCGCAACAAGATTCTGACCGCCGCTGGGTGCATGAAGCACTGGAGAAACTGGCGCAAGAAGCCGCACGTTCCGCGGATACCCATTTGCTGAAGCTGAACTTCCCCGGCTTTCACGGTATCGACTTCTACTTCAAAGACGAATCCTCGCATCCCAGCGGCAGCCTGAAGCATCGGCTGGCCCGCTCGCTTTATCTGTACGCGTTGTGCAATGGTCGCTTGCGCGGTGGTCAGTCGGTGGTAGACGCATCTTCTGGTAGCACCGCAATTTCTGAAGCGTGGTTTGCACGCCTACTCGGGTTGCCGTTCACCGCAGTGATGCCTGCCTGTACTGCACCTGGCAAGATCCACGACGTGCAAGCATTGGGTGGTACCTGTGACTTGGTTGATGATCCGGCGCAGGTGCACGCGCGGGCCGCAGAACACGGCACCCAAGGCGCCTGCCATCTCGATCAGTTTGGTCTCGCCGTGCGCGCCACCGACTGGCGCGGCAACAACAACATTGCAGAGTCGATCTTGGGCCAGATGGCTCTTGAGGCTGAGCCGCAGCCGGCATGGATTGTATGTGGTGCTGGTACCGGCGGCACATCGGCCACGATTGGCCGATATCTGCGCTATCGCCGCTTGCCTACTCGCTTGTGCGTAGCTGAGCCTGCTGGCAGTGCGTACGTGCACGGCTGGCGCGAGCGCGATCAGCAAGCGCTGGCCAGTCAGCCCACTTTGATCGAAGGCATTGGCCGACCACGCGTCGAACCGGGCTTCATCTTTGACGTGGTTGATCGCGTCAGCGAGATTCCTGACGCGGGTTCCATCGCCGCTGCTTGGTTGCTGGAAGACTTGTTCGGCCGCCGCTATGGCGGTTCGTCTGGTACCAATTTCGTGGCCTGCCTGCAACTGGCCGCTTCCATGCGTGAACGTGGTGCGCGCGGCAGCATCATCAGCCTGCTGTGCGATCGTGGTGAGCGCTACGCGCAAACATTATTCGATCGTGACTGGTTGGTCGCCCACCAAATTGACATCGGCCCATGGGACGCTGCGTTGCGCACCAGCCTTGCCACCGGCTGCGCGCCTGTCTTGAGCTGAGTGACCCGCGCTGAAACACTGTGCGCTCGGCACGGTGGCGTCAGTGCTGTCGCAAAGTGACGATTGCCTCATGGTGTGACCGGACCGAGAGATGATGACCATCTAAAACCGAGTGGCCATCGAGCGCGCTGATCGGTCCGACCCTCATGTGGCGTAGCGGATATGCGGGATATCGAACGGATTGCGCAACTCTGTCTTGTATGTCTCGTAGTGGCTGACGAGAAGCAAGGGGCAGCCCAAGGCCAGATTTTAGCTAGCCACTGACACTACGCTCGGCGCGACAAGCCACGCGACGGCGAGCAAGCCCAATTCATAGAGCAGGTACATGGGAACCGCCAGCATGATCATCGAGGTGATATCCGGCGGCGTGATCAGTGCCGAAATGGCGAACG
>JBDTBF010000143.1:0-16606 GCA_039924175.1 Rhodanobacter sp.
GGCGCCACAGGGGCGCCCTTGCGAACTGTGGCGGAGCGGACGGGACTCGAACCCGCGACCTCCGGCGTGACAGGCCAGCATTCTAACCAGCTGAACTACCGCTCCCCATTTCCTTGGTGGGTGCTGAGGGGATCGAACCCCCGACCAACGCCTTGTAAAGGCGCCGCTCTACCGCTGAGCTAAGCACCCGGTGTCAAGCAAGCAACAAGCCGCTTAGTTTAGGGCATCCTTCAAGCTCTTGCCAGCTTTGAACGCGGGTACTTTCGATGCTTTGATCTCGATCGCTTCATTCGTACGCGGATTACGACCAATGCGTGCGGCGCGATCACGTACGGTGAACGTACCGAAGCCAACGACCGACACGTCATCGCCGTTCTTCAACGAGCTCTGCACGGTCTCCAGGTACGCTTCAAGCGCACGCGCAGCGTCGGCCTTAGTCAGTTCAGCCTTGTCAGCGATCGCGCTGATCAGATCGGTTTTATTCATTGAAAAACTCCAAGTTCAGATTTTGCCGACATCGTCCGTCAAAGATCAGGACAACGCCAGCGTGGATGGTTGGCCTTCGGTGAAGCGCCTTAACACAATCCCACATCACTGCGTTTGCGAGTAAACGTCAGAACTGCGGTATCGTCTTTATACCAGTGCCTTGCCAGACTCCGCAACACAAGGCGCAGCAACATTTTCATGCAAGCACTGCTGATAAAGCCGCTTGCAAAGTACGCTCTGAAAGACTATGCACCCGCGCATGTGCCAGCTGGGAACACACGCCGATGCGAGTCAACTTATCCTTCGATAACCACTATCCCACATCATTCATAACCTCAGCTAACGACGGCAGCCCGGAGCCGCGTGTGGCGCCGGGATCTTCGCCAACACGCACCCGCCCGTTCACCACCTTCGCCGCGTCAGTGCGGGCGCGGATGTGTGTCTGAGGCCTCTTCAGCAGGCACCACCGTTGCGTCGTCCTTCGGACGATTTGGCTGCAGTGCACGCTCCAGCGCAATATCCAGCACCTCATCAATCCAGCGCACCGGATGGATGTCCAGCGACGAGGTGATATTAGCCGGCATATCCGCCAAGTCTTTCTTATTTTCCTCCGGAATAATCACGGTGGTGATGCCGCCGCGGTGCGCTGCGAGAAGCTTTTCCTTGAGGCCGCCGATGGGCAGAACGCGACCGCGCAACGTAATCTCACCCGTCATAGCCACTTCCGACCGTACCGGCACCTTGGTCAAGGCCGACACCAGCGCCGTGCACATACCAACGCCGGCGCTGGGGCCGTCCTTCGGTGTAGCGCCTTCGGGAACGTGGATATGTACATCGAGCTTTTCGTGAAACGCCGGGTCAATGCCCCATTGATCAGCACGTGCGCGCACCACGGTGAGCGCGGCCTGAATCGACTCCTTCATGACGTCGCCAAGTTGCCCCGTATGCAATAGGCGTCCCTTGCCTGACACGGTCGACGCTTCGATACTAAGCAACTCACCGCCCACTTGGGTCCATGCCAAGCCGGTAACCAGTCCAACTTCGTTTTGTAGCTCTTTACGGCCAAAGTCGAAGCGGCGTACGCCTAAGTAATGCTCGATGTTGGCTGAACTCACTTTCGCGCGAGTTAACACAGCCTTGGCCTTTCCGACCTTCACTGGCTTGGACGACTTCGCCGAACCCGCTTTGGCCTTGGCCTTCTTCACTTCACCAAGCGTCAGCTCCTTGACGACCTTGCGGCAAATCTTGGAGATCTCACGCTCCAGATTGCGCACGCCCGATTCACGCGTGTAATAACGCACAATGTCCCGCAACGCGTCTTCGCCAACGCTTAGCTCGTCCGGCTTGAGTCCGTTCGCCTTGAGCTGCTTGGCCAACAAATACTTTTGAGCGATACCCAACTTCTCATCCTCGGTATAACCGGGAATGCGAATAACCTCCATACGATCCAGCAACGGACCGGGGATGTTCAGCGAATTGGCCGTAGCAACCCACATGACTTCAGATAGGTCGAGATCGACCTCAAGGTAGTGATCGTTAAACGCGTGGTTCTGTTCCGGGTCCAGCACTTCCAATAGCGCCGACGACGGATCACCACGGAAGTCCATCGACATCTTGTCGATTTCATCCAGCATGAACAACGGGTTTTTGGCACCCGCACGGTTGATATTTTGCACAATTCGGCCCGGCATCGAGCCGATATAGGTGCGTCGATGGCCGCGAATTTCCGCTTCGTCGCGTACGCCACCCAAACTCATGCGCACGAATTTCCGGTTGGTTGCGCGTGCAATCGATTGCCCTAGCGACGTTTTACCGACGCCAGGCGGGCCTACCAGGCACAAGATCGGGCCTTTCATTACCGACACGCGTTGCTGCACGGCTAAGTATTCAAGAATACGATCCTTAACCTTTTCTAGCCCAAAGTGATCCGCGTCCAGCACCTCTTGTGCGACCTGCAGATCCTTGCGCACCTTACTGCGCTTTTTCCACGGCACGCCGACCAGCCAATCCAGATAATTACGCACCACCGTCGCTTCAGCCGACATCGGTGACATCTGCTTGAGCTTGCCGAACTCCTGTCGCGCCTTGGACAGCACGGCCTTGGGCATGCCGGAGGTTTCAATCTTCTGTTGCAGCTCTTCGATCTCGTTGGGGCCCTCTTCGTTGTCGCCGAGCTCCTTCTGAATCGCCTTCATTTGCTCGTTCAGGTAGTACTCGCGCTGGCTCTTCTCCATCTGCGATTTCACTCGCCCACGGATACGCTTTTCAACCTGCTGCAAGTCCATTTCGCTATCGACCAAGCCAATCAACAGCTCTAGGCGTGGACCCACATCGGTCGTCTCCAGCACTTTCTGCTTATCCGCCATGCGCACTGAAAGATGCGCAGCAATGGAATCGGCCACGCGAGATGGATCTTCAATGCCTGACAGGCTAGCGAGCACTTCGGGCGGCAATTTTCGGCTTTGCTTGACCAGTTGTTCAAACAACGAGATCAAAGTGCGTGAAACCACATCTAATTCGCGATCTTTCGCGTTGTACACGGGCTCAATTACGCGCGAGCGCGCCGTGAGCATGCCGTCGACTTCTTTCAGGTCCTGCACCGCGACGCGCGATTGCCCTTCGACCAGCACTTTGACCGTGCCATCGGGCAACTTCAGCAACTGCAGCACGCCAGCGAGGGTACCCACCTGATGCAGGTCTTCTGCACTTGGGTCATCAATGTCGGGGCTTTTTTGCGCAACCAGAAGAATTTGTCGTTCGCCCTCCATTGCACGCTCTAGGGCGCGCATGGATTTGTCACGTCCAACAAACAACGGAATCACCATATGCGGATAAACCACGACATCGCGCAGTGGCAATACCGGAAGAGCATCCAACAACTTGGGAAGGGGAGCGTTCTTAGCCATCGAAGAGGGTTCCCTCAGTCAATCTTAGGTTCGCCCCGACACTGCGCCGGGGACTACAACACGTCAAGTGGAGGCAACTCACCCATTGCTCAAGGCCACCTACCGTTTGAAACGCGACGGCCCCGGTGCAAACCACCGAGGCCGTCGCCAACACTACCTGCCAGCAATCAAGCAGCGTCGCTGCCGTCACTCGCTATTTTCTTCTGCAGATTACCGCGATAAATCAAGTACGGCTCGGCCTGTCCATTGATCACCGCGTCGTCTACAACCACTTTACTGACGTGTTCCAACGAAGGAAGCTCGTACATGGTATCAAGCAACACTTGCTCGAGGATGGTGCGCAAACCGCGCGCGCCAGTCTTGCGCTTCAGTGCTTTTTTCGCGATCGCCTGCAGCGCTTCGGGGCGGAACTCCAGCTCCACCTCTTCCATCTCAAACAATTTCTTGAACTGCTTGGTGACTGCATTCTTAGGCTCGGTAAGAATCTTCACCAGCGCCGTTTCGTCCAGCTCGTCCAACGTCGCCACGACCGGCAAGCGGCCAACAAACTCTGGAATCAAGCCAAAGCGAACCAAATCCTCCGGCTCCACATCTGCCAGCACTTTACCCAAATTCTGCGTACGTTCCTTGCTGCGCACTTCGGCCGAGAAACCAATACTGGTGTTCTCAGAGCGTGACTGAATCACTTTCTCCAGCCCGGAAAATGCGCCGCCACAAATAAACAGAATGTTCTTCGTGTCGACCTGCAAAAACTCTTGCTGGGGATGCTTGCGTCCACCCTGCGGCGGTACTGATGCTAACGTACCTTCAATCAGCTTCAGCAGCGCCTGCTGCACACCCTCACCGGACACATCACGGGTAATCGACGGGTTCTCGCTTTTGCGCGAAATTTTGTCAATTTCGTCGATATAGACGATGCCCGACTGCGCCTTCTCGACGTCGTAGTCGCATTTCTGCAATAGCTTCTGGATGATGTTTTCAACATCTTCGCCGACATAACCCGCTTCCGTCAGGGTTGTCGCGTCGGCAATGGTGAAGGGCACATTGAGCAGCCGTGCCAGCGTTTCCGCCAAGAGTGTCTTGCCCGAACCAGTTGGACCGATCAGCAAGATGTTCGACTTACCCAACTCGATATCGTCGCTTTTTTGACGCGATTCAATCCGCTTGTAGTGGTTGTACACCGCCACCGCAAGCGCCTTTTTCGCGCGCGTCTGCCCCACCACGTACTGATCCAGCGATTCGCTGATCTCACGTGGTTTAGGCAACTGTGTGTGCCCGGACGCGGCTTTCTCTTCCAGTTCTTCGCGGATAATGTCGTTGCACAGCTCGACGCACTCGTCGCAGATGAACACGGACGGACCCGCGATCAGCTTGCGCACTTCATGCTGGCTCTTGCCGCAGAAAGAACAGTAGAGAATCTTCCCGCTGTCGCCGGAATGACCCTGCCGATCGTCGCTCATACTTTCCAACCCACCTGTGAATCTGGACTCGCCGCGAGAATAACACAGGGGTTTGCCACTGCTCGCAGTCGCAAAACCCGAACGGGTACTTTTTTAACCGCCAGCATCAAGCTGATTTGACTGTCTCGCCAGGGCGTTTGAGAAGCACTTCGTCGATCAAACCATACGTCTTCGCGTCTTCGGCGCTCATGAAACGGTCACGTTCCACGTCGCGTTCAATCTTTTCTAACGGCTGGCCAGTGTGCTCGGCATACAGCTTGTTCAAGCGCTCGCGAATATAAAGAATCTCGCGTGCCTGAATCTCGATGTCCGTTGCCTGCCCCTGCGCGCCACCCGAAGGCTGATGAATCATCACGCGTGAATTCGGCAAGGCAAAGCGCTTGCCCTTTGCGCCAGCCATCAACAGGAACGAACCCATGCTGCACGCTTGGCCAGTACACATCGTGCTGACGTCGGGCTTGATGAATTGCATCGTGTCGTAGATGGCTAGACCGGCGGTAACCGAGCCGCCGGGGCTGTTGATGTAAAAATTGATGTCCTTGTCCGGATTCTCCGACTCAAGGAAGAGCAGCTGCGCCACGATCAAATTGGCGACCTGATCGTTGACTTCGCCAACCAGGAAAATAACGCGCTCTTTCAACAAACGCGAATAAATGTCGTAGGAGCGCTCGCCGCGAGCAGTTTGCTCGACGACCATCGGCACCAAATTAAGGTTCTGGATAGGATCCATGGCCATTGCAGCTCTCCGGTTGATGAACCTGAGCGCGCAATGCGTCAGGCTTGGCGCTAAGTTGGGCCCAATTTGCATCAGGCCCAACCGAAGCTACACCTGATTCAATCAGGCGCCAGCTGGGCGCATCACATCGTCAAAGCTCAGATCCTGATTGGTGGTCTTGGCGTGCTCCGCCACCCACTCAGCGACCTGATCTTCCATGACGCGACTCTGCAGCCCAGACATCATCTTGGGGTCATTGTTATACAGTTCAACAACCTGCTCAGGCTCTTCGTAAGTCGAGGCGATCGCCGCCAATTGCTCAGCAACACGCTTGCGATCAATGACCAGCGACTGCTTGCTGGCAATTTCGCCCATCAACAAGCCTGCAATCACGCGCTGACGGGCAACCGGCAATGCTGCGTCGATCAGCTCCTGCGGCGGCTGCTGGCCCTTCTGTACGCGACCAGAAGCCATGTTGTAAGCCTCCGACTGGACCATCAGGTTCGGCACATCGAGCGTGGAGTGCGCCATGGAAAGCTTCTCTGCCACTTCGGACTTCAGACGCGCCATCAGGGACGCCTTCAGCTCGCGCTCCAGATTAGCCCGAACTTCTTTGCGGAAGCTTTCCATGCTGCCGTCGGTAACGCCAAACAGTTTGACAAATTCTTCGTCAAGCTCAGGTAGCTTGGGCTCTTGTACCTTGACGATGGTGAAGTCGACCTTAGCGGTCTTCCCTGCCAGCTTTTCGTTGCGGAAATCATCGGGGAACGTCACGTCAGCGGTAAAGATGTCGCCACCCTTGCGCTCGGTTAACGCGTCATCCAAGGCTTTGAACAACGTGCCCGATCCTAGAACGCTACCCGCACGTTCAAGGCCTTCAGCGGGGTAACGATAGTCGCCTGCCTCTGCCGCGTATTCAAACATGACAAAGTCATCTTTCGCCGACGCGCGATCTACATCACCGAAGCTGCGTCGCTGCTGGCGCAAGGTTTCCAGCATCTTGTCGATGTCGGCATCGGCAACGACTGCCATCGGGCGAGTAATTTCCAACGCCGCGACATCGACTTCCGGAAACTCCGGCATGATCTCGAAGGTCGCCGTATAGGCGATCTCGCCGTTCTCAGGCTTGCCCGTCGTATCAATAGCCGGATTGGCGATCGGCGCCAGCTTTTCCTGCGCAACCGCGTCACGGAACGTGCTACCAATCAGGTCGGATAACACTTCTCCGCGTACCTGATCACCGTAGCGCTGTTTAATCACCGCCACCGGCACTTTACCGGGGCGAAAGCCTTTCAGACGAACAGTGCGCCCCATTTCGGCGATACGCGTTCCCACCTTGGTGTCGAGCTGCTCTGCGGGAAATTTCACCGTGAGCTTGCGCTCGAGCGTGCCAATGTTCTCAACCGAAACCTGCATGACGTCTCCTGGTACTACCTGATGTTGTGGGCCTGCCACAGGCGCCATAGCGGCAACTGCCGCCTGCAAAAAATTGTCGGGTATGGTGCGAAAGGGGGGACTCGAACCCCCACGGGATTAACCGCCAGTACCTAAAACTGGTGCGTCTACCAATTCCGCCACTCTCGCGCGCTATCCATAACCCTACTGACTCAAACACAGGGCAGTTTGAACGCAGAAGCAACATGCTCCGCTCCGCGCCATCCACCACTGCCCTATTCCCGCTAACCAAGGCTCGGCTTGCAAGATAGCTGGCCATTTTACGGTCGCGCACCCTCGCAGCACAAGCATGCCCACTCAACCGCATCACAGCGGAGGTCCGACTTGGCACCTACGCCGCATTTTCTCGCTTATAAAAAACAAACGGCCTACGTTGCCGTAAGCCGCTGTTTAAGATGGTGGGCCGTGAAGGATTCGAACCTTCGACCAATTGATTAAGAGTCAACTGCACGAAGACCGCCTATCAACGGTTCCCAGCGATTCTTTTTACGGTTTACCCCCACATAACCCCTTGATTGCTCTGATGTGACCCTTTCTTTTTACGGTGGTTTTGCGCACTTCGACTCCGCCGCGTACCCGGTGCTGAGGCATTAACCAAGATGCACTTTGAGGGTTTTGGGACGCAGGCCACCGACATTAGTTACACGAACCAATAACTCCCAATCAGCCCCGGACGAACTATTCCGCTCCAGCGGCAGCAACCGGCGGAAGCAGCCATTGGCGAGCGCTCAATCTGATCCGTTCGAAGTCCAGTGCATAGGTAGTTTGCAGCGATCCTTCATTGCTTAGTCGTGCGACCTTGATGCTCGCGGTGGCGCTGTAGTGCAGCGTTGAAGACGTCATGAGCGCGATGGAATGGAGATACCAGCGGGCTGGTTCGATGATGCGAAAACTCTCCCGCTAGAGAGTCCCGGCAGCCGCGTTCTTCGACCATCCGGCGGCCCGCGGTGGCAGTTCGCCTGACGCCGTATTAGCCCGTATGCTTGGCTCCTAGGGAATTCGAAGGCGGACGCATGGCGATTTATGAGGAAGTGTTGGCGTGGGCGGACAGACTGTCGCTGTGGCGTCAGGACGCACTGAGGCGCCTGTGCGTTCAAGGAGAATGGAGCGATGCCGATCTTGGTGAGATTCTCGATCTTGCCAAGCAACACCAAGGAATCGGCAGCACGCTAGCCCCTGCGCCGCAACCGATCCCGTTCTCTAGGGATCATTTTCCCGCCGAGGCGAACCAGGACGCGACGGTGATGCTCACGTCCCTACATACGCTCGTCAACGTCGGGAAAATTCCAAGTGACCAGACCCTGGAGTTTCAGGCGCAGGGTCTCACCATCGTGTACGGCGGAAACGGCACCGGCAAGTCTGGCTATGCGCGCGTCTTGAAGCAGGCGTGCCTTGCTAGGAGCCGCGGCACCGTCTACGCCAATGCCTATGACCCAAACTTCCTGCAGCTCACGCCGAGCGCCACCATCGCCTTCGATTTGGACGGCGCCTCAGATCAGGCACTCTGGAGCGGTCAACGCGGCCACGTCTCTCGGCCCGAACTTAGGGGTATTTCCGTCTTCGATGGCGACTGCGCTCGCCACTACCTTCAGTCGCGGGAAGCAGCCACCTTCCAGCCCGTCGCCCTGACCTATCTTCAGCAACTGGCAAACGGTCTCAGTCAGGCGCTGCGTCCGCGACTGCAGGCGGAGATCACCGGGCTCGCGGTGGATGTGACGCCATTCAACGTTATTCCCGCCGATACCGACGCTGGCCGCGCTGTGCATCCGATCAGCGCCGCAACGGATCTGGCGCGGGCGCGCACACTTGCCGCGCTCACCGCAGTCGAGCGAGCGGAGCTTGCACAACTCCCTCACGAAATCAGCGAAGCGGATCCCACTACCAAGGCGACGCTGCTGGACAACGCCGCAACCAAGGTCGACGAGTTGGTCAACACCATCGGCACTGCCGCTGGTGTTGTGTCCGACGAAGCGATCGATACGGTGCAATCGGCGCATCGAAGGTTGCTGGACGCCGAGGCAGCTGAGCGAGCCGCGTCGACCCTGCTGCAAGCTGAAGATGCCACGCCGCTGCTTCCGGGCACGGGCCAAGGCCCTTGGGCGCTCCTGTTCAACGCTGCGCGGGAGTATTCGACCGGCGTGGCGTATCCGGAACAAGCCTTCCCGGTAATCGGCGAACGCGCGCAATGCGTGCTTTGTCAGCAGGAGCTTACGCCGGCGGCGAAGGATCGTTTGCAGCGCTTCGATCGCTATGTCCGGGACACGGCGTCCGAAGCCGCCCAGGCCGCGCGCAACTCTTGGCAACAGCTCATGCTTGACGTTGGGCGCGCGACGGTCACTGTTACCGTCTCCCAAGTCATGTCTGAGAGTCTGCGCGGGCGCATTGAGACGCTGCCGGACGATATCCGGATCTTCCAAGAAGACCTGCTCTCCCGCCTTCAGTGGCTCACTACCGCCGTGGTAAACGGCAAATGGGAAGACCGGCCGACATACCGCGGTGCGAATCCGACCGCTTCGATCCACCAGATCGCGGACATCTTACGCGCCGAGGCGACCGCCTTGCGCGCAAACCTCGACGCGGCAGCCTTGGCAGCGAAGCGACTTCGCCTGAAGGAACTAGATGCGCGGCGCCTGTTGTCGGAGCACATCGACAGCATTGCCCAAGTGGTTGGCAATCTCGGTCACAAGCTGAAGCTTCAGAAGTGCCTTGAGGATATCGGCAACACGCGCACGATCACTCTATTCGCAGGCCAACTTGCCAAGACCTACATCAGCGAGGCGCTGGCCGGCAGGATGAACGATGAGCTCAGGAAGCTTGATCTCTACCATATTCGCGCCGGGGTCAGTTCAACCGGAGACGCGGGATCGGTACGCCTAGGTATTCTCCTTTCCGACTGCCGTCTCGACCCGCACCTCGTGCTCAGCGAGGCCGAGCAGCGCATGTGCGCGCTCGCGTACTTCTTCGCGGAACTTCACCAATCGCGATCCTCTTCCGGGATTGTGTTCGATGATCCGGTCTCCAGCCTCGACCACAACCATCGAACTGCCGTGGCACGAAGAATCGTCGAGGAATCCGCTGTCCGGCAAGTCATTGTCTTCACCCACGACGCGGTTTTCTTCGGGGAACTGACTACGCTTTGCGGTGACGCTGGGCAGGCGCCCAGCGTGAAGTCGATCAGCTATCGCGCTGAGGGTCCCGGATATATCGATGCAGGGTTGCCCTACGACATGCGGCGACACCGCGAGCGCATCGCGCAACATCGCGCCGATCACCATCGGGTCGCCGCCAACTTCAACAATCCACCGGGAGACGAAGAACGGCTTGCGATCCGCAACGCCTACGACGACCTTAGGGTGACGATCGAGATCGGAATCGAGGACACGATTCTCAATGAGACCGTCGTGCGGTTCCGCGACAACATCTCGGTCGGCCGACTCGACGGCGTGATGATCGTGCAGGATGTAGAGTACCGCGAGGTTCAACGGCTGCATGATAAGTGCTGCCGAAACGTCCGTGCGCATTCCCACGCCGCGGGTCAGCAGCGCGCTGTGACGCAGCCAGCCGAGTTGCTGCAGGACATCGACGCGGTGAATACGCTGTTTCAGGAAATCCGCAGACGTCGAGGCCGATAACATCCATCACTCGGCAACGAACCCTGCGCGATAGAACAAATGTTTTAGGTGATTAGGGGCAAAGGCAATATGAGCTCTAGCGACCGCTACCGGTCGGACAGTCACCAATGAACAACGGCTACCGATCGGCCAAGCAACGACTGGCAAGTGACGGTCACTGACCGGCCAGAACCGGACATGGGACAAATCGATCGAAGCACCCGAAAGCTGCCGTTCGGGACTGGCAACTTAGGATCAAACAGCGGCCATCGAATTTATCTTCGGACTGGGCCGAACAATGCCAGGCGATTGCCCGTCGCTGACTGGCCATCAAACGCCTTCGTCCGGTCGCCGCCTTGGGCAGGTCATGGCTGGGAGGCGACAGCCAGATCGATGCGGTGAATTCGCATGGCACGTTCGATTCGCGACTTGTCTCACTGATTGCTGGATCACCAACCTCAGTCCGTCGCCGTCTCTGCGGTAGAAGGTGCCCAAATAGTCATGCCCTCAGGCATCGCAGCGGGCACGAGCAAGGCCGAGTGCAAACATGCCGTATTTGTTCATCGCTAGTGATGCCGCCGCGGTGCTGCAGGCAGCGTTAGACAACTAGCAGACGCAACCAGCACTTCTGATTGAGGCAGGTGCTGGCGCCGATGCGGATGACTTGGAGCTCGCGTGCCTCCATGTGACTTTTCCTTAGTTTTTAAGGCTATCCCGAAGGAGAAAGTCTCTCAGCAGGTTGGCAGCTTTAATGTTTACCCTGGACATCGGCAGCGACTTGCCTTCCAGACTTTCAAAATGGCCCTTGGCCTTTGGCTGATCCACGGTTCCGCACAGATCATCAAAGCGGCCATATTCATTGAGATTGGCTTCCGTGACCTGGGTATTCATCAGGGCAATGAGCTTGGCAGGGTCCACACCGAGGCAAGTGACGATGGCCGCAACTTCCTTGTTGGTGGCCGCTGCCTTGTAGTCGGTCAAGTAGTCGCGGAAGGTGCGGTTGGGGTCGATCTGCACGTCACCGCGCTGGATGTCGTGGAGAAAGATCTGAGCGATTTTCTGATCTTCCTGGGAGAGTGACGTAAACGAACGGTGCAAATCAGCCAACGTGGTTTCCCTGGCCTTCTGGTCACCGCTTTGCAGCACTTTGAGGTATTTCGCAAAGCGCGAGTTCATGTAGTCGGCGTCGATCTTGCCAGTGTCGATTTCGGTGATGTGGCTATCGATGTCGAAGGGAATACTCTCGCCACCCGCGCCGCCGCCCGCGCCCAGTTCCTTGTAGCGTTGCAATAGCGTCAGATATTGATGGTGGCTGATGGCCAGCTGGATTTGCGTCTTGGGATCTTCAAATTCATAAACCGATTGCTCCCACGTAAAGCCCTGGATCTTCGCGGCCTCCAGGATGGCGCTGAACTGGTTGAACTGCTTGGCAAAGGCGGCGCGCGCGGTGAGGTCGTCCGGCAGCTTCGCGAAGTCATGGATACCTGCCGTACTGAATATGGCGTTGATTTCGACAAAGCTGGCGTTCATCCGCTCCAGGTTCGTCGGCAAGTGATCGGCAAACAGCCCAATCGGCCGGTCGCCGGAGTACAGCTTCACGGCGGCCTCGATGTTGCGCGCCATCGTGTGCGGCTTGCGGTAGTAACGGATGGTGCCAAACGGCTTGTCCGGCCCGAACAGGCGATTGGTGCGCGAGAACGCCTGAATGATGTTTTCGTACTCCAACAGCTTGTCGAGGTAGAGGGTGTTCACCCATTTCGAGTCGAAGCCAGTGAGCATCTGATTCACCACGATCAGCAGATCGAGCCGCTTCTCCGGCTCGGCCTCGATACGAATGTAGGGCACTTTATGCGCGAGTCGGGCCGCCAGGTCCTTCTTGAAATTCGCGTGCGTGCCGAGGTCAAACTTTTGCCCGTAAGCCGCGTTGTAGTCGCTCAGAATTTCGACAAGTCCGTCGGTTTTCAACGCGGGATCGGACGTGCCGTCCTCGTCGCTGATATTTGGATCGAACAGTGCCGTGATTTTTAGCTCCGGGCACCGCGCCTTCATCAGGCGGTAATAGATGATCGCATCAGGGATGTTGGTGGTGGCGAAGATCGCGTGGAATTTGCTGTTCTGGCTGAGGGTGACCCAATTGTCAGCAATGTCTTGAACCACCGCGTTCTGGTGCTCGTCGCGGCTGTACTGGGTGTTGGGCAGATGGTCTTCGATACCGGTTTGATAAACGCCCGAAGCATCGCGGTGCCCCGCCATCGGCACGTCGTTCATGTAGCGGTTGAACATCCTCTTCTTCGCCGCATCGGCCAACGCTTCGGTCACCGTGCCGGCTTTGGCCTTTTCCAGCGCCACGGCCTGGCGCAGGTCCCGGTCGCGGTAGGTGCGTACTTGGTAGGGATCGAAGCCGAGCACATTCTTGTCGCGGATGCCGTCGGCGATGCTGTAGCGGTGCAGCTCATTGCCAAATACATCCGTGGTGGTGTTGTCCCTGCGGGGGTTCTCACTCTGGATGGGAGTGCCGCTGAAGCCGAACAAGACCGCGCCGGAAAAGCTCTTTTTGATATCAATCAGCATGTCGCCAAACGTGGAGCGGTGGCATTCATCCACGATGAATACGATGCGCTTGGCGCGCATGGTGTCCAGATCGTGCGCCTTCAGCCCGTCCTCCTCATCCTTGAGCTTGCTCATCTTCTGGATTGAGCTGACGATCAGGGTATCGGCGGGGTCGGTACTTTTGAGCTTCTTGACGAGCACGCCCGTGTGTTCCGTGGCCTGTACCTCGTTGCCGTCTCCGGCAAAGTTGCGGTAGGCCAGCAGCGTTTGCGTGCCCAGCTCGATGCGGTCGAGCAGAAACACCACCTTGTCTGCATCCTTGGAGTTGGCGATCAGTTCGGCAGACTTGAAACTGGTCATCGTCTTGCCCGAGCCGGTCGTGTGCCAGATGTAGCCGCCCAGACGGTTCGGGTTCTTCCAGTCGGTCTTGGCCACCTTGTCGGAAATGGCGTGCACGGCATAGTATTGATAGCTGCGCAGCACTTTCAGTATGCCGTCTGACTCATCGGCCACGGTGTAAAAGCCAATCAACTGATGCGCCATCGGGATGGACAGCAGGCTGGAAGTAAAGCGCTTCCAGTCGTTGATGGGCTCGTTGTTGAAGTCTGCCCAGTGGAAGGCGTAGTCCTTGTTGAATGGCCCGTCCGGTCCGGGGTTGGCGAAGTAGAGCGCCTCGGCTGGCTCCATCGCCACAAAGATCTGGACGAGCGAAAACAGGCCGCTGAAAATCCCCTCCCGCGAATATTTCTGGATCTGGTTGTAGGCTTGGCTGACCGGCACGCCGCTCCTTTTCAGCTCGATGTGGATCACCGGCATGCCATTGATCAGCAGCAGCAGGTCGCCGCGCCGGTCGTTGAGCACGGGCGAGCCGCGCGCATAGCGTGGCTGTTGCACGATCTGGTAGCGGCTCTGGCCTGCGGCGATCTCGTGGCGGTCGTAGATCTTCAGGCTCACTTCCTTGCCAAAGTGCAGCGCATCCGCCGGGTTGTCGCGGGTGATCGCGACAGACTTGCCATTAATCAAGCCGTTGAGCTTCAGTGGCGTACGCAGCGCGGTGATCTGCTCCATGACTTGCTGCATCTCGCTGTCGGTCAGCGGTACCTCATTGAGCCGATCCACCCCGCGATTGTTCTCAAACAGAATGTGCTGCCAGTTGGTCAGCAAGTCCGCCTCGCTCGGGCACTGGATCACCTCCGCATCGCCCCAGCCGCGCTGGCGCAGCTCGTGGATGACGGCAGTTTCAAATTCGGATTCTTTGGCAAACGTGGTCATGGGCAATCAGTACGCCGTTTAGACAAACATCTTTTGTAAGCAGGCGGATTTGAGCTGCTTGAGCTTTTGGAGTTGGGTGGCGTGTTGGGAAATCAGTGTGTCGAGCGTACGGAAGTAGGTGCCGATTTTTCTTTGTTCTTCCAGATTGTCAGGCCGATGGACAACGATGCTCTTAATGTCAGACCCGTTATATGAGGGCAAAGCTCCAACCTGTGCGTAGAGCGGTAGGTTAATCGTATCAAATAGCGTTCTTCCAAAATTTGTGTCCCAAGTAGCGTCGAAGAGATAGGCCATCGCATTGTTATCTATCATGAATGGACTTCTGACCATTCGCTTGCGATTCAACATGATCGCTGCGCCTACTTTGGCAAAGATCACTGCCGGCACATGACTGATAGGCATCCATTTCTTTCTCTTCAATTGTGACTCGCTCACGTAGTTATTGGACGTAATCATCTCCTGCTCGTTTCCGACGCGGCTCATGTCTGAGATCTTGAAAAATGGTGTTCCTGTCTTCCCCCCTTGCTCAGCATCCGGGAAGCCAATGCCTGATTGGGTTTGCCCGACGCCCCCCAACTTTGTCTCCAGCCACTCCCCCGAGAAGTGTTTGAAGCGAATTTTAGGGGTGGTGGTTCCGGGTTCCGGGAACATCTTTTGGAGCATCGCTTTTTTCAGCGTCACCAGCTTGTCATGCTTGCGCTGATGCAGCCCAATCAGCCGATGCAGCTCTCGGAAATATTTCCCGATTTGAGTTTGCTCGATGAGATCGTCACTCACGCATGCATAAATTGATGAGAGTGACTTTTGGCTTACGCCTTTTGCTGTGCCACCACTTGATCGAGCTAAAAGTGACCCGAAAACATTCGGAGATTTCAAGAGAACGCCAAGATAGTCCTCAGAAAGTCGATCCACGTCGGTTACGAAAGCAATCGTTCGTTGGCTCAGTATGTATTTTTGCTTGTCGGGGATTTGTGCGACATTCCCCATTGGAGCCTCGGTCGTGAACAGCACTTGATTACAGTGCAGCTCATTACCGGCCATCCATTTTCTATACAGCGATTCATCTCCATAGTGAGCATCGGCATAGCGATCAATATAGCCATCCTTCACGTTTAGAGCGGACAGAGCTAAGTATCCGGAGGGGCTCCACTCTAGGCCGAGCTTCTTAGGAGTGCGGCCCCGGAAATCAATGACGTTTTTTATCCGTGACAGGATAGGTTCTTCTTCCCATACCCCCTCAAACCCCTTGAATCGAATCTGCGGCACTTTGCCGGCTGTCTGGTCTGTCATCTCAGTTTCCAGCAAGCAAGGTTTTCAGCTCGCCGAGCCCTTTGAGATCGAACTCCCCCGCATCCAGGTCCTCAATCATCCCCACCAGCTCGGTTTCGGTTTCCCGAATCTCGCGGGCGTTGTCGGCGTAGGTGATGCGGTACTTTTCAACGAGGGCTTCCAGCTTGCGGGTCAAGCCGTCGATCTGCTGATCGGGCAGGCGGTGGAGCGCTTCACTGAGTGGCACGATCCACTTGCGTTCGAGCAGTGTGTTCACCTGCGCATCGCTCAGGTTCTCAATCGTTGCCTTGGTCCTCAGGTGCAGCGCAGCGGCTTCTTTCTTGATCGTCGCTTTCAGGGCTTTCTCTCTGTCGAGCCAGTCGGCGGCCTTGATGATCCTGGCCTCGTAGGATTCGGGATCGAAGGTGCCAGATTTTTTCGACTCGGCCAGCAGCAGCTTGGCCTCTTTGGCGACGGCGGCAGCGACGAACTTGTCGCCCGCGTCGTTGACGGTGTCGTTGGCCTTGTCTTCGTCGCTGAGGCTGTCCAGGGTTTCCTCAAGTAAGCCAGTGATTTCGCCAAGGCGGGTTTCCTTGTCGCGCAGTGCGTCCAGCTCCGCTTTATGATGCGTCATCTGCACCAGTTCAAACGGCAGGATGCGGCCTTTCCAGCCCTCTTGCACCTCGACGTCTTTGCCGTTCTTCTTTTTGATGACGAGGTTGGGGTCCACGACGCGGGCGGCATCGAAGCCTTCGGTCTGGAGGATTTCCAGATCAAGCGCGATGGGTTGCCAGTGATCGTCGAGGATCTGGTAGGCGTGGTATTTGTCGATGAGCGGCAGCGGGGCAAGGCGGGTAAAAATTTCCTCGCTGAGGAGGGACT
>JBDTBF010000144.1:0-91907 GCA_039924175.1 Rhodanobacter sp.
ACGTGAATGGAGGTGATTTTATCCAGCGGCGTAGTGGGGTACATCTGGCAGCTATTGAACACGTTGATGTTGTAAGTCGGCGTAAGCGAGGTGGCATCGGGCATCGGTTGCACCCGTAAGCGGAAATCGCTGCCGGGGCAATTGGCCAACGAGTTGCCGCTACGACTGAGCAGGCCAGCGCGGCTCAGTAAGCGTGCGCGTGGTGCGGCAAGCTCGCTGCCGTCAGCAGCGTATGTTGCGGCCCGTATGGTGGTTGGCATGCGGACGGAAAATGGCGCGGTGTACAGCGTGGATTGCACGGTGGGGGTGCTGCCATCGGTGCTGTAGCGCAAGGCACCGCTGGCGACCTGATCAGACAGCGTGACTAGCGCCGTATCGCTGTTCCGTGCCGCGTTGCTATCGACGTCGATAGTTGGTGCAAATGCGCTGTCGCTGTAGGCAATATGCTGCGAGCGGTAACGTGCAAACTGCGCCGGGAGGCGTGCCAGAAAGCCCTTCCAGTTGCGCGTTGCCGCGGGTGACCATTGCACTTCGCTCAGCGCGTCCAGCCGCGGGAATACCGCACGTTCGACGTGCTGCATGCTCGGCAGGTGCTCGGTCCACACGTTGGCCTGTACGCCCAACACGTGTTTTGCCTGTGCCGGGGTGAGTTCTTTCGGCACCGGCTTGAACGCGTACACGCTGGCCAAGGTGCGCGCCGGCAGGCGGCCAGCAATCTCGTCGTCGCGGTCGCTTTGTAATCCATCGAAGTACAAATCGGGCGAAGGCGCCATCACCACATCGTGACCGGCGCGCGCCGCCTTGATAGCGCCGTCGGTACCGCGCCACGACATCACCGTGGCATTGGCTGGCAAGTCACCACCGTCAAGAATCTCGTCCCAACCCACTAATAGCCGTCCATGCGCAGTCAGATAGGCGCCCACGCGGTCAATGAACCAGCCTTGCAGTTGGTCCTCGCTGGTGATGCCCAGTGCGCGCATCTTGGCTTGCACGGCGGCTGATGCTTGCCACTGATCTTTAATCGCTTCGTCGCCGCCGACGTGGATATAGCGCGAGGGAAACAGCGCCATCACTTCGTCCAGTACGTTGTCGATGAACGTAAATGTTGCGTCATCCACGTTATACAAATAAGGGTTGATGCCCCAATCCGTCGACACGGCCGGGCGCCTGCCGGTGACGCCGATAAACGGGTACGACGCGACTGCGGCTTGCGCGTGGCCGGGCATGTCAATTTCCGGTACCACGGTGATGTGGCGGGCCGCCGCAAAGGCGACGACGTGGCGAATGTCGTCTTGCGTGTAGAAGCCGCCATAGCGCGCCGGCTCGCCGTCATGTCCGGCATCCGGCGGTGTGCGCCACGCACCAATGCGCGTGAGTTCAGGGTAGCGCTTGATCTGGATGCGCCAGCCTTGGTCGTCGGTGAGGTGCCAATGAAAGACGTTGAGCTTGTGCTGCGCCATCTGCTCCAGCAACTGTTCGATTTCAGCCACCGACTGAAAGTGACGCGCGGAATCGAGCATCAGTCCGCGCCATGCAAAGCGCGGCTGATCGCTGATGTGCATTGCCGGCACTTGTACGGCGCCGTGCTCGGCGTTGGGTGTTAGTAGCTGCCACAGGCTGATGGCACCGTAAAACAAGCCAGCGCTGTCGCGCGCGGTGATACGTACGCCTTGTGACGTGACATCCAGCGTATAACCTTCGCGCTGCGTTACTGCCGCATGCGGGTCGTGTCGGAACACGATTGCACCGTCGCTGTTGCCGCTGCTGGTGATCGGCAATTGAAGCTGGCGGGAAGTGGCGACCAGGTTTGCCAATGCGCTTGCTGCTTGCTGCTCGGCCTCGTCGTGCCCGTTGATGATGATGCGAGTGTGCGCATCCACGGTAAAGCTGCCGCTGCCCAACGTCATCTGCGCTGGCAGCGGAATCAGTGAGGTTGGCGGGGTGGTTGCGTTGGCCGCCGTGGTGATCACGCACAACGCCAAGCCAGCAAGAAAGTAGGCGATCTTCATCGTGTGCTCCGTAACAACGGCGAGTGGACGGTGGCAGTTTGGGTAGTCAAGCGGTGAGGCATAAGCATGTGCCCGCGGACCGCGTGTTCGGAACAGCATGCCTGATCAACACAGTTAGGGCGGGTGGTTTGCTCAGTGCGCGTCATGCGTTGACCTTGGCCCGCCGCCGATCGCCGCGTCAGCTTGTTTGGTGGCACGCTGCTGCGATGTCGAGCTGTTTCGACCGAGAGTGATAGTGGCGCGGGCAAGATCAACATGACGGCGGCGCTGCCTGTGCGGTGGAGTAAACAGCATGCAAGCCAAATGACAACGCTGTCAATTTATCTTGCCAGGGGCAGCGTCTGGCACCTGCGGCATCGCAACACGCGCTGGTGAAAGTCGCGCCTGCACCGCCGCGAAAGTCAGCCACACCTACATTAGATACGTTGGTACGCGAGCTACAGATAGACGCCGCTGACGCAGCGCAACAGAAGGCGAGTGGCGCCAACATTCAGGCGAATGTCGGCGGCGATTTACGCAAGCGTCGCGGCCGTAGCAACGATTGACAACGTTGTACTTTTGAGTCACTTAAGCCGTATGGGTCTGTCACTTTAAGCGAGTGCTATTTCAGCGCCGCACCTCACGGTGACTCTTGGGAGAGACATATGGCAACTGCGCTGCCAGAGGCGCCACCGACTCGCTCGAACGTCGGGCCGATGCTGATCATCGGCATGCTGTTTTTTATTTTTGGTTTTGTAACCTGGCTGAATGGGCCGCTGATTACCTTCGTCAAGTTGGCCTTTCAAGTGGCCGACGTGTACGCGTTCCTGGTGCCGTTTGCGTTCTATCTGTCGTACTTGTTTCTGTCGCTGCCAGCCTCGTTGGTCTTGCGTCGAACCGGCATGAAAAAGGGCATGGCGTTGGGCTTGTTTGTGATGGCCATCGGCGCGGTGTTGTTCGGCCAGTTCGTCAGCCTGCGCGTCTTCGCGGGCGCACTTTCTGGACTGTTCGTGATGGGCGCCGGCTTGTCGCTGCTGCAAACGGCATCCAATCCGTACATCAGTATTCTGGGGCCGATTGACAGCGCCGCTCAGCGGATTGCCTTTATGGGCATCTGCAACAAGGTGGCCGGCATTCTGGCGCCGGTATTAATTGGCACGTTTGTGTTGAACGGCATTGGCAATCTGGACCAGCAAGTGAAAGCGGCGGATCCGGTCACGCGCGAGCTGTTGTTGAACGCCTTCGCCGCGAAAATCCATGGCCCGTATTTGTTGATGGCGGCCATTCTCGCGGTACTGGCGATTTGGGTGGCACGTTCGTCCTTGCCGGAAATTGAATCGGCCACGGCGAACCAGGCGCCGGTGCGGGACGGTCACAAGGCAGGCCTGATGGGTTTTCCGCACTTATGGTTGGGCGTGTTGTGTCTGTTTCTGTATGTCGGTGTGGAAGTGATGGCCGGTGACGCCATTGGCACCTATGGCGCGGGCTTCCATCTGCCGCTGGATCAAACCAAGTTTTTCACTGCGTTCACGCTGACCGCCATGTTGATTGGCTATTTTGCGGGCTTGCTGTTTATTCCACGCTTCGTCTCGCAGCAGCGCTATCTGGCTATTTCCGCCGTGCTGGGCGTGCTTCTTTCGATCGGTGCGTTTCTTACCACGGGCTACGTTTCTGTCGGCTTTGTTGCGGCGCTCGGGTTTGCCAACTCGATGATGTGGCCAGCCATCTTCCCATTAGCTATCAAGGGGTTGGGAAGTTTGACCGAACGTGGCTCGGCGCTGCTCATCATGGCGATTTCCGGTGGTGCGGTGGTGCCGCAGTTGTTCGTTCATTTAAAGGAACATGTGAATTTCCAACTGGCCTTTCTCCTGCTGATGGTGCCGTGCTACCTCTACATTTTGTATTTTGGATTGGCCGGTCACCGGGTAGGCCAAGGCGACGAAAAATAGGCTGCGCGTTCGCCGTGCGCAAAGCCGCAGGCTAGGTTGCTTGCCGTGGTAGGCGCTATCCTGCAGCACCGCGGGCGCCAGCGCCTGACAAGGGTTTTACATCACGATGGATGAAGTTCAGCGGTTGCGCAGTGCCACAATCAAGGATGTCGCCGAACGAGCCGGCGTATCGCTGAAGACGGTTTCGCGTGTGATTAATCACGAGCCGTCGGTGCGCGCCAGCACGCGAGAGAAGGTACAGCGCGAGATTGATGCGCTGGATTACCAGCCGGACCCGTCCGCGCGCAGTCTGCGTAGCACGCGCGCGTATGCGCTCGGTTTGGTTTACGACAACCCCAACGCTAACTACGTCATCAACTTGCAGCGCGGCGTGCTGTCGGTCTGTCGCGCTAGTGGGTTTGGTTTACAAATTCACCCGTGTGACGCGTCGTCGCCGCAGCTCGCTGACGAGCTATGCGCCCTGGTGCGTCGCTCGCGGTTGGCTGGTTTAGTGTTGGCGCCGCCAATGTCCGAGCAGCCTGCTTTGATCGCCGCGCTGACGGCGGCAAAGGTCCGCTTTGTGCGGATTATTTCCGCGCGGGAGGACCCGCAAGACGGCTGCCCGTGTGTGTATGTGGATGACCGTGACGCGGCGTACGCCATTACTGAACACTTGATCCAGCTCGGTCATCAGCGCATCGGTTTTTTATGGGGCGGCAAGCAACATCGTTCCAGCCTGGAGCGTTACCAAGGCTATGCAGACGCCTTGAGTGGTTACGGCATTCCGCTTGAGAAAAAGTTGATTGTGCCGGGTGATTACACCTTCGATGACGGCTTTCGCGGCGCCCGCAAGTTACTCGCGCTGAAAGACCGACCGACGGCCATTTTCGGTTCCAATGATGAAATTGCCGCTGGCGTATTGGCCGCCGCACATTCGGGTGGCATCGACGTGCCGTTTGAGTTGTCCATTGCTGGTTTTGAGGACAGCCCTTTTTCCAAGCAGTCCTGGCCGGCATTGACCACTGCGCGCCAGGCGACCGAAGAGATTGCCGGTTGTGCCGCGCGCCGCTTGATTACCGATTTGGAGCGCGCCGCTCACGGCGAGCCAGCAGTGACGAAAAACGAGGGCTTCAGTCCCGTGCTGGTCGTGCGTGGTTCCACGGCACCGTTGCGCGGTGGGGCGTCTAAACCATGATTTGATGGGTTACGCATTCGGCCGCGGCTTTCGCGCGGTCGAGCGTCGCCCGTCGTTGCCGCGCGCCTTTAGCGGGCGGAACCCGACTTTCGTTCTGCGGCGTCCGCGTGGCGAGTCAACAGCGCCAGATGACTAGAAGCCGCCATTGAAGCGTTCTGATTGCTTGATCAGCTGCGGCCGCTAGCTGGCGCCTGGCGAACACGCCGACTGTTGTCGCCGACGTCGCCGGATCGTTGCGAGAAAGAGCAGATCATCGTCTCGTTAGTGCTAGCCAGCGGCCGCCGGCCAACCGCTATTCCCGCGCTACGGGCACCAATACACGGCGACAGCCAAGCGTTGTTGGGTCAGTACGGCGCGAACAGGCATGTGCTGCGCAGCACCGAGTCCGAGGCGCGCATCGGCAAGCAGTTGCCGCTTGTGTTCGCCGCGGACCAACAAATACAGCGAGCGCGAATTCAGCAGGGTCGACAGGCTCAACGTTATGCGCGGTTCGCCAGCGGCGCCCGCGCGCATGGGAAGTACGGTCGTCGTGTTGTCGAGATCCAGTGCTTCGGCCAAATGATCACCGTCTGGGAAAAACGACGCGGTGTGGCCGTCGTCGCCCATACCTAGCACCACAGCGTCGAACGGCAGCGACAGTGCCTGGATGCGCGCACTGGCTTCCGCGACACCTTCTTCAGGTGTGGCGGCGCCGGTGTACAGCGGCACAAACGATGCCGCGCTCGCGGCGTGCTGCAGCAACGATGTGCGCACCAGCCTGGCGTTCGAGCGCGGATCGCTTTCCGCGACCCAGCGTTCATCCACCAACGTGATTTGCACGTGCGCCCAGTCCAGCGCTTCGCGTGCAAGCTTCTCGAAAAAAGGCTGCGGCGTTGTTCCGCCGGACACGGCAAGCACTGCCTGTCCGCGCTCAGCCAGTGCGAGGCGCAGCCGGTTGGCGATACGTTCGGCCAGTGCGGACGCTTGCGCATCGCAATGGGTGAAGCTGTGAGTGGTGACGTTTAATGAAGTATGCATAGCGATTCAAGGTCGTTGCGGCGGCGCGGGTCGAGCTAAGTCCGGCACACGCTCTTGGATAGGAAGCCTAATTCTCCCGCAGGCCGTGCCACTGGCAGGTGAATGATGATTTATTCGCTGTCTTCGTTCCAGGTGCGGCCGTCGCGTTCAATCAGTGCCACGGCCGCGCTTGGTCCCCAGCTGCCGGCGGCGTAGGGGCGTGGTGGTTCGCCGCTTTGCGCCCACGCGTTCAGAATGGGATCGGCCCAGCGCCATGCGGCTTCGACTTCGTCGCGACGCATGAATAACGTGGGGTTACCGCGTACTACATCGAGCAGCAAGCGCTCATAAGCGCCCGGTTGCTCAACACCGAACGCCTTGGCGAAGTTCATGTCCAGCGGAACATGGCGTAGCCGTAAGCCGCCGGAACCCGGATGCTTGATGGTGAGCCACAGCTTGACTCCTTCATCGGGCTGCAAGCGCAGTACCAGTCGGTTTTGCGTTAGCGGGCCGGCGTCTTTGTCGAAGATAGAATGCGGCACGGGTTTGAAAACCACCACGATTTCGGACAAACGATCCAGCAAGCGCTTGCCGGTACGCAGATAAAACGGCACCCCGGCCCAACGCCAATTAGCTATTTCAGCTTTCAACGCTACAAACGTTTCGGTAGACGAATGGTCAGCGCCAAGCTCTTCGGGATAAGCCGCTACGCTGGCGCCCTCGGCAATGCCGGCACGGTATTGGCCGCGCACGGTGAGTTGCGGAGCATTGCTGGCGTCGATCGCCTTTAGTGCGTGCAGCACCTTCAGTTTTTCGTCACGCACCGCGTCGGGCTCCAGCGAGGCAGGCGGCTCCATTGCCACCATGCAGAGCAGTTGCAGCATGTGATTTTGCAGCATGTCGCGCAGCGCGCCGGCATGATCGTAGTAGGCGCCACGGCGGCCAACCCCCAACGTTTCGGCCACGGTAATTTGCACGTGGTCGATGTGTTCGGCATTCCATAGCGGCTCAAATAGTGCATTGCCGAAACGCAGTGCGAGAAGGTTTTGAACCGTTTCCTTGCCGAGATAATGATCAATGCGGAATGTCTGCGATTCGTCGAAGACGCGGCCGACGGCATCGTTGATTCGCATCGCACTGGCAAGGTCGTGGCCGAGCGGCTTTTCCAGTACAACGCGTGCGGCGCCCTGATTGAGCTGGAATTGGCCTAAGCGGTCGCAAATGTCGACAAACAGTTCCGGTGAGGTGGATAGATAAAATACGCGAACCTGATCGGGCTGTTCGCCAAGCGTGTTGGCGAAGTCGGCCCAGTGGTCATCTTTGCGCGCGTCGAGCGCTTGGTAACTGACTTGTTGTAAGAAAACATCGCATTGGCTGGCGTCATCGTCGTTGTCCTTGACGGCCAAGGCAGCGCGCACCAGTGACTGGTAGTCGCTGCGAGCGAGCGGTTCACGCGCCACCCCAATAATGCGGCTGCTGGAAGGTATTTGGCCATCTATAAAACGACGAAACAAAGCCGGTAACAACTTGCGCAAGGCAAGGTCGCCGGTGCCGCCAAAAATAACCAAGTCGAACGGTTGAACGGGCTGCGCAGAAGCCATGACCTTGACACCTCATTGCGATAGGGCGAGCAGTAGAAATCCGCCAGTTTTCATGAAGAGGTAAGTGGTGCCGCGTGCGAAAAATGGTGCCGTAGTACCGCTCCATGATTCGCTCATGGGTAACGCTTGCTGCCCAGCATGAAGGTGATTCGACCTGCCGAAAGACAGACAGCACGTCGGTGTCGCTACTGTCTGCGGTGTCGCCGAGCATACCAGAACAATACCAGTGGAATATCGATATTGCGCAGTAATATTCTTCGCTAGAGCTCCGGCTATTGCCCGATTACTGTCGAGATTACGCCACTTATTAACTCAAATCCTTCCTATATTGTCGCTATAGCGAAGAACGGATCAGCGGCATGGTTGCTCTAATGGACTGGTATTGGTATTGTTCGCACGTATGGAAACCGCACTTGCCACTGAGTACCAACGCATCTGCCGTGACCCGGCCGCACGCCAACCATTGGCTTACCTGCGTTTGCGCAGCGCCATTCGCTCGGTTATTGAGCGGCGCGCCATTGAGCCGGGTCATGCATTGCCGAGCGAACGTGATTTGTCGCAGGCTTTGCAGCTTTCCCGCGTTACCGTGCGCAAGGCTATTTCGGGTCTGGTGGAGGAAGGGATACTGCAGCAGCGCCATGGCGCAGGTACCTTTATTAGCGCGCGCATCGTCAAGCCGATGGCACGGTTGAGCAGCTTTACCGAGGACTTGCGCGAGCGCGGCCTGCATCCCCGTTCGGAGTTTTCCGAACGCAGCGTGGGTGAAGTCACCCCGGAAGAATCGATGGCATTGGGCTTGTCGCCGGGCGCGCAAGTGATCCGCTTGAATCGCGTCCGTTACAGCGATAACGAGCCGTTGGCGATTGAGCGCAGCGTCGTGCCGGCCAGCGTACTGGCTGATCCGGCTTTGGTACACGACTCGTTGTACGAGGCGTTGGAACGTGTTCACTGCCGCCCACAACGAGCGCTGCAACGGTTGCGTGCGGTGTCCTTGAATACGCGGCAGGCGCGACTTTTGCACGTTGCTGAGGGTAGCGCTGGATTAAGTATTGAACGCCGCAGCTTTCTAAGCGACGGCCGTGTAGTGGAGTTCACTTGCTCGTGGTATCGCGGTGACGTTTACGACTTTGTTGCCGAGCTCCACAACGATTGATGGTCGATGCAGAGGTGTTCGTGCGCGCCGCGTTTCTGCGGTAGTGGTTGCCAAGGTGTGAGTCGTGGGCGTCGGTTAGGTGGTTTGGACGTAGCAGAAGGTTTCTTGATCGAGGTTGCACATGCAGGCTAAAGACACATTGATGTATCGAGAGGCGCACGAGTCGGCCGCGGTAGTGGCGCGACAGTTTGCGGCTAACGAAGCGGTGGTGACAATGTTGGCGCAGTCGCTGCGAGCAGAGCCGCCACGTTTCATTGTCACCTGCGCTCGGGGTAGTTCCGATCACGCGGCGGCGTACGCGAAGTACGTCTTCGAAACGCAGTTGGGCATCGTTACCGCGTCAGCGTCACCATCGGTCACATCGGTGTATGCCGCCGAGCAACGCTGGCAGGGTGCGTTATTCATCGCCATTTCGCAGTCGGGTAAAAGCCCCGACCTGTTGCGCAACGCAAAGGCGGCCAAGGTTGCTGGCGCGCGCGTGGTAGCGATGGTGAACGTGGAAGATTCGCCGTTAGCTGCACTGGCTGATACGGTCATTCCGCTGCACGCCGGGCCAGAACGCAGCGTGGCGGCAACAAAAAGTTATATCGCGGCGCTGGCCGCCATTCTTCATTTGTGCGCACGCTGGCGTGGTGATCGTGCGCTGTCCGATGCCTTGGTGGCCTTACCTGAGGCCTTGCGACAAAGTTGGGACGCCGATTGGTCAGCGTTGAGCAGCAACTTGGTGGACGCGCGCAGCTTGTTTGTCGTGGGTCGTGGCTTTGGTCTCGCCGTGGCCTTGGAAGCGGCGTTGAAATTCAAGGAGACCTGCGGTTTGCATGCCGAAGCCTTTAGCGCGGCGGAAGTTCGGCATGGTCCGATGGCCTTAATTGGGCCTGACTTTCCGGTGCTGTGTTTTGCGCAAGATGACGACACCCTGGAAGGCACGCTGGCCGTGGCCGATGAGTTTCGCCAGCGTGGCGCACAAATTTTGTTGGCGGCACCTGGCCAGCATGGCCCGGGCATGCTGCCCGTGGCAGGCGATTTGCCGGCCTTATGCACGCCACTGCTGATTATTCAAAGCTTCTATCGCGCCGCCAGCGAATTGGCGTTACGGCGTGGCTTCAACCCCGACGTACCGCCGCATTTGCGTAAGGTCACCGAGACGGTTTGACTTCGTGGGAGCGCACCGCGTGCGCGCTGCTTTTAAAGAGGTCAGACCAAAAAGCATTCGCGCACAGGGTGCGCTCCTACGGTCCTTCGTTCATCACTAGGTGTTCTCGATGATTCAATTGCTCGTCAACGCGCACGTACTCACGCCCACCGGCTGGCGCGACGATCTCGCCGTGCTGCTAGACGGCGCATGTATCGTTGATCTGGTGTCGCTCTCCGATGTACGCGTGCCGGGGGAGACACAACAGGATTTGCGTGGTGCGCGGTTGCTGCCCGGCTTTATCGACGTACAGGTCAACGGTGGCGGCGGCGTGTTGTTTAACGACGCGCCGAGCGTGGCAACGTTGCGCCAGATGGGCGCGGCGCATTGTCGTTTCGGCACCACCGGTTTTTTACCCACGTTGATCAGTGACGATCTTGCCGTGATGCAGGCGGCGCTTGTCGCCGTAGAACAAGCGTTACAGGAAGGTGTGCCCGGTGTACTCGGTATCCATTTGGAAGGCCCGTTCATTGCGTCGGCGCGCAAGGGCGTGCACGACCCGAAATACTTCCATCAACCCACGCCAGCCGAGATGGCCTTGCTGTGCGCGCCGCATCGGGGCGTGCGCGTACTCACGCTGGCACCGGAGTGTGTGGCCCCAGCCGATATCACTGCGTTGACTGCGGCGGGCGTGTTGGTTTGCGCCGGGCATACCGCCGCCGACTACGCCACGACACGCAGCGCATTGAACGCTGGCGTGCGCGGTTTTACCCACTTATTTAACGCCATGACGCCGTTTGGTAGTCGTGAACCGGGCGTCGTTGGTGCCGCGCTGGAAGATACCGACAGTTGGTGCGGCATTATTGCGGACGGCCGCCATGTGCATCCGGCCAGCTTGCGTGTAGCTATCGCTGCCAAGGCGCGCGGCAAGATGATGTTGGTGACCGATGCGATGCCACCGGTGGGAGCCGACGAGCCGGAATTTGTGCTTAACGGTGAGCCCATCTTTATCAAGGATGGCGTCTGCCAGACCGCACAAGGCGTGTTGGCCGGCTCTGCCTTGGACATGGCCAGCGCCGTTCGCAATGCCGTGCAACTGCTGGGCCTCCCGTTGCAAGAAGCCGCCCGCATGGCGAGTACGTATCCGGCTGACTTCCTCGGCTTGGGCGCCAGCTACGGCCGCATTGCCCCCGGCTATCAGGCCGATTTAGTCGCGCTGGACGACACGCTACATGTCCAGCAAACATGGATTGCGGGCGAGTCCTGAGCTCGCCGTCACGCCGCACCTCACGGTTTGCGAGCTCGTCCCTCGCACCATCCCTTGTAGGAGCCTTGTAGGAGCGGCTTCAGCCGCGATGCTCTTGCCTTGATGCCGAGATCGAAAAGCATCGGGGCTGAAGCCCCTCCTACGAGGCTTCTCGGGTCTTAGTTATTTTGCTAGTTGTTTGCGCCCGCAGATGCACCAGTTGTAGAAGCTCGCTCGCGAGCGATGCTCTTGCTTGAATGCCGAGATCGAAAAGCATCGGGGCTGAAGCCCCTCCTACTAGGCTTGCTGGCATACCGTCGTTTTCTGGGGCGTTCCATTCCGCACTGGCGCGAGCAGTCGGGACCTAGCTTGCGAACGCTGTTCTGGCTTTGTGGTTCGGTCCAAAGGCATCCCCACGACAGCCTTGCCGACAAGGCTGCGATGGATCTGCTTCTCTTGTTGGAGGGGCTTTAGCCCCGATGCTGTTGCTTGAATGCCACTACCCGAATGCATCGAAAAAAAAGCTTCTCGCATCTTCGCGCCACGCTCCGCCACGCCCATCAACCCGCTCGCGGCACATTGCCGAAACATCTGCTCGAAGCTAAAGTGGTGAAGTTCAGGTGTCCTATCAGGCTATGCGCTTGAGGGATGAAACGGGAAGCCGGTGCGCGGTGAAGGTGACTTCACGGCAAGGCCGGCGCTGCCCCCGCAACGGTAAGCGAGTTTTTCGCGCGGTCGTTCGCCACTGTGTCAGCAAGTCGTCAGTGACTTGCGCATGGGAAGGCGCCGCGTTGGGCAAGTAAGTTTCTGCTTGCTACTCGTGAGCCCGGAGACCGGCCTGGATGATTTCTTCTGATGGCTCGCGGTGGGCGAGGCCGAACAGTCGTGTTTGGCGTTTGCGCCTGCCCGTTGTTCTGTCTCCCTGCGTTTGCCGTCAGCTCATGCTATCCACTGAGCCGTACGCGGGTGTGCGGTCGAGGAACGAACGTTGAAAAAGACTTTATTGGCAGTGGCACTTCTGGGTTGCGCCATGACCGCGCAAGCCGCCGATCAAAATGGCGTGGAAGATTTGAATGGCGTGATGGTGACGGCCACGCGCACGGCTATCACGGCGGATGAAGCGCTGTCGTCGGTCACGGTGATCACGCGCGCCGACATTGAGCGGCTGCAGCCGTTGTCGGTGCCCGACCTCTTGGTCGGCTTGCCCGGCATCACCTTTACCAATGCCGGTGGCTATGGCCAGCAAACATCCTTGTTCATGCGTGGCACTAATTCATCGCATACCTTGGTGCTGATTGATGGCATCCGCATCGGCTCGGTGGCCAACGGGCTGGCGGCGTTTGAGCAAATACCGGTGGAACAGATTGAGCGTATCGAAATTGTGCGCGGGCCGCGCTCCAGCTTGTACGGCGCCGACGCTATCGGTGGTGTCATCCAAATTTTCACCCGTCACGGCCAGCGCGATGGCGGCTTGTTGCCGTCCTTTAGCGTCACCACCGGTAGTCATAACTTGTTACGGAGCCAGGCTGGTTTATCCGGCGGCACGGACCACGCTTGGTACAACCTTAGCGTCGGCGCGCAGTACACCCGCGGCATCAACGCTTGCCGCATCGGCGCCAAGGCGGCGTTTGCTGGCTGCTTTACGGACGAGCCCGATCAAGACGGCTTTCGTAACAAAAACCTGAGTGCCAGCGGTGGCTATCGTTGGGACAACGGCGCGCAAGTGAGTGGTGTTTGGCTGCGCAGTTTGGGCGACGTGAAGTTTGATGGCGATTATCAAAACCGCAATCGCACCGTTGAACAAGTAGCCGGCGGCAGCTTCAGTATTAATCCGCTGGAAGCGTGGAAAACGACGTTGAGTGTCGGCCAGAATCTGGACCGCTACGACAACTACGAGAACAAAGCTTTCACCGGCTTCATTTACTCGCGGCGCAATCAAGCCTCATGGCAAAACGACATCACTCTCGCTAGCGGGCAGATGCTGACCGCGGGCGTCGATTGGCAGGGCGAGCATATCGACAGTGATACCGGCTTTCTCGCCACCCGCCGCAATAACACCGGCAGTTATTTGCAGTATCAAGGCACCTTTGGTCGCAACGAAGTGCAGCTATCGGCACGGCGTGATCACAACAGCCAATTTGGTAATCACAACACCGGCGCGGCGGCGTGGGGCTATCACTTTGATGGCGGCGTGAAGCTGATGGCCAGCTACGGCACCGCGTTCCATGCACCCACCTTCAACGACTTGTACTTTCCTTTTGGCAGCGGCAACCCCGATCTCAAGCCTGAAAAGTCACGCAGCGCAGAACTCGGCCTGAGCCAGCAAAAAGACCAGTGGAACTGGGCGGTGAATGCCTATGAAACGCGCATTGACCAGCTGATCGCGCTGGATAGCTTTTACTTTCCCTCCAACATCAGCAAGGCGCGCATCCGCGGTGTGGAAGGTCAGGTCGGCGTCAACGTAGCGGGCTGGCAGGTACATGGTTACCTGACGTGGTTGCAGCCGCGTAACGAAGACGGTGGCGCGAACGACGGCCACGTTTTGCAGCGTCGCCCCGAGCATACGGCGCGGGTAGATCTGGATCGTCGCTTCGGCGCCTATGGCATCGGCGCCACCGTTAACGGCGCTGGCCGTAGCTTTGACGACGCGGCAAATCGACACAAAGTGGGCGGCTACTCCACCACCGATTTGCGTGCGAGCTATCACTTTGCGTCGGCCTGGCAGGTCGAGGCGCGGTTAACCAACGTGTTTGATCGCAATTACGAAACCGCCTACTACTTCAATCAGCCCGGTCGTAGCGTGTTTGTGACGCTGCGCTATAGCCCGAAGCCGCGCTGAGTTAGATAGCAAGTTAATACGACAGCGCGGGCCAGTCGGCTCGCGCTTGCCGCAAAAGCATCGGGGCTATAAAGCCCCTCCCGCAAGCTTGTCGAAGGACCAGCGCCTTGTAGGAGCCCGCTCACGGGGGATGACCTTGTCCTAATGCCGGGTCAAGAAATATCGGGACTGAAGCTCTTCTCGCACGAAGTTCTCTGGCGCTAGGCCTTTCGTAGGAGCGCACCCTGTGCGCAATGCCCTTGCTTTGATGCTGCTTCACGAAAGGCATCGCGCACAGGGTGCGCTCCTACAAATGTGGGTCACTGCGCACTACGCGGGCGCGGCTTCGGCCTTGATGCTCGTTACCCAAACGGATCACCGAAGCACCCCTGTCTTATGGCAGGGTATTGACTTCAGGCACATACATTGCGGCGCGTCAGCTGGCATAACGTGGCCATGGAAGAAACGCCCACTGGGTCCTTAAGTTTGTTGCACCGCCGGCAGGACCGGTACTTGTCCTGTGCGCGTGGCGCTTGGTGGGTAGCTGATGGCGAATTGCTGCCGTTATGCTTGCGGGACAAGGAAGCTCGATGAATATTTTTGCTCCAACAATTCGGCGACCAGCGGGCATGTCGCTGCTCGCCATTGGTTTGATGCTTGCCGGCTTATGGGCCTATACGCTACTAGGCGTAGCGGCGTTTCCGTCGATTGCGTTTCCGGTCGTGTCGGTGCAAGCGCAGTTGCCAGGCGCGAACGCACAAACTATGGCGTCAACCGTGGTAGCGCCGCTGGAGCGGCATTTGGGGCAGATCCCAGGCATCAAGCAGTTGGCGTCGCGCAGCAGCGATGGCATGGCGCAAATTACGGTGGTGCTCGATTTTGGGCACACCACGGAGGAGGCGGCGCGTGAGGTGCAAGCGGCGCTCAATGCCGCGGCCAGCGACTTGCCACCGGGCATGCCTAACCCGCCACAATACTTCAAAGCCGATACCTCACAGATTCCCATTCTGCTGGTGTCGTTGACGTCCACCAGTCTGCCGCCGGACCAGTTATATGACTTGACCGACACCCTGCTGAAACCAGCGGTGATGCAGATTGCGGGCGTTGCCAACGTGCAGGTTGGCGGCGGTACGCCCCATGCCGTGCGGGTTGAACTGGATACCGACGCACTGGTTAGCAAGGGTTTGACCACCAACGACGTGGCGAATGCGTTGCGCACGGCCAATGTGACATCTCCGCAAGGCATGCTTAGCGACGGCCTGACCCGCATGATGGTCAGCAGTGACGCGCTGCATGGAGCCGCTCAATTTGCCTCGTTGGTCATCGCTCAGCGCAACGGCGTGCCGATTCGCTTGTCCGATGTGGCCAAGGTCACCAGCGGGCAAGAAGATAAGTACGCCGCCGCGTGGTTCAACGATCAACGCGCCGTCACGATGGAGATCAGCAAGCGTCCGGAAGCAAACGCCGTAGCCACCGTGGAGGCGATTCGCGCCGCGCTGCCACGCTTGAAAAGTGTCCTGCCCGCCGACGTCACCATCACGCCCGTGTTCGACCTAACCCCAAAGACGGTGTCAGCGTTGCATGAGGTGGGTATCGCGCTACTGATGAGTATTGTCATGGTGGCGCTGGTGATGTTGGTGTTCCTGCGCCGCGTGCGACCGACCATTATCGCCATGCTCAGTGTGCCGCTATCAATCGCTGGCGCTTTGATCGTGATGTGGATGTTGGGTTTCACCATCAATATCTTTTCGCTGATCGCGCTGGTGCTCTGCGTCGGCTTTGTAGTGGATGACGCCATCGTCGTTATCGAAAACATCGTGCGCCACATGGAGCAAGGCAAACCGGCACTGGAGTCATCGCTACTCGGCGTCAAGGAAATCGGCTTCACCGTCATCTCCATCACCGTGTCGCTGGTTGCCGTGTTTGGCCCGATGGTGTTCGGCAACAACATGTTCACCATGTTGATGCGCGAATTCTCGGTGACGCTCATCGCCACCATCGTGATTTCCGCCGTCGTGTCACTAACGTTAACGCCGGCGTTGTGTGGCCGCTGGTTGAGGCAGGAAGTTGCTGTGGCCGAGCGGCGTCCGGGCCGCCTTGAGCGCATGGCCGAGAACTTCGATAAAGGCATGCTGCGCGTGTATGAACGCGCATTGGATTGGGCCATGGGGCATCGCCGGTTGATGCGCTGGCAGCCGCCGGTGTTGCTGGTGTTAACCGTGGTGCTGGCGATCGCCGTTGTGAAAACTGCGGGCGGCGGGCTGATGCCGAAGGAAGATACCGGACTGTTGCGGGCGCGCATCACGGCCGACGCTAATATTTCGCCGACAGAAATGGCCATTCGCGTCAGAGCGATGGCCGCCGTGTTGCAGCACGACCCCTCGGTACTGGACGTGTCTACCAATTTCAGCGGCGGCAACAAGGCCAGCCTGTTTGTCGACTTGAAACCACTTGGGAGTGGCCCTGGCACCCGTCAGGATTCAGCTCAGGATATTGTCGACCGCCTCAGTAAGTACTACAAAACCGTGCCGGATATGAAGGTCTCGCTGACGCCGGTGCAGTTCATCAATGGCGGTGGCGGTAGCGGTGGCGATGAAGGTCAGTATTCGTTCGATTTGGACAGCGTTGATGGCGCGTCGCTGCAAGGCCCCACGTTAGCGTTGGCCGGTGTCATGCGCGGCATGAAACAGTTTCGAGACGTCAGCACCAACTTCGACAGCATTGGCATGCAGCAATTGTTGCAGGTCGATCGCGACACTGCGGCGCGCCTGCACGTCAGCATGGCGCAGGTCGACACCGCGTTGTCGAGTGCGTTCGGGCAAACTCCGGTGTCGATCATTTACTCGGATATCAACCAATACCGCGTCGTCCTGACCTCCGCTAGTGCCGATTCGATCAGCCCCAGCGCGCTGCTAAATACCTACGTACGCAGCGGCGACGGCAAGATGATTCCGCTTTCTGCGCTGGCGAAAATTCACCCGACCATCGCGCCGGTCACGGTTGAACATTTCAACCAGCTGGAATCGGCCTCGATCAACTACAACTTGACCAAGGGCGTTACCCAAGCCGATAGCGTTAAGTTGGTTGATCAGGCCATGTTTGCTGCGCACCTGCCGCAAGGCGTGCAAAAGCGTTTCACCGGTGACAACAAGGATTTGCTGGATGCGCTAAGCAATGCGTTGATCATGTTGTTGGTCGTCATTCTTGCCATCTATGTGGTGTTGGGCATTCTTTACGAAAGCCTGATTCATCCTCTGACCATCTTGTCCACCTTGCCCGCCGCCGGCGTCGGCGCGTTTCTCGCCATGCTGGTTACACAAAGTCAGCTGACCTTGATGTCGGTTATCGCCGTGCTGATGTTGATCGGTATCGTCAAGAAAAATGCCATCCTCATGGTCGACTTTGCTCTAGTCGCTGAACGCGAGCGTGGCCTCTCTGCGCCCGAGGCGATTCGCGAAGCGGCACTCGTGCGCTTTCGTCCGATCACCATGACCACCCTCGTCGCCATGGGCGCTGCGTTGCCGCTCGCCATCGGTTTCGGCACCGGCTCGGAAATGCGTCAGCCACTCGGCATTGCCATCCTCGGCGGCCTCCTGGTATCGCAACTACTAACCCTGCTCAGCACGCCCGCCATCTACCTATGGCAGCACGACCACCGCGAACGCAAAGCCAAAAGAAAGCTCCTGCGCGCCGAGATTAAACGACAACGTTTGGTGAAAACGCAGATGCCAGCGCTGCCGCAGTAACGAGCCATACCGTACCCGTTGTTGCAGCCTGTTTTCGTAGAAGCGCACCCTGTGCGCGATGCTTCTCGGCTATTTTGTGAAAAAATATCGCGCATAGACTGCGGTTCTACAGTCGAGTCCTTTCCTCACCACGCCCATGCCCATGCCCATGCGTCGCAGCAGTCTCAGGTTATGAGCGGCCGGTGATCGACTATCTCGCTCGTTGTCACCCAGCGAGAAGGAAGGAAGATGGATGTGGACTACATCGGCGAAGATGAGTTCAGGGATGAGTGGGGCTTCATCCAGAAGTCTGATGGTGAGATGTTTGAATTCGACGACGTAAAGGATCCGCCGGTAAACCGGGTCTGGACAGTTCTCGATTCAGGCGATGGAGATGACGGCAACTGGTATGCCTCGCCGGGCTTTCACGTAGCCAATCGCGTGGGCTATGTCATGACCAAAAAGCCGTGGACTAACGAGCTACGCGATGCGATCTATTTCCTCGACGATTTCGATCACGAAGGCGAGGACGAGGAGGGAGGCCAAGGCGATGCTTGATGATGGTTACCGCGTCTTCCTCTATCAGTACGGCGATACCGATATCGTCAGCAAGCCGGGCCGGCTGTTGTTACGCGGCAAGTGCGATTCCGATTTGGAAGGCGTGCTTCGCGCCGCTTGCGAGAGTGGTGAATTTTTTGTGGCGGAACAGGTGGGCGTACCTGTGCTTTACGCCGAGTTATACGCGCTCAGTGGTGGTCCAACGATCGATGATGTTGCGTTTCACGAATTCCTCGGTTTGCGTCTAGCTACGAAAGAGGAGGTCGAATCGTTGTCGACGTGGAGCGGCCTCAACACCTTCGTCAGCCGCTTTTGCGCTGTGAAACATTGGGATTGCCGGCTGTCACCGCATTGCTTCTGAGCATTCCCGCCCCTGTGCCTTCACCTGGTAGTCTGTCGCCACTGGGGAGGCGGAATGACCAACGCGATATTCACTGCTTCGGAAACGTCTAAGTACGACGATCTAATTGAAGTTCGCTACCACTTCCCGCGTAGGTACCTTCGGCGGGTTGAAGCGGCAGTCGACGATTTGATCGCGTACTACAAGCCTCGGCGATCCACCGGTCCGAACAAACTGACCTATTTTGCCGTTGCCCGAGTCACGGGTATTACGGAAGATCCGACTCAATCTGATCATTACTACGCGCACATCGCCGAATTTCTGGACTTCGACCACGCTGTGTCTTTCCGAGAAGGTTCCCGGTATCGGGAGTCGAGCTTGCAGAAATCGGATGGCTCGACCAACAAAGGTTCCAGTGGTCAATCCGTGCGACTGGTCCCCGAGGAGGAATTCGACAAGATCTTCCACGCAGGCTTCCTTACAAAGCCAGAGGAATGGGAGCTCGCCGATCGCGTCGCTGAGCCGGTACCAGAGTACGTGATCCATCCTACGGTCGAGCAAGTCAGCTTGCGGAAATTCCGTGACGTTGCGTTCCGCCGCCATGTCCGCAACGCGTATGCAAATACCTGTGCGGTCACAGGCTTGCGGCTGATCAATGGCGGTGGTCGTCCCGAGGTCCAAGCGGCACACATTCGACCAGTGCAAGCGGACGGTCCCGACACAGTCCGAAACGGCATTGCTCTGACTGGAACCGCGCACTGGTTGTTTGATCGTGGCCTGCTCAGCTTCGACGACGACTACAACATCTTGCTCTCGCCGCACGGCCTGCCGGATGGACTGGACAAGCTGATTCTGCCGGATCGGAAACTTAGGGTACCCAGCAACCCAGATCTACGTCCGCACAGGACTTATCTTGCTTGGCACCGGGATCACTGTTTTAAAAGATAATCTTGCGTTGCTGCAGTCCAGCCCACTTCCTTACGTCCGTCGCGACGTAGTCGCACAACCACCCATCCCATCATTTGCTATCGTTGAGGCTTTCCCATCCGAAGGATCGCCCATGCATTTGGCTAGAGCTGCCTTGTTCGCCACTTTCACGCTTTGCGCCGCGGCGGTTACGCCGGTGTTTGCTGCTGAACTCACTATTCCGCCGATTCAGTATCACGAGCGGACGCTGCCGAATGGCTTGCAGGTGATCAGTGTGGAAGATCACGCCAGCCCGAATGTTGCGGTGCAGATGTGGTACCACGTGGGTTCCAAGGATGACCCGCAGGGGCGTTCTGGCTTTGCGCATTTGTTTGAGCATTTGATGTTCAAAAGCACCAAGCATTTGCACGCCGAGCAGTTTGATCGGCTGACGGAAGACGTCGGCGGCGCTAACAACGCGTCGACGGGTGATGACGTCACCAATTATTTTGAAGTGGTGCCCAGCAATTACTTGAACACCTTGTTGTGGGCCGAGGCCGAGCGCCTTTCCGGACTGACGGTGGACGAGAAAAATTTCAAGTCCGAGCGCGCCGTGGTGGAGGAGGAATATCGCCAGAGCGTGTTGGCCAATCCGTACGGCAAGTTTTTCAACTCGATTGACCCGCATTCGTACACGGTGCATCCCTATCAGCGCCCGACCATCGGCAGCATTGAAGATCTGGAAGCAGCGTCGTTGCAAAACGTAATTGCGTTCCACAGCACATTTTATCGGCCCGATAACGCCACGCTGATTGTCGCGGGCGACTTCAACCAGAAGCAGTTGGATGCGTGGGTGGACCAGTACTTCGGCTGGATTCCGAAACCGGCCGCACCGATTCCGCAAGTAACGGCGCAGGAGCCGGTACGCAAGAAGGATTTGCGCTACACCGTTACCAGCGAAACAGCGCCCTTGCCGGCAGTGGCCATCACTTGGTTGATTCCGTCGGCGACTGACAGTGCCGACAGCATTCCGCTGCGAGTCGCCGCAGCGTTATTATCGCAAGGCAATTCGTCGCGCTTGTATCAGTCGCTGGTGTACCGCCATCAAGTAGCGCAAGACGTTGGTGCCGATGCGGATGGTCGCGTCGGACCAAGCTTGTTCACTGCGTACGCCATTCTTGCCAGTGGCCACCAACCGGCGGAAGCCGAGAAGCTGCTGAATCAGGAAATTATCTGGCTTGCTACGCAGCCCATACCTGAGTCCGAAATGGCGAAAGTGAAAACGCAGTTGCTGACGGCTGAGTTGAAGCAGCGTCAAACGGCGCAGGGTGTGGCGTTCGCGCTTGGGCAAGCCACCCTGATTGAGGGCAGCCCGGAACGAGCAAACAGTGACTTGGTCGCGCTGCAAAAAGTCAGCGCTGACGATGTGCATCGCGTGCTGCGCAAATACGTTACCGGTGCGCACTCCGTCACCATCGATTACCAACCACAAGCCAAGGCTGCGTCGGCTGCCAGCAAGGGAGATGCGAAATGAGCCGCCTACTGAAGAATCGTCGCGGTAACAGCACGCTGCGTTTAGCCGTCTTGGCGGCTGCCATCGTGGCTACCGGAAGTGTATGCGCTGCGCAGTTACCGGTGCCGGTAACGCCTGCTGCGGCGTTTCCGACGACGCCTCCGGCACCGGGTCCGGCGCCCACGTTAAGCTTACCGGTGCCATCGACGCAGACGCTAGCTAATGGTTTGCAGGTGGTTAGTGTGCGACGGGCTGGCTTGCCGCTGGTCACCGCGCAAGTGGTGTTGCGCAGCGGCGGCGAAATGGACCCGCCGTCGCTGGCTGGCTTAGCTGATCTTACGGCCAACCTTTTGACCAAGGGCGCCGCTGGCAAGACGGCGCCGCAGATTGCGGCGGATGCAGAGATGTTGGGCGGCTCACTCAATGCATCTGCCGGTTGGGATGAAAGTGCGGTGGGTATCACCGTTACCACGCCGGAGTTGTCGCCCGCGCTGCAGTTGCTGGCCGAAGTGGTACGCCAGCCAGAGTTCAGTGCCGACGAGTTGAAACGTGCGCAAGCACAAGCCGTTGACGACTTGCACTTGTTCTTGAGTCGACCGACGGCGTTGGCGTCACTTGCCGCCAGCCGCGGCGTGTACGGTGCCGGCGCCTACGGTCATTCGCGAACGGGGACGCCGGCGTCTATCACACGCATCACGCGTACCGACGTGCAAAAGTTGCACGCTACTTTGTATCGGCCGGATAACGCGGTGTTGATTCTTGCCGGCGATGTCACTCCGCAGCAGGCTCTGCAATTGGCGCAAGCCAGCTTTGGTGATTGGAAGAAGCCCGCTACGGCGTTGCCACCGAAACCAGCCGGTGCTGGGGCGAGTACGTTGCCGGAAGTGTTGCTGATTAATCAAAACGGTGCCGGGCAAGCGGGCGTTGTTGCTGCACACGTCGCGCCGCCGCGCCACGACGCGGGCTATTACGTGGGCACCGTAGCGAACGCGGTACTGGGTGGTTCGTATTCCGCGCGGTTGAATGAAGAGATCCGTATCAAGCGAGGTCTTTCCTACGGAGCCAATAGCCGGCTACAGCCAATGGCGGATGCCGGCATGTGGTTGGCTTCAGCACAAACGAAAAACCCGTCAGCGCCGCAAGTGGTCGACTTGATGTTGGGCGAGTTCAAGCGCTTGGGCAGCACGCGCGTTTCTACGGCAGAGCTGGCCGCGCGTAAAGCCACGCTGATTGGCAGTTACGGCCGCAGCCTGGAAACCACCGCCGGCCTTGCCATGCAAGTCGGTGAGCTGGCCGTCTACGGCGTGCCGCTGAGTGAGGTTGGAAAATACATTCAGCACGTACAAGCGGTGACGCCGAAACAGATCGAGAAGTACGCCAAGCAACACTTGGATGGCAAGCGTGATCACGTCGTGGTGGTGGGTGACGCCTCGCAGTTTGCTGCCGCAATCCGCAAGGCCCATCCGAAAGCTGAGTTATTGCAGTCCACCGCGCTGGATCTGGATAGCCCGAACCTGCAAGCAACACCGACTGCGAAGTAATCGATCAAGCGTCGAAGCGAACGATAGATGGCTCGCTTCGACGCCCATCTGACGGCGGGCAGCGGTGCCCGCTGTGGCTCGACACACCCGTAGGAGCGACTTCAGTCGCGATGCTGTTGCGTTGATGTTGAGATCAGAAGCATCGGGGCTAAAGCCCCTCCCACAATGGCGTCATGTTTCCAACCGTTCGTAGGAGCGACTTCAGTCGCGATGCGGTTGCGTTGATGCTGAGATCCGAAGCATCGAGGCTAAAGCCCGACACCCAAAAGATATTGCGCTGATCAATGGTCGCCGGGTGGAGCCTTGCTCTTCGTGGTGAACGGCGGCTTCGCTAGCCAGATCACCAGCATTAAGCCGATAAATATCCAGCCGAGCATGTGGAAGATTTCATTGAATGAAATCTGAAATGCTTGTTGCGTAATCATGTTGTTGATCACGCTGGCACCAAGCTTTTGATCGCCGTGCCCAATCTGCTTGATCGCCTCCTGCGCGATCGGGTTATAGACGTTGATGTGCTCGGCCAATTGTTCGTGGTGGGTTACCGCGCGACGTGTCCACAGCAGGGTGGTGATGGAGGCAGAAAAGCTACCGCCCAGCGTACGCAGAAAAGTAGATAGGCCGGAGCCAGCCGCAATCTCGTCTTGTTCCAAGTCTGAAAGCAGAATCTGAAGCACTGGCATAAAGAACAGCGCCACACCCAGGCCTTGCCATAGCTGTGCCATCGCGACGCTATAGAAATCGACGCCTAGATAAAAATCTGCGCGCATGAAGCAGGTGAGGCCCATCACTAGAAACGATATGGCGGCTAGCAGGCGCAGATTCATCCGGTGGGCGTATTTGCCAACAAAAAACACGAGTAATACCGGGATGATGCCTAACGGCGCGGTGGCGTAGCCGGCCCAGGTGGCGGTATAGCCAAGGTTTTGTTGCAGCCACAACGGAATCAACAGTGCGATGGAAAAGAACGCCGCGTAGCCAAGCACCATCGCCAGCGTGCCGGCGCTGAAGTTGCGATGGCGAAACAATTTCAAGTCGACAATGGGATCCTTGTCGGTCAGCTCCCAGATGACAAAGATGATCAGGCTGATCGCCGATACGATGCTGGTGATGATGATAAAGGTGGAGTTGAACCAGTCCGCATCGTTGCCCTTGTCCAGCACGACCTGCAATGAGCCGACGCCGATAATCAAAGTGATCAAGCCGATGTAATCCATCTTCGGCCGCTCGATTTTTTCCAGCCGCCCTTTCATCTGCCGCGTCACCACCATGCTGGCAAAAATACCAATGGGCACGTTGATGAAGAAGATCCACGGCCATGAATAGTTGTCGGTAATCAGACCGCCAAGAATCGGGCCGGCAATCGGCGCCACGACGGTGACCATCGCGATCAACGCCAGCGCCATACCGCGTTTGGCTGGAGGGTAAATGCTGATCATCAAACTTTGCGTGATCGGGTACATCGGTCCGGCGACGGCGCCCTGGATCGCGCGAAACACGATCAGCATGCCCATGCTTTGCGAGATGCCGCACATGAAGGAGCTCAGCGAAAACAGCAGCGTGCACCAGACAAACAGCTTCACTTCACCAAAGCGGCGCGACAGGTAACCCGTCAGCGGCAACGCAATGGCCATGCTTACTGCAAACGACGTAATAACCCAGGTGCTCTGATCGTTGCTCACGCCGAGGTTGCCGGCGATGGTCGGCAACGACACGTTGGCAATGGTGGTATCCAACACCTGCATGAACGTGGCCAACGAGAGGCCGAACGTGCTGAGTGCAAGACTAGGTGGTCGGAACGGAGTGGCCATAAAAATCGATTAGTGGTGGGGTCTGGCTTACTCCTCCCTCTGCTTGCAGGGGGAGGTCGGGAGGGGGTGCTTTTGACTCGATGCAAGCTCAAGACCAAACGCGCCCCTGTCCCCAACCCTCTCCCGTGAGGCAGGGGAGGGAGCCGCTAGAGTTATTTGCTTCCAGCCATGTTGGCGTGAATGATTTCCTTGATAGCGGCATCGGCTTTCACCAGCTGCTGCTTGTAAATGTCGGTGCTGAAAGCCGGCTTGGTTGGCGCTTGCAGCGCCAACGTGGGGCCGCTTTGGTCATGCAGACCGACATCGACAGCCACCGACATGCCAATGCGCAGCGGGTGTTTTTTTAGTTGCTGTGGATCGTCGAACACGACGCGCACGGGAATACGCTGCACGATCTTGATCCAGTTACCGGTCGCGTTTTGCGCCGGCAACAATGAGAACGCACTGCCGGTGCCGACGCCCAGGCTTTCCACTTTGCCCTTGTAGCTGACCGCGCCGCCGTACACATCAGACTCGATCGTCACCGGCTGGCCGATGCGCATTTTGGTGAGCTGAGTTTCTTTGAAGTTGGCATCTACCCATACTTCGTGCAGCGGCACCACCGCCATTAAGGCGACGCCCGGCATCACCCGCTGCCCTACTTGTACGGAACGCTTAGCCACATAGCCGTCTACCGGCGCGACGATGGTGGCACGCGCGTCATTGAGGAACGCGGCACGGAGTTTCGCGGAAGCCGCTTGAACATCCGGATGCGATGAGACGACGGTGTCATCCACCATGACCTTGCTGGTCTGGTATTGCTGCTGGGCGGCGATCAAGCCACTTTCAGCGGTGGTCAGTGCGTCGCTGGCGTGTGACAACTCTTCGGCGGAGATCGCACCCGACTTGGCCAAGGCGACGCGGCGGTCGTAGTCAGCGCGTGCCTTCTTCACCGCCGTTTGGCGCGCAGCCACATCGGCTTGGGCACCGTTTACGTTGGAATACAGGCCGCGTACTTTACGTACGGTATTGGCCAAGTTCGCTTTGGCTTCGGCCAGCGCCACATCGGCGTCGCTTGGGTCTAACTGCACCAAGACGTCGCCGGCGTGGACCAAGTTGCCATCGTCCGCGCCAATACTGACCACGGTGCCAGGAATCTGCGGCGTGATCTGCACGACGTTGCCGCTGATATAGGCGTCGTCGGTACCTTCGTACCAGCGGCCGTCCAAGAAATACCACGCGGCCCAGCCGATGAAGGCTAGCAGTACAACGACGGCCAGCACACGCAGCATAAAGCCACGCGATTTTTTCGCTTTAGCCGGCCGTTTGGGTGGGATGGGGGTAGCGGACGCAGTCGCGCTGGGCTGCACGGACGTGGTGGAATCCATTGGGTCCGATCCGTTAGAGGGGGAGATGGGGCTGGACATGGGACGGCCTTAATCGCGTGAAGGGGTGGAAGGGCGAGCTGCACTAGCGCTGCCGTTGGCATGCGCCGCGCTCGCCGTTTGTTTATGGGAAGCGTTGCCGTCATCGGGTAAGGCGGCGGGGCGATAACCACCACCAAGCGCTTGAATTAACTGGACGGAAAGATCGACTTGCTGCGCCTGTAGCGCCGCCACATCACGCTCGGCGATGAGCAACTGCTGGCGCACGCTAAGCGACTCCAGATAGCTGCCGATACCGGCGCGATAACGTTGTTGCGCCAGATCCCACGCTTGCCGCGCGGCGTGGCGCGCACGTTGTGCCGCCGCCAACTGTTCTTGCAGTGACTGTGCCGCCGACACGTCGTCGGCCACTTGATTGAGCGCGCCGACCAAGGCTTGGTTGTACTGCGCCACGGCAACGTCGTATTGCGCATCTTGGCCGGCAAGGTTGGCGCGTAAACGGCCGCCATCAAAAATCGGCAAGCTGATCGACGGGCCAAACTGATAAAACCGTGCGGGCAAGGTCAGCGGATTGCCGCCACCCAGTCGGATCACGCCAGCCATCGCGCCGAGACTGATGTTGGGCAGAAACTCGGTTTTGGCCGCCTTGATGTTTTTTTCCAAGCCTTCGACACGCCAGCGTGCGGCAACCAGATCGGCACGATGTCCGAGCAGGCCAACAGATAGATTGTCCGGCACGGCCAGTGCTGACGGCTGTAATTGCTGCGGTCGCGCAATACTGCGGCCGCGATCCGGCCCCTTGCCCAACAGTACCGACAGCGCGGAGCGGGCAGCGTCGACGGCGCGTTTAGCTAGCGCCTGTTGCTGCTCGGCGCTGGCCACTTCGGCGTCACCCTGATTCAGTTGAATCTGGTTGTCGATGCCGGCGCTTACCCGTTGCTGGGTCAACTTGCGCGCGGTCGTAGCGCGCTGCCATTCGGCGCCGCTTAAATCTTGCTGCACAAAGGCGTAACCAAGCTGTGCGTAAGCGCGTGCGACGTTACCGGACAGCTCAACGCGCGCCGCCTGTGCTTCCACATCTGCCGCTCGCGTTGCACCCAGCGCCGCTTGCCATGCCGCGCGTTTGCCACCCCACAAATCCAGCCCCCATTTGAAGCTGGCATAACCGTACTTGGCCACGTTGAAATGGCCGCCGGGGATGACGGTGGCGGGAATGCGGGCGCCAGAAACGCTGGCGCTGGCGTTGATACTCGGCAGGCGCGCGGCGTTGGCGACATCGGCTTGTGCTTGTGCGCCGCGCGCACGGGCATCGGCCTCAGCCAAGCTGGGGTTGTCTTGCAGCGCCTCGGTAATCAACGCGTTCAATTGGGCGTCGCCCAGCCCCGTCCACCAATCGCTAGCCGGCCATGGTGTGGCGGGCGCGCGGACGGCTGCCAGACTCTGCTCGGCTTTTAATGTGGTGGGATCAAGCAGGCTGCCGCTAGGCCGCAAGCCGTCGCTATTGGCGCAACCGGCCAAAGCGAGCGTCAAAGTAGTCGCTGCCGCAAGGATTTGCAGGCGCATGAGTAAGGTCCGAAATCAGTCAGTGTTTGGTAAGTTAGGGCTTGTTGCGTAACGCGCTGAGCACGCGTTCCAGGTAGTCGTGCAGTTGTGCTTGTTCGGATGCGTTTAATGAACGCTGGGCGGCACCGAGTACGCGTGCACTGCAGTCGATCAGGTGTTTCACCACGTCAACACCGGCGCTGGTCAATTCAATCCGCAGGGTGCGGCGGTCTTGCTCGTGCGGGCGCCGGCACAGAAAGCCTTTGCCTTCCAGTTGGTCCAGCTGGCGCGTCATGGCGCCGCCGTCCAAGTCCACGGCGCGGGCTAGTTCGCTGGCCGACATGGGGCCTTGTTGACCTAGGCGCTTAAGTATCAAGAACGGGGTAAAGCGCAGATCAACGCCAGCGGCGACCAATTCTGCTTCCATCGCGCGCACCAGTTCCGAACGCACCGTCCCGAGTAGTGTGCCCAGGGTTCGTTCGGAGCTAGCAAGTGGTGGTGTCGTATCCATGGCGCGCCATTCTATTGCCTTAAGTATATTTGTCAAGGCAATTATATCGCTGATGGTGTTTGCCGCAGCAAGGTTATTTAGCGACCACTCCCGCGCACGCGTTTGCTAGCCGATGTAAGCGATGACCGGGCCGTCAGATCGGTCCTGCAAGCACGCCGCACGTCGCTTGTGCGTTGGCGTGGGTCACGATATGTTCGTGTATACGCATATAAAAGAGAGTCGTCATGACGGTTTATGCGTATGCCACGCTCGGTGGTGTCTTGATCAGCCTCGCTACCATCTTGTTGATGGCTGGTCTTGGCCGGGTTGCCGGCATGAGCGGCATTGCTGGCGGGTTGGTCCGGCGTGGCAACGCTCGCGGCTGTTAGGGCCGAGAACTTCTGCTGGCCAGCCACGTGCCGCTTCGACGCGCGGCTGATCGGTGACGCGGCGTTGTTTTGGCTTGTTTGGGGTAGGGCTGGCTGATGCCCCGGCCCGGCGTTGGCCTCGCTCGGTGGTCACGCGATGTCACCGCTGGCGTTGGTAATCAGCATGATGCTTGGCTGGTGGCCGGCAGCATGTTTTCTTACTCGGAAAGATTGATGACGAAACACGGGAGCGTCGCCATGCAGCAACCCAGCGTGAAAGCCTTCTTCCACGAGCCCACCCGTACGTTTAGCTACGTGGTGTGGGATCCCGTTACTGGGCACGCTGCCGTCCTTGACGCCGTGCTTGATTACGATGCTGCAGCCGGCCGTACGGCACATGTTTCCGCCGATGCACTGGTCGCGTTTGTGCGGCGCGAGAAGCTTGCGGTGCAGTGGGTGATGGAAACTCACGTGCATGCGGATCACTTATCGGCCGCGCCCTATCTCCAGTCACAGTTAGGCGGCAAGCTGGCGATTGGCGAGCACATTCGTGCTGTGCAACAGACCTTCGGCGACTTGTTCAATGCGGGTGTGGCGTTTCCTCGTGACGGTAGTCAGTTTGATCATCTGTTTGTCGATGGTGAGCGTTACCAGGTCGGCACCATCGACGCGACCGCGCTGCACACGCCCGGTCATACGCCGGCATGTATGACGCATTTGATCGGCGACGCCGCGTTTGTCGGCGATACCTTGTTTATGCCGGACTACGGCACCGCGCGCTGTGATTTTCCCGGCGGCGATGCCGCCACCTTGTACCAATCCATCCAGAAAATATTCGCCTTGCCAGACGCCACGCGAGTTTTTCTTTGCCATGACTACAAGGCACCGGGGCGCGATGAGTTTGTTCACGAAACCACGGTGGGCGCCGAGCGTGAGCGCAACGTCCATGTACGCGCTGGCGTAACCGAAGCGGATTTCGTAAGCATGCGAACACAGCGCGATGCGACGTTGTCGGCGCCCGCGCTGATGTTTCCGGCGGTGCAGGTAAACATGCGTGCCGGGCAGCTTCCGCCGGCTGAAGATAATGGGTTGCGCTATCTAAAAATCCCGCTGGATGTGTTGTGAGCGGGTAGTGCAGGTAATCACCGGTTGATGCGTCTGCGTGATAACTAGCGGTGGGCGCGCCCTATTTGTGGTGGATGTCGCGTGCAGCCGTTCGTCAGGTATGCCGCACGCTGCGGTCGGCGTAACAACGCGTTAGGAGTGGAGGTATGACCGCGACGTACGCCACCTGCGGCCACCAACACGCCAGCGCTGACGGCCGGACAAGGGCATGTGTCTGTAGATGCGGCTGTCGTTGTTTTAAAAGTGTGAGCCAATCGCCACCGCCAATGACTGCCGCGCCAGTTGCTATAAGGCGAGTGTGCTGTTAGTCACTGGCGCACTCGCTGTAGCTATCGCAAAGTACAGCCGCGCAGCGTCTGTCGCTGCTACGCCGCGATGGTCTTGTGGCTGGCCGTCCCGACACTCAGACGCTTTCTTACCGCATTAGCGTTGATCGTGTGCGTGCACTGCTCACGACCATGTTTGAGCAGCTCTGCACCGATCCGTAAAGCGGCTTTCTGACCGCGGCGTTTGGCCATCCGCGAGGCGGCTGCGGCGTCGCGCGTGTCGATATTTATCCACCGCGTGAGCTGCGCATATCGCACCGCGACGAGTCTGCTCACCTATCCATGGCACCGCACGTGGTGCGCGACAGGAACAAACGGTGCGGAAGATTCTATAAATTTCGCTTATCAGTGGGATCACAAATGCGTCGTGGTTTATTGGTGCACATGGACCTAGGATGTGTCGACGCCGTGTCGCGTCGCCCATCGTTTGTGAGGTTGCCATGTATCGTCCCTTAGTTGCTGCTGTGTTGGCACTTAGCCTGCTACCCGTTGCTGCGTTTGCCAGCAGTCCCGCCGCCACGGCGACAGCCACGATTGTCAGTGCGGGTGCCATGCACCCCCTGCCGCAGGCGGCGTATCAACCAGATCCTGCCGTCACTTATAAAGTGGTGTTCAACCTCACTCGTGGCGCCAAGGAGCCGGGCCAGATCAACCCGGCGTTGGAGCGCGTGGCGCGTACCGTGAACTTGTATACAAACGCTGGGGTACCGCTTAGCCATCTGAAGTTTGTGGCAGTCGCCTCCGGCGCCGCAACCGCCGCCATGCTGGATAACGCGCACTATCAAAAAGAGTTCGGCGTCGCCAATCCTAACCTGGTGGTGATCGCTGAGCTGCGCAAGGCGGGTATTGATGTGGCGGTATGCGGTCAGGCGGTTGCCGAACACCACTATAAAAACAGTTGGATCGATAAGCAGGTGACGTTGGCGTTATCAGCCCTCACCACGGTGACCGTGCTGGAACAAAAAGGCTACGCCCTGCTACCGCTGTAATCCCCGTTTGCTTTAAGGAGACACCCCATGCGCCACCTTCTATTACGTCCGCTGTGCCTGGCCGTAGGTCTTGTTGCTGCGCTGAGCGCCAGTGCGGCAACCCCGAATACTTCTAGTTTTCTGCCACCGTGGAATCCACCACCGGAAGGCCTGCAGTTCAGCGTGCCGCCGTTTGACGCCATTGCCGACCTGCAAGGCGATGTCGTTGACCCGCAGTTGGTGGTGTTTTTTGCCGGCAACCAGTTCATGGTGGTGCACGACCTGATGGCTTCGTTCAAGCAGGCGTATCCGAAGTATCAACGCGTTTTCGCCGAGACGCTGCCGCCGGGCATTCTAGCCAAGCAGATTGAAGGCGGCGTGCTGGTGATGGGCAACATGCGTATTACGTTTAAACCGGACATCTATACGGCCGGTAAGGGCGCCATCGCCGAGAATCAGGAGAAGCACAACTGGTTTGCTGACAGTTACGATTACGCGCGCAATCCGCTGGCGATTTTGGTCGCCAAGGGCAACCCCAAAGGGATCGAGACGCTGGCCGATCTCGGTCGCAGCGATGTCCGCGTAAGCATGCCCAACCCCAAGTGGGAAGGTATTGCCCGGCAGATCGAGGCCAGTTACAAGAAGATTGGTGGTGCGGCGCTTGATCGCACCATTATGGAAACCAAGGTAAAGGATGGCACGACGTTTCTGACCCGGATTCATCACCGTCAATCACCCTTGCGCGTATTGCAGGGCAAGTCCGATGCGGCGCCAGTATGGTCGACTGAGGCGTATTTCCAAGAGCAGATCTTGCATCACCCGGTAGAAACCATCGCCATTCCGGCGGCGCAAAACGCGGTAGCTACGTATACCGCAGCGCGTATGAAGAACGCGCCACATCAACAGGCGGCGCAGGATTTCATGGCGTTTATGCGCAGTCCCGCCGCTGCGGCCGTCTATCACAAGTATGGCTTCCTTGCCGCTCATTGAGGTGTTCGTCATGGTTCGGCCAGGAATACGCAGCTTGATTTCCGTTATTGCGCTGGTCGGCCTTGGCTTGCCGCTCAGCGCGCTGGCGGTCGATGCCGCGACCATCGCCAGCGCGGGTAACGGCAAGGGCGCGGTGCCTTGCATGGCATGTCATGGCGCCGATGGTGGCGGGCTGGCTGCCGCCGGCTATCCGCGGTTGGCGGGTCTTAATGCAGCGTATCTGCAGAAACAGCTAGACGATTTCGCCAGTGGCGCGCGCAGCAGTTCGATCATGAAATCTACTGCTACCGCGCTTAGCGAAGACGAGCGCCACGCGATGGCGGTGTACTACAGCAAGCTGCCACTACCCGCAGCGCTAGCAACTCCCACGACCGCCATGCCGGCGCCCAATAGTGCGGGTGCTGTGCTTGCCTTACGAGGTGACTGGAGTCGCGATGTGCCGGGCTGCGTGCAATGCCATGGTCCGGCTGGTAGCGGTGTGGGTGCCAACTTTCCACCCTTGGCCGGCCAGCCTGCTAGCTATATCGAAGCGCAGTTGAAGGCGTGGCAGACCGGCACGCGCCACAACGATCCGCTGCAATTGATGCAACATCTGTCGTCAGTATTGAGTGCGCAAGACGTTCAGGCCGTGGCCGCCTGGTTTGCCGCACAACCCGTTCCGACTCCGAAGGCCAAGCCATGAACAAGATGCCCGTAGGTTTTGTCTTCGCGCTTGCGCTGACCGCGTTAGCCGGCTGCTCGCAAAAGGCAGCAGATAATTCTGTGCCCGCCGTAGCCCCAGTGGCAGCCCCAGCATCCGCGCCGACACCGGCTGCAGCCGCATCGGTACTGCAAGCGGCGCCGGCCAAGCCGGGGCCCATTGTATTCACTCCACCGCCTGAGTCGGCGATTCCAGACGGCCCACTGGGTGATGTGATTCGTCAGGGACGCGACATCTTCACCGATACCCCAGCGCATGCCAAAGCGTATGTCGGCAATGGACTGAGCTGCAGTAACTGCCACCTGGATGCCGGCCGCCGACCCAACTCGGCGCCACTGTGGGGCGCGTACGGCGTGTATCCGCAGTACCGCAAGAAAAACGGCAAGGTGAACACGTTCGGCGAGCGCCTACAGGGTTGCTTCCGCTTCAGCATGAATGGCAAAGCGCCACCGCTGGATAGCGCCGAGATGGTGGCGTTGGAAACCTATGCGTGGTGGCTGAGCACGGGCGAACCGGTTGGCAAGAAACTAGTCGGCGCTGGATTTCCGAAGCAGGGCTTCAAGCCCCCATTGCCGCCGGATTACACGCGTGGTGAGACTGTCTTCAAGAAGAGCTGCGCGCTGTGCCATGGTAACGACGGCCAGGGTCAGCAGGTGGCCGGTCGCAACGTGTTTCCACCGCTGTGGGGGCCGCAGTCTTTCAATTGGGGTGCCGGCATGCACCAGCTCGACAACGCCGCCGCGTTCATCAAGGCGAACATGCCGCTCGGTCGCGGCAACACGCTGAGCGACCAAGACGCGTGGGACGTGGCGATGTTCATGGATGCGCATGAGCGGCCGCAGGATCCCCGCTTCAAAGGTGACGTGAGCGCAACGCGGAAGAAGTATCACGACACGCCGATGTCCTTGTATGGCACCAAGATCAACGGTCACCTCTTGGGTACACCACCCGCGCCGCGTTGATGAAGCAAGGTGTGGATGCGGGTCATGTTTTGCGCGGTGGCGACGTAGTGGATCACGCGGCAGGTGTTGTCGCCGCGTGCCGCCGCTCGTCTGCCGTTGTTCGTGGGTGGTTGCTACGGGCGCCGCACCACGGGAGTTGGTGAAACATCCGTGCGGCGTGCATGCCTGATTCCTCATGCCGCGTCGGTTGACCGGCATAGCCGAGCGACCGTGATGGTCGCGCCGGACCGGCGCTGGAGGTTATTCTTTATTGGGTTCGGATGCGCGGCCGCATGGCCGTGCTCTGGTGCGGTCGCGGTAGCGCGAACAGGTGCGCTGTCAGTACTACTAGGCTTGCTGGCGTCACGCTCTGGCCGTAAGCGACTGATGCAGCGCAAGTGCGAGTCAGTGTCGCGCGGATGCAGGCGTCGCGGATAATGTTGGTAGAACTATATTTCGCTGCTAGCTGGGCGCCGCTTTCTTCCGGGGATTATCGTGGATCATCTGCTACTCCTGCAGGCCTTGCTCGCCATCGTGTGCGGTTCGGCGGTGGGCTTTTCGTTGGCGCTCATTGGCGGCGGTGGTTCAACCATCGCGGTGCCGTTGCTGCTGTATGTGGTCGGCGTGAGTGACCCGCACCTGGCGATTGGCACCAGCGCGCTGGCGGTTTCGGTCAACGCGTTCGCTAACCTGATTCCGCATGCGCGCGCCGGGCATGTGCACTGGAAGGTAGCCTTCACGTTCGCCGTGACTGGCGTGCTTGGCGCCTATGTTGGGTCCAGCATCGGCAAGGCCATCAATGGTCAGCATCTACTTCTGTTGTTTGCCGTGTTGATGCTGGTGGTGGCGGGGTTGATGCTGCGTGGCCGTGGTCGTGGTGGCGCGGATCGTTACCCGTTGCCGCGTATGTATCCACGGCTTGGTGCGGTCGGCCTTGGCGCTGGTAGCCTGGCGGGTTTCTTTGGTATTGGCGGCGGCTTCCTTATCGTGCCCGGCCTGATGTATGCCACCGGCATGGAGATCATCTATGCGATCGGTACGTCGTTGTTCGCGGTGGGTGCGTTCGGCATGACGACGGCGATCAACTACGCCGTATCGGGCTTGATCAATTGGCCGGTTGCGCTGGAGTTTATTGGCGGTGGCATTGTGGGTGGTTGGTTGGGTGCGCTGGGTGCGAAACGCCTGGCGAAGAAGCGTGGCGCGCTCAACCTGATCTTTGCGTTGGCGATTATTGCCGTAGCGATTCTGATGCTGGTGCGAGGCTCGCGTAGTTGATGCTGATCTCACGCTGAGACCAGCGCCGTACTGCGCTACCGTGCGCCTTCGTTGTGTGGGGAAGGGTCGATGATTTTTGTGTTGTTCAGTGTGATCTGCAGCGTGTTGGTATCTGTGCTGCTGAAACTGGCGCGACGTTTTGATGTGGATGTGGGTCAGGCGATTGCGTGGAATTACGTGGTCGCGAGCCTGCTCACTGCGTGGCTGCTGCCGTCCACGTTAGATACTTTGCGCACGCCGGGCGCGCCGTGGTTGGCGTTGCTTGGGCTGGGCCTGTTGTTGCCCACCATCTTTCTGGCGTTGGCCGCCTCGGTGCGCCACGCCGGTATGGTGCGCAGCGACGGAGCGCAGCGTTTATCGCTGTTGCTGTCGTTGCTAGCGGCGTTTGTGTTGTTTGGCGAAGTGCTTAGCGTGCTGAAGGCGGTTGGCATTGCACTCGGCTTGTTGGCACTAGTGGGCATGGTGTGGCGCCAACGTGGACAGATCCCTGCGGGAACGGCTCGAACCGCCGATACGGATATGTCTGACACGGCGAGGGGCGCGGGGCGCTGGCTGTTTCCGTTGCTAGTGTTTGTTGGCTTCGGCGTTATCGATATTTTGTTCAAGCAAGTGGCCTTGGCTGGCGTTCCGCTGGGTGCGTCATTGCAGGCGATGTTCGCGTTGGCGTTGATCGTTGCTTTTGTGTTGCAACTGAGTCGCTGGCTGCGCGGTCGCACGCACTTCACCGCACGCAGCGCACTCGGTGGCGTCGCGCTTGGCCTGTTCAACTTCGGCAATATTTTGTTTTACCTGCGCGGGCATCAAGCGTTGCCACAGCATCCGGCGCTGGTTTTTACCAGCATGAATATCGGCGTGGTCGCACTGGGCGCGGTGGTGGGGGTGCTGGTGTTTCGTGAGCATCTGAGCAAGGTTAATTTTGTCGGTGTCGCGCTCGCGATACTGGCGATCGTGCTGCTGACGCGACCGTGACTTCCGGGTGATGAAGGCATGCTTGCCGTGCCTCTATGCTGAAAGACCCGAGGCGTCACGTCTCCGCAATAACAAAGGCTGTCGCCATGCGCAAGATTTCGTTGCTCGCCATCCTTGCTGCAGCGCTGCTCAGTACCACCGCTATGGCTGCTGCCGACAAGGGCGACGACCACGCGCAGGCTGAGGTGAAAGTTGACCCCGCCTTGCTGCAGCCGCAAACGTCGACCAGCGAGGGCTCGGTATCGATTGAAGGCAAACGAGTGAATTACAAGGCCGTGGCTGGCACGCTGATCTTGCACGGCAGCGGCGACAAGGAGCAGCAGCCGCAAGTCAGCATGTTCTACGTCGCCTATTTCAAGAAGGGCGTGGATGCGAGCAAGCGGCCGGTCACCTTTATTTACAACGGCGGCCCCGGTTCGGCTTCCGTGTGGCTCCACATGGGTGCGTTTGGCCCGCGTCGCGTGGTCACTAAAGATGACAGCCACACGCCGGCAGCACCGTATCAACTAGTCAACAACGACTACAGCTTGCTTGATGCCAGCGATGTGGTGTTTATCGATGCGCCCGGCGCTGGCTTCAGCCGTCTAATTGCGGACGCTACCGACAAGGACAAACACGATAAGCAGATGAAGGAGCGCAAGAAGGCGATCTACAGTGTGGATGGCGACGGTCACGCCTTTGCCCAGTTCATCACGCAGTTCCTCTCCACCTACGGGCGCTGGAATTCGCCGAAATATTTGTTTGGCGAAAGCTACGGCACCACGCGTTCGGCCGTAGTGGCGAATATTCTGACGAACCAAGACAGTGTCGATCTGAATGGCGTGATCCTGCTTTCGCAGATCCTCAGTTTCGACACCAGCGTCGATGGCCCCGAGTTCAACCCGGGTATCGACCTGCCGTATCAGCTAGGCCTGCCGACCTATGCCGCCACCGCGTTTTACCACCACAAATTGCCGCAGCAGCCGGCGGCGCTGGAGCCGTTTCTACAAGAAGTAGAACAATACGCAATGGGCCCGTATGCGCAGGCGTTGTTAGCCGGTTCGCGTCTTGGTGCCGCGCAAAAGCAGGCGGTGGCCGAGAAACTGCATCAGTACACCGGCCTGCCAGTGGCTTACTTAGTTAAGGCTAACTTGCGCGTTAGCGGCGGCATGTTTGAGCATGAGTTGCTGGGTACGGACGACTTGACCACGGGACGGTTGGATACACGTTTCTCCGGGCCGTCAATTGATCCGATGGGTAAAGGCTCGCAGTACGATCCACAGTCCTCGGCGATCAGCTCGGCCTATGTGGCCGCATTCAATGATTACGTTCGGAAGGACCTGAAGTTTGGCCAGGATCGTCACTATCGGTTGTATGCCGACGTCGACCATTGGGACTTTTCGCACAAGGCGCCGGGTTCACATGGCGAGGCGCTGCAGTCTTCGACCAACGTGATGCCAGATTTAGCGATGGCGATGAAGACCGACCCGAACCTCAAGGTCTATATCAATGGCGGCTATTACGACCTCGCTACGCCGTTCTTTGCGGCCGATTACGAAGCCCATCACCTGCCGATTCCGGCCAGTCTGGATAACAACATCAGCTACTCGTGGTACCCATCCGGGCACATGGTGTACGCGCACGAGCCGTCGTTGAAGATGTTGCACGACAACGTGGCGCGCTTCATTGACAGCACGGACAACATTGGCCACTAAGCGGCACTAAAACGCAGCCTTATGACCAACGTCGGTAGCGTCCGCTTCTGGCGGCGTTTCACGGGCTGCGCGTGCTGCTGCCGAACGGCGCTGAAGGCGGCCCAACGCGGATCAGATGTTGTATTTTGAAGCGCTGTATTCAGCCCATGACGTGGTTGCGCACCGCACAAGATTACGTGGCACACGAGCACGCGTACGGGAAGACGTTGTGTCAGGATGCACGCGAGGTTGCCGCTGCAAAAGCGCCACCGGTGGGGATTCCAAATTCTGTATTCGCGAGGGATGCGTATGTCTGCAGGACGAGTGATGGTGTGGCATCGGTTTCACGGGTACGCGTGGAGTGTGCGGTTGGCGTGCGTGACCGCCTTCGTACTGATGGCCATTGGTACGGTGCAAGCGGCGAGTCTGGATCCGTCGCTGCTGCCAAAGATTCAAGCCGCCACATTCGAAGTGGTCGCGGCCAAGCCGGTGGTTGATCCGCTGACCTACGAGAAACCTTTGCCACTGGACTTGCTGCCGTATCAAGAGCGCAACGACAAATATCATTCGATCGGCACCGCTTTTGCGATAGGCCACGGCCGCTATGTCACCGCCGCGCATGTGCTGCGTATTGGCTTCGGCAGCTTGTGGGGCGAGCCGGCGCTGCGTGACGCGAGCGGCCATGTGTTTGCGATCGACAAGATCGAAAAATATTCGCTGCGCAAAGATTTCGTGGTGTTCTCGCTAACCACTCAGCCAAGTACCGCAGCGCTGGAAATCGATACCAAGCCGGCGTTGAATCAGGTGGTGTATGCGGTGGGTAACGCACTCGGTACCGGCGTGATCATTCGAGACGGTCTGTATACGTCGACAACTCCTGAAGATCAGGACGGCAGTTGGAAATGGCTGCGTTTCTCCGCGGCCGCCTCGCCGGGCAATAGCGGTGGCCCGCTACTGGACAGCAGCGGCAAGCTGATCGGTGTGGTGCTGATGAAGTCGGCTAATGAGAACCTCAACTACGCCTTGCCGATCAGTGAGGTGCTGGATGCGCCGGACCGCCTCGCGGTCATCGACCAACGCCTGCCCTACCAGTTTGATGTCTTTGACGCGACGCTGACCGGGACCTTCAAGGCACAATTTGCGCTACCGCTGAGTTTCGCTGATTTCAGTGCTCGCTTTTTGCAGCTTGAGGATGCTTTTGTTGATCAACAACTCAAGGCGTTGCTGACCAAGGAAAGCGCTCGGTTGTTCCCACGGGGCGACGGCTCCCACCACTTGCTCGATAGCGTGCCCAGCCTGGAAAACTTTCCGGAAGTCATCGTCCGTAACAACAGTGGCGAGTGGGGCCCGGCGGTTAAGCGCGGCCCGAAGACGACGTTGTCTGACAATGGCTATATCGCCATCGGCATGGCCGGTCACAGCCTGCTGTTTCACCTGCGCAAGCCGGACAGCGTAACCGCCGCGCAGTTGTACAACGACCCGGCGCAGTTGATCAATCAGATCGCCAAGGTGGGTGTGTTCAAGCGTAAGGTGGGCAGCGAACACGTCAACATCACCGGGTTGGGTAAGCCGAGTCAGGACACGCTTTACATGGACACTTGGAAGCGTCACTGGCAGGTGCGCGTGTGGCCGTTGGCCTTTGGCAACGCACTGGTTGTCACCTGCTCGCTACCCGTACCCGATGGTTACGTGACGTTGCTGCAATTCGCGCCAGCCGGAGATTTGCATGAGCACTTGACGGATATGCAGGCGCTCACAGATTTTGTGCGGGTGGCGTATGACGGCACCTTGGCGCAGTGGAAAGACTATTTGCAGAACACAGCACTGTTACCGACAGTTTTCAGCAATATCCAGATCGACGCCGACTACGACCATCGCTTCAGTTACGCGTCCAAGCGCCTGAGTTTCGCGTTCACCCCGGCACTGCAGAAGATCACGCCGAACAGTAAGTTGACCTTGGGCTTCGGCTATTTCGGTGCAGGAGCTCAGCGCACGTGGGGAGTAGGGAATGTGCAAGTGGCCGCAGATGCCAATACTCCGGATCGCATTACTATCCAACGCCATGTGCTGCCCTCGAGCGAATTGGATGACAGCTTCAAAAGCGGGTGGGACAAGGTGGCTCAGCGCCAGCATCCGTTCGAAGGGGTTCCCTATCGCATGAATGACCGGCTGCGCGTGGCCAGCGTGGTCGGGCCGCCAGCCAGCGCCGCTCCAAAGTTGCTGTACACCGCGTTTTATGGCGCCGCTGGCAGCCGGTCGCCGGCCGACTTGAGCGCGGGGCTGGCGTTGCTGCTGAAGGATTTGCATGTACTCGAACATTGAGTCGCGCTTTCTGGAGATCGGCTGGAGTAGCTGCGATGCGCTATTCCAGCGGCTCGTTACAACCGGCGGTCGGGTCATCCAGTGCCTGTAACGACAGGCCGGGTCGCTGGATCTGGGCGTTCGTTGCGATGGCGACTTATTCGGAGGTCCCTTGGGTGCGCCCGAGGCGTTTACGAACGCCTTTGCTAAACCATTTCGGCTCGTATTGCAGCCCATGGCGTGCGCCTTGGAAACGTGTTTGAGGGTGCGGGCTCGTGGCGCGGCCGACTGCTGACCTCATTACTAGCTAGCTAGTGCGCCCGCTGCCTTGCGTGGGCGAGCAGTGAAGCACGCCGGGTGAGCGCGGTCAGGTACCATTCTGCATTATGCGTTGGGGTTGCACGTCCCGCCGATCTTTGATCGCCCCGTCACAACCGTGGGGCAAGCGCCGAAGGTGGACGGTGCGTGTGTCATCAGGGTTGCGTTGTGCCAGAAGTCGGCCGCGCTACTCAACGCTGTGGGTATGTGCCTAGACATAGGGGTGACGCTGCTGGCAGCGTTGTTAGCACGCTTCGGGAAATAATCGGGACTTGACTCAGGAGAGCCGTATGTCACATCGATCCACTGTGCTTTGCTCGCACGGCGTCTTGGTGCGCGCCTTACTCATCATGCTGCTGTGCGTGCTGCTGGCCGCTTGTGGCCGTGGCAAGGACGGCGACAAGCCGGTGTTGCAGAGCGCGCCGGCGAGCAGTGCTTCGGTGCAAGCGGCAGCCGCAAACAAGGCATTCTCTCTGGTGTCCGCCAGCGCCGATTCGCGTGATACCCGCACCGCACTGGTACTGCAGTTCAATCGCACCCTGGTTTCGGCGCAAGAATTCGACAAGCTGATTACGGTGACCGGCCCCAATGGTGAGGTGGTCAGCGGTAGTTGGAGTCTGGATGACGACAACAAGTCGTTGCGCTTTCCGTTCGTGCAATCGGACACGCGCTATGTCGTGGAGGTTCACGCGGGCCTGCTTGCGGCGGACGGCCATACGCTTGGTCGTGAAGTAAAGCATGATGTGTATTCGGGTAACTTGCCGCCAGCGGTGGCGTTCGCCTCGCATGGCAGCGTGTTACCGGCGCGCGGCACGCGCGGTTTGCCGGTGGTGTCGATGAATGTGCATGACGCCGACGTGGAGTTTTTCCGCGTGCACGATGACGCGCTATCCAACTTTTTTTGCGCGTATCCGCGTAACGGCCAGCGCAGCACCTACGAGCTTGACCACGAGGTGCGCGACTACAACACGTGTGGCCCGCGACCAGCCGGTGGCAGCAACCGGGATCGGCGCATCGCGCATCCGCTGACCGAGATAGCCGATTCGGTGTATGCCAACCACTACACGTTGGGCGGTGCGAAAAACGAGCGCACCGTGACTTACCTGCCCGTGCAAAACATCAAGCAGCTGGCGCAACCCGGCGTGTATGTCGCCGTGGTCAAGGCCGGTGGGACGTTTAAGGGTGAATACGACACGGCGACCTTCTTTGTTAGTGACCTTGGCTTGCACTTGCGCGTCTACCGCAACAACGTGCTGCTGCATGTGGCGTCATTGCGTGATGGCTCACCGATCAGTGGGGTGAGCATCGATATCCGTGACGCTGATGGGCAGAGCAAGCTCAAGGCGACCACCGACGCCAGCGGCAATGCGCTGATGGCGTACAAGATCGACGCCGAGGATGTACTCGTCGCGCAACGCGACAAAGATGTTTCCGTGTTGCCGTTTAACCGGCCGGCACTGGACGTGTCCAATTTCGATATTACTGGTCGCAAGCAAGCGCCGTTTGAAGTGTATGCATGGTCCGGTCGCGACCTGTATCGCCCGGGCGAGACGCTGCGTGCGTCGGCCTTACTGCGTGATTACGACGGCAAGCCAATGAAGGCGCAATCGCTGTTTGTGCGCATCAAGCAGCCTGACGGTCGGACCCTAGCTGAGAAACGCATCGAGCCGCAGAAGCTCAATTACTTCGAGCTGAGTCAAGTCATTCCGGCCGACGCGCCCACCGGTTTGTGGCAGCTTGAGTTCCGCCTTGATCCAGCCAGCAAAGAGACCGTGCAGGCGTTCCCCTTTCACGTGGAAGAGTTTTTGCCGGAACGGTTGAAGGTGGATTTGTCCAGCCCGCAGCCACAGTTGTCACCGGGTGAGTCGCTGAAGCTGAAAGTAGCGTCGAGCTATCTGTATGGTGCGCCGGCTGCCGGCAACCGCTTCACCGCCAAATTGCTGGTTGCGCCTGAGGTGCACCCGGTCGCGAAACTGGCGGATACGTTCTTCGGTGACCCGCTGGTCGATTTGCCGAAAAGCGCCGATGACGTGATCGATGACAAGCTCGATGCCCAGGGCGTGCTGCAACAAGATGTCGCGTTACCCGATGACGTCAAGCCCACGACACCATTAGCGGTGACGCTATCGGGCAGTGTCTACGAAAGCGGTGGTCGCGCAGTGACGCGCCAGCTCAAGCGCACCTATTGGCCGGCGAAGGAGTTAGTCGGCGTACGGCCGCTGTTTGATCCCAAGCAAGGTGCCGAAAGCGAGGCGCCGGCAGGTTTTGAAATCATGCGTGCCAATGCGGCGGGTCAATTGCTCGCCGGTCAGCATCTGAAGGTACGGCTGCAGCGTGAGCTACGTGATTTCTATTGGATGTACGAGAGTGATGGCGGTTGGAAATCCAACGCCAATCAGCGCCTGCAACTGGTTGAGGAAAAGGATGTGGACGTCGCCGCTGGCAAGGTGGCGCGCGTGGAATTTCCGGTGCAGTGGGGCAGCTATCGGGTCGAGGTTTACGACCCGTCGACCAAGCTGACGACGGTGTTTCCGTTCTTCGCCGGTTATAGCTGGGACGATCAAAACCTGGGCAAGGAGGCGCGGCCGGACAAGGTCAAACTGGCGCTGGACAAGGCTCGCTATAAGGTCGGCGACACGCTGAAAGTTACCGTGACGCCGCCGCATGCCGGCCCGGGTGTGCTGCTGGTTGAATCGGATCATCTGTTGTATTCCAAGAACATCGACGCCAAAGCCGGCGCCACGTTCTCCATCCCGGTGACCGCCGATTGGGAGCGCCACGATGTCTACGTGACCGCGCTGGTATTTCGCGGTGGCGAGGCGACGGAGCACACTACGCCGGCGCGTGCGATGGGCATTGCGCATGTGGCGATGGATCGCAATGATCGGCGTATTCCGCTCAAGTTGACGGCGCCAGCGATGATGCGCCCGGGCAATCCGCTGGACGTCAACGTGCAGGCCAGCAACTTGGCCGGCAAGCAGGCGTTTGTCACGCTGTCGGCGGTCGATCAGGGCGTGCTCAACATCACCGATTATCCGGTGCCGGATGCGTGGGCGTGGATGTTTGCGCAGCGTGCGCTGAGTGTGGATGCCTACGATATCTACAGCCGCATCATTGAGGCGATGGATGGCGCCGAAGGCAAACTGCGTTATGGCGGCGACATGAGCGGTGCGGCCTTGCCGAAAGCCGCGCGCCTGAATCCGCGGGTAGAAATCGTTGACCTGTTTGCCGGCCCGGTGGCGTTCGATGCGAACGGCAAGGCGACACTGCATGTCGATGTGCCGGACTTCAACGGCAGTTTGCGCCTCGCCGCGCTGGCATGGACCGATCAGCGGTTCGGTAACGCCGACAGCTCGATCATCGTGCGTGCGCCCTTGGTGGTGGAACCAAGCACGCCGCGGGTGATGGCGGCCGGTGACAAGGCGGTGATCAGCCTCGATCTGAAGAATCTGTCCGGCAAGGACGGCGTCGCCAAAGTCAGCGTCACTGGCAACAACATCATCACGATTGTCGATGCCAAACGTAGTGTGCCGCTCAAAGATGGTGCCGGCATCGTTCTCAGCATGCCGGTAACCGCCGGTGCGGGTGCCGCGGTGGCAACGGTGGATATCCACGCCGAACTCAACGACTACAAAGTCGATCGCCACTTTGAGTTCGCCGTGCGCCCGGCCTGGCCGGAGACGGTGACGACGACGCCGTTGGCACTGGAAGGTGGCAAGGCTGAACACCTCGGCGCGTCGGCGCTGGCCGGGCTGCTACCGGCAACGGTCCGCGCGCGGCTAACCATGAGTACGCTGCCGCCGCTGCCTTATGCATCGGCGCTACGCGGCATTCTTAACTACGCGTACGGTTGTATCGAGCAAACCACCAGCAAGGGTTTTGCTGCGCTTATTCTGGATGGCCAGACGGCGAAAGCGCTAGGTGCGCCGGTGATGACTGACGCTGCGCGCAAGGGTGCGGTGGAAAGTGCGCTGGGCCGCATCGCTTCGTTCCAAGCCAGTAATGGTCATTTCAGTTTCTGGGGTGGCACCAGTCCGATTGAAACTTTCACCACGCCGTATGTGGTTGATTTCATGCTGGACGCGCGCGCCGAAGGTTTTGTGGTGCCACAGGACGTGCTGCAGAAAGCGTTGCAACGCCTGAGTGACGATCTGCTTGCTGGCGGCCATCGCTATTACGGTTACGAGCACGCCGATCACATGCGGCTGGCCGATGAGGCGTACTCCGGCTTTGTGCTGGCTCGCGTCAACCGCGCGCCGCTGGGCACGCTGCGTAGCTTGTTCGACAACGAGCGCAGCAAGCTGGTGGGACCGCTGCCGCTGGCGCACTTTGCCGTCGCGTTCAAGCTGATGGGTGACAACGACCGCGCGCAAAAGGCCATGGCCGAAGCGTTTGCGTGGAACAAGGAGCGCCCATGGTACGTCGGCGACTACGGCTCGACTCTGCGTGATCTGGCGCTGATGGTGACGCTGGCGCACAACTACGGCATGGCCAAGCCGGAGTACGACGCCAAGCTAATCGACTGGGCGCGCAACGCCACCGCCAACGTGCGTCAACGCCAGCAGACGGAGAAGGACTATCGCTGGTCATGGTCGTATCTGAGCACGCAAGAGCAGGCGGCCATTGCCCGCGTCGCCCGTGCGTTCGATGCAAAGAGTCAGGCGGCGCTAGCGGTCTCCATCACGGTTAACGGCAAGACGGAGCAGGCGCCCGATCAGCGCGTGTGGACTCGTGACCTTACCCCGGCGGAACTCACCGCCGGAGTGACGGTGCAGCCCACCAGCGATGCGACCATCTTCGCCACGCTGGATGTCGCCGGCATCCCCCAAAAGGCGCCGGCGGCCGATGCTAGCCAGATCGACGTGCGCCGTACTTACTTCACCACCGACGGTAAACCGTGGACCGGTGACACCTTGAAGGAAGGCGATACGCTGATTGTCGAGTTGACGATGGAAGCGCGGATGGACATTCCCAACGCGCTGGCGACCGATCTGCTACCCGGTGGTCTGGAAGTAGAAAACCTGAACCTGAGCGGTGGCAAGACTTGGTCGGGTGTGGTGATCGACGGTATCGATATGGACCAGCACACCTCGGCGGCCGACATCGTGCACGAGGAATATCGCGATGATCGCTACGCCGCCGCGCTGAACCTGCACCGTGGCAGCCCGGCCCATGTGTTCTACATCGTGCGCGCCGTTACCCCCGGTACTTACAGCGTGCCGCCACCGCTGGTGGAAGATATGTATCGGCCGGCGATCCGCGGTATTGGTGAAGTTACGCCTAAGGTGATCAAAGTGGTCGAACCGTAAGCGTTCATCGGCCAGCGGGAATTGTCCGCTGACTGATCCGGCCCACGGAGGCGCGGCGTTTTGCAACGTCTATAGTCTCAACGCTTTTGTAGGAGCGCACCCTGTGCGCGATGCTCCAGCGAAATCGCCTGCCGCGGAGCCTTCGCGCACAGGGTGCGCTCCTACGGACCTTGTTGCGGCGGTCGGCACGTGTGTAAGTAGCACGGCACCCCATGTCGCCCGCCGATTTTTCCAGCTTCCGTTACCTGTATCCCTTGCCGCATGAAGATAACCGCCGCGACCACAACGCCAACGTCACCACGCCGCTCACGCGCGTGGCGCTGGCTGCGTGCGGTCATCATCGTGGTGGTGGTGCTGGTCCTGCTCGCGGGGCTGCTCGACCGTCTATTCCCACTGCAATTGCCGGCCACCGACACCGGCAGCAGCGTGGTGCTGGCCCGCGATGGAACGCCGTTGCGAGCGTTTGCCGATAGCGATGGTGTGTGGCGTTACCCAACCACCGCCAGCCAGGTTTCACCGCTGTATCTACAGGCGTTGCTGAACTACGAGGACCGCTGGTTTTATCGCCACCCGGGCGTCAATCCGTGGGCGCTGCTGCGTGGTTTGGCTGGCGGTGTAGTGCATGGACATATTGTTTCCGGTGGCTCCACCCTGACCATGCAGGTGGCGCGGATCATTCACCCGATACCGCACACCGTGCTGGGTAAGTGGCAGCAAATTTTTCGTGCCTTGCAGTTGGAAGCGCATTTGAGCAAGGCGCAGATTTTGGATTTGTATTTGAATCACGCGCCGTTTGGCGGCCCGATTGAAGGCGTTGACGCCGCGTCATGGGCGTATCTGGGTAAGCCGGCAAAACAGTTGTCGCGGGCCGAAGCGGCGCTGCTGACGGTACTGCCGCAAGCGCCGAGCCGCTGGCGCCCGGATCGGCACCCCCACGCGGCCCGAGCGGCGCGCGATAAGGTGCTTGGGCGCATGCGTGATCTCGGTGTGTGGAGCAGCAAGCAAGTGCATGACGCGGAGATGGAGCCGGTGGTGGCACGTTCGTTACGCACGCCGCTGTCGGCGGTCTTGCTGGCGCAGCGCCTGCATCAGCAACAACCACATGCCCGGCGCATTAGCACGACGATTGATGCCAACTTGCAGCGGGCGGCGGAAGATCGCGTCAGCGCCTATACGGCGCGCCTGCCGCCGCGTACGTCGGCGGCGTTGCTGGTGGTGGACAACGCCACCTTGGAAGCGCGCGTTTACGTCGGCACGGCCGAGTTTGGCGATGCATCCCGACTTGGCTATGTCGACATGGTGCGTGCGGCGCGCTCGCCCGGTTCTACGCTCAAGCCATTTCTGTATGGGCTGGCATTGGACGATGGCTTGATTACGTCACAGAGCTTGCTGGTCGATGCGCCACAAAGTTTTGGCGGTTACCAGCCGGGTAATTTTGATGAAGCCTTCAGTGGTCCGGTCAGCGTGGCCGAAGCCTTGCAGCGCTCGCTCAACGTGCCGGCCGTCGACGTGCTGGATCGTGTCGGACCCAAACGTTTTGTGGCGCGACTGGCTAACGGCGGCATTGATTTGGGTTTGCCTAGCGGCGCGCGACCAAACTTGTCGATCATCTTGGGCGGCGCGGCTACCTCGCTGGAAAACCTGGTGGGTGCGTATACCGCGCTGGCGAATGGTGGCGTGGCTGGTGCACCGCGCTATACAACACAGCAGCCGGTGCGACGGCGACGGCTGATGTCGCCGGGCGCGGCGTGGATCATTCGCGACATCCTTGCGCATAACCCGGCTGACGTGGAAGGCGGCCCAGTGGCTGGCGCGATCAATCGCCACGGCACGGTGGCGTGGAAAACCGGCACCAGCTACGGCTACCGCGATGCGTGGTCGATCGGCGTCACCGATCGTTGGACTGTTGGCGTCTGGATTGGCCGCCCGGACGGCACGCCGTCACCCGGTCAATACGGCGCGGTCACCGCGTTGCCGTTGCTGTTCCAGATTGTCGACATGCTGCCGCAGCGTGGTGGTGCGCCTGCGGCGCAGCCGGCCAGTGTCAGCGCGCGCGATATTTGCTGGCCGCTTGGCGGCGCACTGGCAAATACCCCGCCGGGACTGTGTCGCCAGCGGCGCCAGGCATGGGTATTAGATGACGCCCTGCCACCGACCTTCGCCGAGCGTGATCTGGGCGCGTGGTCATCCGGTTTGCTGACGCTGCGGGTCGACGCGCACGGTCGGCGCTTGAGTGGTGCCTGTCACGCAGCGCACGAACACAGCCTCACGATTGCGCGATGGCCAGCATTGGCCACTCCGTGGCTGAGCGTCGATGATCGCGCGCATGCCGCCTTACCGCCGCTGGCTCCTGGCTGTGCACCCGATTCGTTGGCTGTCGCTAACCCGATTCGCATCGCCGGTTTGAGCGATGGCGTCACCTTGCGCCGCGCGCCGAACAGTGACCAAGCGTTGCGCGCGAAGCTTAACGCGTTAGGTACTCAGGGCCAGGTGCAATGGCTGCTCAATGGCCGGCTACAGGGCAGCACCACCGCCGTCGCACCGATTCTGTTGACCTTGCCGCAAGCGGGTACCTATCGCGTCACTGCACTGGCAGCAGATGGTGCCTTCGCCACGATCACGTTGCATGTTGCTGGGTGACACGCGCCTCGACGTGTTGGCGTTGCGTGCTCGCGCTGGCGGGGATTCAAAAAGGGTGTTTACCCGGTGGCGGTAGATCGCGCATGACGGTTAATGCCACTAAGTTGGCTGCCACTGATGCGCCGGCGTGGATTTATATCGTCTTCCGCGGGGTCACCTATCGTTGCGCGCCGTCGCTAGTTGTGGTCGAGCTTGCATGATGGCGAAAAAGCCTGCGCACTTTCTTACATGGATCGATAGTCGCTACTCACTACCTGCAAACATGGCATCTGTCGATGCCTTTTCTTCCGCGCAAAGCCGGGCTAGGGTAGCCGTTGCACGAACGCGCGGGAGACGTGGGTGGAGCAGCGGGTCCAAGCGCCGTCGGCGGACGATAGGCGCATTAGTGAGAGCACAACGTGGCTGACGATGGTGGATGGTCAGCGGATTTTTGTGCGCGACTGGCCGTGCGCGCAAGCGCGTGGCGCGGTGCTAATCGTGCACGGACTAGCCGAACACAGCGGGCGCTACACGCGTTTAGCGACGTGGTTTCAGCAACGCGGTTATGCCGTGCGCAGTTATGACCAACGCGGTCATGGCCAAACGCCCGGACAACGCGGCGCCATGCGTGATGACGATGATTTGTTGGAAGACCTCGCGACGGTCTACATCGATTATGCGGATCAGCAGCCGCAGGCGCCGCTGTTGCTGGGGCACAGCATGGGCGGTTTGGTGGCCTTGCGTACGGTGCTGGACGGCCGCGTGACGCCACCCGGGCTGATCCTGTCGTCGCCGGTGCTGCGTAGCTGGGAAGCGGCTTGGTTGGTGCGATTGGCGGGCGGGCTAACGCGGATCGCGCCGCGATTGCCGCTGCGTAGTCGCTTGAAGTCGCCGCGAATTTCGCATGACGAGCAGGTGGTCGCCTCGTATCGCACCGACCCGCTGCGCAATGGCTGGATTACGCCACGGCTGGCTAATTTTATTTTTCGCGCTGGCCCTAGCTGTATTGCTGATGCCGCCCGCTTATCCGTGCCCACCTTGTTGTTGGCCGCCGACGCCGACGAGTTGGTTGACCCCTCCGGCAGCCGCACGTTTGCCCGCGCTGCTGCGCCTACGCGCCAGCTCACGGCGCGCTATTTCTCGACGCTGTATCACGAACTGTTCAACGAGGCGGAGCCGGGTCGCAGCCAGGTGTTGATGCGCTTGGCAGATTGGCTGAATAAGCATTTCCCTAACGCACCTGGGTAGCGTGGCGCTGAGGGTAGGAACTGTTATTGGCGTCACGAAGCGGAGGTTGGCGTTGGCGACCACCCTGTGCGGAACAAACGGTGCGCGCTTTCAGGCGCTAGCGGCCTAGCGACGGCGCACTGCGACGAGGCCGCTAGCGCCGCAGCAATGCGGTCCTCGCTCTGTCACCTCCGCTGAGTCAGCGCGAAGCGGTGAGCCGCAACAGCTCGTGGCAAGCGCCCATGGTGTGGTAATCAACTTTTCCGGCCGGGCTTTTTTCGTCGCTGTATTGACGGTTATCACGCGTCAAGATGCGGTACCAAGCGCCGTAGGTGTGGTCGATGAGATGCTTCCACGCGTACGTCCACAGTTTTTCGTACCAGTCGTTGTAGATCGGCGCACCGGTACGCGCGTGCAGCAGCGCGGCAGCGGTCAGCGATTCGGCTTGCACCCAGAAGTATTTATCGTCGTCGCAGACGCTGCCGTCGGGTGCGAAGCCGTAGCACATGCCGCCGTCTTCGTTGTCCCACGCGCGCGCCAGCGCGGTACTGAATAGATGCTCAGCGGTCGGCACTAGCCACGTTTCTTCGCGGCCACGCTGGCGTAGCAACGGCTCCATGATCAGCAGTAATTTGGCCCACTCGGTTTGGTGACCGGGCTGGAAACCCCACGGACGAAACAGGTCTTTCGGGTTGTCGCGGTGGTAATCCCAGTCGATGTTCCAGTCGCGATCGTAGTGTTCCCACACCAAGCCGCCGGCTTTGGCTGCCTGGCGGCGAACCATGTGATCGGCCAGCGTGTACGCACGATCGAGATAGCGTGGATCGTCGCTGGCCTGGTATGCCGCCAACATCGCTTCGCACATGTGCATGTTGGCGTTTTGGCCGCGATAGTCGCTGAAATGCCACGTGGCATCGGCCTCATCGCGGTAGAGCCCGGCGTCGGCATCCCAGAAGTGCTTTTCTAGTAATTGCCAGGTTTCTTCCATCCAAGCGGCGGCTTCATTGACGCCGGCACGGCGGGCGCTGGCGTACGCCAACAGGACAAATGCCACGCCGTAGGCATGGTTGGTACGGTCGTCGGGCTGGCCGTTGTCGAGCGTCCAGGCGTAGCCGCCGGTAGTGGCATCTCGATGTACGTCGCGTAGGTAATGCAGGCCGTGGCGTACCGCATCGAGATACTCGTGCGCCAACTTAGTGGGTGTGCTGGGCTCCATCGCGGCCAAGGCGTAGTTGACGACAAAGCGCGTACTGCTGACCAAATGCCGATGCCGGCGATCGTAGATGGTGCCGTCATCTTTGAAGTACTGGAAGAAGCCACCCGCGGGGTCAATCGCGTGAGGGTGGTAGAAGGCCATCGTCTGCGCAATATGCGCGCGCAGGAAATCGGGCGAATGGAAATCGGGTGGCGGCGGTACGGTATTCATGCGTGAGTTTCCATGAAAGCCCGCACTTCATCGGCGTGCGGTAATGCACTGAACGAGCCTTGGCGGGTTACGGTGAGCGCACCGCAGGCGGCGGCGAAACGCAGCATGGCGTGCAGGCGCGGTAATTCGGTAACCAGTTGATCGAGTCGGTCGGGCGCCGCGTCGAGTTGCGCCAACTGATACAGCAGGCCGCCGACAAAGGCATCACCGGCAGCGGTGCTGTCGATCGCTGTGACCGGGTAGCACGGCAGCTCGCCCTCGGCGTTGGGATGAAACCAACGCATCGTTTGCGCACCATCGGTAACCACCACCAGCCGCGTGCGACCGCGCCACAGGCGGTCGAGCGTGGCGGGTTCGTCATCGAGTGCCAGCCACTGAAATTCTTCAGCGGACACCTTCACCACGTCGGCCAGCTGCAACGCCAGCCACAGCGATGGGCGTGGATCGATATCGGGATGCCACAGCGCCGGTCGCAAGTTGATGTCGAAGCTGACCAAAGCGCCGGCCTCATGCGCCCGCTGCATACCCTCGCGGGTGGTGGCGGCAAGTGCCGAATCGGTCATGCTGTTGGAACAGACGTGGAACACGGCGACATCGTTAAACGTTTCCGCACGGAAGTGTTCCGGCCGGAATAGTAGATCGGCCGATGGACCACGATAGAAGCTGAAACTGCGCTCGCCATTGGCCTCCAACGTGACAAAGGCAAGCGCGGTGTTGGCGTCGCTAGTGCGGGCGACATCGACCGTGTTGACGCCGGCATGCTGCAGGCTGTCAAGCAAAAAATCGCCGAACGGGTCGGTCCCCAACATGCCGGCGAAACGAGCTGCACCACCGACTCGCGCGACGGCCACGGCGACGTTGGCCGGTGCGCCGCCAGCAAACGGTACAAAGCGGGCGGGGAAGCCGCGCGCGTCGCTACCGTCGGCGTGTAGATCGATTAATGCCTCGCCGAAACACAAGATGGGACGCGCAACCGCGCTTGCATCAAAGGACATCGGCAGCCACCTCGGCGTCACGCACCTGTGATCCGTAAAGGCCGTAAAAAACGATAAACGCGTAGCACAGCAACGGCAGCACGAAGGCGTGTTGCACGCCGATGCCATCGGCCAAGGCGCCCATCGCCAGCGGCACTAAGGCGCCGCCGACAATGGCCATCACCAGCAGGCTAGACGCTTTGCCAGTGAGCGGCCCGAGCCGTTCGATGCCGAGCGCAAAAATGGTGGGAAACATGATGGAGTTGAATAAGCCGATGGCAATGATGCTGACCATGGCGACGGTGCCGGCGCTGAACATGCTGGTCAGCAGTAGCGCCCCGGCGATGGTGGCGAACGCGGCGAGCAGCTTGCGCGGGTTCAACCACGCTAGCAGGGCGGAGCCGGCCAGTCGTCCGACCATGGCGCCGCCCCAGTAGAACGCCACAAAATGCGCGGCGCGCTGCTCCGTCATGCCGCCGATTTGTGGCAACGACAAATAATTGACTAAAAAGCTGCCGATCGATACCTCGGCGCCGACGTAAAAGAAAATGGCCAACACGCCGTAGCGCACATGGCTATGGCGCAAGGCGTCACCCAAACTGTGCTGCTGGTGGTCGGCCTTTTCGGTGTTTTCGGTCAGCGGCGGCAGGCGGAATAACCACACCACGATGGCTAGCAAAAACAGCACCAAGGCCAACCCAAGATACGGGCCCTGTACCGACTGTGCTTCCTGGATGCGGTAGGTGGCCTGGGCGGTATCGGGGAGTGCCGCCAGTTGTTCGGCGCCTAGCACCGCGGTAGACAGGATCAGGATGCCGCCAATGATCGGCGCCAGCGTGGTACCCAGCGAATTCAGTGCTTGCGCCAGAGTCAATCGGCTGGAGCTGGTGCGGGTTGGTCCGAGCAAAGCCACGTAGGGGTTGGCGGCAACTTGCAGCACGGTAATGCCGCTGGCCAGCACGAATAGGGCGGCTAGAAACACGTCGTAATTGCGCAGCTGCGCCGCTGGCCAGAAGCCCGCCGCACCGAGTCCGGCGACCGCTAGTCCCAGCACCATGCCTTGCTTGTAGCCCAGTCGTGCCACCAATCGCCCGGCGGGCAGGGACATCAGAAAATACGCCCCAAAAAAGGTGAACTGCACCAGCATTGCGCGAAAATAGTTCAGCTCGAAGACCGCTTTCAAATGCGGTATGAGAATGTCGTTCAGCGCGGTAAGAAACCCCCACATAAAGAAGATGGTGGTGACCACCGCCATCGCCATCGGGTAATCGGTATAGCGCTCGCGGTGTGGCGCGCTAGGTGTCGCGGACGAGGCAGATGGAACGGCGTCGGTCATGCGGATTCTCCGGGTCAGATGATGGGTGGCGGGCAACTACTTTCGCGCACTATCAACTGTACTGGTGCAATGGTCTGTTGGCTGGGTGCTTGTGCTTCGCCCAAGCGCTGCAGCAGCAAGCGTGCCGCTTGCTGACCGCGTGCATGTGGCGCAACGGACAAGGTGGTCAACGGCGGCATGCTGAGGGCGGCTTCGGCGATGTCGTCGAAGCCGGTCAGGGCAAAGTCTTGACCCGGCCGTAGTCCGCGCTGCCGTAGGGCCAGCATCAGCCCCAAGGCGACCGCGTCGTTGTAGCAAACCGCGGCAGTGGGCGCCGGGCCGGTGTCGAACAACGCACCAGCCCGATGTGCCGCGTCCAGTTTGGTGGGCGCGCACTCGACCCGCCAACGTGGCTCGATTGCCAGCCCGGCCGCCTCTAGGGCTTGCGCGTAGCCGGCGTAACGCTGCCGGCAGGAGCTGGAGTTTTGATGGCCGCCGAAGAACGCGATGCGTCGATGGCCTTGTGCAATCAAGTGTTCGGTGGCGAGGACGGCGCCATGCTGGTTGTCCAGCATCAACTGGTCCCAGTGCGCGAATTGAGGCAAATCGCCGCCAAGCTCGCGGTTGAACAGCAACAGCGGCGCGTGCGGCCCCACGGCGGCAAGCACGTCATGGGCATCACTGCCTTCCGCTGGCGACAGAATGATGCCGGCTGGACTATGTTCTAACAGCGAGCCGAGCACCGCCTGTTGGCGGCTAGTCGATTCACCGGTGCAGCCAAGTAAGGTGACAAAGCCGGCGGCGCCTAAGGCTTCGTCCACACCCGCGGCAAATTCCGCGAAGAACGGGTTGGCCAAGTCGTTGAGTACCAGTGCGATGCTGGTCGACGTACGCCGGCGCAGATTGGCCGCCGCCCGGTTATACACATAGCCCTGGCGCTGCAACTCACTTTGGACGCGAGCGCGGGTGTGTTCGTTGACCAGTGGGCTGCCGCGCAACACCAGCGACACCGTGGAACGCGATACCGCGCACCCGGCGGCGATGTCGTTGAGAGTGACCTTACGGCCAAGAGTGGTATCGCTCGGCATGGATTTTAGCCAAATAAGAACGATCTAAATGTAACTTATTGATGTAGATGCGCACGCCGCGCTGCAGCATGCGTTGTCCGGTCGCGGCTGCTAGCGTTGCCATTTAAATCGATCTAAACCCGAGGTTTGCCATGACTTGTCGAATCCGCCGTTTGCTTCCCTGGTTGCTGCTGGCCACGTTTGGTGTCGCTGGCACCGCGTTTGCTACCGACCATGCTAGCGCGGTCGACCCGCGCATCGGCACCGGCGGTGATGGGCACACGTTCCCCGGCGCTACGGTGCCGTTCGGCATGATCCAGCTGAGCCCGGATACGGCGATGCCGGACGTCAAGCACGCCTACAAGTGGGCGGCCGGTTACCAATATGGCGATAGCAGCATCATGGGCTTTTCGCATACGCACTTTTCCGGCTCGGGCCATTCGGATCTGGGCGATGTGTTGGTGATGCCGATTGCCGGCGACGTGAAACTGGATCCCGGCGACCCGGCCACGCCCGGCAGCGGTTACCGCTCGCGTTTTTCACACGAAAGCGAAGTGGTGCAGGCCGGCTACTACGCGGTCACCTTGGGTGATTACGGCATCCGTGCGGAGCTGACCGCCGGACGCCGAGTCGGCTGGCATCGCTACACCTTCCCGGTCGGCAAGCCGGCGCATGTCCTGCTTGATCTGCGCCCGAGTATTTACGATTACGCCGGCAAGGTGTTGTGGTCGAGCCTGCGCGTACGCACCGATGGCACCGTTACCGGCTGTCGTACCACGCGCGGTTGGGCGCCGGGACGTGAGCTATGTTTTGCCATGCGTTTCTCGCAACCGATGACCTCGCGGCGACTGCTCAATCGCGAGACGAACGTCATCTACAAAGGCTTCAAGGGCCCCGGCAATCAGGCCGAGGACGCGACCGACCAGAATGGTCGCGCGCTGGAAGGCGTGTTCGACTTCGGCCCACTGAAGCAACCACTGGAAGTGAAGGTGGCGATTTCGCCGGTGAGCGAGGCGAACGCGCTGGCCAATCTCGACCAAGATGGCGCGGGTTGGGATTTTGACGCGCGCCATGCCAAAGCGACCGCGGAGTGGAACAAGGCATTGGCGGTAATCGACGTTGACGCACCAGCGGCGACACGCACCAGCTTTTACACCGCGCTGTATCACGCCATGTTGTCGCCGACGCTCAGCATGGATGTGAATGGCGACTATCGTGGTCCGGATCACGCGGTGCATCGCGCCAAGGGCTTTGAGTTCTATTCGACCTGGTCGCTATGGGATGTCTATCGCGCGCAGCAGCCGTTAGTGGTGTTGCTGACGCCGGAGCGCAGCACCGACTTCGTCCGTTCCTTGATCGCTGCGCAGCAGGCCAGTCCGTTCGGTATTTTGCCGGTGTGGGCGTATCAGGGCTTGGAGACGTGGTGCATGATCGGCTATCACGCGGTGCCGGTGATTGCCGATGCGTACATCAAGGGTGTGCGTGGTTTCGACGCCGAAGCGGCGATGAAGGCGATGGTGGCCAGCGCAACGTATGGTCCGTACGGCGACTTGGCGGATTACATGAAGCTCGGTTATGTGCCGATCGATCACGAACCCGAAGCGGCATCGAAGACATTGGAATACGCCTACGACGATTGGTCGTTAGCGCAGATGGCAAAGGCGATGGGCAAGACGCCGCTGGCGGCCACGTTCGATCAGCGCGCTACCAACTGGCGTCATGCCTACGATCCGAAAACCGGCTTTATGCGTGCGCGCAAAAGCGACGGCAGCTTCCGCGAACCGTTTGACCCGACGTTCGCTGGCTACGGTAGTGACTACACCGAAGGCAACGCGTGGCAATACTCGTGGTACGTGCCGCAAGATGTGGCTGGCTTGATCAGCGCCATGGGTGGCGATGAAAAGTTCGTCAACAAACTGGACCAGTTGTTTGACGCCAAGGTCGATCCATCGCACTTCAAGAACGTCGAAGACATCACTGGCCTGATCGGCTGGTACGCACACGGCAATGAGCCAAGCCATCACATTGCCTATCTCTATGACTACGCCGGTGCGCCGTGGAAGACGCAACAGCGCTTGAAGCAGATCATGGATAGTCAGTACGCGGCACGCCCGGATGGGTTGTCCGGCAATGACGATTTGGGCCAGATGTCAGCGTGGTACGTGTTCACCGCGCTCGGTTTTTATCCGGTGACGCCGGCCAGTGACGAGTACGCGATTGGACGGCCATTTGTAACGCGTGCGTCGATCAACTTAAGCAACGGCCACACCTTCACCGTCAGCGCCACGCCGATGGACGATGCGCACCCTTATATCGGCGCGGTGACGTTGAATGGCAAGCCATTTGATCGTGTCTACCTTCACCACGCTGAGATCCTTGCTGGTGGCGAGCTGCACTTCACTATGCAGGCGACGCCAAACAAGACCTGGGGTGCGGCGGTTGCCGCGCGGCCGGCGGCGATGAGTGGTTACGCGCAGTGAACGCGCGTAAATCGGTGGTCGATGATGCGCGCCCCGTCAAGGTTCGGCGTGGGCGGGCGGGTTGGGCTGGCGCGGTTGTGGTCTGGCTCGCCATGAGCGTGGCGAGTAGCGCAGCGGCAACGAGTAGCGCTGAAGTTTTCCTGCGTTCGTTCGAGCCGGGCGAACCAGCGTCGCTGCTACAGACGTCGACGGACGGCGTGGGAGGCGCTGCGTTCAAGCTGGCTATCGCGAATGGCCCAGCCGCCGCGGCGGCGCTGACGGCCAAGCCAGGAGTTGGCTTCAGCGGATTACATGCGCTGCACTATGCCGGTCGGCCGATGACACCTGTCGGGTCGAGCCAGACGGTGACGTTGTTCGACGTGGATATTCCGGTGCGTACCGGCACGCAGTTGTCATACGTCATTTTTCCGCAATCGGTTAGCGGCGATCTCCGCAACCCGGCCAACTACGTGGCGATCGATTTGCTGTTTGATGATGGCAGTCGACTGTCACAACGCGGCGCGCTGGATCAGCATCGCATCGCCATGACCGCAGCGTCGCAAGGGGCGGGACGCGTGTTGTATTCCGATCAGTGGAGTATCGTATCCGCCGATCTAGCCAAGGTGGCGGCAGGCCGCACGATCAAGCGAATTCTGATCGTGCACGATGATGCGGCGAACCGCGCGCCGTTTGAAGGCTATCTGGATGATCTTCGCATCGGACCTGCAGCCGTGGTGAACGCGCAGGCGCGCCCCAGCGATTTCGTGAATACTTTGCGTGGTAGCAACAGTAATAGCCACTTCTCGCGTGGTAACAATTTTCCGGCCGTAGCGGTGCCACACGGTTTCAATTTCTGGACGCCGACGACCAATGCCGGCTCGGACTGGATCTACCAGTACCAAGCGCGCAATGGTGCGGATAATCACCCGCGCATTGAAGCGTTTGCGCTGTCGCACGAACCGAGTCCGTGGATGGGTGATCGGCAGACCTTTCAGGTGATGCCATCCAGCGTGGCAGAAGGTGCGCCGAATGTGCATCGAGCCGCTCGCGCGTTGTCCTTCACCCACGCCAACGAAGTGGCCCACGCCGATTATTACCGGGTGCAGTTCGACAACGGCATGCGTGCGGAAATGACGCCGACCGATCATGCGGCGATGTTACGTTTCACTTTCACCGGTAAGCGCTCGCAGCTAATTTTCGATAACAAGGATGATCATGGCGGTATCGAACTCGACCCGGCTGGGCGCTCGATTCACGGCTGGTCGGACGTGCGCAGTCGGCTTTCCACTGGCGCGACGCGGTTGTATTTTTACGCGACGTTCGACCGCCCGGTTAGTGAAAGTGGCCGCCTCACCGGCGCCGGCCGCGACCACGTTGCTGCATGGTTCGGTTTCGATACGAGTGACGCGAAGCAGCGCACGGTGACAATGCGTATGGCCACTTCGTTGATCAGCGTGGCGCAGGCACAGCACAATCTCGCGCTGGAGATCGCACCGAATGACCGTTTTGAGGATGTGCGCGAACGGGCTCGGCAACAGTGGGATGCAAAGCTCGGCATTATCGAAGTTGCCGGCGCCAGTCATGGCGAAAAGGTCACGCTCTACTCCAATTTGTATCGGTTGTTTCTGTACCCGAACTCCGCCTTCGAAAACACCGGCACGCGGCAAGCGCCACGCTATCGCTACGCCAGCCCGTTCTCCGCACCGGTTGCTGCCAGTACACCGACACAGACAGGCGCGCACGTGGTTGACGGCAAGGTCTACGTCAACAACGGCTTCTGGGACACCTATCGCACGACGTGGCCGGCGTACACGCTACTGACGCCGACCGAAGCCGGTCAGATGATTGACGGCTTCGTGCAGGAGTATCGCGACGGCGGCTGGATTGCCCGCTGGTCGTCGCCGGGCTATGCCGATCTTATGGTCGGCACCAGCGCGGATGTGGCGTTTGCCGATGCGTGGTTGAAAGGCGTGCGCAACTTCGACGTGAAATCGTTCTATCAGTCGGCCTTGAAAGATGCGACCGCGGTTAGCTCGATCGCCGGCGCCGGGCGCAAGGGCATGCAGCGCTCGCCTTATCTCGGCTATACGGATAACAGCGTCGACGAAGGTTTGTCGTGGTCGATGGATGGCTATATCAACGACTTCGCCATTGGCAATCTGGCGAGCGCGTTGGCGAAACAAGCGGGTGCGACCGATCCGTACCAGTCCCATTACGCCGACGACGCTGGTTACTTTCACAATCGCGCGCTGGGCTACGTCAATGTGTTTGATTCCAAGGTGGGTTTCTTTGTCGGGCGCGATGCGGCCGGTCAATGGACGCATGCTTCGACGCCGTTTGACCCGCTGCGCTGGGGCGGCGATTACACCGAGACGAACGCGTGGAACATGGCGTTCCATGTGCCGCAAGATGGCGCTGGACTAGCCGCGCTATACGGTGGTCGTGCGCAATTGGCAGCTAAACTGGATCAGTTGTTCAGCACGCCCGGTCAATTCCATGTGGGTAGTTACGACGGCGTGATTCACGAGATGCTTGAGGCGCGCGATGTGCGCATGGGCCAATACGGCCACAGCAACCAGCCGTCGCACCACATCATCTATATGTATGACCTCGCCGGGCAGCCGTGGAAGGTGCAGGACAAAGTGCGTGATGTGCTATCGCGGCTATACGTCGGCAGCCAGATCGGTCAGGGCTATCCCGGCGACGAAGACAATGGTGAGATGTCCGCCTGGTATCTGTTCAGCGCCGCCGGTTTCTATCCGCTGCGCATGGGCACGCCGACGTACGCGATCGGTGCGCCGTATTTTCCGCAGATGACGATTCATCTGGAAAACGGCAAGCGCATTGAAATTCATGCCGCCGGCGTCAGCGACCGCAATCGCTACATCCAAAGCGTCACTTTGAATGGCCGCCCGTATAACAAAAGCTATCTGACTCAGGCCGATCTAGCCAATGGTGCCGTGCTCGATTTCAGCATGGGGCCGAAACCTTCGCTCTGGGGTAGTGCTGCTGACGCGGCGCTGCCATCACTGACGCCACCTGGTGCCACGCCCGCGCCGCTGCGCAATCTGTTCAACGCCGCTGATGACAGCATCACGGTCAACGGTGCGGGCGACGTGGCGCACGCCTTGGTCGACCGGACTTCTGCCACCAGCAGTAGCCTGCGCGGAAAAATGCCCACTGTGGCTATTCACTTTGGTGAAGGCGCACAACGCGTGTTGATGTATACGCTGACCAGCGGCACCACCACCGGCAGTGATCCGCATGCGTGGGAACTGCAGGGTTCAGCCGATGGCATGCACTGGCATGTGCTAGACCGGCGCAGCGGCGAAAGCTTCCCGTGGAGGCAACAGCTACGCGCGTTTAGCGTCGCTGATCCGGGCGACTACGCCTGGTATCGCTGGCGTGTCGACAACGGTGATGGCGCTAGCGAGGTGGTGCTGTCGGAAATGGAATGGCTCGGGCATGCTCGGACGGTCAAGACGGGCACGCGGTAAGCAATGCCGTCTGCAAGACTATCGGTCAAACGCGAGCCGTCGCCTTACCAGGGCGTCGGCTTGCCGCTGCAGAAGAGTTGCCCAGTCAATGCCAGTGCGCACGAACAGACGGAATCACCGTCTCGGCGATAGCGCGCTTCAGCCGTTGTTCGAGCGGGTTTTTGAACACGCGAGTGAGTAGGTGTTGGCAAGTGGCACCCTGTTACAGCGCGATGTGTTCGCGCTGCCATCAGCCAATTGAGCGATGGCAGGGGTTCATTTCTATTCTTCGAATTGCGCCATTAAACAGCGCGGTCATGCCGCGCCCACAGGCCTGGTGCGCGATCTCGAAACCGATGCCGTGGTTGACGCTACTAACGCTTAATTCAGCCGCCGACCGCTCACGCTAGCGGATTGACCGACGGCTGCAGCGCTTGGCTTGGCGCAACCTTACCAAGCGACAAATTCTTCGGCACCACCAAAACTGGCAGGAAAGCCTTTGTAGTGAGGCAAATTGTCCACCACCGGGAGAACCGCATGCTGGCATTGAACGTGCAACTGCGGAGTGAATTCACCTTTAGGCAGAAGGAACGCGTTGATGCTTCTCATGTCAGCGCTGATGACGTCGACGAATACAAGGGTGCCGCACGTGGCGCAACGCATCCTGGGTGTGGTTTTGACGATGACGGAAACCGGCTGGCCCCGAACCACGCGCACGGATGGTGCGGGATAGACCGACGATGCCACGTAAGCTGCCCCTTGCGCGGCCCGACAATCGTCGCAGTGACAATAGATTTGCGCGATCGGTTCGCCGGTAATTTCCAGGCCGATCTCACCGCAACGGCATTGTAGTTCGATGGTCTTCATAAATCTCTCTCTGGTTAATGTTCGGTGTGATGGCTAACCTAGGCTAGCCGGTGCTGGTTTAGTCATTGGTGCGCATTTGGCCGTCCGTTTTACGGTGCGGCAGCGGCGTTGGCAACCGCGCTGCAACGCTCGTCGCCACACGCTTCCCAGCCACCGCCGAGTGCCTTGTATAGCGCCACGGCGCGGGTATTGATAGCGGCTTCGGCCTGAGCCAAGTCATCCTCGGCGGCCAGTTGCGTGCGTTCGGCATCGAGTAATTCGAGGAAGCCGGTGGCGCCTTCCTGGTAGCGAATACGCGCCAGCGCAGTCGCGCGACGGCTTTGTGTGCCTTGCTCAATCAAATGACCGACGCGCACTCGTTGCTGGTTGAATCCGGTGACCGCGTTGTCGATATCCTCGATCGCCAGCAACACGGCTTGCTGGTAATTGGCCTTGGCCGCATCGGTGCGTGCCTCGCTGGCATGCAAGTTGGCGCGGACGCGCTGGACGTTGAGGCCGGGCCAGCTGATGCTCGGTGCCAGCGACCAGGCGCGCGTCGATGGGCTGCCGAAATCATTGCTGCCACCGGACAGGAAGCCAAGGAAACCGCCTAATGTGATGTGCGGGAAAAAGTCGGCCTTGGCGACGCCGATGCGCGCGTTGGCGGCGGCGTATTGCCGTTCGGCAATCTGCACGTCGGGCCGGCGCGCCAAGATGTCACCGGCATCGCCAATGGGCAGGTTCACGGCAATTGGCTGGAAGCGTTTAGGCGAAAGATTGATATCCAGTTCGCCCGGACGCTCGCCTAGTAACACGGCGAGTCGAAATTCACCCGCACTGACGGCGGTCTGCAGCAGCGGTAGTTGCGCCTGCACCGCGGCTAGTCGCGCCTTGGCGCTGGCCACGTCCTGCTCCGATCCGGCGCCGGCCTGCAGACGCACCTCGGTCAGATGCAACGTCTGTTGCTGGTTGTCGATATCGCGGGTGGCGATATCCAGTCGCGACTGACTGCCACGCAGTTCAAAATAGTTGCGCGCCACTTCGGCCAGCAGACTGATCTGGGCATCGTGCAACGCCGCTACGCTGGCGCCGAAGTCGGCACCAGCCGCTTCCACTTGGCGACGGACGCCGCCAAACACGTCCAGCTCCCACGACGCATCAAAGCCGGCCTGATAGGTGGTGATGGTTTCCCGTTGCGTCACAAAACCGGGGAGTTGGCCGCGACTGCGGATGTAGTCGGCCTTGGTGTCGATGGTCGGCAACTGGTCGGCGCGCGTGCCGCTGAGCAGTGCGCGCGATTCGTGCAGACGGGCCACCGCAATACGTAGGTCCAGATTATTGGCGGCGGCGCGTTGAATCAATGCATCCAGCGTGGGGTCGTTGAACTGCTTCCACCACGCGGCCTGGAATTGCGCACTGTTTTCCTGTGTGGCATCCAGCCCCTGCAGTACGGGTGCTTCGAGTTTCTGTGCGTGATAGTTCGGCCCGACGCTGGCGCAGCCGGCGAGGATCATGGCCGCGCTGAGCGCGGCGATTTTCAGTAGTGACTTCATCTCAATGGTTCTCCAACACAGTAGCGTGTGCGCGCGACTCGCGGCGCTTCGCCCCGGCGTGAATGACAACGTAAACCCACGGCGTGTAGATCAGCCCGGACAGGGTGACGCCGAGCATGTCCGAGGCCACCGCGACACCGACGGCAGCGATCTTGAGCATGGCTTTCATCAATGATTCTCCAGTGCCGGCTGCGCGTGGGCCGCGGCGCGTTCGGCCGCACGTGCTTCGCGACGCTCGACCAGCGCGCGAATGATCACGTAGAACAGCGGTGTGTAAATCAGACCGAAGATGGTGACGCCGAGCATGCCGGAGAACACCGCCACACCCATCGCGTGGCGCATCTCGGCACCGGCGCCGTGCGACATCACCAGTGGCACCACGCCCATGATGAAAGCGATCGAGGTCATCAGGATCGGGCGCAGTCGCAGGCGCGCCGATTCGAGCACCGCCTCGTGCCGTGACATGCCTTCCAACTGCAGTTCGCGGGCAAACTCGACGATCAGAATCGCGTTCTTGCACGCCAGCCCGACCAATACGATCAATCCGATCTGGGTGAAGATGTTGTTGTCACCACCGCTGAGCCACACGCCGGCGATCGCGGACAGCAGCACCATCGGCACGATCAGGATCACCGCCAGCGGCAGCGACCAGCTTTCGTACAGCGAGGACAACACCAAAAACACCAACAGCACGCATAACGGGAATACCAGGATCGCGGTATTGCCGGCGAGAATCTGCTGATAGGTCAGCTCGGTCCATTCGAAGCTGATGCCGTTGGGCAGGTTGTCCTTGGCCAGCTTTTCCATCGCCGCCTGTGCCTGGCCGGAGCTGTAGCCCGGCGCGGCGCCGCCGTTGATTTCGGCGGTCGGATAGCCGTTGTAATGCTGCACCCGCTCCGGCCCGGCACCCTGATTTACCGTGACGAATGAACCCAGCGGTACCATCTGGCCCTGCGCATTGCGTGTCTTCAGCGCCAGGATGTCCTGCGGTGAACTGCGGAACGCCGGATCGGCCGAGACGTTCACCTGGTAGGTGCGCCCGAAGCGGTTGAAGTCGTTGACGTAAAGCGAGCCCATGTAGGCCTGCATGGTCTGGTAAACATCGGCCAGATTCACCCCGGCGATCTTGGCCTTTTCGCGATCCACATCGGCGTCGACCTGCGGCACACTGACTTGAAAGCTGGAGAACAGGCCGGCCAGTGCCGGTTCCTTCTGGCTGGCGGCAATCAGCTTCTGGGTTTGCTTGTACAGCTCATCGAAGCCGCGGTCGCTGCGGTCTTCCAGTTGCATGCGGAAGCCACCGATGGTGCCCAATCCGATCACCGGCGGCGGTGGGAAGACGGCGATGTAGGCGCCCTGGATCGCAGCGAACTGCTGATTCAAGGCACCCGCGATCGCACCGGCTGACAACGAAGCATCGCTGCGCTCATCGAACGACTTCAGGGTGACGAACACGATGCCGGAGTTGGTCGAGTTGGTGAAGCCATTGATCGACAGGCCGGGAAACGAGATGGCGTGTTCCACGCCCGGCTGCTTCAGCGCGATGGCGCTCATCCGCTTCATCACATCCTCGGAGCGATTGAGCGAGGCGGCATCAGGCAACTGCGCGAACGCAATCAGATACTGCTTGTCCTGTCCCGGCACGAAACCGGTCGGTACATGGGCAAAGCCAAACCAGGTCAGGCCGATCAGGCCGGCGAAAATAAACAGCGCGATTGGGCCCTTGTTCAACACCCGTTTGACGCCGCCGACATAGCGCTCCGAACCGCGATGAAACATCCGGTTGAACGGGCGAAACAGCCAGCCGAAGGCGCGGTCGATCCACACCGTCAGCCGATCCTTCGGCGCGTCACGTCCCTTCAGCAGCACGGCGGCCAGCGCCGGGCTGAGGGTCAGCGAATTGAAGGCCGAGATCACGGTGGAGATGGCAATGGTCAGCGCAAACTGGCGATAGAACTGACCGGTGAGGCCGCTGACGAAGGCGGTCGGAATGAACACCGCGCACAGCACCAGCGCGGTGGCCACAATCGGGCCGGTGACTTCGCGCATCGCCTGGCGAGTCGCCTCACGCGGGGTTTTTCCCAGCTCGATATGGCGCTCGACGTTTTCTACCACAACGATCGCGTCATCGACCACGATGCCGATCGCCAGCACCAATCCGAACAGACTTAACGCGTTGAGCGAGAAGCCGGCCAGATACATGAAAGTGAAGGTGCCGATCAACGACACTGGTACCGCCACCAACGGAATGATCGAGGCGCGCCAGGTCTGCAGGAACAGGATCACCACCAGCACCACCAGCAGGATGGCTTCCAGCAGCGTATGCGCTACGGCCTCGATCGATCCGCGCACGAACACCGTGGGGTCATAGGCGATCGTGTAATCCACGCCTTGTGGGAATTCTTTCTTCAGCTGCAGCATGGTGCTGCGCACTTCATCGGAAATTTTGATCGCGTTGGAGCCGGGGCGCGCAAAGATTGGCAACGCCGCAGCGGGTTGGTTGTCGATCAGGCTGTGCAGTGCATAGCTGCTTGAGCCCAGTTCGACCCGTGCGATGTCATTGAGATGGATGACGCCGCCGTTGGCATCACTGCGCACGATGATCTTCTCGAAATCCTCTTTGTTGACCAGCCGGCCGCGGGTATTGATGTTGAGCTGGAAGGCCGAGTTGCTTGGGCCGGGCGGCGCGTTCAAGGCGCCCGCAGCGACCTGCACGTTCTGCTCGCGGATTGCGTTGATCACGTCGCCGGTGGTCAACGATCGCTGCGCCAGTTTCTGCGGATTCAGCCACACGCGCATCGAATATTCGCCGGCGCCGAAGACCCCGACCTCGCCGACACCATCGAGGCGGCCCAGCACATCTTTCACATGCAGGCGCGCGTAGTTCGCCAAATACAACTCGTCGTAGCGCCCGTCGGGCGAGGTGAGGTGCACCAGCATGGTCAGGTCGGGCGAACTCTTCTGGGTGGTGACGCCGAGCCGTTGCACTTCTTCGGGCAGCCGGGGCACGGCCTGCGCCACGCGATTCTGCACATCCACTTGGGCGGTGTTGAGGTCGGTGCCCAGCGCAAAGGTGACGGTGAGGGTCAGCACGCCGTCGCTGGTCGATTGCGAGGAGGTGTAGAGCATGCCTTCGACGCCGTTGATCTGTTTCTCCAGTGGCGTGGCGACGGTTTCGGCAATCACCTTCGGGTTGGCGCCGGGGTAGCTGGCGTGCACGACCACGGTGGGCGGCACCACCTCGGGATACTCGCTGATCGGCAGCTGAAAGACCGCCAGCGTGCCGGTGATCACGAACAGCAGCGACAGCACGGCGGCCATGATCGGCCGGTCGATAAAAAATTGGGCAAAATTTTTCATGCAATGAATCCTCAACAAAGCCCTTTCAGGCTTCGGTCTTCTTTGCTCAACCCCCTAGCGCGGGGGAGAGAATCGGTACTCGATAGCGTTGCTGCCCCGCCGTAGCTACCCGTGCGGCGTTGGGGTAGGTACGGCGGGGGTGCTTTTGTCCCTGCTGCCCGGCCCGTAATGGGTCTTGCTTCGGGCGCAGGGGGAGAAATCAGCCGTTAGCTTTGCGGGCGCTTCGTTACGGCGGTAGCAGCCAGTTCGTTATTCGTTTTCGGCTTGGCGCCGCTCTCGACCAGCGCCTTGTCAGCCGCATCGAGCCGGTAGCTCATTGCCACCTGCTGCGGGTTCACTTCGATGCCGGGGCGCACGCGCTGCAAGCCGTTCACCACCACCACGTCGTTGGCCTCAAGGCCGCTGTCGATAACGCGCAAGCCATGAACCAGCGCGCCGGTATCGACCTTGCGGTATTGCACCTTGTGTTGTTTGTCGATCACATAGACGAACTTGTTGCCGAGGTCGGTACCGATCGCGCGATCATCGACCAGCAGTCGCTGCTGCGCCGGGCCACTCTGCAGCTGTACGCGGGCGTAGAGACCCGGCGTGAACAGCTCGTCGGTGTTGTCGAACACAGCGCGCAGACTCATGGTGCCGGAGCTGGGGTGCAACTGATTGTCGACAAAATCGATTCGGCCCACATGTGGATGGCCCGTCTCGTCGGCCAGCCCCATCGAGGCCTCGATGCGAGCGTCGCCACCGGCCTGCTTAGCCTTGGCGCGCAGGTGATCGAGCTTCAACCAGGTGTGTTCGTCGACGTCGAAGTACACATAGACCGGGTTGACCGAGACTACGCTGGTCAGTACGTCGCTGCTGGTGACCAAGTTGCCGACAGTAACGCGGGCGTTGCTGACGCGACCGTCGATCGGCGAACGAACCTTGCTGAAGTCGAGGTTCAAGCGAGCGCTGGCCAAGGCGGCGCTGGCAGCCGCGAGCTGCGCCCGCGCACTTTGTGCCGTGGTGCCTTCACGGTCGGCTTCCTGCTGCGAGATCGCGTGCTGGGCCAGCAACATCTCGGCGCGGCGCTGATTGGTCTGCGCCAGACTCAGCTCGGCTTTCGCCTGTGCCTGGTTGGCGCTGAGCCGGTCCACCTCGGCCTGAAACGGTCGCGGGTCGAGCTGAAACAACACGTCACCCTTGTGCACCAGCGCGCCTTCGCTGAAGTTCAGTGACTCGATGAATCCGCCGACGCGGGGTTGCACGTTTGCGGTGTCAACCGCCTGCAGGCGGCCGGTGAATTCGGCACTGGCGCTGACCTTGCGGCTCAGCGCCTGCGCCACGGTCACTTCGGGCGGCGCGCCGGCGGCGGGGGTTTGCGCCTGACTAGTACCGCCGTGTAGCAACGCCCAGCTACCAATCAGGGCGATAGCGGTCAAGCTGGCCAGCATCCATTGTTTTTTCATGACTCGTTTCCAACATCGTTGCCGGACGCAGGTCGTCCAGCGAGGGCCGAGAGAATAGGTGTACTTTGCGGTATAGAAAATCCGTTCCGTGCGCATTACACTCGTGACTGAAAATCACGAATCAGGCATAGACCATCCCAATGGAAGACTTTTCAGCCATTTCAACGTTTGTGCGAGTGGTCGAGGCGAAGAGCTTTGCTGGCGCCGCCGCGCAGCTTGGCATGACCCCGTCAGGCGTCAGCCGCGCGGTGTCTCGGCTGGAGACGCAGTTAGGCGCGCGGCTGTTATTTCGCTCCACCCGCTCGCTGCGTTTGACGGACGATGGCTCCGTCTTCCACGCACGTTGCAAGGAGATACTGGATGACCTTGCTGATGCGACCGAAGCGCTCAACTACTCCAATCGGAAGCCGACGGGCAAGTTGCGCGTGGGTATTTCGCTGTCAGTCGGGCGCGCGGCGGTGATTCCCCGCCTGACCGAGTTCGAGCAACGCTACCCGGATATTCGGCTAGAGCTGTCGATGAGCGATACGCCAGTGGATCTCAATGGTGAAGGTCTCGATTGCGCCATTCGCGTGGGTCAGCTGGAGGACTCCAGCCTGATTGCGCGAAAAATTGGCTACCTGCACAACGTCGTGCTGGCGTCGCCGGAGTATTTACGCCGCTATGGCGCGCCGACGACCATCGAGGATTTGAAGAATCACCGCTGCATCAACTATGTCTGGCCCAATGGTCGCCCGCGGCAATGGCAGTTTGATACGCCAAGTGGCCCTGCCTTGGTGGATATCGACGCGCATATGTTGATCAATGACGCTGAATCGGTGCTCCAGGCCGTTGCCGCCGGCCTGGGCATCACCCAGGCGCCGCGCATGCTGGCGGCTTGCCTACTGGAAAAAGGCCTGTTGGAGCTGGTGCTGACCGACACCAAGTCAACCGGTAAGCCGGTGTGGATCGTCTACCCGCAGAAAAAGCATTTGTCAGCCCGCGTCCAAGCCTTCATCGAGTGGGTGCGGGAACTGTTTGAACGCACTAATGAGCCGCAATCGAGTGGGTCGGTTTGCCCCCGTACGGTAGACGCATAGAAACGCTTCTGCTCACAGGTGCGCTGTAGGTAAAAGTTGTGATGGATGCCCGATGCTTGACTGCAAACGGGAATCGCCGCCCGTCCTTTGTAGCAGCAATGTTCGTCATCCACGTCAAATCGTGTGATCCTCGCTTTCGCGAGGGCGACGGGCTTAGGTAAGTCCCATTGGAAACCGAGATCCTTCTGAAACGGCATTCTTTTGCCAGGTTGTGGAGTTCATAACTATCGTTCGGCGGGAACTGCGCCGACGCCATGTTTCGAGTCGATTTCCGTGCCGGTCCCGATAAGTTTGCCATTTTTGTGGAATATGGCAGCGGTCTCCACTTGGCGTTCGGCCAAGACTTATGGGTAACCCGTTGTTGCCAGTGGGCCACTTGTGGCACCTTTTCTAAGTATCGCAAACATAGGGCTTCTTGCAGTGCTTGGCGCGCTGTACTTGGTATAGCTCAACGTTGAAAGGAGAGAATTAGCGCAGGTGTTCCGGGCTTTGCCAATCAAGATGATTGTTGTACACCGGCATATTTGCCTCGTCCGACTGAACGTCGCGGATCGGGATGGCCCAAACATGCTGATCGCGCCTCCGCGTTGCTCGACGCACACACATAAACGGACCACATGAAAATTGAAGGTTTGGCTCCCGATGGCTCAATGCTGCCGAGCAAGTGATCCGCTGTTGACGGCAAAACTCAACGGCGAAGCGATTGCCCGTAAAGTGAAAATCTCAGATACCACTCTCGCTTGGCGCATCGGTGAGTTGACGACGTGTCTCGCTGCCCGCTCCGGTTTTCCGTTGGAGTGCGGCGAAAAAAGGCAGGGAAACATTGGAAGCGCACGCGATGATCCGAGCTCCTTCTACTTCGCGATTTAATGCACCAATCCGAGCTCGTGACTTAGTGCAACTGCCTTGCTTCTAGAGGTCACGCCTAACTTGCCGAGAACGTTCGCGACATGGAACTTTACCGTGTCCTCAGTGATCCGCATCTCGCTGGCGATTTGCAGATTGCTATGGCCTTTTGCCAACCATTGCAGTGCTTCCAGTTCCCGATGGGTCAAATCGGGATGGTTCGAAATCTCGTCGGCCATGCGCCCTACTGCGGGCGACATATATCGACCACCGCGAAACACCGTGCGTACGGCGCTCAAAAGTTCATCCGAAGGTGCATTCTTGAATAGATACGCATGCGCACCCGCGTGGAGAGCCCTTCCAATCTCACTGCCGCCGGCGTTCGCTGTAAGGACGATGAACCGGGCAGTGGACGACTTTGTGCGCAAGACTGAAATCAAGTCGATGCCGTTCATGTCCGGAAGCGACAAGTCCACTAGGGTGATATCCGGCTTGCGCTCCATAAACAATGTAATTGCTTCGGCAGCGTTTGCAGCCTCACCGACCAGTTCCAGGTCCTCCTGATAACCGACGATTGCGCAAAGCCCTGCCCGCACAACAGGATGATCGTCAACCACTAGTACTTTGATTCCAGGTTGCACAGTCACGACTCCATTCTAGTGGTGGGGGCACCGCGCAACCGGCGCCATAAATTCGCCATCTTGCCTAGGCGAGGGACAAAGAGCGCCACTTGCGTCCCGCTGCCGACCTGACTCGTCACAGCAAGCATTGCTCCAAGGCAGTTTGAACGATGACGCATATTCCTTAACCCATACCCCCGCGCAGGCTCGTGCGCATCAACGGTGGGAACAAAGCCTCCGCCGTCGTCTGATACCACGAGGTTCAAGGCGTCATCGTCGAACGTCAAGCTGATCGAAACCGTATGTGCCTCACCGTGATGGATGGCATTGGATATCGCTTCTTGCGCAATCATCACCACGTGGTGCTTTGCTTCAGGCCGCATATCCCACGCTGTTCCTGTTGAACGGATGTCCAGCTCCTCAACGCGGCCATGGGCGAGCTGCCGCGCCATGGAGGAGAGAGATTCGGACAGGTCTTTCTGATCAAATACGGGTGGGCTGAGGTTCCATACGGAGTACCGTGCATCGTCTAGGCTGCTCTTGGCAAGCTCTCGCGCTGATATCAAATGGGTTGTGGTCATGGCTGGTGCGCGCGTCATGCTAATCAGCGCGGCCTCCGTCTGGAAAAGTATGCCGCTTAGGCCCTGCGCCAAACTATCGTGTATTTCGCGGGCGATACGCTGGCGTTCTTCCAATACTGACGCGCGCGCGTGCAGGAAACTGACGCGAAGTCGATAGATGCCCCACAGCACGGCAAGGAGCGCAAGCCCACACAGGAGTTGAAACCAAGCAGTCTGGTAGAACTGCGGACGCAGATCGAAGGCAAGTGAACCCTCTTGCAAACTCCACTGTCCGGTCGCGACTCTGGCGTTCACATGAAAGGTGTAATGCCCGGGTGGTAGATTAGTGTAGTGAGCGATGCGTTGGGTTCCTCCAGGGATCCATTGCTCGTCGAAGCCGTCCAGCCGATAGCGAAACTGGGTTCGCTCTGGCGATGATAGGTTCGGCGCGGTGTAGCGAATTTCCAAACGGCGCGTTCCCGGCTGCAACCGCACCGCAGTTTTGAGATTAATGGGTATTTCGTCGGCGATCATTTGCTCAACGCGCGAAGGCGGCGCGTGTTCGTTGACCTGCAGGTGCGCAGGATCGACGACGACCACACCACGGCTCGTCGGAAACCAGAGCCTCCCGTCATGTGCACGCCACGCGTTAGGTTGCGTTCCGCCGGTGACGTCGCTGCTTTTCATGCCATCGGCCTTGCCGAATAGCATAGGCGTAAGGACTCTATGAGAGCCGTGGGCAACGGCATTCAGATCTTCACGGGTGATCCTGGAAATGCCGTGGTCTGAGCCGATCCACAGGTTCGCGGCGTTGTCTTCCAAAATGCTGTACACCGAGTCGCTTGGCAGCCCCTCGCGGGTGTTGTACTGCGTGAGGTGGCCATCCTCCAGTCGAAATAGCCCTTGGCCAAAGGTGCCGATCCAGAGAATGCCCTTGCTGTCGAAATAGAGCGAGACTACCCAGACGTTGGAGAGGCCATTCAACTTTGGATAACTCGTAACGTGGCTGTCGTTGATGCTATTCAGTCCATTGTCGCCACCTGTCCAAATGGTGCCATCCGGGCCTTGCGCGACGGCATACAATGCGTTGCTTTGCAGTCCTGTTGACGTGGTAAAGCGCCCCGTGATCTTGTCATCAACGCAGCGCACTAGCCCGCCGCCGAGGGTCGCCACCCAGAGTTGATGTGCCCTGTCTTCGATGACACCGGTCATCAGGTAGGAAGGGATTCCAGGGCACCCTGCAGGGGATAGCGTCCGGGAGCCGGGATCCATTTTCATCAGCTTCTTGGAAGTACCAATCAGAAGATTGGAATCATGATCGATCCATAATGACCATGGATTGAGCGCCTTGTCTCCCGTTTTGTAGACGCGAATTTCACTCCCATGCAGCTCATAAATCCCTTCAGGACCTGTCGTCCAGATATCTCCTTTGCGGTCCTCGATCACGGCCTTAGTCGAATCGTTGGAAAGACCTTCCGCTTTTGCAAAGGTCGTAAAGCTTCCATCTCGGAAACGCAGCAGTCCTCCTGAGGCCGAGCCTACCCACAAGTTGCCATCCCGATCTTCGTACAGTTGATCTACTACGTTGATGACGAGCCCATCCTGTACCGTAAATCGGCTGAGGTGCCTTCCACTGACCCTCATGAGTCCTTCTGTGGCGCTGCCGAACCAAATGTTTCCATCACGGTCTGAAATTACGTCGTGGATATTGGTGCTGGAAACACCCTGGATATGCCAGGGTTCGAAATGGCCGTGTACCCAGCGCACAAATTCCGAATTTTGTGTCTTCACGAGAAGCAGGCCGTTGGCGAGGAGCCGCAGGATTGTTACATCATTGTCAGGGAGGCCGTCCTTGATGGAATAGCTCTGCATCTTGCCGTTGGCTAGGTGATTCAGTCCCCCGGGGGAGCCGATCCACAGGGTTTGATCCTTGTCCACAAGCAGCCGCCGGATCGGGTCGCCGGACAAGCCGTCGGAGGTCGTGTATGCCTTGAGCAACACTCCGTCCTTGAAGTGCTTCAAACCACCATAGCCACCCACCCACAAGCTCCCATCGGAAGCCGCTGCGAGCGCGGAGGCATCGCGAGGTTTCACACCGCTTAGAAGGGAAAATCGCCCGTCGGCAAATCTCACGACGCCACCATTCCTGGTAGCGATCCAAAGCGTGCCTTTGCTGTCCTCCACCAAGTCTGAAATAAAATCGTGGCTGAGCGACGGCGTATTCGTGTGATCGAAGGTAGTAAACCTTACCCCATCAAACCGGGCGAGACCTGCTTGCGTGCCTACCCAGAGATAGCCGTCCCGGGTTTCCAGAATCTTGGTGATGCCACTTTGGGGGAGGCCGTCCTCCACTTGCCATGTTGAGTACACATACTGGGTGATCGCCTTTGTTGGATCGAGCGCGCGGGCGGGCTGCAACGGAAGCGATAGGCAAAGCAGCCCGAGCGTCAGTGGCGCCAAACGCGTCGATAGCCAATCCAATATCAGTCCTACTCCGGTACGCACTGCAACCCTCGCAAGGTCTCGCTCACAACATAGCAACGTGACGTAGCAAACGCTCCCCAAATTTTCGGGAGTTCGACAGGCTGACTGCAGGTCTACGACGGCGATGTCCCCTCGATGGAAGATCTCCCGGGCGCCGTTAGGTGATCACAGGCTACAGCGATGTGCCGAATCTCGGCACTACCCTTTCGAGTAGGACGAACCTACTCCTATGGCGGTTTCGAATCACCGCGTACCTGTCGATGATCAGTCTGCGGGAGGGGTGGCCGTCAAAGCCCGCGGCATAGCTTGAACCAGCGCGATGTCACGGACATTACTAGATTGGTGACGGCACGAGTGCCTAGCGTGCGCTTCTTCTTAATAAATTTTCTACTTCCGTGCATTACCAAACCAGGCGTAGATAAAAATGAAACCAACGATGTTTCTCTACTCTTCTTCCGCGCTGGCCATGACGATCGCACTTGCGCTTGCCGCCTCGATCGCCCTGCCAGCATGGGCCAGTGCTATCCCTGTTGGTCCGCCGGGTGTTGTCACTGCTAGAACGACACAACTGCGTTCCGGTGATGCCTTCACGGGCGTGCTGCCGCACACACAGCCGATGCATATCGTAGTTGCACTTAAACTGCGCAACAGCAGTCAGCTCGAGAGCCTCGTAGCTGCGCACCAGACCCTAACACCCGCAAAGTTTTTGGCACAGCACGCACCGACGCAAATGGAGGCGCAGGCGGTCGTGTCGTATCTGACACGGATGGGTTACAAGAATGTCGTGATCTCGGCCAATCGTATGCTGGTATCGGCAGATGGCACGGCCGGCACGGCTCAAGCCGCGTTTGAGACTTCCTTCGCGCGGGTGCAGACCCATGACGGCCGTGCGGCATTCGCGAACAACGGCGCTGCATACATTCCGACATCGCTCCAGGACAGCGTCCTCTCGGTGATCGGACTGCAGAATGTGTACAAGCCGCACATTCTCGCTCAGCGGGCACAACCCAATACGGGCCTCCATACGCTGGCCATCACCGGTCACAACCCGACTGAGTTCTCGCCGATCTATGGCGGCACAGACGTACCCACCGCAGCGGGTATTGCCATCGGCATCATCACCCAGGGGCCGCTGAATCAGACCATTACCGATCTCAACACCTTTACCGACAACAAGTCTCTGTCGAGGGTGACGACTCAGATCGTCGGGGCGGTTGGTCCTGATCAGGGCGGCACCATTGAATGGAATCTTGACAGCCAGACTATTGTCGGCGCGTCTGGCGGCCAGGTTGGCAAGATCATCTTTTACGAAATGGCGAGCTTCGAGAACCCCGCCCTGATCGCCGCCTTCAACTCGGTGGTGTCGGCCAACGCCACCAAGATCATCAACGTCTCGCTGGGCGAATGTGAGACCGGTGCGAAAGCGGATGGCTCGGTCGCAGCGGCAAATCAGATATTTCAGGCCGCCATCGCGCAGGGCCAGACCTTCGCGGTGTCAACCGGCGATTCCGGTGCCGATGAATGCAAAAACGGTGGCATAACACCGAGCTGGCCAGCCAGCTCGCCCTTCGTTGTCGCCGTTGGCGGTACCCTGCTGGATGCCTCGACGACGACGTGGAACAGCGAGGTCGTATGGACTGGGGCTGGTGGCAGTCCGAGCACGTTCGAACCGAAGCCGAGTTGGCAGAATGCACTGGTTCCAGGCACCAAACGAGGCTTGCCGGATATTGCCTTCGATGGAGATCCGAATTCTGGGGCGAGCATTGTCGCCTACGGCGGCCTCCAGACAGTCGGAGGCACCAGTCTTTCGGCGCCTATATTTGCCGGCTTCTGGGCGCGCGTGATTGCGGTCAGGGGCGACACCATCGGTTTCGCTGCGCCACTGTTGTATCAGCTGCCGAATGGGGACTTCCACGACATCACCGTCGGCAACAATGGCGGCGAGGCGGCAGCGGTGGGCTACGATTTTGCGAGCGGTCGAGGCAGCCTAGTTTTCAGCAAGGCGATCCAGCATCTTGGTATGCCCAGCCCGCTCGTCGTTAGTTTTACCGCGCGCAGCACCGGGCTCATCACCAAATTCACCGATGCCTCCACCGATAGCGCCGGTACGATCGTTTCGCGCTCCTGGAATTTCGGCGACAGTGGAACCTCCACCGCACTCAGCCCCAGCCACATCTATTCCAGAGCCGGCACCTACAACGTCGTCGAGTCGGTAACCGACAGCGCGGGCTACGTCATCAGCAACACGATTGCGGTAACGGTCGGTCGGCGCTAGCCGCTGACGCCTGTCGAAGCGAACCATCGAGACCCTCAGGTATGGCGCAACGGTGATTGCCGGGCGCGACATCCACGGTCGCAGCACCTTGGGGATTCAGATCAATGAAGGGGTTAGTAGTGAACACAAACACAAGCGGCCGTCCGAACAAGACCAGCCACCCGACGACCTTCGCAGTCACGCCAGTCACCGGCGCGATTCGCGCGGCGTTGGCTATTTCGTTTACTTTACTGGCGCTGGGCGGCAGCAGTGCGGTGTTCGCGCAGAGTTGCGTATTCACGGCACCGGCGACGGAGACGTGCGAGGGCGCCTTCACCGGCACCTTGCCTGATCCGGCCTTCTTCACTCCCGTGGCGGACCTCACCTTGGTACTTGGTGACGGCGCAAACAGCGTGCCGACCACGGTGAATCCGGCAGCCGGTTTGATGGGTATAGACGCCAGTTGGGGCGGCGACGTTGGTGTGACAAGCTATGCCGATATCACCACCGAGGGTGCCGATGGCATCTTCGCCTCCAGTACGTCCACCGCGACGGTAGTCAATCAGGGCAGCGTCACTACCGACGTCACGGCGATCGGTGCCAAGGCCATCGATGTCACCGCTTACGGCGACATCAGTGTGGTGAACAACGGTGCGATTGACGCTCACAGCACCGGCGTTTACGACGTGACCGCGGTTAGCGCCTACTCAATCCACGGAAAGGTATCGGTCGACAACCAGTCCCTTGGTACGATTGCTGCGAGTGCTCAGGATGGCAACGCCATCGCCCTGTACGCATCGGCTTACGGCGATAGCGTCGTAAGCAACGAGGGCACGATTGCCGCCAATTCGGCGAACGGCGTTGCAGCCGGCGCCATTGCCTCTGCTTTTCTTGGTGATGCCAGCTTCACCAACAGCGGTAGCATCTCGGCGACGGCAACCAACTACCAGGCCGTCGGCCTAATAGCCTCCTCAACATATGGTTCGGCCACCGTCGCCAATTTAGGCATGGTCACGGTGACGGGCGGCCAGGATCGGTCGATCGGTATCTCGTCGTCCGCGGCGATCGACAGCACCATCGAAAACTCCGGAAGTGTCCACGCAACCTCGTCCCAAGGTGGATCGACCGGGCTCAGTGCACAATCCGAAAGCGGGATCGCGCGCGTCACTAACAGTGGTATGGTTTTGAGCGGCAATAGCGGTCCTGATACAGCCATCGGCGTGTTGGCGTCCTCGGTCAACGGTCAGGCCGCGATCGTCAACTCGGGGTTTGTCCAGTCGATCAACCATGGCGGCGCAGGCATCGGCCTGGAAGCGGATTCCGCCGCTGGTAGCACCATCAGCAATTCCAGTTACGTCCTCGGCGGTTCGTACTTCGACGACGCCACCGGATTATTGGCGACTGCGACCAGCGGCGATGTGGCCGTGACCAACGGCGCCGCGGGATACGTCCGCACAGTCTCAAATGGCACCTCTAGTTACCTTGAAGCGATTGGGGTGTCCGCCCATTCCATCGCCGGCAAGGTTACCGTCGATAATGATGGCAGCATTCTCGCGCAGGCAAACGTCGGCAAAGCCAACGGTATTCAGGCGTTCGCAGGCGGCGATGTTTATGTTGGCAACACCGGCGGCGTCAGGGCATTAAACATCACCTACAACGACGCTAGGGGCATCTCGGCACTTTCTTACAACGGAGCGGCCACGGTTGTTAACAGCGGCTCGGTCTACGGGGGCAGCTCCCCTCAAGTTGGGCTTCTCACCGACAAAACCACCGTGGATGGCATCGTTGCCGTCAGCCGCGCGGGTGCTTTTGACGCCGCCACGAATACCTATGCGCCCACCGCCATCGCGGCTGTCGTCAATTCAGGTAAGGTCTATGCGGCGGGCGCATGGTTCGTCAATGGCATCGCCGCAGGCTCCTATGGCGGGACATCGGTGACCAACACCGCGAGTGGCGCGATAGTCGTCCAGGGGCTCCAAGTCGCTGGCATATCGGTTGTCGAGTTGCCCAATTCAAAGGCCGACTACGGCCAAGGTGTGGCCGCAGTCGACAATGCCGGCAGCATAAGTGTCGCCCAAGTCGGCGATTGTTACTGCAACGGGGTCATCCCAACGGGCTTCGGAATCAGGGCCGTTTCCAGCCTTGGCGGCGACATCGCGGTTGCCAACTCCGGCAGCATCGCCATCAATACGCAGCACAATGGCATTGGCGTATACGGGTACGGCTTGATTGGCGAAACGACGGCGAGTAACTCTGGCGACATCGTCGTTAGTGGCGCGGGAATCAACGGCGCCCAACTATTTGGCGAAGAGGTGCTGAGTGCCTACGGTGGCGTGTCGGCATCCAACTCCGGCAAGATCACCATCCTGTCCCCACCGGTCGCCGGGCAACACTATGCCGGAAGCCAGGCCGAAGGCATGTTTGCCCGAGCCGGGCGAGCGGGTAGTTCGGTACATCAAGGCGGAGGCGATGCCATCCTGGTCAATACGGGGCAGATTGATATCGACTCCACGATTGGCTACGGCATGTGGACGAACTCCCAATATGGCGTCGCGCAGGCTTCCAACGCCGGCGACATCACGCTGAACGACGATTTCGCTGCGGTCGGCGTCACTGCCACTGCCGGCAATAATCGGGTCTATGGGGTGGGCAGCGTCGTCTTGGGCAATACCGGCAGCGTCTCCGCAACAGCGTCCAATCAAGCGATTGGACTGCGTTCGTTTACCGCCGGCGCGCCATTTGCCGGGAACCCGGGTATCACCGTCGCCATCGACAACTCAGGCTATGTCGGCGTATCGAGCCAGCAAAGATCGCAAGGCATCTTGGCATTCTCCTCCCATGACGATGCCTTCACCATCAACAACAGCGGTTCGATCGTGGCGCACGCCACCCCGAACAACCGAACCGGTGAGTACGCGGGTGCCAGCGCCTTCGCTCTCGGCGTCCATACGGTCAATTACAACGGCGGCGCCATAGTCACCAACTCTGGCGATATCACGGTGGTGACTCAAGAGGCTAACCAGCGAGCGGGCGCGGCAGCGGCCATCTTTGCCGACAGTGGAATGCCGACGCGATATCTGAAGAGCCTGGGGATTACCTATGGCGATACCAGCATCACCAATACGGGCTCGATCAGCGCGTCCCTGGCTTCCAGCAACACGTTGCCACCTAATCCACCCGATCCTCACAGGCCAATCGTGAGCCAATCGCTGGCTGGTCCATTGAACACGGCCTCAGGCATCCTTGCTGCAAGCACCTATGGTGATGTCGCCATTGGCAACGCGGGTGCGATCAGCGCCACCGCCCAGTCCGACCACTATGTGGGCGGCGGAGTCGCTAACGGGGTGACTACCGCCAATGGCATCGCGGTAACCAGCAACGTCGGCAATTACAACTTTACGACCACCTATTCCTACGAATACATCCCCGGCAAAGGCTGGACCAAGGTCTACAACGGCGTAGCGTCGAGCTTGTCTCTCGGCGACATCAAACTGACAAACAGCGCCGTGGGCACCCTCAGCGCATACGCCAAGTCGACCGATGCCACGGCAGACACCGCGATGGCCAATGGGATATCTGCGGCGGTCACCATCGGCAACTATGGTGGCTCACTGGTAAGTGCCGACACCGGTATCACGATCGACAATGTCGGCGCGGTCTCGGCGACTGCCGTGATTGCCAACGACGCGTCAGGTATGGCTATCGCCAACGGCATCTCAGCGATCAACGGTTCGACCGAAGGCTTCGTCCACCTCACCAGTTCGGGCCATGTGGCTGCCACGGCGACCGGTCCGAATGGCACCGCGACAGGCATGCTTGCGAGCGGTGCGATCGTTACCGGTGACAACGCCGGCTTCATCAACGCAACCTTCAACGGCAGCGGCGGCATAGCTTACGGCGCGATGATCACCTCCGCCGGCGATCTGAGCTTCAGCAACAGCGGACACATCGTGGCGAGCAATGCGGTGCATGCGGTGGGTGTGGATCTCGTCAGCCCCACTACCGTCACGCTGGACAACAGCGGCACGATCACGGCTGACGCCACGGCAACGGGCAGTCTTGCGGTGGTAGCTACCGGCGCGGCAAATGCCACGATCACCAACACCGGCACGATCAACGGCGCGATCCATACCGGGGACGGTGATGACATCTTCACCAACGCGATCGGCGCTGTATGGAATGTGGTGGGCTCATCGGACTTCGGAGCGGGTGACGACGTTCTCACCAACGCCGGTACGATCAACCTCAGCAGCGCGAAGATTGCCCTTGGTAGTTACAACAAAGGCAATTTATTTGGTAATGCCGGTCTGATCAACGTGGTGGGTGCGAACACGATCGCCATGGGCGCAGGCGCCACGACAAACCCGAACGCATTTCCCAACAACGGCGTGCTGAATTTCCACAACGGAGTGGCCGGCGATACGTTGGTGATTACGGGTGACTTCAGTGGCACCGGTACGCTCAACATGGACGTGAGTGGGCTGCATGGCACGGGGGATCAGCTGAACATCACCGGCAACGTGCTCGCCGGCAGCGTTAACACAGTCAATGTGCACGTACTAGACGATCCGACGAAAGCCTCGACCATCATCCCGCTGGTCACGGTGACCGGCACCTCGGCGGCCGGCTCCTTCAAGCTCGGCACGGTGGTGCAGGACAAGAGCTTCCTGGAACTTAGCAACGTACTGCTGACTGACCTAGATCCGAGCAACGCGACCAGCGATGTGTTCGCGCTGGGCCAGACCGTGACGCCACCGGTCACTCCACCAATAACGCCACCAGTCACACCTCCGGTCAAACCACCAGTCACACCTCCGCCGGTCATCGGTATCGGCGAAAGCGTCAATGGATTGAGCAACCTGGGTACACTCGCCGTGTCGGCGGCCCCGGGCGCACAGAGCCTGATGAACAGCCAGATCGGTACCTTGGAGCAGCGCATGGGGGCGGTCGGCCAGACGCTTAAGGGCGGTGTGAGCCTATGGGCCCGTGTATTTGGGGACAGTGGCACGCTCGATCCCAGCCACAACGCCAGCAATTTCGGTCAAGGTGGCAACTTTGCCTTCGAACAGAACAACTCTGGTGAGGAAGTGGGTATCGACTTTGCGTTCACCGATGAGTTCAAAGGCGGTTTGCTGGTGGCAAAAGATCAAGCCAATCAACACTTAGTTGGTAGCAACTCTGGCTCAAGCAGCATTCGGGGTACCACCGGTGGTCTCTACGCCACCTGGATCTCCGCGAACGGTACTTACCTCGACGCCTCGTTCCGGTCGATGAACTTCACCAGTCATCTCAAGTCGGCTAAAGGCGAAGCTTGGGTCAAGGGCGATGCGGACGCCTTCAATGTGGAGGCGGGCAAGCGCTGGACATTTGGTAACGGCGTGCAGATCGCTCCGCAACTGCAGTACACGTGGAGCCGAGTCAATGGCGTCAAATCGGTATCGGAGACGCTCGCCGGATTCCGTTCTTCTGGCGATGACTCTTCACGTGGCCGTTTGGGTGTGATGATTAGCAAGAGTTACACGACGACGGGCGCGGGCATCCTATGGACACCGTATGTCACGGTGTCCGCAGTGCGCGAGTTCAACGGCACCAACCGATATACGATCAACAACACGTTCCGCGGTGAAACCAGCACGCAAGGCACAAGCGCGCTAGTCGAAGCCGGGGCCAACGTGAAGATCCGCAATCTCGCCCTGTACGGTGGCGCGAGTTGGCAGGATGGTGGTGCGATGAAGAGCTTCTTCGGGGGGCAGGTCGGGGTGCGCTATACCTGGTAAGGCCAAGACGGGTGGTCCGGTTGATGCAAATCTGCCGGACTGCCGAGCTGAGGAGCAGTCGAAGGCGGAGTTGTTTGATGCCGTTGAAGGCTGTTAAACAAGGAAGTCTTCGAGTACAGGTTATTTGGAGCGGCCTCCGTCAGATCCGAAACGAATCTGGAGAAGGATGTTGCGTTTTCAGATCACTGATCAGTGCCGGCACAGCGTGGTTCGACGGCGTACGCTCAGGGAAAGAAGTCCCCCGATACAAAGCTTTGGAAGAGAATGCGGAGAACGAAGTGACGAACAAGAAAGAAATTCCTGAGACCGCGGTTTCAAAGCCCAGCAAAGGGACAGCGTCGAGTCCGTCGCATGACGTTTCCCCAGCTACGGATGCTACAGGCCCCGCTGAAGCGACCAACGCGCAAATTGCCGCCGAAGCACCCAAACCGCAGGTTGTTGAGAAGAGTTGCTCACGTGGGCTGGCCGGCTGGCTAGCCGGTAGCCATCTGTCGCTGGCGATTTCCTCTTATCAGACCGGTCGCGTCTATCTGGTAGGTACCGACAAACTGGGCCGCGTATCGTTCTTCGAGCGATTGTTCGAGCGCGCCATGGGCATCGTCGGGAATGCCCAGCGCATTTATCTAGGTGGCTATTTCCAGCTGTGGCGTTTCGAGAACGTGCTGCGCTCGAACGAGATCATTCATGGCCAGTTCGACAAATGCTATGTGCCGCGCAACGCACAGACTATCGGCGACCTAGACATCCACGAGTTGGGTATCCGCAAGAACGGCAAGGTGGTGTTTATCAACACCAGATATTCGTGCGTCGCCGAGCTTAGTCAGACGCACAGCTTCAAGGCAATTTGGAAACCGGAATTCATCAGTAAGCTGGCGCCGGAGGATCGGTGCCATCTCAATGGCCTAGCGATGGTCGACGGAGCCCCCAAGTACGTCACTGCCGTGTGTAAGAGCGATGCGGTGGATGGCTGGCGCGACCGTCGCCAGGATGGCGGCGTAGTGATCGATATCGATACCAACGAGATCGTCTGTGAAGGGCTGTCGATGCCACACTCGCCGCGCTGGGCCAACGGCAAGCTGTGGGTACTCAATGCGGGGACGGGTCATCTTGGGTGGGTAGATTTCGAGACGAAATCTTTCGTGCCGCTGGCGTTCCTACCTGGCTTCGTACGTGGCCTGTCGATCTTTGGCAATACTGCCGCGGTGGGATTGTCCAAACCCAGGAATCAGCGCTTCGAGGGTCTGCAGCTCGATACCGAACTGACCGAGCATGATGTCGAACCTTGGTGCGGGGTACAAATCATCTCGCTCACCAATGGTGATGTGCTGCACTGGATTCGCTTCGAGGGCGACATCTCCGAGATCTTCGATCTATGTTTTCTGCCAAACGTGCGCAATCCGATGATGGTGGGATTGCGTACGCCGGAGATTCGCGAACTGATCACGTTCGAAACCGAACTGCAGAAGCAGCAGGTGATCTCCTGAGACCGAAGCTAACGATGATTGGTGCGGCTGTGAGCGTTACCGCCGCGTTGGTCGTCGCTAGTGGAGTGTATGCGCAGTCAAATTCCCCGACGGCGGTTGGGCAAGGAACGCAGGCGTCGCCAAGTGCATCCGCGTCGCAAGCCGACGGACCGGAAGCACTATTTGCGCACTGGGACACGAATCACGACCAGCAGCTGTCACCAGCGGAGTTCCGCCTAGGTTGGAAGGCGCTTGAAGCCAACCTAACGCTCCGCCGGCTGCGCGCCCAGTTTGTGGCGCGAGATACGGACAAAAGCGGCTGCCTCAACGCGGCGGAATATGCCCAACTGGCGCTCATCAAGAGCGCTGGCACGTCTGCACCACCGATGACGATATTCGATACGCAGAGGGACCGCTGCCTGGATTTCAAGGAATATGTGGGCTTGGTCGAGTACATGGTGAAGCAGTGACCAGAGTGAAGTTCAATTGAGATGAGCAAGGGAATGGATGGTAGCTTCGACTATGAACAGCAGGGTGGTTGAAAGCGGCATCGAAAATAGGCGGTGATGCACGGAGGCCTGACCGCTTTCGTGGTCTCGGTTGATCTTGTACTTGATGGCTTAGGTCTAGGCATTGGAGTGGCGCTCAGATCACACCGTTTGGGAAGCTGTTGTTGCTTTCGTCGTTGCCGCGTGGCTAAAGATGAGCATGGTTAGGCGAAACAGCTCCGCGCATTGAGTGTGCCGTCGAAGGCGTGCTCAGCGAATCCACTGCCGTTGTCTCAACTTCGTGTTTGCCATTGAGCCGGCACGGCTGCACGGCACGGACGATGACTCGCATCCGGCATTGGCCTCGTCATTAGGCAACCGACGCGCCTGCATCAGGTGCCGCCAACTTGGCGACTATAGTTGGGCCCCTTGCTACCGCTAGTGTCGCCTTCCTGGTGACCGCCCACTGCCGGTTCTCACGACGATTGGTCGCTCGGTAATGTGGCGTTCCTGAACGCGCTGACGCTGCCCTGGCGCGCCATAGCAATGACTGTGGTGTTCATAAATGCCACTACGGCAGCATTCCGCCTCGTTGCTGGTCGGGCGCAATGTGTTGGTAGACGCGCCGCCCCGTAGCTAATGGTAGACGCGTCTGAAGCTGATGGATGCCTCGTTGGCAATTTGCAGGGCTTCACTGCTCATCCACTAAGCGTGCTTCCGCTGCTGTCCATTGATTCGGTTCGGTTCGGACATGCACGTTTGACGCAGCTCACTTAGCGCCGGGAAACAAAATGATGTCGCATGCTGCGCCGCTTTGCACCCTGTCATTGGGAGAATCGCATGTAACTTTTGCCTAGGTCGCCTCGATTGCGCCGAAGCTCCTGCCAGTCACCGCCGCGCACCTCAACTTCGTTTCGGTTCCGCGGGTGGAAAAGCTGCCTCTATGCAGGTCTTGAGTCTGATAGCGTTTGCGTTAGGTAGGTGTGTGTAGCTACGCGTCGTTTCACTTTGCGGCGAGCCGCTAAGGCTATTGGGCCCGAGCCACCCTATCAACATAGATCGTGCACTCCAGAATTGAATTCGGCGACGACATCACTTGCGGCATGAGTTGGCGAGCACGTTGCTGAGCAACCCCGCAGTAGAAAGCTTTTTCAATACGCGGAAAAGCGATTTAGAGATACTGCGTCACGATCAAGCGTCTAACCAAGTAAAGGCTAAAAAAGTTCGATTACCTTGAGGTGTTTTACAGTCGCCAACGGCTGTACTCGCTAACTGACTATCGCACCGGTAGCCCTAGGTAAACTCACTTGTCCGCACCTGGGCACCTTACTGGCCCGTGGCTACAAGACCGCTTCAGCGTGTGCGCGGTTGGTGGCCCAGAACCAACCGAATTGATCGATTAACTTATTGAATAGTAATAAATAAAAATTAGTCCGCATCAGGCGTTACTCGCAATGTTACTCACTTCCTGTTTCGAACGAATTGGACGAACGCGGACGACGTCGTACAGTGCATCCATTCTACCTACGCTTTACTGTTTCGATGGCTCGAGAGCAAAGGCATCGGCGCGTAACCAAGGGCAAGGGCGCAGTAGCACGCGTGTTGTCTCGCAATCGATCGAAGTGACGTGGTGCCACCCACGCACTTCCGAGCAGATGCGGTGGTTATCAGGAATGACGCTGGCGGCCAAGCATCAGGGTGCATCGACTCCACCGCTTTCGTTTTTTTTTGCAAATCGACCGGCGATAACTTGAAACTAGCTGACCCTGTCTTAATCGTTCAATAAGTTATCAGGCCGGAGTCGTTGCGTGCGCCGTGCCCGGTGCATCGCCTGCAACGCGAAGTCCCTCTCGAGTGGCCATTACCTATCTCAATTGATACTTTGCTTGCGTAGTGTTCTTCCCCATGCGTCTATGGTTTCGCGACTAGACTGGTTCACCACCGACGGGACGCGATATCCATGACACTCGACGAAATTCCTCTCAGCCATAGTGAACAAGAATTCCGACCACTGGGCGAATGGGCAAAGAGGCTGTCTATACCGGCTGAGACGTTGTTGCACCACGGCTCCCAAGGCGATCTCCGCTTGTTCACCTCTGCGCCGCGAGGGGTCGACTACTACTCTGTGTATCAACCTTTTGTTGGCAATCCGAAGATTCCGCTTGATGGTGGAGCGCAACCCGTGTTGATGCCAGAATCTGGCGTAATGGGCTTAGTGTTGGGAGAGGAAGACTGCGCTCGTTTAGCATCCGGGCGAACGGTGGAACAGAAGTTTTTCAGCACTATTATTCGAAAGACGATGACTTGGGGCAACATCATCCGGCCCGTACGACCGTTTGGGAGCGAACTTCCAACGGATGCTTGGCGCATCGCCGTATATAAGGACAGCATCTCCGCTCCCGGAGGCGAGTCCCCGTTCCACTCGCCACTATCTGTCAAAATCCCTGCGTGGAACGTGTACGTAAGGGATGTAGATATTGAAGACTTCATCGCCCGATTGAAATCGTGTGAATTCATTGCCGACCTTGCTTGCGAGGGGCGCATCGTCGAAGAGGTGCCGTCTTATATATCCGGCAAGCTCAGTGAGCTTATCAACGCGAACAGGATCTTCTGGAGCGACTCTCCCGCCATTAATTCGGCTGAAAGTGAGAAACGTAGAGGCCGCGTCGAGAGTTACCTGAAAGAGCACTTCTCAGGGCTCTGCGATAAACAGTCCAATCCCAAGACTCTTCTCGCGTTCGCAGCGAGTGCTGCCGATCCTGCCTTGGTCCCTCAATCGCGGAGATTTCCAGCAACGTCGGTCACTCCGGACATGCTGGCGTTGCTGACGGCCGCGAAGCTGTATTGGTCAGCTCACTGCGTAGTCGCACCGACACGCGAGACCTACCCAAGCAGGGAAGCGATCGTGCATTTTTTGCGATTCATGGGGCTTCGAGACACCAACACCGCTAGTTCCGGAGCGACTCTGATTAGGCCAGAGGGAGTGCACACGCCTGAGTCGCAACCCAGCTTGCCAAACACAGAGCTGGTTTCGCGTCCTGCCTTACGGCGTTAACGCGCGCGGTGAACGCTCGGGCTTGGGATGATTCTCGACGTTGCAAGGGCCCTGCAACGTCCAATCAATCCTAGAGAATCGAGATGAAACTGAAGAAGAACCAAGTCGCCGAGGCGTTGACCGCCTCGTTGTCGACCGGTGTCCGGGGCTTCCACGGGCCCACCGGCGCCACCCACTGCCGTAACGAGGACTCGTTGCTTACCGCGACGGATTCCATGCATCCGGAAATGGAGCGGCGCCTGCGTGCGCGGCACGTGTGGGAATTCCTGGACGAAAGCAAAAGCACGTTCTACGCACGCATGAACGTTAATGAAGAAAGCTACGACCCGCTATTCCCACAGCCCATTCCAATGTCCTCGACGGGCAAAGGCTCCGGGCGCTGGAAACTCGGCGCGGTCATTGAATGGCTACGTATCTGCGAAGCAGCGGCGAACAAACTCTAACCAAAGGTCTTATTCCATGAAGAACGACAACACTCTTTCCGCCCAGCGCGGCGAGGCTAAAGAAACGCGCGCCGAAAAGGCGATCCGACTGCTGACGACGATGGCAAGCAGTCCGTTTAACCAGAAGCTTCTCGAATTCAGAACCTTCTATCCGGCAGTCGTCGTCGCAAGGGCTAACGGCATGAAGAACAAACAGATCATCAAAGTCCTTACCGACGGAGGGCTGAAGCTGTATCCCGCCCTGTTCGAGAAGTTGGTGGTTGCCATGCAGGACGACAGAGTCGCATCCACTTGCCCACATTGCGGCCAGCACATGTCGGCGAACATGGGTGAATCGGATAGCACGAGCGCTTCGTCCGACGAGGCTTGCGCCCCCATCGGGCCCGAAGCTTTTGATCTGGAGGGCCGCTGATATGATCGACTGGATGATGCGTTCATCACCGTGGAATTCCTGGGATTGTCTGTTGTGGGGGAACATGCCGTTCCCGATTTTCCAAGCCGCGGTAAATGAAATTACTGATGCTACCCAAGCGCCGATCAAGATGGTGTCTCACTGCGCTGTAAACGCCGTATTCACCTCGGTTCAAGGCCTGGCAGATTTTGAGCGCCCGGATGGGGGGTCAAGCCCCTTGACGAACATCTCCCTTATCGTTGGTGAGACCGGAGAGCGCAAATCGACGGTGGACCGTCCATTATTTCGTGAGATACGCAAGTTCCGGGAGTCCATCAATGACGGCGCTCACCGGGCAGAAGTCGAGTACACGGTCCGAGAAAAAACTTGGGCTATTCAACAAAAGATCCTCGACAAGCGACTGACGGCTTCGATCAATGAGGACGGATCGGTTAATGAGCAACTGATGGCCGCGCTGATTGAGCACGGTTTGCGTAGGCCACAACGCCCTTTAACAAGCCAGTTCGTCTACGAGGACACGTCGCTCGCGTCGCTAAAGCGCGGATTGGCGAATTTCCCGTGTGCCTGTGTTCACTCATCTGAGGGTATGAGTATCCTCGACGGTCCGTTGTTTGAGGAAAAGAACCTGTTGTGCACGCTTTACAGCGGGGACACCTATTTTTTCGATCGTGCAAACGAGAGTAAGGTGCTGCGAGGCAGGCGAATTTGTGTGTCGGCGCATTCACAGCCGAAGCGGACGCTACGCTTCCTTGCAAAGAATGGTGACGAGTTTCGCGACTCAGGACTAGCTGCCCGAATGACGCTATGCATAGCTCGATCAACGCAAGGAAGCCGAACCTACGATGCGCTCCCAGCTTCCACCACTTCCTGCGACCAATTCAATGATCGCGTTCGGTATTTGTTGCAAGTCACGGCACGCTCGGCGAAAAAGGTCGGGTTCCGCCGACGACTGATAAAGTTTGACCAGTATGCGGCGCATGAGTTTCTCCAATATTCGAGGGATATCGAACGCGAAATGCGCCCCGGTGGCAGGTTCGCGTTCGCCAAGGATTACGCAAACCGCCTTGCCGAGAAGGTAGGAAGGCTGTCAGCCGCGATCCATCTCTTTGAGGATTTCGAGGGTGATATCTCGCTTAACACATATAGAGCGGCGCGCTCCTTCTACGACGAGGAGAGTGACGACTTTCTCTATCTGTTCACCTACGTTCCGTCTGAGCAATATTTGGCCGACCAACTCTTGTCGTGGCTGCAACAACATCGGGTAAAGCTAGGCGAACCTGGGATAAAAAGGTCCTACGTTGCACAGCGTTGTTTGGTCAGCCTAAGGAAGAAAGTGGTGTTGGACCCTGTGCTCACCTTGTTGGAACAGCAGGGGAAGGTACATCTGCGGGTCATCAATAAGACGACCTATGTATGCTTAGGGTTTGCGGCAGCCACCGCCTCTCAGCTCGCGGCAATGTAGTGCGCCTAGCATTACCGCCGCTCGCCCAGCCGAGACTTTTCATATGCCGATGGTCGGAATCCTGCTAATCCTGCTAAAAATCGCAGGATTAGCAGGATTCTCGAGGGTAGAGACATTCTGTTTTCTCTCTCCGCTGACGCTCCCGCGGCTATTAAGGCGTATGTCGTTGCCCGCTGCGGGATGGTGCAAGTGACCTGCAACCGCAGTCTGACTTGTCGTTAGTCCGCTTTTCGCCCATTCATGTACGCGACTTTCTCTTCCGTTGACATGTGGTTTATTTTTGCCGGCCCGAGGTGGCGCTCCGGGTCTCGCTCATTACCCTGCGCCTTGAGTGTTCTGTGATCTACGCGTGCGGCATGCCCGTGGGAGGCTAGGAATCCGTTCTGGATATCTGACGCTACCTTGCGTCGCGCAATTAGTTCGTCGCGGACCTGCATGCGTGTTTTTCCGCCACTCCCTTTTCTGCACCCACCTTGCTCAGGATTGCTGCGATTAAAACGTGAGAACGTCTGCGCTTCTGAACGTGCAATTCCATCGGGCAACCGATCCGAGTACATCAGATGCACGTGAGGGTTCGATTCACCCTGCAGGGATGAGACTGGTGCGTGTACCGCGTACTGGTAAGGCTTAGCGCCGATAAGTTCTGATATCAGCCGCTTCACAATCTCGCGCAGCTGCTCCAGACTGAGTTCATGCGGTAACGCAATCACCAGCTCCCGATACGCTGCGCCGTTAGCTCTTTCGTACTTGTCAGACGCCTTCCAAAATATTACCGACTGGTCTCTCGCCCATTGCGGTAGGTTGCCGTATCCGGAGAACATCAAATCTCCACGATGCCGATGCCATCCTTGTCGGTCGATGTAAGCGCTGTGCTCCGCTGCTGCTCCTTTGTGGCCGCTCTTGATCTCGAAATGGAAACTTGCCATCTGCGTACTACCCTTTCTCTATAGACAATAAAAAAGGCCAGCGATGGTGGTCGCTGGCCTGCTGGTGAGGAGTTTTCGCAGACTTTCTAGTTGTCTCGGACAGAAACGGTAAGTGCGCGTAGGCATCTCCCCCTATACCGGTAGCAATTCAAGGCTACCTAAACAATCAGTGTTGTGAAGAAATCTCATCTGCACTCTCCTCATATATGTACGCATAGTTGAGTAAGAATTTATCTACACCTAGATGATGGCGACACAAGCGTCATCTAGGTTGAATCCCTAGATACGCTGCCGATAGATCGTCAACGCAGTTAGGGATCGTTCCATTCGTAACGAATTGCATGATCCCGCTACGATTGAGAAAACGCTTCTACCAAGCGGACGAGTGTCAGGATGTCCCGTCCGCGGTGGCGGGGTAACGCTTATTCATGGATCGCACGGCGTTCGATCGTGATCTCACACGAGATCGCTTCGAGATAGCCTTGTTGCGTTCCTCTACCATCGCCGACTTCTTCAAGTGTGTCGTAGGTTAGTTCTGGCGCATTGACGGACCACGAGCCTTTCATGGCCGGGTGGTAGTAATGCTGGCGCGCGATGGGCGGCAGGTCGACCATGCGGCCCATCAGTGCGAGCAACGGTTGTGCGATGTCTGGCAGCATGGCGGCCAGTTCCTTGACCCGTGAAGCTTCAAAGGACTGGTTGTAGAAAAGGATAGGTCCGCGCTTGCCGAGTGACTTCAGCAGTGACGCCGCAAAGGCACGAACGGGAGAATCGCCCGCCAGATCAAGGAATCCGCTTGCACTGACAGAGCCGTCGCGGCGCTGCGTATGGCAGGACCACTGAAACGGCACTTGTTGTTAAGGCCGGGTGCCGAGCCAAAAGGGGATTGCGAAGTCTATGGTCTCGAAATCAACGTAATAACGCGGGAAAGGCAGCCTGCTGCAAATTGCTTGTGCTGCCTTGTCGAGGAAATGGTGGCCACTGGTGGCCGTTTGATGCAGCGGCTCTCCAACCCTTGCAGTGCTAGGTCTCGCAAATCGCGATAGCCGTCTGCTGCCAGGGTATCTGCCAATTTGAAGTGCTCATGGACTCGAGACGTCGTCGCCGGTGGCTGCCCGGTCCGCCGTCCGTGGATGCGAGAGCGCGCCTGCGGCACGCATATGCCGCAAGTGCCATGCCCCCGATCCAGTTGCTGACAGGTGGTTGATTCGTTCACCTGTCGCGCGTGTTGCAGGGCACCTTAAATCGCAAACGTCCAAGCGAGGATGGCGTAGGCGGGCAATGGTCCTTTGCGAAGGTTTTTCTCATTGACTGTCGTTGCGAACGAAAAAAATGTGTATCTGCACACTGGATGGGAGCCATTGGGCTCCCATCCAGTTAAGCGTCTATGCCAATCTCTTGTGCTTCTGCTCTTCCTAGTCCACTTCGTGGTCCGATTCCTTCGGTGGACAGGGCTCTGGTTTCGATGTGACTTGAGTCCAGAAATTTGGCCTCTCCAAGGCTTTGGCGACTCCGTAAAGAGCAAAGCCATAGACGATCACCGTACCAATCAACTTGAACATTGCTTCTCTCCTTTTTGGGTGCTTAATGCTTGCCCATGCGGGCGACCTTTTCTTCCAAGCGCCCACGTAAATTGGGCGGCGAGAGACCGGTGGTCGCATCGCCATTAGCTGCCTGATCGGCTGTTGGATAGAACTCCTCCACGACCGCCGGCACGTCCTCGGCCAAGTCCTCGAATGCACCGTTTGCGAATCCTTTGCGCGCAGCGTCGTCCAGTGCGTCTTGTTGAAAGCCACTGGCCTTGCGATCCTCGTCAAGGGTCCGCGCCTCAGTGATCGCCTGTTCCAGCGTCAGCCCGGAACGAACAACCAGGTCGACGTAGAAGATGGCCGAGTGAAAGCTCATCGTCGTCGACTTGCCACGCAACTTGAGCTCAAGCGGCATACACGCCAGACGACTACCCGAGACCGCACTGAAATACTGCAGCCTCGCGGTCAGCGTGCGGATGGTGTTGTACGACGTGGTCCGCAGTACGAACGAACCTAACGCGTCATCGTCGCCGATGATCACGTTCAGTCGCGCGTAGGGTTTGCAGTTGCCCTTGGCAAACGCGCAATGATCGGGTGACGGGCAGGGCAGCACTTCAATGCCTTCTGGTCCGGACCGACGACTCGTTTCACCATTACCTACGCATACTGGCCGTCCGGTAGTCCGATCGAATAAGGAGTAATCGGCTCGCAGGTTGAGCAACGGATCGTTGAAAAGCATCCGTACCGGGATCGACCTAAGTTTGCCTCCGGTCTCTTTGCGCAGTGACTCATCGAGCGGATGAAGGATCCAGCCGTCTTTCCCTTGTATCTGACTGGTGAGGGTGAATTGGTCGTCTTTCTCAGGAAGGCGTTTGCCGTTGCGTTCCACGACGCGACCAATCGAAATCCGCCCAATCACGGGCGGAGTAATAACTAAACCTTTGAGCATGTCGTACTCCTTGCTGCATTAAGTGGATTCGGTTCTGATCACAGACCGACGGCTACCCGGCCGAGTCATCTCGTACTGGCTCATCAGGTCGGGGTAATCGGATGCGAGGCGGCCGTAGTCGGTCGTGGTGCCGTCTTTGGAACGCTTGAACGTCACTTCACCACTGTCGAAAAGAGCGCGTGATGCGTCGCCCATCGCCTCCTGCAAGAATTGCTTGAGGCGTTCTGCGCGACGCTCGGTTTCATCGATGTCGCTTCTGAGTGCGACCAGATCAGCAAACGCTTGGGATACTTCACGATCCTCAGAGAAGTCGATCGTCGTATTCGTGCCCACGTACAAGTTTCGAAGTGCTCGGGCGGCCGATTCACTGCCATCTGCTTTCGGCGGGGTGTCGTTGAGTACGTGTTCCCAAAAGTTTGTTTCCAGCACCACTAGCCTTGCGATTACTTCTTCGTCTCGCTCAACCCGGTAGATTTCCAACTTCTGACCGCACAACAGCACGGCAACGTCGGCTGCTGCCTTACCCGTCACTGCCAGCTGATGCTGTACCTGTAGCTGCACGTACTCGGGCACGCCATCACGCCACAGACGCGAGCCAAATTCGCCGGCCGTCTTGCATTCCAGAATCTGCACATCCGGACAACCGATAACTTCACGGTCGATGTTGGCGAGCATGTAGTTGAAGG
>JBDTBF010000145.1:0-16030 GCA_039924175.1 Rhodanobacter sp.
AGGCTCTTGGCCTCATGCCATCGCGCACAGGGTGCGCTCCTACAAAAATATGGATGCATGATGCTGTTGTAGGAGGGGCTTTAGCCCCGATGCTTTTTTGGGTTTGGCATCAAAGCCAGAGCATCGCGGCTAAAGCCGCTCCTACAAAAGATGGACGCATGATGCCGTTACAAAAGATGGCCGCATGATGCTGTTGTGGGAGGGGCTTTAGTGCCGATGCTTTTTGGGACTCGATATTGGCGCAGGAGCATCGCCTGCAATCAGGCTCGTACGGTGATGTGGGGGGGGGGCGTCGTTCGTCTCGCATTTTATGCAAAAAGTGTTTCGTATAATTGACTTTTTACTTGTTTTACATACTATAAGAAACATATGCAGACTAAGCCATCACCTGTCGCCGATGTTGCGCGTGCCCAATTGCAAGATATGGGACGACGCATTCGTGCCCGTCGCAAGCACCTCGGGGTGAACGCGACAGCTGCCGCGGAGTCGGCCGGCATGTCGCGTATTACTTGGTACCGTATTGAGAAAGGTGAGCCAACGGTGGCGGCGGGCGCGTACGCGAATGCGTTGGTCACGCTTGGGTTGGTGCGGTGGACTTTGTCGACAGAGGCAGAGCGGGTGCGCGAAAGCGTGCCTGCGGGGTGGTTGCCGGCCGTTGTACGCATTGCTGATTATTCTGAGCTCAAGCGTCTCACGTGGAATTCGCATGGGGTGGATACGTTGTCGCCGCGTGACGCGCTGGCGACTTACGAACGCAATTGGCGACACCTGGACGAAACGCAGTTGGACGAGCGTGAGCGTGCTCTGATCGACGCGCTGCGGCAGGCGTTTTCCGGGGAGACCCATAGTGTTTGAACGGCCACATCACCAGCGAATTGCCAGCTTGCTTGGGTGTCTCGATGCCATGTTGTTGCGGGATTGCGGCTGCCTGTTTGGCGGTGGCACGGCAGTAGCGCTGCGCTTCGGCGAGTATCGGGAATCGCTGGATGTGGATTTTTTGGTCTCTGATCCGGAAGGTTACCGGCGCCTGAGGCAGTTGCTTGCGCACGGCCGGAGTCTTGCGCCCATTGTGCGTGCGGGCACGCCGGTGCCGATACTTGATCGCGATGTTCGGGCCGATCAATACGGAATTCGTACCGCGGTTAAAGTCGATGGTATTGCCATCAAACTCGAGATCGTCCGCGAAGCGCGTATCGAGTTGGACTCACCAAGCAGGACCGACGAGGTGTGTGGTGTCGCCACGCTGACAGTCTTAGATTTGGCAGCGAGTAAATTGCTGGCGAACTCCGATAGAGGGCTGGATGACAGCACCTTCGCGCGTGATGTGATCGACCTTGCCATGATCGCGCCTCGCCTGCCATTGCTGCGGCAGGCCATTGGCAAGGCCGAGCAACCGTATGGCGACACCATCCGCCGTGACTTGGCGCGCTCGCTGGATCTCCTGCGTGACCGGCAGGGGTGGTTGGACAGGTGCATGCTTGCCATGCAGATGCGAACGCCGCGCGCATTGCTATGGCAGCGTCTGCGTTCTTTGCGGCGAGTGTTGGTGTGATGGCTTGTGACCGTGGGCCTTGGCGCTCGAATACGGCCGCACGTGATGCGAGGCGGACGCATCGTTTTGGCCTTCCATTATCAAACCTATACCGCTGCAAAGTGTCGTTTCTTACCGGTCGAGACCACCTCGATCCATCGTCGCCGACTCTGCTTCTCGCGATCACATGACGTCGTTGTAGGAGAGGCTTTGGCCCCGATACTTTTGGGGTTTGACATCACAGCAAGAGCATCGCGGCTGAAGCCGCTCCTACAAAAACTCGGATGCAGGATGCTGTTGTGGGAGAGGCTTTAGCCTCGATGCTTTTGGGGTTCGGCATCACAGCCAGAGCATCGCGGCTGAAGCCGCTCCTACAAAAACTCGGATGCAGGATGCTGTTACAAAAGATGGACGCAGGATGCTGTTATGGGCGGGGCAAGTTTGCAGTTGATCACGGTGCGATTAGCGATGAGATTTCGGCGGTGCGTTGTTGCATCAAGGTGGCATCGCCGCGCGATTCCACATTTAGGCGCAGCAGGGGCTCGGTGTTGGAGCTGCGTAGGTTGAAGCGCCACTGGCCGAAGTCGGCACTGGTGCCATCGGTGAAATCTAGCTGGGGCGCAAGTGCGCTGAAATGTTGCATGACGCGTTCGGTGGCTGCGTGTGCGTCGGCCACTTTGAAGTTGATCTCGCCGCTGCAGGGGAAGGCGCGCATGCGGTCTTCGACTAGTTCGGCAAGGGACAAACCTGTCGTCGAAATCAGCTCGGCGATAAGCAGCCACGGAATCATGCCGGAGTCGCAGTAGGAGAAGTCGCGGAAGTAATGGTGCGCACTCATCTCGCCGCCGTAGATGCCGTCTTCGGCGCGCATGCGCTCTTTGATAAAGGCGTGGCCGGTTTTGCTGAGTACCGGAATGCCGCCGGCGGCGCGCACCATCTCGATGGTGTTCCACGTCAGACGCGGGTCGTGGATGATTTTTCCGCCGGGGTGGCGTGCCAGCAGCGCTTTGGCCAGAAGACCGACGAGGTAGTAGCCCTCGATGAAGCGGCCGTCGGCATCAAAGAAGAAGCAGCGATCGAAATCACCGTCCCAGGCAATGCCCAAATCCGCGTGGTTGTCGCGTACGGCTTGCGCGGTAGCGTCGCGGCATTCCGGCAGCAACGGATTGGGGATGCCGTTGGGGAAGTGGCCGTCTGGTTGGTGATTGATGCGTATGAATTGAAACGGTAGATGTGGTGCGAGTTGGTCAACGATTAGCCCGGCGCCGCCGTTGCCGGCGTTGACGACAATTTTCAGCGGCTTCAGATGGTCGCGGTTGATGTAGCTAAGTAAGTGCTCGATGTAAGCGGTTTTGTCCGTCATCGTGCGCGACGTTGCGCCTGCACTGGGGGCCGCTGCGTCGTGGCTCAACACGAAGTCGCGGATGGCGAACAACCCGGTGTCGCCGCTGATCGGGCGCGAGCCTTCGCGCACCAGTTTCATGCCGTTGTAGTCCATCGGGTTGTGGCTGGCGGTGACCATCACGCCACCGGCAGCGCCAAGGTGCGACGTTTGGAAGTAAACCTCTTCCGTGCCACCAACGCCAATGTCGATCACTTCGCGGCCGACGCTGTGGAAACCCGCAGTCAGCGCCACCTGCAAGTCCGGGCTGCTTAGCCGCACATCACGCCCAATGACCACCGGCCCGGGATTGAGCAACGCGGCCATGCCTTGCGCCACTTTTGCCGCTAGGTCGGCGTTTAGTTCGTCGGGAATGCGGCCGCGAATGTCGTAGGCCTTGAAGCAGGGGAGTTGCGTCACGTGGTGCGTCCAGTGGTTGCGGTTGGCGTGAGGATTGTAGCGAGTTGAGGTTTGTTGACTGTTGCTGAGTGTTGGCCTCTAGGGAAACTCTGAATAAGTCCTCATCCCAGCGACAGCTGGGATCTAGCGACTTAGTAAGCCCCTGAAGGCGCTGGGTTCCGGCCTGACCAGACGTTCGTCTGTTGAGAGCCGCCGGAATGACGGATGGGGACTTGTACAAATGTTCCTTAGATGCTTCGACATAGTTGTGACTACCATAACTAAAGGTAGTACTTAGTAATCAAGCGAGGCTTCTATGGCAACGTCGCTCAAGATCGATGATGAATTGAAAGGTCGCATTCAACATCTCGCTGAGGTGCGACAACGTTCTCCGCACTGGATCATGCATGAGGCGATTCAGCAGTACGTGAATCGTGAGGAGGCGCGAGAAAGCTTCACGCAGGAGGCGTTGGCTTCGTGGACCGCCTATCGGGAGACTGGCCGCCATTTAACTGGCGCGGAAGTACGGACTTGGTTGAGTACTTGGGGCTCGCCCGCCGAGGCGAGCATACCTAAGTGCCACGAGTAATCATCACTGAAGGGGCTGGAGCAGGGTTGGAGCGCTACCGCGATTTTCTCGCAGCCAAGAATCCACAAGCTTCTTATCGGGCTGGTCAAGCGATTGCCCGACAGTTTGGGCTGTTAGAGACGGCACCCGAGATGGGGCGCCCGTTCGTCGATACGCCGGCACTGCGAGAATTGCCGATTGATTTCGGTGATTCCGGTTATGTCGCGCTGTATGCCTACGAGCGCGATGACGATGCAGTTTACGTGCTGGCTTTCAGACATCAGAAGGACGCAGGCTATTAGTAGCGTGAATCTCACCGTGGGTCTACTAACGCGAGAATCGCGGCTTATTAACCTCTGCATCGTTCGGCAGACTTTCCGACGTTTCGGGTTTGCCCCGCCTTCGCCAACGTAACCAACGTCGAATCAGCGCTCATTCTGCCCAATGATTAATGTGGAAGTTCAGCTCTTTTCAAATGCGCTGGTAACGGTGATTCTGACCATCAATGGAACATGACGTTGATCACCACCAAGGTGGCAACCAGGATGATGGCGGTCAGTGGCAAGCCGACGCGTAGGAAGTCTTTGCTGTGGTAGCCGCCGGGGCCGGTAATCATCATCAACGCCGGGTGGCCTGAGCTGAGCAGGAACGTGTTGGACGAAGATACGGCGACGATTAACGCGTAGGCAGAAGGGTTGCCGCCGGTGGCTATGGCAACGCTGATGGCGATGGGCACCATCATGATGGTGGCGCCAACGTTGGACATCACTTGCGAAAACAGCAAGGTGAGAACCGCTAGCACCAGCTGCAAGAAATACGGCGACGACGTGCCGAAGTAATGCAGAATTTGTTGCGCCAACCAGGCGGCGGTGCCGGTGGCATCCATCGACCAACCCAGCGGGATCAGGCAGGCGATGACGAAGACGGTTTTCCAGTTAACGGCCTTGTACGCCTCGTCCATGTTCAGTACGCCGGTCAGCAACATGGCAACGGCGCCGGTCATCATCGATACGGAAAGGTCGAGGTTGGTGAACAGTGCCAGACACTGCGCCATCAGGAAAAAACCGACCGCTTGGTAGATCTTGCCGGGGCGCTGTTCTTCTTTCGGGATGTCGGTAACGACAACGAGGTCTTTGTCTTCCGCGGCCAGTGCGAGGTCGCGCCAATTACTGTGCAGCACCACGGTATCGCCGGCGCGCAGGCTGACGCCGCGTACATCGTTGCGAAAAACCTGATCACCGCGCGTCACCGCCAGCACGGAAATACCGAAGCGCTTGCGTAGGCGCAGCTCGGCGATGGTTTGTTTGATGAAGCGCGAAACCGGCGGAATCACCACTTCGGAAATACCGGCGCGCGTAGGGTTAAACAGCTCGCCGAGCTGACGCATTTGGGTCGATAAGCGACATAGCTGGTTGTTGGCAAACTGATTGAGCTGCTCACGCGGGCCCAGCACGCCGAGTACCGAACCGACCCAAATGATGTGGTCGGCGGGCGGTGCCATGCGTGAATCGTTGCCGCTTTTGATCGCCAGAATCATCGGCGAATCGTGCAATTGCTCGACTTCGCCAATGCTCATGCCGACCAGCGGGCTTTCGGCGGTAACGGTGAGCTCGGCGGTTTGGCCGACGATGCCGTAGGTGTCGGCGAAGTAACTTTCCGTGCGGCCGGGGGTGACTTTCAGTCGTTCGTCTTCGTGGCCAGGCAGTAGTTTGCGGCCGAAAAAATAGAAGAAAAATACGCCGATCAGTGCCAGCGTCAGGCCGACCGGCGTCACACTAAACAGGCCGAACTTCGGAATAGTGTGCGCGCCAGGCAGCAAATTGGCGTTGGCGCTGGCGATCAAATCGTTCAGCACGATCAACGGCGAGTTCGCGATCAGCGTTGTGTTGGTGGCGGTCAAAATACAAAACGCCATCGGCAGCAACATGCGCGATAACGGCACGCCGGTGCGCGCGGACAGGCGGCTGCTCACCGGGATCATCAACGCCGCCAGCGCCTGGCTGGGGATGACGGCGCTAAACAAGCTGGCCACCGAGTTGATAATCACACTTAGCCGCGATTCCGTGCCGCCGGCCATGCGCATCACGAATTGGGCGGCGGAGTTAAGTACGCCAGCGCGATCCAGTCCTTCGCCCATAATCATGATGGCGATGATGGCGATAACCGCGTTACCAGCGAATCCGTCGAACACCTTCTCCGGCGGAATCAGCCCGGTCAGGCCAATCACCACCACCACCAGCAACGCCACCATGTCGGCGCGGATCCACTCCAGCACCAACATCACCATGGTGAAAGCCAGCAGTCCCAGTACCAGGAACATTTCTGGAGTGAGTGAAAGTTCCACTAGCGCACGCCTCGCGCATGAGGCTGGCGATGTTGGTTACGGAAGGGCAGTGGTTGCGTCACGCTGCGTCAATTCGTCCCTGGGCGGATTCACCAAGTATAAGCGGGCCGGTGCAATCACTGGTGAACCGCGGTCGTCTTCCAGGCATTTTATTTTGAGTGCCCCGTGCGCTCGGATGCACGTCGTCGTATGCCCGCCCGCCGTTATGGGCTAAAGCGCGTCCCACAAAGGCTCGACGTATCCGTGCGCTCCCATGCCTTTTTAAAGGAACGCGCTGGCCGGCGATGCTCTTGTTCCGATGCCGAAAATCAAAAGCATCCTGCTATTGAATTGTAGGAGCGGCTTCAGCCGCGATGCTCTTGCTTCAATGCCGAGCCCAAAAGCATCGGGGCTAAAGCCCCTCCCACAACGGCTCGACGCATCCGTGCGTTTTGTAGGAGCCCGCTGGCGGGCGATGCTCTTGTTCCGATGCCGAGAATCAGAAGCATCCCGCTATTGGATGGTAGGAGCGGCTTTAGCCGCGATGCTCCTGCTTGGACGCCGAGCCCAAAAGCATCGGGGCTAAAGCCCCTCCCACAACGGCTCGCCGCATCCGTACGTTTTGTAGGAGCCGGCTGGCGGGCGATGTTCTTGCTTCGAAGCCGAGAATCAGAAGCATCCTGCTATTGAATTGTAGGAGCGGCTTTAGCCGCGATGCTCCTGCTTTGGTGCCGAGAGTCAAAAGCATCCCACCGTAAAGTTGTAGGAGCGGCTTTAGCCGCGATGCTCCTGCTTTGATGCCGAGCCCAAACGCATCGGGGCTGAAGCCGCTCCTACAACGGCTCGACGCATCCGTGCGCTCCCACGATGTATCGCGTGGCGGGAAACTGGATCAATTGGCTAAAGACCTTCCCGCAACTCTAGAACGCCATTCGCATCTTTTCGAATAGCCATCTATCGCTTCATCGCGAATAAGAGATATATACTTGCCGCCACTGTGACGAGGAACCTCCGATGACGGCCATCAGTTTTGAATTCTTCCCCCCTAAGACGGACGAGCAGCGCGCCCAGCTGGACCGAGCGGCGCGGGTGTTGAAAACGTATCAACCGGAATATGCGTCGGTGACGTTTGGCGCTGGCGGCTCAACTTTGAGTTACACCAGTGACACGGTGCAGCGCTTGCACACCCAGCACGGGTTGCCGGTAGCGCCGCACTTGTCCTGCGCGGGCGGCACGCGGGCGGAGTTGTCGGAGCTACTGGATAGTTATCGCACGGCGGGCTATCGCCGCATTGTGGCGTTGCGCGGTGACCTGCCGTCCGGCATGGCGACGCCGGGTGACTTCCGTTATGCGTCGGAGTTGGTGCGCTTCATTCGTGAGCACAGCGGCGACCATTTTCATATTGAAGTAGCCGCTTACCCGGAAATCCACCCGCAGGCCGACGACGCGGTGCGCGATTTGCGCCATTTCAAGGAAAAGATTGATGCCGGCGCAAATGGCGCTATCACTCAGTATTTCTTTAATGCCGACGCCTATTTCCGCTTTGTTGATGACGTGCGCAAACTTGGCGTGGATGTGCCGATCGTTCCGGGCATCATGCCGATCTCCAGCTACAGCCAATTGCAGCGTTTCTCCGATATGTGCGGTGCCGAGATTCCGCGTTGGATCGCCAAACGCATGCAGGCGCATGGCGATGACGTCGAGTCAGTGCGTGCGCTGGGTGCTGAAGTCGTCGCGAAGCTGTGCCGACGCTTGCTTGACGGTGGTGCGCCTGGCCTGCATTTCTACACGCTGAATCGCTCGAAAGCGCCGCAAGCCGTGTTGGCGCAGTTGGGCTGAGAGAAAGGCGAGGCGCTGTGGCTTGCACCAAGCCGTGACCAGAAATACCCGGCCACATCAACACCGTGCACAAAGGACCTCCTTTGGTTGTGCGCGCTGCCTTTTGTGAAATAGCCGAAAAGCATCGCGCGCAGGGTGCGCTCCTACAAAAACACGAACGCAGGATGCCGTTGTGGGAGCGGCGCCAGCCCCCCGTCGTGCGCCACCTTGTAGGAGCGCACCCTGTGCGCGAATGCTCTGGCCCCATGCTATCGCGCACAGGGGACGCTTCTACACGAGCTAGCCACGATAGAACGCGTCAGATCCGGCATGCTGCGTTCCGATATGCCCCGCTTCGAAACGTTCCATTCCAATGCGTTGCGTTGCAAGGCGGCGTATTCGGTAGGCCACGTGCCAACGCATGACTTAGCGCTTCCACTCAGCCGGCACGGTTGACTCAGCCCCATATGCACGCGGCTTCACGGTTAATAGTCGACCCGCCTCGTTATGCTGCGTCGATGCGCCTACGTTTCCCGTTGATCTTCCTAATTCTTGTTGCATGCTCAGCGCCGGCCGCGGCGCAGACGGCAATTCATCGTTGTGTGGGCGAGCACGGTCAGCCGGTATTTACGGATCAACCGTGTGCGGTATTGCATGCCGTACCCGCCGTTCCAAAGGTCGTGCGAGATGCCGGCGAGGGAATCCATCCGGTGCCCGTTATGTGTGCAGTCGATCGTCAGGCGCTGCAAAAGGCCGTTGCCGCTGCATTCGCAAATCATGATGCGAATCGGCTGGCTGGACTGATGTTGTGGCGCGGGTATGGCAGCCGTGCCGCGGTGGCGGATATTCGGTCCTTGGGTGACTTGGTAAATCGAACCTTGCTGGATTTTGGCTCGCCGCCTCGCGCGAATGACTCGGAAAGCGCCCCCGCTGACACCGGAGACGATCCCTACGCGCAAGAAACAGCTGCGGCGGCAGCCGCGCCAAGCAACCAGTTGGTGTTGCACACGAGGGGCCGCAGCGCTGATGTCCGTGAGACCCGATTTACGCTGGTTCGACGTTCGGGTTGTTTATGGTTGCAAGCTACGGCGGGCGGCAACTAGAAATCGTCCGAACGCGCCTTCGCGCGCCACTCAGCGGCTTTCAACACGCCGTGCCGCGCTAGTCCAGCCGGAGCAGCGTTTCGACAACTGGAGGCCGGTCGCCCGTTGAGTTCAACCATGTGTGGCGTTGCTGGGCCTCGGCTTGGCTGGCTTGGCGGCACTTGAGAGCCTTAGCCACGATGGCCTGCTCAGCGTTTCCCTTGAAGTCTTCGCGCGAAGGAATGGCGCTGCGCGCCTCTGGCGGCAGTATCATGGGAAGTCCCCATTGGAGAAATGACATGGCGCAGCAGTACCCTGACTGGATCTGGCAGAACGGCGAAGTGAAGGCGTGGAAAGACGCAACCGCACACGTGATGTCCCACGCGCTGCATTACGGTTCGTCGGTTTTTGAAGGCATCCGTAGCTACGCAACGCCCGATGGCGCGGCGATTTTTCGGCTAACAGACCATCTACACCGTCTGTATCAGTCCGCCAAAATTTACGACATGGTTATCCCGTACAGCGCCGATGAGTTGGCGGCGGTGATACGCGGTCTGATCAAGAAGAACGAATTAACGGCTTCCTACATTCGCCCGATCGCCTATCGCGGTTTGGGTGGCTTTGGCATCTCCGCCGACACGCCGATTGATGTGGCGATTGCGGCATGGCCGATGGGTCCGTATCTCGGGCCAGAGGCGCTGGAGAACGGCATTACCGCGTGTGTGTCGAGCTGGCAGCGTTTTGCGCCAAACACCATCCCGGCTGGCGCCAAGGCTGGTGGTAACTACTTGAATGGTCAGCTGATTGCGCGTGAAGCGCGGTCGCACGGTTTTGGCGAAGGTATCGCTTTGTCGACCAGTGGCTTGCTCAGCGAAGGTGCTGGCGAGAACCTGTTCCTGGTATTTGATGGCGTGTTGCACACCCCGCCAGCCAGTGCGTCGATCCTTTCCGGTATTACGCGTGACAGCTTGAAAACGCTGGCACGTGAAGAAGGGATTGAAGTGATCGAGCGCGACTTGCCGCGTGAATACCTGTACCTCGCCGACGAAGTGTTTATGTGCGGCACCGCGGCCGAGGTCACCCCGATCCGCGAAGTCGATGGCAAGCAGATTGGTGCTGGCAAGGCCGGCCCGGTCACGCGTCGTCTGCAGAAATTGTTCTTTGGCTTGTTTGACGGCACCACCAACGACAAGTGGGGTTGGTTGGAGCAGGTTTAAGGCTTCACTAACTGAATTAAGCGGCTCCGGCCATTGCATGTGGTTTACATGTAATGCGCCGGAGCCGTTTTCGTTGAAGCGCCCGTGTTGCGTGAGTCTGAGAAGAGCATCGGGGCTAAAGCCCCTCCAACAACGCAGGGCGCCCGCGCCTTTTGCCCCCGCTCTTTTGTGGGAGGGGCTTCAGCCCCGATGCTTTTTTTAACGGTCGAAAGCAGTCGGGCGACTATCGCCATACCGCTTCGCCGCTCGCATTGATCAAGATCAGTGCGCTTATTGGCTTGCGTGCGCAAACTTGATGTTATGGCTAGTTCTGCTTCTGTTCCTGAGTTCGATCCTGCGCTGATCGCCCGTTATGACCTTGATGGTCCGGGCTATGCGGGTTACCCGACGCTGCCGCGTTTTCGGGTGGAGTTTAACGAGGTGGCGCTACGCGCTGCCATTCGCGCCTCCAATGAGGAGCCGATTCCGCGCTCGCTGGCGTTGTGTGTGCAGGTACCCGTTTCTGCAGATGCCTGTATTTATTGTGGTTCTAACCGTCCGGTGATTGAAGATCGCGCTAGCGCAGGCCGCTACTTGGAACGGTTGTACCGCGAAATTGAATTGATGGCGCCGTTGTTTGACCGTGATCGACCAGTGCGGCAGTTGCTGTTTGGCGGCGGCGCGCAGAAGTTTTTTGGCAGCGTGAACATGCGTGAGCTGGCGGAGTCGTTGGCACGTCATTTCAGTTTTAGTCACGATCCGTCGCGTGAATACGCCATTGAAGTAGACCCTTGCTGCACCACCGCCGCTGACGTGAGCGCCTTGGGTGCGTTGGGCTTCAACCAGCTTTCCGTCAGCGTGCAGGACTTTGATGCGTCCGTGCAGAGCGCCATCGCCCGCGTCCATGAAGTGGCACGCACCCGGGCGCTGCTAGAGGCGGCGCGTACGGCACAGTTTCGCGTCACCACCATCGACCTAAGCTACGGCTTGCCGGCGCAGACGCTGGCAGGGTTTGCGCAGACGCTGGATCAGGTGATTGCGCTGAATCCCGATCGCGTCGCGGTTTACGGCTACGCGCATATGCCACAGGTGTATGCCGCCCAGCAGCAGGTTGATGCGGCTGACGTGCCTGCTAGTCATGCTCGTGCGGCCTTGTTTGGCTGTGCGCTGGAGCGCCTTTGCGCGGCGGGTTATTGCTACCTCGGAATGGATCACTTCGCGCGCGCCGACGATGCGCTGGCGCAAGCGCAGGCGGCCGGTACGTTACAGCGCGGCTTCCGCGGCTTTTCGACGCAGGGCGATTGCGACATCGTTGGCTTGGGGGTCGGGGCGATTACCCGTATTGGCGACAGCTATAGCCAGGGTGCCCAGGATCTGCTTGGCTATAGCACGGCGTTGGATGACGGGCATCTGCCGATCACCTGTGGCCTGCATTTAGATGATGATGGCGTCACTCGGCGCGAATTAGTCGGCACCTTGATGTGCCACGGCGTGCTGGACAAGGTAGCGTTTGGCGAGCGTCATCGGCTGCATTTTGACGAGTATTTCGCGCGTGAGCGGCAGCGCTTGCAGCCGTTACTGGCCGATGGCTTGGTGCGAGAAGACAGTGCCACGCTTCGGGTAACCTCGCAGGGGCGCTTGCTGTTGCGTATCATCGCTATGTGCTTCGACGCGAATCTGGATGACGAAGCGCAGTCGCCGCTACCTTAACGTGCGGTTTGGCATGCCCTCGACGTCAACGCTGACCCGCGTCGTTCAGTTATCACGGCCCCTCATTGACTAATAACCTCATCATGCAATCCAAGCACCCGGCAGGTCGCCTGCCTGAGCCGCCCAGCCCGATTGCCGACGACGGTGATGAAGCGCACTTTTGTGGAACTTGTGCGTTTTCCAGCGCGTGCATCGTGGCCGGCTATAACAAACCCGAGTTGGCCGAGCTGCAATGTTTGGTCGAACATGTCGGACCGTTTCGCGCGGGCGAACATATTTTTCGCACCGGCGACCCGTTTCGCGCCATCTTCGCGGTGCGCGGCGGCACCGTAAAAACCCGCATGGTGGACAAGGAAGGCCGTGAGCAAGTGCTGGGTTTCTACCTGCCCGGTGAAGTGGTCGGCTTGAACGCTATTTATCCTGAGCACTTCCCCTGCGACGCGGTGGCGCTGGATACGGCGTATTTTTGCCGCTTCTCGTTTCCCGCGATGAGCGCGCTGGCGTCACGCATTCCAGCAGTGCAACAGCACTTGTTTAGGATGCTGAGCAAAGAACTTGGGACGGCGTCGTTGTTGGCTGGTGACCACAGTGCTGACGAGCGGGTGGCGGCGTTCTTGATGGATCTAGCTTCACGCTACTCGGCCCGCGGTTTCTCTGCCACGCGCTTCCATCTCAGCATGTCACGCGGTGATATTGCCAACTATTTGCGGCTGGCCGCGGAGACCGTTAGTCGCGTACTTAGCCGCTTCCGCGCGCAGCATTTAATCCAGATTGAAGGCCGCGAATTGCAGCTACTGAATCCCGCGGGTTTGCGCGAAATTGGTCACGCGTTGCTGCCGGATTAGTAGCGTATCTCAGCGTGCCATTCCCGCTGGTAGTGACTCGGCCACGCCTTCATACATGGTTCCACCGGCGCTCAACCACCGAAGCTTTGATCAAGCGGGATCGATGGGGAGCGTGAACCTTCGGTGAGACGGCCCGGTAAGCGCGAGCGATTCGAGTGGCTTGCTGCGTTTCGCTTATTTGTGTCGCGACCCATCGCAAAAGTCACTGGGGGACTAACCTCCGGCTGTTGAACAGCACCTCCCGCTGAAAGCGAGCGGGAATGACCAGCAGCGCACATCGCGGGCGAGTCGGTGGTCGATCTTCGCTTCACGCTTATCGGAATGCCGCGATGCCGACGCGCCGAGGTGCTACGCGAGCAGCCTGATCTGGCCGCGTCAGCGCTGCCAAGACCAGCTGGAATAAAGCTACTTTTGCGCCACGTCGGCGTATTTGTCTGAGGCTCGCGCGCGCCGGAGGTGGTGGCGCTGAGTAGCCTAGTTTCTTGCGCCTGACGCATATCATGTAAGGCGCGCTGGCAACGTGGCAGTATGCTAGATCGTCTTCGTTAGGGTCACTCTGTCATGGCTGAATCTCCGTCCACTGCGGCAAAGCCTGCCACGTTTGCGGACTTGCCAGCTCTGGTCGCGTCGGCGCCGCACCGGATATTGTTTCTTGCCGGTACGGTCGCTGTGTTGCTGACCATGCTGTGGTGGGCGCTGGAGCTGACATCGATTCGGTTCGGCTGGGGTGCATGGCCGCAGCCGTCGATTCGGTTCGACTGGGGCCACGCGATGGTGATTCAGTACGGCCTGTTTCCGCTCTTTATGTTTGGCTTTTTGCTAACGGTTTTTCCGCGCTGGATGAATCAGCCCGCGTTGTCGCGATCGCACTATGTGCCCGTTGCCGGGTGTGTGTTTGGTGGATACGTGCTGGCTAACGTCGGCCTGCTCGATCTGCCGTCGATCCTGAAGCTCGGCTTTGCTCTGATGCTGTTGGGCTATTTGATCGGCATCTATATCTTGGCCCGCGTGCTGCACGCCGCCAGTGATCGTATTGATCATGCTAAGTCGTGTTTGCTGGCGTTGTGCTTTGGTGCGTTGGGGCTGATTGCCTTCTTGGCCTTCCTGTTTGGTGCTCCGGCTGAGTGCGGGTTACTTGCCGTCAAGTTGGGCACGTTTGGCTTGTTGCTGCCCATCTTCTTCACTGTGACGCATCGGATGATGCCGTTCTTTACCGCCAAAGTAGTGCCCGGTTATAAGGCGATTCGGCCGCGTTGGAGTTTGCCGGTCGTGTGGGTGTTACTACTGGCGCACTTGTTGCTGGACTGGCGCGGCGCGCACGGCTGGTTGTGGCTAGTGGATATTCCGCTCGCCTTAGTGTTTGCGTGGCATGCGCTGACATGGAAGCCGTGGAAGGCGCTGCACCCAGGCTTGCTGGCGGTGCTGCATTTGGCGTTCGCATGGCTGCCAGTCGCGTTTGCGTTATATGCGATACAAGACGTGATCTACGTAACGAGTGGCCAATGGTTGTTCCCCTTCGCGCCGTTGCACGCTTTAGGCATTGGCTACTTCGGCTCAATGTTGGTGGCAATGGTGACGCGGGTGACGCAGGGCCACTCCGGCCGGCCACTGCAGATGGGCGGTGTGGCGTGGTTGTGCTTCGTGTTGCTGCAGATTGTGGTGCTGTTGCGCATTCGCGCTGAGTTCCCCGGTGATCATTATCTGTGGGCAGTGATTGCCGCCTATGGTTGGTTGCTGGCCTTCCTGCCTTGGGTATTGCACTCGGCGTGGATCTATCTGACGCCGCGGGTTGACGGCAAGCCGGGCTGATTTTTCCAGCTACTTGTTTGCGCCGTGTTGTTTGCGCCGTGGCTGGACGTCGCCGCTTTGGTGAGGCGACGTATGAGTCCATTGTTGTGGCTAGCTTGGCAGCCGTTGGCTAACTGTTCTGGCTTCGGTCACGTTCGGTGTCCCCGTGTTGCTTCGCTTGCAGCGCGGTGAAAGGTGCACCCATCAGTGGAGCCATGCATGACCGCCGTGCAAGATCATGCGCCGGGCTGCTTGATACAGGTCATGGCCGCCCGTGCGGTTGCGGCAGATTCTGTAGGCTTGCCGTAGTTTGAGGTTCGTTATGACTGCCTGGTTGGCCAATTGGTATATATGGATTTTGCTGGTGCACCTTTCTTGCGCCATTATTTTCGTGGGCGCCGTGGTGTTTGAAGTGGTAGTGATTGAGTCGCTGAAAAAGCATTTCGATATTGTCACGATGCAGAGCATCGAGCGTGCGGTGATGGCACGCGTGCGGCACTTCATGCCTTACGTGGTGATTCTGTTGTTTTTGAGCGGCTTCGCGGTGTTTGATATTCGTTGCGATGGCTTTACCTGTGTCGGCACACGCTTCGGCAATTGGCTGCTGTTGAAGGTGGTGTTGGCGTTCGCTGTGTTGGGCGTATTTTTGAATGCGATGTGGGCGATGCGCCATGGCAAAATGGACGTCTGTCGCTTCCGCTACACGCACCGTATTGTGCTGGCCTTGATGATCGGCATCGTGTTTCTAGCCAAGACCATGTTCTACTTGTAACTACCCCCTTTTATTTTGAGGTGCACGATGTCGAATGTAACGTTTAAAGGTCAGCCCATCAGCATCGATGGTCAGTTTCCCGCCGTTGGTGCTTCGGTGCCGGCGTTCCGCTTGGTCGGCGCGGATTTGTCCGATGTTGAGCTGTCGGCCTATGCCGGCAAACGTAAAGTGCTGAATATCTTCCCGAGCGTGGATACCGGTGTGTGCGCGGCCTCGGTACGCCGCTTCAACGAGTTGGCTAGCAAGCTTACGAACACCGTGGTGTTGTGTATCTCGGCCGACCTGCCGTTTGCACAAGCGCGCTTCTGCGGTGCCGAAGGCTTGGACAAAGTCGTCAACTTGTCGCTGATGCGCGGTCGCCAGTTTCTCAATGATTATGGCGTCGCTATTTCCAGCGGCCCGCTGGCCGGCGTAGCAGCGCGTGCGGTGCTGGTGCTGGACGAGCACGACAAAGTGCTGCATGGCGAACTCGTCAGCGAGATCGGGCACGAGCCGAACTATGATGCGGCACTGAAAGTATTGGGTTAATCCCTTCGGCATCGACGCGCACCCCGTGCTCGCGTCGAGCGCTTGTTTAACACGATGACGCCGACCGTTCTTCGCAGGATGGTCGGCGT
>JBDTBF010000146.1:0-19096 GCA_039924175.1 Rhodanobacter sp.
GCGTTGCCGGACGAAACAATTCCGTTATACTAGCGCGCCTCGCAGCATAACGCTCCCTTCGTCTAGTGGCCCAGGACACTGCCCTCTCAAGGCGGGAACACGAGTTCGAGTCTCGTAGGGAGCACCATCTGCTTTTGCAATCGTCACGATTGCCGCTATCTGGAAGGGCCTCGATAACACACGGCCCGTCATCGCTGGCTAGACTGGAAGCGGCCATCGATGGCCGCATGCTTCTCAAGAACCTTCCTGTCGCCGCCAATACAGCTGAATTGCCCCATGACCTTTGTCGTCGTCGATAACTGCATTAAGTGCAAATACACTGACTGTGTCGAAGTGTGCCCAGTCGACGCCTTCCACGAAGGCCCCAATTTTTTAGCCATTGATCCTGACGAGTGCATTGACTGCACGTTGTGCGAGCCCGAGTGTCCAGCCAACGCCATCTATCCAGAAGATGATGTGCCAGCGGGGCAAGAAGGTTTTATCGCGCTGAACGCCGAGCTTTCCAAGGCGTGGCCCGTCATTACCGAACGCATCGAAGCACCCGACGACGCCAAGGAATGGGATGGCAAGCCAAACAAGCTGGAGCTGTTGCAGCGCTGAATGTCAGTTAAGTGACACCCATAAAAAAGCCGCCTTTCAAGGCGGCATTTTTATGAGTGTCCATCGACCTGCTACCAAACAAGCTGGCAGCAGGCCACCTGTTTTTACTTGCCCAAACCCGACTTCAATGCATCAATGACCATGCCGACCTCGGCAGAGTCGCCTTGCGCACGCACTTCACTGGCGCTATCGCCGCTCGTGCCCACGCTGACCTGCACTTGACGTCCGCTACCCGCCGGTGCACTTACTGAATCGGTCTTGTCACGTCCAAACATGCGGCTGAGAAAGCCACGTTGCTTCGACTTCTGGGTAGCGCCCGTCGCCACCAATTTATAGGTGTGTGTCGCATCGTCGTGGCTAACCAGCTTGCCCAAGCTACCGCTCTCCAACACCTTGCCAACGCGGTGATACACGCTATCTACATCGCCAGCCAGCACAAACCCGTCACTCACCTGGCCACCCAAGTCGGCCGTGGCACCGTTTGCCGTCGGCTCATTGGCACCTCGCGGCGGAATAACCAGCGCATCACTGGTGGACGGCCGGCTCATGCTTGGCGGGATCTCCAGCGGCGATTCCTGCTGGGCCTTATCCCAAGCCTTGTGCGAACGAAAGATGCCGCAGCCGGAAAGCAACAGGCCACTGAGCAAAACTGCCGAGACGGCCAGGAGGAGCGAGGTTTTCTTCATGTAATCAGATTCCGTGAGTAAAGCGAGCAACCGCTATGCCGCTGCAGTCGCCAAGGATGCCAGACTGGACAACGCTTGGTGCAACTTTGCGCGATCCGGACCATCGTTTAATTCAAGCAGAGGCAACCTGAGCGCCGCCAAACCCAGCCCCAACACAGGCAAACCGGCCTTCACCGGAATCGGGTTCGGCGCACAACTCAATGCCTGCAACAGTGGTTGTAACGCGGCGCTACAACGCTCGGTCTGCGCCTGATCGCCGCCAATCGCTGCATCACACAGCGCACGGAACGCTTGCGGCACCAAGTTCGCCACCACTGAAACCGTACCTGCGGCGCCTGCCAACATGGCGTCACCCGCACTACCGTCATCACCGGACAGATAGACGAAATCGGCACGCACAAGTTCCGCCAGCGCGGTAATTCGTTCGTGATCGTTGCGCGCTTCCTTAATACCAATGATTGCCGGATGCTCACGCAACTGCGCCACGGTCGCCGGCAACAAGTCGCAACCGGTACGCGTCGGCACGTTGTACAGCACGATAGGAAGACCCGCGTGATCAGCAACTTCAAGAAAATGTCGGCGTAAACCTTCTTGCGTCGGACGCACGTAATACGGCACCACGACCAGGGCTGCATCGGCGCCCAGCGCCTGCGCCCGCCGCGTTGCGTGCACGGTTTTCGCGGTGCCGGCTTCACCGGTGCCCGCAATAACCGGCACACGACCCGCCACGCGCTCAACCGCAAAGGTCAACAGCTGCTCAAATTCAGCCAGCTCCAGCATATGCGCCTCGCCAGTGGACCCTGCTACCACTAACGCTTGCGTTCCGCCGACCAGTTGGTAATCAATCAAGCGACCAAACGCCGCCAGATCCAGCGCGCCATCTGCCGTGAATGGGGTAACCAACGCGCAGATGCTTCCACCAATGTTCACGACATATCTTCCGTGCCAAGACTAGCGTTGCATGTTACTTGCCGCCCTGCGCAGCGGGCAAGTAAGCTTTAGCGGTGTAATCTCATGCCTCCGCACAACGCGGCCAACGGTCACAGGTAGAGCCTTTTTTGAAACCCACGTCTATTTCAGTGCGTTCAGGTAACGACAACCAGCTACTGATCGAGTCGCTCACCGCCGCCACCAAGTCACCCTTGCTGGAATTGGCTAAGCGTATCGCCGACGCTGGTTGCAACCTCGCTGAGTCGCGCGTGTCCACCATTGGCACCGAAATTTCACTGATGCTGCTTGCCAGCGGGGCGTGGGATGCGCTGGCGAAACTGGAGACGTCGCTAGCGAAGCTGGCGCGCGACGAAAGCTTGCGCATCGTGTACTACCGCACCGGACCGCGCGAAAACAATTCGCACCTGCTGCCTTACTTAGTTGAAGTGGTCGCTGCCGACCGTCCCGGCATCGTGTCGCGTATCGTCGAGTTCTTCACTCAGCACGACATTAGCGTGGAACAGCTCAATTCCACACGTTACCAAGCGATGCAGACCGGCGCCGACATGTTCCAGGCGCAATTCACCATTGGCATCCCCTCAGAAATCCATATTGCCGCGTTGCGCGACGATTTTCTGGAGCTGTGCGACGGCTTGAATCTGGACGCCATCATGGACCCGGTGAAGTTTTGAGCATGACGCGATAACGGATGCCCGACAAGGGCTGTTATCCGGCATCAACTACGCGCTAGTCTTGTCCTCAGTTCGACTGAGGACCGCTGCATGGCACAGAGCGTTCGGTTCACCTTGCCAATGGGCACCGGCCCACGTTGCGTGCGCGCCATGGTCATCCAACGGCCGCGCTATTCCCTTTTTTCCCACAGACCCAACCACGACGAGTGATCGCCGTGCAGGAGTAGTCATGCTCGTTACCACATCTGCCAGCCCTGGTGCTCCGACCATTGGCAAAAAAGTTCCATCACTCACTGGTCTTACCGGCGACGGCAGCGAACTGAAGCTGGCTAGCCTGCGCGGACAATGGGTGGTGCTGTACTTTTACCCGAAAGACAGCACGCCAGGCTGCACCACTGAAGCAAAAGATTTCCGCGACCTACACGCCCAATTCGCAGCGCGCAACGCCCAAGTGATCGGCGTTTCGCGAGACACCGTCGCATCTCACGCACGCTTCGCCGAAAAGCAGCAGCTACCGTTCCCGTTGATCGCCGACACCGAACAAACGTGGTGCCAGAAGTTCGATGTCATCCACGAAAAGGTGCTGTATGGAAAACACCAAATGGGCGTCGTGCGCAGCACCTTTCTTATCGACCCGGATGGCAAATTGGTACAGGAGTGGCGCGCCGTGAAAGTCGCCGGCCACGCACAAGCGGTACTCGACGCCATCACGGCCTGAGCGGCCACCACCCATTCACCCTTTCGCGAAATTGCCGCACACCGCCGCACGCAAAACCCTGCCCGGCTACCGGTTTGCATAGGCCGAAGCCGTACTTTCCACCTGACTAGCGAGGATCCTTCCCTATGACTGGAAGCAAGCGCATCTATGCCTTGGACACCAACGTCCTGCTACACGACCCCACCTCGTTATTTCACTTCGAGGAACACGACGTCTTCATCCCGATGACGGTGCTGGAAGAGTTGGATGAAAAGAAAAAGGGTGCTTCGGAAGTTTCACGCAATGGCCGCCAAGTTAGCCGCTTCCTCAACGAATTGATTGAACACGAGCCCTCACGCGATTTGCGTGACGGACTGGAATTAAGCAACCCGCACGGCATCAAACTCAAACGCGGCTCGGCCGTGGGCCGACTGTATTTTCAGCAGCGCACCACCAACGGTCATGGCAAAGCAGACAACCTGATTCTTGCCGCGGTGATTGAACTGCGCGACCAGAATCCAGAGCGCGATGTCATCTTGGTGACCAAAGACATCAACCTGCGGATCAAGGCCAGCATCTACGGGCTTGCCGCCGAAGATTACGAAAACGATCGCGCGCTCGATGATTTTTCGCTGCTGTATACCGGAGCTACCGCGTTGCAAGACGACTTCTGGGAGCAACACCCCGAGGTGAAGTCCTGGAACGACCATGGCCGCACGTTCTACCAACTGGATCGGCACGAAGACGAGGACTGGAACCCGAACGAGTGCCTGTATTTACCCGGCGAGGGCGGCGTGGAATTACGTGTAACACGCATGCAGGAGGCCAGCACAACCTTGGTTTTGATGGACGACCATTCCCACGCCAACCAACACATTTGGGGTATCGGTGCACGCAACCGCGAGCAGAATTTCGCGCTCAATATGCTGATGGATCCTGACGTCGACTTTGTCACCCTACTCGGCAACGCTGGTACCGGAAAAACCTTGTTGGCACTCGCCGCCGGCTTGGCACAAGTGATGGATCAACAGCGCTATCGCGAAATTATCATGACTCGCGCCACCGTCTCCGTCGGCGAAGACATCGGCTTTCTGCCCGGCACGGAAGAGGAAAAGATGACGCCGTGGATGGGCGCACTCACCGACAACCTGGAAGTACTCACCAACCCAGAAGATGGCGGCAGTTGGGGACGTCAGGCGACCAATGATTTGCTCGCCGCACGCATCAAAATCCGGGCAATGAACTTCATGCGCGGCCGCACTTTTCTAAACCGTTACGTCATCATCGACGAGGCACAAAACCTCACCCCCAAGCAGATGAAAACGCTGGTGACGCGCGCGGGTCCGGGGACCAAGATCATTTGTCTCGGCAACGTCGAGCAAATCGACACGCCTTATCTCACCGAAACAACATCCGGCCTCACCTACGCGGTCGACCGTTTCAAGCAATGGGAGCACTCAGCGCACATCACGTTGCGACGCGGTGAGCGTTCACGTTTAGCCGATTTCGCGGCAGAAACTCTGTAAATACGACGTCGGCGGGCGCAAGCATGCTTGCGCCCGCGGGCCCGACCGCCGTAATTCCACAGCTTGCCAGGGGTTCCACGGCAAGGTATCGCGACAACCCAAGTCAGCCGCAGTAGCCGAGTAGAATAGGCACACTGTTTTCGACCGTTGCGTGTACCACTATGATTTTCGCTGCGCGCCTTGTACTGCTGGCTCTGCTGATATTTTTCGTCTTGTGCGTTCTACTGGTGCACTTGCGCGGACGTGTACGCCTGCGCTTTAGCCGCCAATTGGTTGACCACTCGGCTATCTTCGCGCCCTACAACTTGCTGATGTATGCATTCTCCGCTGCGCCGGCGAAACCCATTCTTGATCGCCGCAGCTTCCCGCAACTGGATCTGCTGCAAGCGAACTGGCAAACGATCCGCGATGAAGCGCTGCGCCTGACCGACGCCGGTCACATCCGAGGCACGACCAAGAATGATGACGCCAGCTTCAACAGTTTCATCAAGCAGGGTTGGAAGCGTTTCTATCTCAAGTGGTATGGCGAGCCACTGGCCTCGGCCCAAGCGCTGTGTCCAAAGACGGTAGAGCTGCTCAACTCCATCCCCGGCATCAAAGCGGCGATGTTTGCCACGCTGGCACCTAACAGCAAACTCAACCCGCACCGTGACCCATTCGCCGGGTCACTGCGTTACCACCTCGGCCTGATCACGCCTAACTCGCGCGACTGCCGCATCTTTGTCGACGGCGAAGAACATGCTTGGGGCGACGGCAAGGACGTGGTGTTTGACGAAACTTTCGTGCACTGGGTGGAAAACAAGACCGACCAGTCCAGAGTGATCCTGTTCGCCGATGTCGAGCGGCCACTGACCACGCGCTGGATGAGCGCCATTAACCATCGCGCCGGCGCCTTCATGGGCAAGATCACTGCTTCGCCGAACAGTGACGCCGACACCGAGAAAACGGGCTTCGTGAATCGCCTTTATGCCTTCAGCCAGCGTAACCGCGGCAAGAAAAGCAAGTTCAAAAGCAATCATAAGAAGCTCTATCGCATACTAAAAAATACCAGCATCGCGGTGGCGCTCTGGGTGTTGCTACTAGCACCGTGGCCGTTCCTGCGCTGACCCTTCCCGCTCAGTGGGAAAGTTGACAGACAAAAAGAAGCCTCGCCAACGCGAGGCTTCTTTTTGTCGCGACACCAACGCAGTCACTACATCAGCGAGCGGCGTTACAAGCGCTTGATGATGGCGTCAGCAAAGCCACTCGTGCTGCCCTTGCCACCCAAATCGGGGGTCGCGTGCTCACGATCGTGCTCAACCGTGGCGCGAATCGCGTGGCGCAACTGGTCGCCCTTGGCCACCATGTCCAAATAATCCAGCATGTCAGCGGCAGCCAGCAGCAACGCGCACGGATTGGCGATGCCCTTGCCGGCAATATCCGGAGCCGAGCCATGCACCGCTTCGAAGATCGCTGCGTTGGCGCCAATGTTGTCGCCAGGTGCCAGGCCCAAGCCACCAATCAAGCCGGCGCACAGGTCCGACAGAATGTCGCCGAACAAGTTGGTGGTCACGATCACATCAAACTGCTGCGGGTTCATCACCAACTGCATGCAGGTGTTGTCAACGATCATCTCGTTGAATTCGATCTGCGGATATTCCTTGGCAATTTCGCGCGCCACGTTCAGGAACAAGCCGGAACTGGTCTTCAGAATGTTGGCTTTGTGCACAGCGGTGATCTTTTTGCGGCCTTTCTTCACTGCTAGCTCAAACGCATAGCGCACGATGCGGCCACTGCCCCGACGCGTGTTGCGGATCAGCGACAACGCCGTCTCGCCGTCTTCCGACAGTGTCTGTCCTTCGGACAAATACGCACCCTCGGTGTTTTCACGCACCGTGATGATGTCGATATTTTCGTAGCGCGACTTGGTACCTGGAAAGCTGACTGCCGGGCGCACGTTGGCGTACAAATCAAAGTGCCGGCGCAGGGTAACGTTGATGGACGTGAAGCCACCACCAATCGGCGTGGTCAGCGGCCCTTTCAATGCGACCTTGCGTTCTGCAATTTTGTCCAATGTCGCCTGTGGCAACAGGTCACCCTGTTTGTCCAGCGCGGTCATGCCGGCTTCTACAAAATCATAGGTCAAACCACAATCCAACGCGTCAAGCACACGCAACGTGGCCGTCATGATCTCCGGGCCGATACCATCGCCCGGGATCACGGCAATTGTCTTGCTCATGGGGAAACTCCTTGAACGGAAAACATCGAGCAGCGGGTGCCGTGAACAGCACGCGCAGGCTGAAAAGCCGCTAATTATCGCTGATATGCCGCGGCGAAGACAGGCTGACAGCTAAACAAGAGGTTGCAAATACTCGTATGCAGCGTGGTAAAAAAACGCACGTGCGACGCGTAACGGCGCACTTCAGACGCGTGCGCCGTTACTGACAGAGCTTGATTTAGACCGGCTCGGCGTGGTCAGCACAGGCAGCCGGAACATCTTCTTCGTCGCCAGATTCCAGCTTGTCTAACAAATCTACGGCCCGGCGCAAATGCGGAATGACAATGGATCCACCCACCACCAATCCAACGCTGAATACCTCAAACAACGCATCGCGCTCTACGCCCGCGTCTTTGCATTGCGCGACGTGATAACTGATGCAGTCATCACATCGCAGCACTAGGGATGCGACTAAACCAAGCATTTCCTTGGTTTTTACATCCAGTACGCCGGCCTTATAGGTCTGCGTATCCAGCGCGAAAAAACGCCGCACCACTTGGTTGTTTTCGCTCAAAATTCGGTCATTCATGCGCTGGCGAAACGCGGTGAACTCAGCGAGACGGTCCGTCATGCAGGCAGCCCAAGCCATTCATTCAGCTTGCCAGTACGATCGGCTGCGGCAAGTTCGTCAAACCCACCAACATGCTGATCGTTAATAAAAATTTGCGGCACACTGCGTCGGCCACCGCTGCGAGCCAACATGGTTTCACGTTGTGCCATATCCGAATCCACGCGCACTTCTGTCCACTCCAGCCCTTTTGACTTGAGCAAGTTCTTCGCAGCGACGCAATACGGGCACGACGCGGTCGAATAGATCTCAATCTTATTCATCAAAACACTCCGCAAATTGCAGTAAAAGACACCTACCATGTGGGGGTGAGCTGCGAAGGGCTCAAGCCAGTTCACAAGCGCCATTAATTAGCACCAAATGGCGTCGCGCGCGTAGTGGGCGCGAACTACAGGCCCAATGTTATTGTCGCTTACCTATGACCATGGCACCACAACGATTCGTCTTGCGCCTGCTGATAACAGCGATCTGTACCGGCTTGGCCGGTAGCGTCTTCGCGCAGCAGGGTATTCAACTGCCCGACTTGGGCAGCTCGGCTAATGCGCTGATTTCGCCGCAAGAAGCACAAGATTACGGCGCATCGATGCTGCGGCAAATGCGCGCACTGAATATGGTGGTGGACGACCCGCTGTTGGACGATTACATCAATGACCTTGGCTATCGCCTAGCGTCCAACAGCAGCAAGCCGAAAGATCATTACGCATTTTTCATTGCGAAAGACCCAGAGATCAACGCCTTTGCTGCGCCTGGTGGCTATATCGCAGTGAATTCAGGGTTACTCATCATCACCCAGAACGAAGGTGAACTGGCCGGCGTGATCGCCCACGAAATCGGCCATATTACGCAAAACCACCTACAACGCGCGTTCGAAAGTTCAAAAAAAGATGCACCACTGATGGCTTTGGTTTTGCTGGGCGCGATCGCCGCGGGCGCGGCCGGTCATGGCGGCGACGCACCCATGGCGGTGCTGGCGGGTGGTCAAGGTCTGCTCGCACAAAAGTCGATTAACTTCACGCGCAAGGACGAAATTGAAGCGGATCGAGTGGGTATTCAAACCCTGGCTAACGCAGGGTTTGACCCGAACGCCATGGCGGATTTTTTTGAACGCATGCAGGACATTCTGAGCACCGGCGCCGGCGGCGAAGACGTACCGGCACTACTGCAGACTCACCCGGTAACTTCCGCTCGTATCAGCGACGCGAAGTCACGCGCAGGCGCCTTGATTGCAGAACAAAAGGCGCGCGCTACAGGTACCACCTTCACGCGCGGGCAATGGGAGAAAAACACGGCACCGATCCCCTTTGTGAAAGGGCCGATCGTACTCGCGCCACCCTCAACCAACAGCGATGAGATCAACACCTATCAGTTGATGCGCGAGCGCACCCGCGTACTGGCCGGCGACGCATCCAAACTGGCGCTGTACTACTCGGCAAATTTGCATAGCCGGCGCAGCTTCGACACACCATCCAACCATTACGGCTATGCGCTGGCACTCACCCGGAGTGGTCGCGGCACGCAAGCCATTCAACAACTGCAACCGCTATTGCGCAGTTATCCGGGCAACTTGATTTTAGATTTGGCGATGGCTGATGCACGCGGGCAAGCTGGTGAGCGCGCGGCCGCGCTCGCTATTTACGCAGAGTTAGCGGCGCAGTCGCCACGCAACCGTGCGGTCGCCTTGGCATATGCCAAAGCACTCACTACCGATGGCGATAAAACGCAGGCGGTGACCGCCGCCAACTTGCTGCGACCGCTGCTAAATAACGCCGTGGAACCAGAAATCTACGATGCCTACGCGCGCGCCAGCGACAAGGCTGGCGACAGCGTCCGCGCCGGCGAGGCGTTTGCCGACGCGAGCTACTATTCAGGGCGTCCGTTCGATGCGATGGAACAACTAAAACGGCTGCTCAAACGTGACGATCTGGATTACTACGCGCGAGTGCGTATTCAAGCACGCATTAGCGAACTGACGCCACTGGTATTGGAACTAAAAAAACGCAAAGTACCCACTGCCGACCGCCCCGATAGCCAACATCAGTTGCAAAACGACGGCCACTGCAGCGGCCACTTCTGCTTTGACTTTCAAGGCGGTGCCAGCAACCCAACTGGCGCTACAGATTCTGCGCCAGAAGCGTATTCAATCCCCAGTGAGCGGCACACACTGCACTGATCCGGCGACAAGGCGTCGACCGCGAGCTCAAATGGCAGCTTGCACTTAGCGCCGGCAAATCAGCTAACCCAGTGCCTCGCCCGCCACGTCCACTTCAACCCTGCCCCTGATGGCAGCGACAACGTCGCGCCGCAGCGGCGCGTCGTGGCACCTGTTCACGCCATGCGCCAGAATGGGGTATGCCTGAGCAAGCACCCACTGCAGCGAGTTCTGCCAACTTGATGGCGCCAGAGTTATTCCTGAGCCGTGAGCTAGCAGCGCTGGAATTCAACTTCCGCGTATTGGCGATGGCGCGTGACAACGCGGTGCCACTACTGGAACGGCTGCGTTATTTAAGTATCGTCGCCAGCAACCTCGATGAATTTTTCGAGGTGCGGGTGGCCATGCTCAAACATCACCATGCCTACGGCTCCGCTGCGCCGGGGCCAGACGGCGTGGCATCCGGCGAATTGCTAGCGCGGATCCGCACGCGCGTGCTGGATTTAGTTGCCGAACAGTACGCCACGTGGCAGCAACAGCTGAGCCCACAACTAGATGCCGAAGACATCCACATTCGTACTGGCACGCAATGGAGCACACGGCAGCGACGTTGGTTGCGCGGCTATTTTGAGCAGGAAGTGCTACCGGTACTGTCGCCACTGGGGCTGGACCCGGCGCATCCGTTCCCGCGCATCCTCAACAAGACGTTGAACCTCGCCGTGGTGCTGCACGGGCGCGACGCGTTCGGGCATGAAGGCCACATGGCCTTGGTACGAGCGCCGCGTTCACTGCCGCGCATCATTCGCGTGCCGGCCGAGGTTTGCGGCAACGGCGACCACTTCGTATTTCTAGCCGAATTGCTGCAAGCGTTTGTCGACCTGATGTTTCCGGGCCTGAAGGTCGTCAACTCTTACCAGTTCCGGGTCACGCGCAACAGCGAATTGATCGTTGAGGAAGCCGAGGTGGAAAACCTCGCCCTAGCGCTCAGCGAGGAATTGTTGGGTCGCGGCTACGCCCGGCCGGTGCGTCTGGAAATTGCCAATGATTGCCCGCAGTCCATTACAACGTTACTGATACAAAACTTCGAGTTGGGGGAAACCGACGTCTATCGCTGTGACGGTCCGGTAAATATTATCCGCGCTGGCTTGATCTACGACTGGCTTGATCGCCCCAAGCTAAAATTCCCGCACCTCAACCCGCAATTGCCGGTTGCGCTGGAAAGCAACCGCAACAAGTTCGATTTAATCAGCCACCACGACGTTCTGCTGCATCACCCGTATCAAAGCTTTGCGGCCGTCATCGACCTGCTGCGCCAGGCTGCTGCCGACCCCGACGTCTTAGCCATCAAGCAGACCTTGTACCGTGCCGGCGAAGACACACCGCTGGTCGGTTTGCTGATCGAAGCCGCGCGCCACGGTAAAGATGTGACGGTGGTGATTGAGCTGCGCGCGCGCTTTGACGAAGCCGCCAACATCCGCCTCGCCACGCGCTTGCAAGAAGCCGGTGTGCAGGTGGTATACGGCGTCGTCGGCTTTAAAACGCATGCCAAGATGATGCTGATCGTACGCCGTGAAAATGGCGTTCTGCGCCGTTATGCGCACCTATCTACCGGCAACTATCACCAAGCCAATAGCCGCATGTACACCGACATTGGCTTGATGACGGCGAATCCGGAAATTGGCGAAGACTTGCACAAAGTGTTTCAGCAACTGTCCGGCTTAGGCCCGATGATCAAGTTGAAGCGCCTGCTGCATTCGCCCTTCACGCTTTACAGCAGCGTGATGGCCAAAATCGAGCGCGAGACCTCGCACGCGCAAGCCGGCCTGCCTGCCCGCATCGTCGCCAAGCTCAACGCGCTGAACGAACCGAATGTGATCGGTGCGTTGTACTGCGCTTCTCAAGCCGGCGTGGAAATTGACCTAATCGTGCGCGGCGCATGCACCCTGCGCCCGGGCCTGCCCGGCATCTCCGAGCACATCCGCGTGCGCTCCATCGTCGGCCGCTTTCTCGAACACAGTCGCGTGTACTGGTTCGCCAACAACAACCAACCAGAGTTGTACTGCGCCAGTGCAGACTGGATGGAACGCAACTTAATGCGCCGCATCGAAGTGGCCTTTCCTATTCTTGACTCCAGCTTGGCCGCGCGCGTTTTCGAAGAAACGTTAGCCAACGGTTTGGCCGACAACACGCAAGCGTGGTTACTCGACAGCGACGGCCATTACACGCTGACGACGCCCCGCGACAATCCGCCCTATAACGCCCAGCAAGGCTTATTGGAGCGCTTCCACGCATGATCCAGCGTACGCATATGATCCACGACAACCGCGGCGATGCGCGCACCTGTCAGAATCCACATTCCGCCAGCGAAGGGGCCCGAGCGTGAGCTCAGCCGATCAATCACCCATCCGCGACGGCGAGCTAATTGCCGCCATCGACATGGGCTCCAATAGTTTTCATATGGTGGTGGCGCGCGTCGAACACGGCGAGCCACGCGTCATTGACCGCTTGCGCGACACCGTACGCATGGCGGCGGGGTTACGCGCGGACGGTACGCTGGAACCCGCACGACGCGCCCGCGCCATTGCTTGCCTATCGCGCTTTGGCCAACGTATCGCCGGACTGCCATCACTGCAGGTTCGCGCCATTGCCACCAACACGGTGCGTCAGCTCAGTTCGCCACAAACGTTTCTGACTGCGGCAGAAGCGGCCCTCGGCCACCCAATTGAAATCGTTTCCGGGCGGGAAGAAGGACGCTTGATTTTCCTGGGTGCCGCACACGACTTGCCAGCCTCCACCGAGCCACGGCTGGTGATCGACATCGGCGGCGGCAGCACCGAATTTATCATCGGTCGGGGTTTGGCGCCGCTGCACACTGAAAGCGTGCAAGCCGGTTGTATCGCCACGACGCTGCGCTTCTTTTCTAGCGACAAACTCACGCGCAAACGCTGGCAGCGCGCACGCACCGAAATTGGCGTACTGCTGCAGCAATTCGCCGAAAACTATCGACGCTCCGGTTGGGTCGACGCGTACGGATCTTCCGGTACGGCAAAATCTATCGGCTCGATCGCGCAAGCCATGGGTTTGAGCGATGACGGCATCACACTCAGCGCTCTGGCCGGCATCCGCGAGGCGTTACTCGAACAAGGCCGCGTCAGCACCATCCACTTGCCCGGCCTGATCACCGACCGCGCACCGGTGATCGCCGGTGGCGTGGTGATTCTGGAAGCGGCATTTGCAGCGTTGGGTATCGAACGATTGCAGGTGTGCGAAAGCTCGATGCGCGAAGGCTTGCTGTGGGACTTGCTGGGTCGCGCCGGCGGCAGCGATCCACGCAGCGCCAGCATCGACGCATTGGCCAGCCGTTACGCCGTGGATCGTCCACAATCTCGCCGCGTCGAAGCCACTGCCTTGATGCTGTTCGACCAAGTGGCCAAGTCGTGGAAGCTCGGCCCTGACGCGCGTGAGTGGCTGATATGGGCAGCTCGCGTACACGAAGCCGGGCTGGCTATCGCACACAGTCAACACCATCACCACGGCGCGTACATCTTGCGTCACGCCGACCTCGCTGGCTTCTCTCGGCAAGAGCAAGAACTGCTTGCCGCGGTGGTCGAGTCGCACCGGCGCAAGCCGGAAAAAGCCATCATCACGGCGCTACCCTTGCGCTATCGCCAGATTGCCCGTTACACAACCGCGTTGCTGCGCCTGGCCGTACTATTTCGCCGCGCCCGCCGTACCGAGCCGTTGCCACGGCTGCAATTGAAAGCAAGCAGCCAGCGCCTGCGTCTGGCCCTTCCCGCTGAGTGGCTTGAACAGCATCCGCTGAGCGCGGCCGACCTGCATCAGGAGCAGACACCTATGCACGAACTAGGCCTGAAGCTGGAAATATCCAGCAGCTAATCCTGCCCAACGCTAACCGCCAACGCTGAACGCCGTCGGCGTAATGCGAGTCACGCCTTTGTGCGGTCGCGTATCATGCCGGGATACTGGAATGACACGATGCCCATGTTTAAATCCCTACTCGCCGCACTTGTCCTAATCGTACCGCTTGCCGTGTCCGCCCAGACCGCGGCGCCCACTGCGCCAAAAGCACCCACGCCCAGCGCTGCGGCCGCTCCAGAAGTGCTGCTTCACACTTCTCAGGGCGATGTCACGATCGAGTTGTACGCGGACAAGGCGCCCAAAAGCGTCGCTAATTTCTTGCAGTACGTGCGTGACGGCTTCTACGACGGCACCCTGTTTCATCGAGCTATTCCCGGCTATCTGGTGCAAGGCGGCCTGTACACGCGGGATTTGCAACCCAAGCGCACGCGTCCTGCGATCGCCAGTGAAGCGGACAACGGCCTATCCAACCTGCGTGGCACCGTGGTCGTTGCGCGCGGCGCCGACCCCAGCTCAGGGACATCACAGTTTTTCATTAACCTGGTCGACAACCGCCGGCTCGACTTCGTCGGTAATCAAAGTGGGCTAACGTGGGGCTACGCCGTCTTCGGCAAGGTCGTCAAAGGCATGGACGTCATCGACAAGATAGCCGCCCTGCCCACCCGTGCGATTGGCCCCTTCGCAGGCGACGTGCCCAATCCCTTAGTGATCATTGAAGACGCCAGCGTCATTGGCGAGGAACCGCCCGCTGCGGCCGCTAGTAGCGCCGCACCAGCCAAAGCTGCCACCACGGGCGCCGCCGCTGCGCCAGCTAAATCAGTTAAAAAGCCGGCCAAGCACCCCAGTAAAGGCTGATCACTACGATGGCTACCGTTTTCATCGCCGACCTTCATCTCGACCCGATTCGCCCGCAAATTACCAAGCTGTTTGAAAGCTATCTAACCAGTGCCGAAGTACGCTCAGCCGATGCGCTGTATATCCTCGGCGACCTGGTAGAAGCATGGATTGGCGACGACGACGACGCTGAGCTTCCGCAACGCATTGCCGACGCCACTAAGGCGGTGCGCGACGCTGGCGTGCCGGTATATTTCATGGTCGGCAATCGCGACTTCCTACTTGGCGAAACATTCGCACACCGGGCCGGTATGACCTTGCTCGACGATGGCACCGTGCACGACATTCAGGGTCGTCGCACCCTACTCATGCACGGCGATGTGCTGTGTACCGACGACGTTGCCTACCAAGCCGTTCGCGCCCAAGTCCGTACGCCGGAGTGGAAAGCGCAAATCATGTCTATGTCGCTGGAGGCGCGTCGCGCCTTCGCCGCCAAGGCGCGCGCGGACAGCAAGGCCCATACCGGCAGCACCATGGAAAGCATCATGGATGTCAACGCGGGAGCGGTGGACTCAGCCATGCAGCAGGCCGGCGTGACGCGACTGATCCATGGACACACACATCGCCCGGCAGTGCACTCGTTGGAACTCGATGGACAAGCCGCTGAGCGCATCGTGTTGGGAGATTGGTACGAGCACGGATCAGTGTTGCGGGTAACGAAGGATGATGTGGATTTGCGCGGGTTGGCGGTAGCTTGATGATGGCTGCGATCGATAGTCTGGGCCGCTGAGTTTGATCATCCGGACTAATCACGCCAGTCCAACTTGCCGGTGAGCTGAGCAGGCTTCACCCGAACGTCTGCTCGACGGCTTCCAGCCAATACTTGTCCACTATCTGTCAGATCACCAGATAGCGGACGTTGAAAGCTGATGGCGCCGGCAGCTCAAACGCTCCTCGTTGCTACCACCGGCGGCACCGCGGCGGCGCGTAGCGCCGGACTCAGCACCGCCAACTGGCCCAGCCCCCACAGCACTAACGCGCCGATCGGCAAGTAGACCAGCGGCAGACGAGCCAGTTCGTAGTGTTTCATCAGGATCCCGTTCAACAGCAGCGCCAGCAGCAAGCCAAGCCCAATGCCGACACTGACGATCAGAAAGTTCTCGGTCTGGAAATAACGCAGGATGTCGCCACGGCTGGCGCCGATCGCACGGCGAATGCCGATACTGCGGGTGCGCTGCTGCACCCAGAAGTTCGCTAACCCGCTGATGCCCAATGCAGAAACGAACAGCAGGCCTAGCGCCGAGGCAATTAGCAGGCTGATCATGGTGCTGTCACGCTGAAAATATTTCGCGCGTATCTGCGTATAGGTTTGCATCCCGCGCGAACTAATGAGCCGGTTCGGGTTTACCTTCAACAGCGTGGCCGCTGCGGCTTTCAGCACGCGCTGACGATCCTGCGGCGCGCTGCGCAGCACGTAGAGCACGCTGGAACTGTCCGGTCGTTGTGGCCAGATCATGCTGTCGCCATCGACACCCAGCGTGCGCAGGCGCGGCCGCAACAGCTGGTCGACGATGCCCACGATGCGCACGTAGTTGTCGCCGTCGTACATGCTCTGTCCCAACGCCTGTTTGCCTGGATACAGATCCTGTGCCAAGGCACGGGTAATGATGGCAACGGCGGGCGTACCCGCGCTCACATACTCGTCTGGCCGGAAATCGCGTCCGGCAACCAGACGTAGCCCCAGCGTGCCAATCAAGCCGGGCGTGCCGTCGTAAACGCTCGGCTCCACGCAACCGCTGCCTTTGATCGAATTGAGTTGCATCGCCCGATCCAGCGCCTGTTTGCTCGGACACATACCGGTGGTGTTCTCGCTCTGGTTCAGCGGCATGGAATAGCTCACCGCCACGGCGGATTGCACCCCATGAATCGCCCGCAACGCCACCAAGTCGGCGGTGTGCTGCGCCAGTGGATTTCCACCCTTTTCAATACTCGCGCTATGGATCACCGACAACTCGTTCTCGGCAATGCCGGTGGGCACGCTGATCCGCTGCACGCGGTTGACGATCATGAACGCCACGTTGCAGACGATGGCGCAGGTGAAGGCTACCTGTAGCATCAGCAACGTTGCAGTGAGCTTGTGTCGACGCAGGGTCGAAAGTATCGGGCGCAGTTGCATGTCGAATGTCCTCACTGAGTCTTCAATTGCAAGGCCGGCGGCACGCGGCACGCACGCCACGCCGGTAGCAGGCCAGCCAGCACGCTCGCGACGATGGCCAGCGCAAGCGTGCCCAGCAACATCGGCATATCCATCTGGGCCATCTGCGCATAGTCGTCGGGGCGACGGCGTACGCTCCACAGACCGATCTGGGCGATCACCAGCCCGAGCACGCCGCCGGCCACGCCGATCAGCGCCGACTCGATACCCAGTTGCAGGAAGATGTCCCATCGTCGCGCACCGAGCGCACGGCGCACGCTGATCTCGCCGCTACGGCGCAGGAACTTTGCCAGCAGCAACGCCACGATATTGACCATGCATACGAACAGGAAACCCAGCGCCAGCCACATCTGCAGACGCACGTCGTTCGGCACCAGATTCTCGTGGGCCAGCCAGCCCATCAGGCTGTACAGCTTCGCATCCGTGGGTGGGCGCTCGAATCGGCCCAGTGCCTTCTGCTGCGCGGAGTAGTCGACAAGGAACTGGCGATAAACCTGCGCCTGAGCCGGGCTGTCCAGCTGCACCCAAAATTGCAGCCAGGTCATGTTAGCGCTGGTCAGGCTGTCGGAGTCATCGTCCTTGTCCCAAAGGGATTTATGGCCATTGATCGACAGCTCCAAATCCATTGCCACCGACAGCGGCAGGAAGAACTGGTCGGCATCGCTGTAATGCTGGGCTCCCGGATCCGCATAGAACATCGGCTTGGGCTGCCAGTCAGTGATGACGCCGATCACGCGGAAATCGTGGTCGCCCAGTCGTACCATCTGACCGACGCCGCGGTCGCTGCCAAAGAGCTTGCGATCCAGCGTCTCGCTGAGCACCACCACGTGGGCGCGCGCCGCATCATCCGCCGTCGACCAACCATGCCCGTGCTCGAATGGCACGTCGAACATCGCGAAGAAGTCCGCCGTGGCGTAACGGCCATCGACCTTGAACGGTCGCAAGCCCGCGCGTGCGGGGCGCACCAGCAAGTTGCCGCCTGCCATCGCCGCCTGCCGCTTGGCCGGATGCGCCTTGAGCAGTGCCATCGCATCGGGCCAAGTGAAGTTGTCAGCTGGATCGGGGCTGTCACCACGCTGCTTGTAGTTCAGCGGCAACGGGTCGAGATGCGGCGTAAACAACTGTGAGCTGCGCCCCGGCAACGGATCACCCGTCAGCACGTGCAACACCGTGATCATCGTCATGCTGGCACCAATGCCCAGCCCGATCGCCAGCACCATCAGTGCAGTGAGCACCTTATTGCGCACCAAGCTGTGTAGTGCCATATCAAGGTAATAGCCAAGCATGTGAACTTCCTTTGAAGGTGCGAAGCGTTGACCCCAGCGCTCTACCTGTTTAAAGCGAATATCATGCCAACGACATGGCGATATTATTCGCTGGTATTTCAATAAGTTAAAGATCACGTCGGAACGTGGATTGTCCGCGGACAGTATTCGGACACTTAACGGACGCCTCTTCGTTTGTGCTGGTGCTGCGACGCCATACGGATCGCACATGGCCACATTTTCGGTGAGCACAACCTTGGAGATTCGCTCGCAGAGCCTGGCGGCTGAGTTCGGTTTCGTTGCAGCGAAAACTAATGCTGCCTTACATCACCAACTTTCCTGAAAGCGGACAAGCACCGCCGACAGCAATGAATCGGGCCCGCATCTCAACGCACCGTCAGAAGTGGGCCGGCGAGATGTAGCTTTCGTGCAAGCCGAGGCAGAAGCCGTTTACTAAGTGTCTATCCAACCCGGGCAAGCTCAAAGCTACGTAGCGTCTTGCGGGGAGAAGAGGGATTGTTCGGCCCATCCTTGGGCCTCACCCTTCCGCGCTTTGCGCTTCGGGGCCAGCCTGCGGCTGTCCAAAACTGTTCCAGACAGTTTTGTCGAACGATTGGCTCGTCCACCACCTCTCTCCGCCAGATACGCAAAACGCGCTGTGTGACAAGCTACGTAGCGTCTTGCGGGGGAGAGGGATTGTTCGGCCCATCCCTGGGCCTCACCCCTACGCGCTTTGCGCTTCGGGGCCAGCCTGCGGCTGTCCAAAACTGTTCCAGACAGTTTTGTCGAACGATTGGC
>JBDTBF010000147.1:0-6359 GCA_039924175.1 Rhodanobacter sp.
GTGGCAAAAGTAACCAAGTCATTCCAGTACGGTAATCACGAAGTCACACTGGAGACGGGCGAAATTGCCCGCCAGGCGTCCGGTGCAGTGATCGTCAGCATGGGCGGCACCGTTGTATTGGTGTCCGTTGTTGCGGCGGCCAAAGCGCGGGAAGGGCAGGATTTTTTCCCGCTCACCGTCGACTACATGGAAAAGTTCTATTCCGCAGGTCGCATCCCTGGCGGCTTCTTCAAGCGTGAAGGCCGCCCGACCGAGAAAGAAACGCTGACCTCGCGTTTGATCGATCGCCCGCTGCGCCCGCTGTTTCCGAATGGCTTCCGCAACGAGATTCAAGTCGTTGCGACCGTCATGTCGTTGAACCCGGAAGTGGACGGTGATATTCCGGCTTTGCTTGGCGCTTCGGCAGCCATGGCGCTGGCTGGTGTGCCGTTCAAGGGCCCGATTGGTGCGGCTCGCGTTGGTTACATCGACGGCAAATACGTGTTGTGCCCGACCGCAAGCGAACTGAAAAACTCCGACCTGGAACTGATGGTTGCTGGTACCAGCAGCGCTGTGTTGATGGTGGAATCGGAAGCCAAGTTGCTCAGCGAAGATGTGATGCTGGGTGCGGTGATGTTTGGCCACCAGCAAATGCAGGTCGCCATCAATACGATTAACGCCTTTGTTGCAGAAGCTGGACGCAAGGTATTCAAGTGGGAAGCGACGCCGGCAAATGTGCCGCTTATGGATGGCTTGCGCGCTGCCGTTGGCAACCGTATGGCCGAAGCGTTCCAGATCCGCGACAAGCTGGTTCGCCGCGACGCCCTAAGCGCGTTGAAGGCGAGCGTCAAGGAAGCGATTGCTGAGCAGATGACAGCCAATGGCTGGACCGACGCAGCGGTCGGCGTGGCGTTTGAAGAGCTTGAATACCACACCATGCGCGATGGCGTGCTGAAGACCAAGGTGCGTATTGACGGTCGCCAGTTGGACGACGTTCGCGCTATCAGCGCACGCGTCGGCGTGTTGCCGCGTGCTCACGGTTCAGCACTGTTTACACGTGGTGAGACGCAGGCGTTGGTTGTCACCACGCTGGGCACCATGCGTGATTCACAGTTGATCGATGCGCCGGAAGGCGAGTCGAAAGATACGTTCCTGTTCCATTACAACTTCCCTCCCTATTCGGTCGGTGAAACCGGTCGCGTCGGTAGCCCGAAGCGTCGCGAAATTGGCCATGGCCGTCTCGCCAAGCGTGGCGTGCAGGCAGTCAAGCCGACGATCGAAGAATTCCCGTACGTGATCCGCGTCGTCTCGGAAATTACTGAGTCGAACGGTTCGTCGTCGATGGCTTCGGTGTGCGGTTCCTCGCTGGCCATGATGGACGCCGGTGTGCCGCTTAAGTCACCGGTCGCTGGTATCGCGATGGGCTTGGTCAAGGAAGGTAACGACTTTGTCGTGCTGACCGACATCCTGGGTGATGAAGATCATTTGGGTGACATGGACTTTAAGGTCGCCGGCACCTCGGATGGCATTTCTGCGTTGCAGATGGACATCAAGATCGACGGCATCACCGAAGAGATCATGCGGGTGGCGCTGAAGCAGGCCAAGCAAGGCCGCTTGTATATTCTTGACGAGATGGCGAAGTGCCTGACCGTTGCACGTTCGGAAATGAGTGAGTATGCCCCGCGCTTGCTGACCATCAAGATTCATCCGGACAAGATCCGCGAAGTGATCGGCAAGGGTGGCGCTACGATTCGTTCCATTACGGAAGAGACCGGTTGCACGATCGACATCAATGATGACGGTACGGTGATTGTGGCGTCGGTGAACCGCGAGGCAGCAGAAGCGGCGAAGAAGCGTATCGAGCAGATCGTTTCCGATGTCGAGCCAGGCCGCATTTACGAAGGTAAAGTTGCCAAGCTGATGGACTTCGGTGCCTTCGTGACGATCATGCCGGGCAAGGATGGTTTGGTGCATATTTCGCAGATTTCCAACGAGCGCGTCGAGAAGGTTTCCGACAAACTGAAGGAAGGCGATATCGTTAAGGTCAAGGTGCTCGAAGTGGACAAGCAAGGCCGTATTCGCTTGTCGATGAAAGCCGTGACCGAGGGCGAAGTCGCTAGCGCCTAAGCTACTGCAGTAAGTTAGCGAAACCTAAGGCCCGGCATTTTAATGCCGGGCCTTTTTTGTGCGTATACAGTCGGCCCATACATCGCGCTTTTGCTACGATGCATAGAACCCACGGAAAAGGACACGGACATGGCCGAGCACGCAAGCGATTTCCTGAATGCCGATTTCATCAAGGCGGATTTCATCAGAAACTATCAGACACTGGCGCAACAGTCGTGGGATGCGTGGACGCGTCAGCTGCAGCAGCCTACTGGCGCCGCAGAGTTCTTCAAACCACCGCAGATGGGAACCAAAACGACGGGCGACACGCTGGAGCGAACGTTGACCGGGCTGAAAGGCTACCTGGATTGGATGAATGAGGCCGCGGCAACGGGCTTCGCTCCGAACGACGATTGGCAAGGACAATTACAGCACTGGTTTGGTGGCGCCACCCCGCCTTTTGCGCAAGCGTTTGCCGGTATCGATAGTGCCGGCACTCAAGGCTTTGCGCGGCAGTGGCAAGACTGGATGCGATCGGCGCAGAACAGCAGCTTGGGTGACATGGCTGGGACAAAGGGACCGACGCCTGCATTTGGGATGGATCGCGAGCAACAAATGCAACAACAAGCCTTTGCCGAGGCGGTCATGGCGTCGATGCAGGCCAGTGCACGTTATCAAGCGTTGATCCAACGTTCCAGCGCGCAAGGGCTGGCGCGGCTACAAGATAAATTGGCGCAACATGCCAAGCCGGGCCAGCAGGTCGAATCACTTAAAGCACTCTATGGCTTGTGGGTAGACGCGGCCGAAGAGGCGTATGCCGAAATTGCGTTGACTGACGAATTTCGTGAGGCGTATGGCGAGATGGTCAATGCACAAATGCGCGTGCGCCAGTTACAGCAAAAGCAAACCGAGCAAATGTGCCAACAGCTAGGCGTGCCAACGCGCAGTGAAGTGTCGAGTTTGGGTGAACGTTTGCAAGCGTTACGACGGGAATTTCGGGCTAGTTATGGGAAGCCTGTTAGTTCAGCGGATGATGACGGTGAGTTAGCAGCCTTACGGCGTGAGGTGGCTGCACTTCGACGTGCGTTTGATGCACTGATTGACGCCGTACCCGCACGCAAGCCTGCGGCCACGAAGCGGTCGGTGGCGCGCGCCAAGCCAGCCGCAAAGAAAGCTACTAGGGTTACCGCTGCCAAAGTGCCGACGACCAAAAAGGTAGCCGGTAAAGTTGCGACTAAAAAGGTTGCCACCAAAAAGGTCGCCGTCAAAAAGGCGGTAGCGAAGCGGCCGGCAGCGAAGACCTCCGCCAGCACAGGTCGTGCCGTCGCGAAAGCGCGCAAACAAGCATCCGGCAAGAGTGCGCTGGCAGCCGCCAAGCCACGTGGCAAAGTGGTGCCCCTTTCCCGTTCGCGCACGCGCAAATAAGGAACCTCTATGTACACACCGTTGCAGTTGGATCCGACCAAGGCGCTGAGTGAGGTTGCCACTTTTCAACGGCGGCTCGCGGCCGGCATGGGCCACCTTGGCGCTATGCAAGAGCCGGAATACGCTAATACGCCGCGCGAATTGGTGTACAGCGAAGACAAGTTGAAAGTCTGGCATTTTACGGGTGAGCGTAAACCGACAGCGAAGACGCCACTATTGATCGTCTATGCGTTGGTCAACACCGTGTGGATGACCGACCTGCAGGCCGACCGTTCGATGGTGCGCAACTTGCTGGACCAGGGCGAAGACGTCTATTTGATTGATTGGGGTTATCCCGATGGTGCCGATCGCTGGCTGACGCTGGACGATTACATCAACGGCTATCTCGACCGCTGCGTCGATGTGGTGCGTGAGCGTCACGGTCTGGACGCGATCAATTTGCTTGGCATCTGCCAGGGCGGTGCGTTTTCGTTGTGTTACACCGCGTTGCACGGTGAAAAGGTGAAAAACCTGATCACGATGGTGACGCCGGTAGATTTCCAGACACCAGACAATATGTTGTCGCACTGGTGTCGCAACATGGATGTGGATCTGTTCGTCGACACCCTGGGAAACATTCCTGCGGGCTTGATGAATTATGTCTATCTGACCTTGAAACCGGTGCGCTTGAACCAGCAAAAGTACATCAGCATGGTGGATATTCTGGACAAGCCGCAGGAGTTGGAGAACTTCCTACGGATGGAACGCTGGATCTTTGATTCGCCGGATCAAGCGGGCGAAGCGTTTCGCCAGTTCCTGAAGGATTTTTACCAAGGCAACAAGTTGATTAAAGGCACCTTGGAAATTGGCGGTCACCCGGTGGATCTCGGGATGATCACGCAACCTGTGTTGAATATCTTTGCCGAACAGGATCACTTGGTGCCGCCGGATGCTGCGCGCGCGTTGGGCAGGTACGTGGGCACCACCGATTACACTCAATTGGCGTTCAAAGGTGGCCATATTGGTATCTACGTTTCTAGCCGCGCACAGCGTGAAGTGCCGCCGGCTATCCACCAGTGGTTGCAGCCGCGCGGGTAAGTCTTGCGTAGGAGTAAATACGATGGAAAAACGTTTGTTGCGTTCGCGTACAGACCGAACCTTTGCTGGCGTCTGTGGTGGCGTGGCTGAGTATTTTGGTTGGGATCCAACCCTCGTTCGAGTGGCTTGGATTATCCTGACTTTGTTGGGTGGCTCAGGCATCTTGCTGTATCTGATTATGTGGGTCGTGATGCCGGAGGCGCCGTAACGATTCGGTGTGAGCTTGTAACGCGCGCGTGGGGTGGGCTGATGTGGACATCCCTTGCGCTTTTTTTTGCCTGTTGAGTACGAAGTTACGCTATGGATTACGACCGTTACGACTCTATTCGTGCCGTGCAGTGGCAAGGCGACCGCTTGCGCTTGCTTGATCAACGCAAGCTGCCCGCGGAGGAGTGTTGGATGGAGTGCCGCGACGCGGCGGAAGTTACCCAGGCCATTCGTGATTTAGTGGTTCGTGGCGCACCGGCAATTGGTATTGCGGCAGCGTGGGGTGTCGCAATGGCGGCGCAGCAGGGCGAGTCCATGGTTGCCGCCTTGAGCATGTTGCGCGGTGCGCGGCCGACGGCAGTCAACTTGATGTGGGCGTTGGACCGAATGAAAAAGTGTGTCGACCGTGGCGTGGACGCTGAAGGTTTGGTACGTGAAGCGCAAGCCATCCAAGACGAGGATCTCGTCGCCAATCGACACATGGGAATGTTGGGTGCGTCGCTGATCCGACCGGGCTCTGGGGTGCTGACGCACTGCAATACCGGGTCACTGGCGACGGCCGGTTACGGCACGGCTTTGGGCGTGATTCGCGCCGGTGTCGCTGCGGGCAAGATTAATCGCGTTTACGCAGGTGAAACCCGACCCTGGCTGCAAGGGGCACGTTTGACCATGTGGGAGCTGGTGCGCGATGGCATCGATGCGCAATTGATCGCGGACTCGGCGGCCGCCCATTTGATGAAAACGGGTGCCGTGCAATGGGTGATCGTTGGCGCTGACCGAATCGCCGCCAATGGCGACACCGCAAACAAGATTGGCACCTACCAGCTAGCTATTGCCGCCAAATATCACGGCGTCAAATTTATGGTGGCGGCGCCCTCATCCAGTATCGATATGGCGACAGGTACCGGCGAAGAGATTGATATTGAGCTGCGTGATCCGGCTGAGTTACTCAGTATCGCTGGGCAACGTTTCACCGTCGCTGGCGCACGTGCATGGAACCCCGTATTTGACGTGACGCCAGCGGAATTGATTGATGTCATTGTCACCGAGCGTGGCCCGGTCGAAAAGCCAAACAGCCTCGCCATGCAAGCCATGTTTGGCCGCTAAATCTAGGGCTGATTAACGCCGTTGCTTACCGCGACGCGGACTGGCCTGCGCATCCGATGGATCGGTTTTCTCAATAACCTGGGCCGTGGATTCTTATTGTATCGAATCCGTGGCGTAACGCATTGATTACAATGGCTTAAATACTGTCGTTTCGGGCTAATTTGTGCTACACTCAACGGGTTAATTTTGGGCCACTTGCGCGCTCGTTTTAAGCGCCGCACTGCCGCTCTTTTTTCGCTATCAGGGAAGCCGTTTAATGGCAGAAATCGACCAACAAATCATCCACGTCAACATTGAAGACGAGATGCGTCAGAGCTATCTCGATTACGCAATGAGCGTAATCGTGGGCCGCGCACTTCCCGATGTTCGTGATGGATTGAAGCCCGTGCATCGTCGCATATTGTTCGCGATGAACGATTTGAACAACGGCTACAACAAGCCTTACAAAAAATCGGCGC
>JBDTBF010000148.1:0-2819 GCA_039924175.1 Rhodanobacter sp.
AGAGATCGACGGCGTATGGGTCAATGGAGTCGACATCATCAAGTGGAACGGCGCCGGCAAGATTGTCGAGTTCAAGGTGATGATCCGGCCACTGAAGGCGATCAACCTGGTCCATGAGCGCGTGGCAGCGATGCTTGTCGCAGCGCAGAAGTAAAAGTGCTGCTCGATCCTGCATTCAGAGCGACCAAACGAGTTGCGCTACTGCGGCATTGCATCATCGATTTCGCACAAGCCGCCTTCAGCATTCGCCCATTTCGAACGCGCGCCAGCTCGGAGAATCGTTCGTCATCAACACGTTTGTTGCAGCGTGGAGCACGCTGTTGCCGCTCAGGGGCAGTCGCTTTGCGGCTGACGACCCCACCAACTCGGCGTGCTAACGTACCGAGCTTGCTTCTGGTATCAACCTCCATCCTATTTCCACAATGAGGCTACCCGGATATGAAAGGCCGATATGGCGTTCCCGTCCTTGCGTCGACACTGCTCGCCGTGTTCGCCACAACTTCGCAACCGGCGGTTGCCGGTGTTTATACCGACGATTTGTCGAAGTGTCTGGTTTCCAAGACCACGTCAGATCAGAAGGCTGTCCTGGTCAACTGGATGTTCTCGGCAATGTCCCTGAATCCGGCAGTCGCGAAATTCGTGTCCATTCCGGTTGCCAAACGCAAGGAATTCAACGTGAATATGGCGGCGTTGTTTGAAACTCTCATGACGGTTACGTGCAAGCATGAGATGCAGCTTGCCATCCAATACGAAGGAAGCGGAGCGATTGGCGCGGGTTTCAATGTACTCGGGCAAGTTGCTGGCAGAGAGCTGTTTGCCAACCCGGAAGTAGCCAAGGGCATGGCTGAATTGGACAAGTTCATAGATCAGGACAAAATCCAGGCGGCGATGAAGCCGGATAAGTAATCTGCTCGTTGCAGATGTTCGCGACCTGAATTCGTCCAGCACAGGTCTTCATTCGTCCGGTGACTTCAGTGCCACCCTCCTCGAAAAATCAGTGAGGGAATTCACGCAGGCCGGAGCGAGACGAGGCGGCGGCGTGAAACGTCACAATCACACTTCATTTGCCATCCTTCGTCGATTGGAACGGACCATGCGCACCCTGGCGATCCTGCTGATTTTTTTCTCGGTGTGTGCCTGCCTCCACGCCGCCGACGCCGAAGATATCCTTGTACTTGAAACCAGAGGAGCGATCGAGCAACCGGCATTTACCGTTTGCCTTTCGGGTGCCGCCAAGCTCAGTGTCACAAAAGCCACGACGGCTGAGGCCGAGGCTGAGGTCGAACGATTCAAAATCAACCTTGACAGCGAAGAACGCGGTCGCATTTTTGCACTGGCCAGCGAGGCCGACGCCTTTGACAGCGGTTGCAACCAGCCCGGCGACGTCACCAGCGGTGGCATGCGAGTGACGTACAAGGGTGCAGAACGCACCTTCTAGTGTGCGCACGCGGCGGGCTGACCCACAGGAGCGACGACCATCAAGTTGAAGTGCACTCTCAACGGATGCCTTCCTGCGGACATGCAAGTCCGCTAGCGACTGGTCCAGGTCATCATGCAAGTTGGCAGGATCGCCATCAATCCACGGCGCCATGTACCGGCGCAGCAGCCGGTCGTCTATCCGAGTAGTTGGGTCCACTCGATCAAGCTACAAGGTCGCGAACGCAAGCCCGCTCACGAGATCGCGTCATTGGCAGGCGCAGCGGAGAGGCCCGTTCCGATGCTGCAGGCGAATCCGCCGCTGACCTGCGTTTGTCACCCATTGGCGACACGATCGCACCGATCGATACGCAATATCAGCGCGGGAACAGTTTCTTGAACGCGTTGTCGGTGAAACCAACCGTGACCGTGCCGTCGTCGAGCACCACGACCGGACGGCGAATCAGTGCTGGATACTCGGTCAGCAACAACGTCCACTCCGGATCGCTGCCGGGGCCAGGGTTCTTGCGCTGCGGCAACAGATTGCGCCAGGTGGTGGATGACTTGTTCACCAGTCTGTCCCAACCGCCCAGCTCCGCTGCCCAGCGTTTCAATGTGGCCGCAGGTATGGGGTTGGCACGGTAATCGACGAACGCATGCTCGACTTTGAACCGCGTCAGCCAGTTGCGCGCCTTCCTGCACGTATCGCAGTTTGGCAGTCCATACAACGTTGTTTCAGTCACGCAAATCTCCCTTGGGAACCCGCTCGCGGGCGACCACTTTCCCGGAATACACGCGCCACCAGAACGTGGCCCGCAGGCACGCTCCTACGCGTCGCGCAAGAGCTCGTTGATGCTGGTTTTGCTGCGCGTTCTTGCATCCACCTGCTTCACGATAATCGCCGCATACAAACTGTGGCTGCCGTCGGCCGCCGGCAAATTGCCAGCCACGACCACACTGCCCGCTGGCACGCGGCCATAGCTGATGTCACCGGTGGCGCGATTGTAGATGCGCGTCGACTGGCCGAGAAATACCCCCATGCCGATCACGCTGCCGCGTTCAACCACGACGCCTTCCACTACTTCCGAGCGGGCGCCGATGAAGCAATCGTCTTCGATGATCGTCGGGGCCGCCTGCAATGGCTCCAGCACGCCGCCAATGCCAACGCCGCCGGACAGATGCACGCCAGCCCCGATTTGCGCACACGAGCCCACGGTCGCCCACGTGTCAACCATGCTGCCGGCTCCCACGAATGCGCCGATATTGACGTAGCTCGGCATCAGCACCGCGTCGCGTGCAATGTGCGCCCCGCGCCGCACAAGCGCGCCGGGCACAACCCGGGCACCCAATTGCTGCAATTCGACATCGTGCCCATGCATGAAACGCAACGGCATCTTGTCGAA
>JBDTBF010000149.1:0-28578 GCA_039924175.1 Rhodanobacter sp.
GCTCGCGGGCGATGCCTGTGGAAGCAGCAGCATCGCCCGCGAGCGGGCTCCTACAAAAGGCGGGGTAGCGCGCGGGTCAGAGTATCGCTAATGCAACTCTAAGAATCGTTGCAATGGTTGGCGCCTGGCGGCGCTACCGCTCGCTCAAGCCAATCAGAGTATCGCTAATACCGCTTCTGGCGGTCGGCCAATGACGGCTTTACCATTGGCAACGACAATCGGGCGTTCGATCAGCTTTGGATGCGCCACCATGGTTTGAATCAACGTCGCTTCGTCGAGCGCAGGGTTATCTAAACCGAGCGCTTGATACTCCACTTCGCCCGTACGCAACAACTCGCGCGCGTGCATGCCTAACTGTTTCAACAACACCGCTAATTCCGCAGCACTCGGCGGGGTGTCGAGATAGTTGATGACCTCGAGCTTGCTACCGCGCTCTTCCAGTAGCGCCAACGTGGCACGCGACTTGGAACAGCGATTGTTGTGGTAAATACGGACCATGGATCAGCTCCTGTACGCTTTGTGACGAACTCAGACTAGCGGTTACCCGAGCGATTTCCGCCGCGGCCACCGCCTGGTGGACGCCCGCCGGCTGGTCCGCCGTGACCTTGTGGCCGCGCGCCAGCTTGTGAACGGTTGCCCGGCTGGCCTTGTGGTCGCGCACTGTTGCCGGAGCGATTGCCACCTTGCCCCTGTGGTCGGCCTGCGCTTTGCGGACGGCTATTGCCGGGCGCGGCGTTGTTGCCATGAGCTCGGTTGCCTTGCCCTGCTGGCCGCGCACCCGCTGGTCGGTTGCCCGGCGCACGGTTACCGTTGCTGGCGCCAGTACCGGTGCCGCGCGACTCACCACTGAAGTTGCCATACGGGCTACCACTGCTGCGGTTTTCGCCGCCGGCGCGTGCGCCAAACGGCTTGCTCTGTGGGCCGCGACGGTTACCCGGCGTGCCTGCGTTGTTGCCGCGTGGGGCACCGGTGTGGCCGGTACCGTCGCGATTCTCGCCGGCAAACCATGTGCGTACCGATGGCAATTCCTGACCCGGTGCTACGCGTCGACTGCGGCCACGTGGGGCTGCACCGTGCTCTGGGCGTGCAACGTTGCCGTTGACTTCCTTGCCTGGCCGACGCGGCGCTGGCTTGCGACCGCGACTGGGTTCCTCACGAATATGGTCGAACGCGCGCAACTCGCGCGCTTCGTCCTGACCGCCAGTCCAGGCGCTGCTGCTGCCGCGCTCGGGGCGATATTCTGTGACGCTGCGGTTGGCGCGGCGCTGGTGCAATACCGGGCTTAACGTCAATACGGCTTGCGGCGTCCCTACGCCGGTGGTCTGGCGCAGCTGCTTGACCGCTTCGGCGTCCAAGGTTTCGCAATCCCCGCGGCGTAGGGCGCGCGGCAGCTCAATTTTTCCGTAGCGGATGCGCTTCAGGCGGCTGACCAAAAAGCCTTGCGAGTCCCACAGGCGACGCACCTCGCGGTTACGGCCTTCGCGCAGCACAACGCGGAACCAGCTGTGGCTACCACCGCGACTGATGATGGCAATTTCGTCGAAGCGAGCCGGGCCATCTTCCAGTTCAACACCGGCTTTCAATCGCTCTAGAATTTCGTCGGGCACTTCGCCGTGTACGCGACACAGATATTCGCGCTCAAGCCCGCTGGTGGGATGCATCAGCGCGTTAGCCAAATCACCATCGGTGGTCAGCAACAGCAACCCAGTGGTATTGATGTCCAGGCGGCCAACCGCAACCCAGCGCGCGCCTTGCAGGTGTGGCAACTGTTCGAATACGGTGGGGCGGCCTTCCGGGTCGTCGCGTGTGGTGAGCACGCCTTCCGGCTTGTGGTACAGCAGCACTTCGGCATCATCGCGGTTGTCGGTTGCGACAACGAATTGCTTGCCGTCCATCACTACGCGATCACCGGCTTTGACGCTCATGCCGATTTCGGCAGGCGCACCGTTCAGTTCAACTTCGCCGGCTTGGATACGTTGTTCCAGCATGCGGCGCGAGCCGAGCCCGGCGTTGGCCAACACTTTGTGCAGGCGCTCTTCCAATGCCGGTGCGTCGGCGTCAGCGCGAACTTCGCGTTTTAGGGATAAAACAGTTTTTTGCGGCGCAGTCATGCGCGGTACTCCTCAGTGTCTTGCTCGGCGGTGTCGGGTTCGACATCGGCGGGATTCACTGCCTCATCGGCAGTGTCTGTGAAAGGCTCGGTGCGCGAACTGTGGTCACTGTCGGCATCATCGAGTGAGTGTGGGTTGGACGCGGCTGCAGACTCAGCGGAGCTGTCGCTGCCATCCATTTCATTGTTTGTAGCTGCCTCGGCATCGGTTACCGGTGGGGCGATCGAGCTAACTGCGGCGGCCGCTTCGGCCAAGGCAGCGGCTTCGGCTTCGGCGTCGCCTTCGGGGTCGATGGATAAGTTGCGTTCGACACGGGCAGGCAGCGGCGTTTGGTCGAAGCGCAGTTGTGGGTCTTCCATGTCACGAATGTCAGAAAGCGGTGGCAGTTGATCCAACGATTTCAAATTAAAGTAATCAAGAAATGCCCGCGTTGTGCCGAACAAGGCTGGCTTTCCCGGCATATCGCGATAACCCACAACGCGGATCCATTCGCGCTCTTCCATCGTTTTAATCATGTTGGACGACACTACGACGCCGCGAATCTGTTCAATTTCCGGCCGCGTAATCGGTTGTCGATAGGCGATCAGCGCTAGTGTTTCCAGCAGCGCGCGCGAATAGCGACTCGGCCGTTCGGTCCACATCCGTGAAATCCACGGGTGCACTTCCTGTCGCACCTGATAACGAAACCCTGACGCCACTTCCTTTAACTCGACACCGCGCCCAGCGCAGTCGTTACCCAGCGCTTCCAGCGCCTTGGCAACGTCTTCGCGGCTAACGGCGTCGTCTTCGTTGAAGACACTCTCCAACTGTTGCAGCGTCATTGGCTGAGTGGAGGCGAGAAGGGACGCCTCGACGATGGATTTAATTTGCTCGATCTGCATAACCTTGGTCGGATGCTGATTCAGTGGTGGCTGTTCATAGCGGCGAAGCGTTGACCGACTCGTTCAACTCTGTGTCGTCGATCGCGTCATCGGTCGTATCGCCATGGCTAACTTTTGCCTTCAGGTAAATCGCTCCTTGCGGTCCTTCCTGCACAATTTCTACCAACATTTCCTTGGCCAGTTCCAGCATGGCCAGGAAGATCACCACAATGCCAAGGCGGCCTTCGGACACTTCAAAAAAACTCTCGAAGCGATGAAATTGGTCGTCGTCCAACCGACTCAACAATTCGCCCATGCGCTGGCGCACGCTTAGCGCTTCACGTCGGACGGCGTGGTGCCCAAACAACTCCGTTCGGCGCAGCACATCTTTCAATGCCAACAACATTTCCGTCAGGTCGACCGGCGGCGGCAGCTTCACTACGTTGTGTTCACCGACCTCGGCATGCACCACAACGGTGTCACGCTCAAGTCGGGGTAACGCTTCAATGTCTTCCGCTGCGCGCTTGAACCTTTCGTACTCTTGCAGTCGTCGCACCAGTTCGGCGCGCGGATCCTCTTCCAGTCCTTCTTCAGCAGGTGGTCGTGGCAGTAATAACCGCGATTTGATCTCGGCCAAAATCGCTGCCATCAACAGATACTCGGCCGCCAGCTCCAGCCGCATGACATCGTGCATCAGGTCGATATAGGCCATGTACTGTCGCGTGATCTCGGCGACGGGGATATCCAAGATATCGAGGTTCTGCCGGCGAATCAGGTACAGCAAAAGATCCAGAGGCCCTTCAAATGCCTCAAGAATGACCTCGAGCGCGTCCGGCGGAATGTACAGATCCTGCGGCATCTGCAACATTGGCTGACCGCGCACAATCGCCAGGGGCATTTCTTGTTGTTGCGGTACCGCTGCAAATACGTCTTGCGCTACGGCAACCGGCTGAGGCTCAGTTGACTCAGTGCTCATCAATGCATGTCGTTGGGCCGTTTGCGACGGCTAGCAGTGCGTTTAACACGATCGGACCTATTCCTGTATTCGCGTCACCGAACAGGATGTCCGTACTAGGAACCAGGCAATGAAGCGGTGTCCCTTGAAATTCAAAACCGTAATCGGCGCGCTGCGTAGCAACGGAGGCCCTATCTATAACAATTGAAACTAGTAAGTCTGCGTAGTGTAGCGTGGCTCACCCGCGCTTTACGCGCCGCCTATCTCGGGTAGCTCATTACATCCACGTGGTGCAAATCTAATGGCGAGAAATCGAAGTCGTCATTGGATTGCGTTTCAAATAGGTCAACGCGGTTTAACCAGACGTTGCAGCTCGTCGACCGTAACCGATAGCCGCAATCCAGTGAACCTATAACCTACGTGCGCATAAAGCATAGCGGCTGCTTGAGGACAAGTCTAGCTCCGCTCGAACGCATAGCGGGTGATCGGCAGTGCAACTAGGTACCGGACTGTTGTCGTGGAACGGGCATATGTGACAAAAAGTGTCATCTGGGAAGGTAGTTGACGATGGCGCCTTCGGACAGGCCGTTAAGGGTTCTGCCGCAGCGCTTGCCGCATGAGTGGGTTGTTGTGCTGCGTGGTACGCCACAAAACCGCACATTGCACGTATGAATTCCTATTGGCACGTTGGTTGCTTAACACTTGTTATAGCTGCAGCGCGACGAGAGGAGTGATGGGTGATTGTTTTTGGTGGCATGCGTCAATAAGTATTGCGATGAAGGCCAACGTCGTTGCAGTCGTTCTGCATTAGGATCGTTGCGTCGATGTCGAGGTCAAGGTGATTGCGGTGTCGGTTGCCGCAAACCAAACGCACTGACGCAGCCGAAGTGGCAATGGATTTCCAAGATCAAGTATCGCGCCCTGCAGCTAGCAGCAGGTACGCACTTAAGGACGACACCATGACGGCAGAGAATGAAGACCAAGCATACGACCACGCGGAGCGCTTACGCTCGGCACGCATGCCGTTCGAAACAACGGTGTTGATGAGTCGTGGTACGGAGTCACGCTCGACTACCCTGATCAATATTTCAGCAACGGGCGCATCGCTGCGACGTCCGCTGGACTGGTCCGGTGCGATCGGACAGGAATGGGTTTTGGACATGATCTTCGGCCAAGAACTCCACATTCATCTGGAGGCGACCGTGGTTCGTGTGCGCGAACGCGATATTGGTTTCAGCTACAGCAATATTCCGGAAGAGAAGCAAGTTCCGCTGTGGGACCTTCTGGGTGGCTATGCGGACACGCAAGAGCAGTGGTCAGGCGATTAAACAGAAGCTATTCGCACTATTTTTGACGCCCATGTGCAGGGATTCCTACACATGGGCGTGAACCTCAAGCGTTGGCTTTCTTTTCGTCACGCAGCACGCGGCGGAGGATCTTGCCTACATTGCTCTTCGGCAAGCTATCGCGAAACTCAATGAGTTTCGGGCGTTTGTAGCCAGTCAGGCTCTGCCGGCAAAATTGCTTCAGGTCGTCTTCGGTCAACTTTGGGTCCTTGCGCACCACAAATAGTTTGACGACCTCGCCAGAATGCTCGTCGGGAACGCCGACGGCGGCCACTTCGAGTACGCCAGGATGTTCCATGACAGCGTCTTCCACTTCATTTGGGTAGACGTTGAAGCCGGACACCAAAATCATATCTTTCTTGCGGTCGACGATATAGAAATAGCCGCTTTCGTCCATCTTGGCGACGTCACCGGTATGCAGCCATCCGTCGGGCCCGAGCACGTCGGCAGTTTCTGCGGGACGCTGCCAATACCCCTTCATCACTTGCGGGCCGCGCACCATTAGCTCGCCCACCTCGCCAATGCCCAAGGGCTTGCTGTCTTCCGACCAGATGGCCACTTCGGTCGACGGTATCGGTAGGCCGATGGAGCCGTTGTATTCAGCCAAGTTCAAGGGGTTGATACACACTGCCGGCGATGTTTCAGTGAGTCCGTAAGCTTCAGCAAGTGTGGAGCCGGTGGCTTTTTTCCAGCGTTCCGCCACGGCACGCTGCACGGCCATGCCGCCACCCAACGTCATGTGGATGCGAGAAAAATCCAGCTCAGCGAAACCCGGCGTATTGAGCAATCCGTTGAATAATGTGTTTACGCCCGTGATAGCAGTGAACTTTGACTGCTTTAATTCTTTGACGAAGCCGGGCATGTCGCGCGGGTTAGTGATAAGCCAATTCAACCCACCGAGGCGCGCAAAAACTAGTGCGTTCGCGGTCAACGAAAAGATGTGATACAGCGGCAGCGCGGTGATGATGACCTCTTCACCTGGCTTGACTGAATCTGTTCCGATCCAGGCGCTTGCTTGCAGCATGTTAGCGATCATGTTGCTGTGCGTAAGCATGGCGCCTTTCGCCACGCCGGTGGTGCCGCCGGTGTATTGCAAAAACGCGACGTCGTCGTGGGTCAGCTCTACCTGCGGCAGCGGATGGGCTGCACCGAGCGCTAGTGCATCGCGGAAGCGTACCGCTTGCGGCAGGTGAAACGGCGGTACCATCTTCTTGATGTGTTTCAACACAAAGTTGACGATGGCGCCTTTCGGGAAACCGAGCAGGTCACCAATACCCGTCGTGATGATGTGCTGGATGTCCGTGTCTGCCACGGATTGCTGCACGGTTGCAGCAAAGTTGTCCACCACAACGATAGCCTTGGCGCCGGAGTCTTTCAGCTGATGTTTCAGCTCGCGCGCGGTGTACATCGGATTGGTGTTAACGACGATCAGGCCGGCGCGCAACGTGCCAAACAGGACGATGGGATATTGCAACACGTTCGGCATCATGATTGAAACGCGGTCACCCTTGACCAGCTTCAGTACGCCAGTGAGATAACCAGCGAACTGGCGACTCAACGTGTCAATCTCGCCGTAAGTGAGTTGATGGCCGAAGTTGGCGTACGCCGGACGGTCATGAAAGCGCTGGAACGCTTCTTCCATAACTGCCGGGACCGACGCGTATTGGTTGACGTCGATAGTCTCGGGTACGCCGGCTGGGTAGTGGTCCAGCCAAGGACGGTCGATGCTCATTTTGCGGTTCCCTGTGTGGTGGATGATCGCGTGGTACTTGATGGTTTCACTATGCTGTACAACGCCATCATCGGTCGTGCGATACCTGATTGGAGCATACGCCAGCGTATAGCGGCAAGCCAAACGACAAGTGGGTTGAAATGGTCAAACAAAAAAGAAGATCCGCGCTTATCGGGACTGCTCTTGCGTTGCTGCTGGCGGTGGTCGTGACCGGGTGCCGCCGAATGCCCGCTGAAGCACAAGTGCGCGCGTCGATCGCGACCGCGACGCAGGCGGCCAGTCGTGCCGATAGCCGTGGCGTGGTGGCGCCACTGAGTGATGATTTTGATGGCAACGCAGGTGAACTTGATCGGCGCACGTTGGCCAATATGATTCGCGTGGCGCATTTGCGTGGCGAGCATGTTGGTGTGACGGTCGGCCCGATCACAATCGAGCATCGTGGTGAAAGGATGGTGGCAACGTTCACGCTGGCGTTGACCAGTGGTGGTCGTTTGTTTCCTGACCAAATGGGTGTGCATCGCGTGGAGACCGCGTGGCGTCAGGAGCATGGCAAGTGGCTGTGTTATTCCGCCAGTTGGCAGCGCGCCATGTAGAGCAGATGTATTGATTGCCGAAAACAAAAACGCCCCGAAAAGTCGGGGCGTTGATTGCCGAAAACTAAAACGCCCCGGAAAGTCGGGGCGTTTTAGTCAAACTACGAAGCTGCCGATGTATTGGCAGCACGCTTATGGCCTGAGTTACGCGGCTTTTTTAGCAGCCAACTGACGTAGGACGTATTGCAAGATACCGCCATGACGGAAGAAGGCACACTCCTTCGGGGTGAGCAACATCACCTGGACGGTGAACTGCTTTTTGCTGCCGTCGGCGGCGGTCGCGGTAATCGCCGCTTCCTTCGAATCACCGTTATTCAGCCCGGTGATGTCAAAGGTTTCACTACCGGTGAGACCCAGTGTCTTTGCACTTTCGCCAGCCTTGAACTGTAACGGCAACACGCCCATACCGACTAAGTTGGAACGGTGGATGCGCTCGTAGCTTTCCGCGATCACGGCCTTGATGCCCAATAACAAGGTGCCTTTAGCCGCCCAGTCACGTGACGAACCCGTTCCGTATTCCTTACCAGCAAGTACGACCAACGGTGTGCCATCCTCTTTGTATTTCATGGCCGCGTCGTACATCGCCATCTGTTCACCAGTGGGAAGGTAGCGCGTGAATCCGCCCTCAACCCCGTCCAACAATTGGTTCTTGATGCGAATGTTGGCAAAGGTACCGCGCACCATGACGTCGTCATTGCCACGGCGCGAGCCGTAGGAGTTGAAGTCGATCGGTTTGACGCCGTGGCTGATCAGGAAGCGACCTGCCGGTGAGTCCTTCTTGATCGCGCCAGCCGGTGAGATATGGTCGGTAGTGATCGAATCACCGAACAGGCCGATGCAGCGCGCACCGCGGACGTCGTCGACGCTCGGCACATCCATCGTCATGCCGTCAAAGTACGGAGGATTCTTGATGTAGGTGGAATCCTTGTCCCAGGCGTACAGGTCGCCGTCTGGCGAAGCAATCGAGCTCCAGCGCTCGTCACCCTTGAACACGTTCGCGTAATTCTTTTTGAACATGTCGGCGGTAACCGCGCCGGCCATCAGGTCGCTGATTTCCTTGTTGGACGGCCAAATGTCTTTCAAGTAGACATCCTTGCCGTCGCTACCCTGACCCAACGGCTGCGTGGAAAGGTCGACATCGAGCGAGCCGGCGAGGGCGTAGGCGACCACCAGCGGCGGCGAAGCCAGGTAGTTCATTTTTACTTCGGCGTGAATACGACCTTCGAAGTTACGGTTGCCCGAAAGCACCGCAGCCACGGTGAGGTCGCCGGCGGTGACGGCGGCGCTGACTTCTTCCGGCAGTGGACCGGAGTTACCGATGCAGGTCGTGCAACCGTAACCAACGACATAGAAGCCGAGCTGCTGCAGGTAGGTGAGCAGATCGGTCTGTTCGAGGTAGTTGGTGACAACCTTGGAACCGGGTGCCAGCGAAGTCTTCACCCAAGGACGAGTTTTCAGGCCCTTGGCGACAGCTTTCTTCGCCAGCAAGCCGGCGGCCAGCATGACGGCTGGGTTGGAGGTGTTGGTGCACGAGGTGATGGCGGCAATGACTACGGCGCCGTCTTCGATATCGAATTCTTGACCATTGCGCACAACATGCTGCCGATGCGTCAGTTCACTGATGTCATGACCGACGGCGGTAGCACCACCTTCGTTGGCAAAGCGTGCTTCGGCACCGTTGCGGTGGGTGATGGTGGCACCGAAATTGTCGTGGAAGTTCTGTTTTACATCAGTGAGCAGAACATGATCCTGCGGGCGCTTCGGCCCCGCCATGGCCGGTTTGACGCTGCCCAGATCAAGCTCTGCCACCACGCTGTAGTCCGCTTGCGGGGTGCTGTCGTCGTGCCACAGGCCTTGTGCTTTGGCATACGCCTCGACGAGCGCGACGCGCTCCTCGCTGCGGCCAGACAGGCGCAGATATTTCAGCGATTCAGCATCAATCGGGCTGATCGCGCAGGTGGAACCGTATTCCGGTGACATGTTGCCCAGGGTCGCACGGTCCGCCAACGCCAAGTGCTTTAGCCCCGGGCCGAAGAATTCGACAAACTTGCCAACCACACCTAGCTTGCGCAGCAACGCTGTAACGGCCAGTACCAAGTCGGTAGCGGTAGCGCCTTCAGGCAGGCGGCCCAATAACTTCAGGCCGGCAACTTGCGGGATCAGCATCGACGACGGCTGGCCCAGCATGGCCGCCTCGGCCTCAATACCGCCAACGCCCCAGCCCAAGACACCCAGCCCGTTGACCATGGTGGTGTGCGAGTCGGTGCCGAACAGCGTGTCGGGATAGGCCCAATGCTGACCGTCAATTTCCGTATCCATCACCACCCGAGCCAGATGCTCCAGGTTGACCTGATGCACGATGCCGGTGCGCGGTGGCACGACCTTGAAATCGGTGAACGCTTTCTGGCCCCAGCGCAGGAAACTGTAACGCGCGTTGTTGCGCTTGAATTCAATCTCAACGTTCTTTTCCAGCGCGTCCTCGCTGCCGAAAATGTCCACTTGCACGGAGTGGTCAATCACCAGTTCGACTGGCGATAGCGGGTTGATCAAAGTGGGGTCACCACCCAGCGCGCTCATGGCATCGCGCATGGCGGCCAGATCGACGACGCATGGTACGCCGGTAAAGTCCTGCAACAGGACGCGACCGGGCATGAACGCAATTTCCGTATCGGGCTTTTTCTGCGAATCCCAGGTAGCGATCGCTTCAATGTGCTTCGCCGTAACATCGACGCCGTCTTCCAGACGCAGCTGGTTTTCCAGCAGGATCTTCATCGAGTAAGGCAGGCGCTTCAAGTCAAAGCGTTGGCCCAACTTTGCCAGACTGGCGTAGGCGTATTTCTTGCCATTGACATCGAGGGTGTCGCGTACGGCAAAGGTGTCTTTCATGTGTTGCTCCTGGCTAATCCTATGGCTGGGATGGCTGGATGACGGAGATGTCGTGCTTGTCAGTCCAGCAAGAGTGCAATTATCGTCCAAACGTAACGTGCCCGCTAACAGCCAGGTCACCGGAGGGTGTAACCAAGGCCACTAACGGACGGCTGGATGGGTCACGATCAACCGGTGTGACGAGTAAACTGCATCGACGTAGATGGCTGAAGTTCACCACTCAGGATGGGCCCGATGACCGCTTTATACAAACGCCTTTGATGACATGCAGCATTCGATGATTTCGACCATGCTGGCCGCTGTTTCGCTGCGCGATTTAGCGTTGGTGCAGGCGGTGCATCGCCATGGCAGCTTCAATAGTGCGGCGCGTGCGATGCATATCAGCCCGTCCGGGCTGTCGCATCAAGTTCAAAAAGTAGAGCAGGCGCTAGGTGCGCCGTTGTTTGAGCGAGGCGGTCGCCGCATCGTCCCGACGGCTGGTGGTCAGCGCTTATTGGAACAGATTGACGGTGTATTGGCTGCCGGCGAACACCTGCAGCAGGTGGCGCGGGCGGGAGAGGCGGCTTTTGGCGGTGACTTGCGTTTGGGTCTGCCGGCATCGTTGGGTCCGTATTTATTGCCGCATCTGATTGCGCCATTTCCACAATACTTCCCCGGCGTGCGTTTGGGGATTTCTGAGGGCAAACCCGGCGGCTTGCTGCGCCGGTTGCGCGAGGGAGAGCTTGATGCGGCGCTGGCACCGGCCGCACCACCAAATAGTGGCATCGCCACCTGCCCGCTGTTTTTTGAACCGTGGGAACTGATGCTGCGTGTTGATCATCCGCTGGCCGGTCGACGCAGCATCGCGCTGGAGCAGTTGCAGCCGGCCGAAGCGACGTTGATGGCGGAAAGCCATGCCGATGGTTTGCCGGGCGCGGGGAACGAGCACGGCCACGTCCAGGATGTAAGTTTGGAAAGCTTGGCCGCGTTAGTCAGCTTGCGCGGCGGCTATGCATTAGTGCCAGCGCTAGCGCATGAGCGACTTGCTTCGATGCCGAATATTGTGCTGGCCAAACTCACTGGGCAAGCTTCCGGTCGTGAAATTGCACTGTATTGGCGCGACGCGTCGCCGTGGCACGCTGACTTGCAAGCGTTCGCACAACTGTTACGAAAATTGGCGCGGCAGCGACCTGGGTTGCGGGTCAGTAGCACCAAGGTCTAAGCCCTGCGCGGGTAGGCGCCCGCTGGCGAGCTAATCCTTCTCGCGAAAACTATCGCCCACTCGCGGCCTTCCACAAATTTTACGGACTATTCTCATAAAAAAGGCCGCCTTGCGGCAGCCTTTTTCATGCCCATGAGAAGCGACGAATCAGCCGCGCGAAGAGCGCTTGCGATCGTTCTCGGTAAGGTGACGCTTGCGTAGGCGGATTTCCTTCGGGGTCACTTCGACGAGCTCGTCGTCTTCGATGAACTCCAGCGCCTGTTCCAACGAGTACTTGATGGCTGGGCTCAGCTGAATCGCGTCGTCCTTGCCCGAAGCGCGCATGTTGGTCAGCGGCTTCGGTTTGATGACGTTGACGGTGAGGTCGTTGTCCTTGGAGTGGATGCCGACCAACTGGCCCTCGTATACCAAATCGCCTTCGGCGGTAAATAGCTTGCCGCGTTCCTGCAACGGCCCGAGCGAGTAGGCCGGGGCGGCGCCGGGAGCGTTGGCGATCATCACACCGTTCTGCCGTTTGGCGATCGCGCCCTCGGCTTTCGGACCGTAATGGTCGAACACGTGGAACAGCAGGCCGCTACCTTGGGTCAGTGTGCGGAATTCGGTTTGGAAACCGATCAAGCCGCGTGCCGGAATTTCATAGTCCAAACGCACGCGACCGCGACCGTCGGAGACCATGTTCTTCAACTGGCCCTTGCGCATGCCGAGGCGTTCCATCACACCGCCTTGGTGTACTTCTTCCACATCGACGACGAGCGATTCAACCGGCTCCATCAGCTTGCCGTCGATTTCCTTAATGATGACTTCAGGACGCGACACGGCCAACTCATAGCCTTCACGACGCATGCTTTCAATCAGCACGGAAAGATGCAATTCACCACGGCCGGAGACCAGGAACTTGTCTGGGTCGGAACCTTCTTCCACTTTCAGCGCCACGTTATGCAGCACTTCACGCTCAAGCCGCTCGCGCAGCTGACGGCTGGTGATGAACTTGCCGCCGCTGCGATCCTTGTTGCCGGCGAACGGTGAGTTGTTGACCTGGAAGGTCATGCTGATGGTCGGTTCGTCGACAGTCAGCGGCTCCAGTGCTTCCGGCGTATCCAGCGCGCAGATGGTATCGGAAATGGCCAAACCTTCCACGCCGGAAATGGCGATGATGTCGCCAGCCTCGCCTTCGGGAATCTCGTTTCGCTCAAGCCCCATGAAACCAAGTACCTGCAACACTTTGCCAGTGCGCTTCTTGCCGTGACGGTCAACGATGCTGACCGCCATATTCGTTTTTACGGTACCGCGCTGTACGCGGCCAATGCCGATCAAGCCGACGTAGCTGCTGTAATCGAGCTGGCTGATGCGCATCTGGAACGGGCCTTCCGGATGCACGTCCGGCGCGGCAACGTGCGCCATGATGGCTTCGTACAACGGTGTCATGTCGCCTTCGCGCACCGTGCTCTCGAGGCCGGCGTAACCGTGCAGGGCAGAGGTGTAGACCACCGGGAAATCAAGCTGTTCGTTGGTGGCACCAAGGCGATCAAACAAATCAAAGGTCTGGTCTAGCGCCCACTCTGGACGGGCGCCCGGGCGGTCAACCTTGTTGATGACGACGATCGGCTTGAAGCCCATGTCGAACGCTTTCTGAGTAACAAAACGCGTTTGCGGCATCGGGCCGTCCATCGCGTCGACCAAGATGAGTACTGAGTCGACCATCGACAACACGCGCTCAACTTCGCCACCGAAGTCCGCATGTCCCGGAGTGTCGACGATGTTGATGCGGTTGCCGTTCCACGAAATAGCCGTGTTCTTGGCCAAGATCGTGATGCCACGCTCTTTTTCTTGGTCGTCCGAGTCCATCACGCGTTCAGCCAGCACGGTGCGTGCGCTGAAGGTGCCAGACTGTTTGAGCAGGCAGTCCACTAGTGTGGTCTTGCCGTGATCGACGTGGGCGACGATGGCGATGTTGCGCAGTTTTTCAATAAGCATAGGATCAACTCAGTCGGCGCGACCGGAGTCACGCAGGTTTTTTAACGGGCGAATTTACCGATTATACGGATTTATGACGCGGCGTGCTGCACCGCGTCGCTAAAAGTTCAGCGACGGGTAGGGCAACGCAGTAACGGCGAAGCAGCGTTTGCCGCCGCGGTATTCGGAGCCAGTGTAATGGCGAAGCCGGTTGCGCGCTCATATGGGGTTGAGACATCGTGGCGATCGCGCCGCCAGAGTAGTCAGCCGATGCCGTATTTTTGGGTCGCCGTGCCAGGTCACGCCGATGACGTAGCTCCCTTGGCGCTGTCGATGCGGTCGGGCGGAGGAACATCGAGGAGATGAATTTCTGAATTCACCGCGCGTCCGGCGACGCTTTATGGCACGTGATGGAATGTGAATGCGCTGAGCGCAATGGTGTCGCGAATCAGCCTCTGCAAAATACGACTGGCAAAACCGCTTCGCCGTAAATTGATAGACGGCAAGCGCCATCGCATCCGGTGATACGCCGCCGGAAGTTAACGGCGCGCTAAGCCAACGGCGCACACAGCAGCGCGATGGCAAAGAGTCGCGCGAGACCTGACAGTCTCGTCATATCTCGGCGTTAGCTCGCGGGGTGCTCGGGGTCGAACGTCGGGCGTCATCGGCGCCGTTATCGCCTGTTGCGGCTTGGATGATGCGTTTTTGTAGGACAGTCAGCGTTGGTCGACTTGGGATAACGGAGTCACGAAGAAATAAGCCCGTCTTTCGACAGTATGACTTTTGCCTATGTTGGTATCGGTCATGCTGTCGGCTTGTGCCAGCAGTTCGGTGACGAAGGAATCGGTCATGGGTGAAGTTGATTACGGCGCGGTGCAGGTGACTGAGCATCGCGGTCACGATGATTTGTTGAGTGCTGGTCTGGGTCTGGCCGGTCTGGCCGGGGTGCCGCTGCCATTCACTAACGCGTTGTCGCCGACCGCGGAAGAACTACGGCGACGTGCAATTCAGTCCAGTTGGAAAGGGATTGCTGACCTTGGCCCGCTAGGCGGTTATGGCTCTGTGTATGGCGGTGTACCGGATGTTCCCGGGCGCGAGTACCAGGCGTTTGCGCAGATTCCAGGCGCCGGTTCACCGCATCGTGTCCTAGTGCAATTGCCGGACCATTTTGACCAGCACAAACGCTGTCTGGTGGTGGCACCGTCGTCGGGTTCGCGTGGGGTTTATGGGGCCATCGCGCTAGCTGGCGCGTGGGGCCTGCCGCGCGGCTGCGCCGTGGTTTACACCGACAAAGGCACCGGTAGTGGCTATTTCGATTATGCCGATGACAGTGGTGTGACGCTGGATGGTCGGCGTGCGCAGCGCGGTACAGAAATCCTAGAATTTGAACCCGCGCCCGCCGTGAGTACGGTAGGCATTGCGGTCAAACATACGCATTCGGGTGATAACCCGGAGGCGGATTGGGGCCGCCACGTGTTGCAGGCGGCGCAGTTCGGGCTGGCCATGCTCGATCGTGCCTACCCGACGCGAGCCCCATTCACGCCGCAGAACACAACGGTTATTGCGGTTGGTCTTTCCAACGGTGGTGGCGCCGTGCTGCAAGCAGCGGGGTTAGATGATCAGCAGATACTGGCCGGCGCGGTCGCGTTGGAACCCAATGTGCACGTCGAAGGATACGGTCGCGCGTTATATGACTATGCGACAGAGGCGGCTATTTGGGCGCCGTGCGCGTTAGTTGATGCGCGTTTCAACAGCACGCCGTTTGCGCGCGGACCGACTGGACTGCCGCTGGCTACCGGCACACTGCGTTGTGCGAGTTTGCGTACGCAAGGCAAGTTGAGTGGCAACACTTTGGTTGCGCAAGCCGCACAGGCCTATGAACATTTGCGTGACGTCGGCTGGACTGATGATGCGTTGGCAACGTCGGCGACGACCGCCGCGTTTGATGTCTGGCGAGCGGTAGCCGCTGGATATGCTTCGGCCTATTTGCGGCGCGGTGCCACCGACATGCCGTGTGGCTTTCATTACGCCGCTGTGGGAGTAGGCGGTTTGCCAGGCGTTGCCGACCCGGCAACACGCGCCAGTTGGTGGCCGGAGGCTGCCGGCATCCCGCCGGGTAACGGCGTGGGTCTGTACGGCGGGTTGGATGTCAGCCTTGATCCAACGCTAGGTGGTTTGGAATGTTTGCGCGCGTTGTGGACGGCTGATAGTGACGATGCGCAGGTGCTACATATGTCAGTGAAAGCAACGGCCGCGCGGTTGCCGCGCAGTGACTTGCCGCTGTGGGTGGTGCACGGCGCAAGTGATGGTTTGCTACCGACCGCGTTTAGCTCGCAACCGTACGTCGACTGGTTGCGACAAGAGGGGCGCCATCCGCTGTACTGGAAGGTGCCGCACGCGCAGCATTTCGATGCGTTTCTTGCGCTACCTGGGTTCGGTGACCTCCATACGCCACTGCTGCCGTATGGCTATGCAGCGTTGGATCGGCTGTGGGCGCACTTATATGACGGCGCGGCGTGGCCAGCCGATGTGCCGACGCCAGCGGCACAACCACGCGGGATCGGTGCCCTTGATCACGCCACGCTTGGCTTGCCGTAACGGAGCGATTCTGGCCAAGGATCGTGTTTTGGTAGAAATGTGCCTGTGCGCGATGGCTCCCAGCGACAAGCCATTTCGCACCGGCTGTGTTCCGGCAGCCTTGCTGGGCAACGCGATGGGCTGCACCGTAAGCGGCGCTGGGTTATTCTTGATGCCTTTCGTGCCGGCGTCTGTTGCGCGCGGTGTTGTTTTCGAAACTTAAGGATTTGCGATGACCATCCATGTCACCTTCACCACCAACCGCGGCCCCATTCATCTGCGTCTGCATGATGACAAGGCACCGGTCACTGTCGCCAACTTCGTCAATTTGGCCAAACGTGGCTATTACGACGGACTGTCGTTCCATCGTGTTATTGCGGATTTCATGGTTCAGGGCGGTTGCCCGGAAGGTAGCGGCCGCGGTGGTCCGGGCTACAAGTTTGAAGATGAATTCAATACCTCGCTGCGGCATGACAAGCCGGGTGTGTTGTCGATGGCCAATGCCGGCCCGCGTACGAACGGTAGCCAGTTCTTCATCACCCATGGCGCTACGCCGTGGCTGGACGACAAGCACAGCGTCTTCGGCGAAGTGGTAGATGCCTCGGATATGGCCGTGGTCAATGCGGTAGAGCAGGGCGACGTCATCGAAAAAGTCACCGTTGACGACGATGCCAGTGCGTTGCTGGCTTCGCAGTCCGAGCGTGTAAAAGAGTGGAACGCCATACTCGATCAGCGCGGCTAAGTTTTTTTGCGCTGTTCTGAAGAAGCCGCCAGTTTGTTATGACGGCTTTTTTTGTGGCTGCGAAAGATGTGATTGGCTGGCTTTGTAGCCGCGCCACGTGTGCGGCATGACACAACTAAGTTCCGCCCTTATGATTCAGCGGACTACCGCGTTAACCATCCTCAAGGAGAACCACCATGTCATTCCTGAACGATGTATTGGGTAAGGCTGCCGGGCAAACAGCTGGCACCGGCTCAACCCTTGGCGTTATTTCCCAGCTGCTTGAAAAAGCGGGTGGCGTGCAAGGGTTGATCAGCCTGTTGCAACAGCATGGATTAGGAAGCGCGGTGCAATCCTGGGTTGGCACCGGTGCGAATCAGCCAGTGACGAGCAGTCAATTGGGCGGGGCGCTGCAAAGTGCTGGCATGGGTGACTTGTTGCAAGAGGCGGCGAGCAAGTTGGGCATAGACTCTAACGACTTGCTGGGTAAACTTTCGCAAGCCCTGCCCATGGCGGTGAACCATCTGACACCGGACGGCCAAGTACCAGCTGCGGGCGAAGGTGGTGGCTTCAGCCTCGAAGCGCTAGAAGGCATGGCTGGCAAGTTTTTTCATTGATTCATTACTCCGGCGAAGCCGCCACTTCGCTGGAGTCGTAAGTCAGGCCGACTTGCATTTGATTAGGTGATAAATCAGCAGCCATAGTTAGGAGTATGTCGGGCTTTGGTCGGACGGTCAGTGAATTCGGCTGTGCGGATCACTACCTGCTAGCTGCCGATTCTTGGTTCATAAAGCCACGATGGACGCGCAAATTGTCAGTTGCTGTCTTCGCACAGCCCAGTTTTCGACTCGTCCAGCAAAGGCCTGCAGACTCCTGGCGCGTCGAGTACGGACGCAATTAAGCCGGTGGATTCGCCTTCGCGATACCAATGAGAAGCGCGTTGGCCAGCCCGTCTAGCTAGCAACGCGCCAAGAATGCCGATGACGGTAGTGTTGATGAAACCACCTGGGTCATTGCCCAGCATCAGCAAGTCGGGCACCAAACCAGCGATTAGTCCGATCACCACGTCAAGGCCATGCAGGTGGGTTTCCATGATTCGACGAGGCTCCGCGTTCGCCGCTCGCGCCAGTGGAGCTCGCGCTATTTATGCGCGAGGCACGGCAGCCGAGGGACACGGTGCCGCAACTCATTGACGTGATAAAATAGCCGCCTTTGTTCCCTCCTGTACCAGTGTGAGAACCATGCTACAGCTTGCTCAACGTGTCGGTCGCGCTAAACCCAGCGCCATCATGGTGATTGCCCAGAAGGCTAGGCAGTTAAAGGCCTCTGGTCGCGACATCATCAGCTTTTCAGTGGGTGTGCCGAACTTTCTTCCGGGTGAACATGTGTACGCCGCCGCGCGTGAAGCGCTAGCGCACGATAGCGGTCAGTACGGTAGCAACCGCGGCGCCGATGTGCTGCAAGACGCTTTTCTGAAACATATCGAAGCGTTGGGATTCGCCGGCTACGGCCCAGCCAATATTTCCATTGGTATTGGTGCCAAGCACGTCTTGTACAACTTGGCCGAAGCGTTGTTGGACGAAGGCGATGAAATCACCTTCGCCGCGCCATATTGGACCACGTACCGCGATATTTCCGACATCGTTGGCGCGAAGATCAATGCGCTGCCATGTCCGCCGGAGCAGAACTACAAACTTATTCCCGCGCAGCTAGACGCGGCGCTGTCGCGCAAACCCAAAGTGTTTTTGTTCAATAACCCGTCTAACCCGACGGGTATGGTCTACACGAAAGAAGAGATTGCGGCGTTGGCGGCGGTGTTGGTGAAACATCCTGATACGTGGATCATCACCGACGACATTTACAACACGATGGTGTTTGACGGCATTGGTTATCACAACTTTGTGCATGCTCAGCCGGAGTTGCGCGATCGTTTGATTTTTGTCGATTCCATTTCCAAGACCTACGGTATGCCGGGTTGGCGCGTGGGTATGCTGGCCGGTCCGGAAGTAATCGCGAAGGCGGTCACAACGTTGAATTCCAACCACATCACCAGCCTGCCGGAAGTAGTATCGGCGGCAGCCGTGGCGGCTTTAACCGGTCCGCAGGATGTATCGATTGGTAAATGCCAGGAATTTTCTGAGCGTCGTGATGTCGTTTATGCAGCACTTTGCGCAATTCCCGGCGTCGTTTGTCCGCGGCCGCAAGGCGCGTTTTATGCGTTCCCGGATATCTCGGTAGCGTTTGGTAAAAGCCATAGCGGCACTCGCGTTAACAACGATGTTGAGTTTTGTGCAGCGTTACTGGACGCCAAAGGCGTCGCCTGTGTCCCCGGTTCTGCGTTTGGTGAGCCTCGTGCAATGCGCATTTCTTACACATGTCCAGCCGCGCAATTACAGCCGGGCTTGCAGCGTATTACCGAGTTTTTCGCCGAGCTCAGCTGAAGATATGCCCCGTGTAGGAGCGACTTCAGTCGCGATGCTCTTGTTTTGCGGCAAGTCTAAAAGTATCGGAATTGCAGCTTCTCCCACAAAGAATAAATTCCACCCAAGGAGTCATTGTTCATGAAAGCCCCCGTTCGAGTTGCCGTTACCGGTGCCGCTGGCCAGATTGGTTATGCGCTTTTGTTCCGTATTGCCGCTGGCGACATGCTAGGTCCGGATCAGCCAGTGATCTTGCACTTGTTGGAAATCACCCCGGCATTGCCGGCGCTGCAAGGCGTAGTGATGGAATTGAATGACTGCGCGTTCCCGACGCTGGCCGGCATCGTCGCCACCGACGACGCTAACGTCGCGTTCAAGGATGTGGATTACGCCTTGCTGGTAGGCGCACGTCCGCGCGGTCCAGGCATGGAGCGTAGTGACCTGTTGACGGCCAACGGCGCGATTTTTGGTCCGCAAGGCAAGGCCATTAATGCGAATGCTAAGCGCGACGTGAAAGTGTTGGTGGTCGGTAATCCCGCCAACACCAATGCGTTGATTGCGCAGCAGAATGCGCCGGATCTTGATCCGAAATGCTTCACCGCTATGGTGCGTCTGGACCATAACCGTGCGAAGGCGCAGTTGGCCGAGAAGACTGCCAAGCACAACACCGATGTCAAGAAGATGATCATCTGGGGTAACCACAGCTCCACCCAGTATCCGGACTTGTCGCAGGCGACGGTCGATGGCAAGCCGGCCATGAGCTTGGTCGATCAGCAGTGGTATGAGAATGATTTTATTCCTACTGTGCAGAAGCGCGGCGCAGCCATCATCAAAGCGCGTGGCGCGTCTTCGGCGGCTTCAGCAGCAGCGGCAGCGATTGATCACATGCGCACGTGGGCATTGGGTACGGCTGAGGGCGACTGGGTCTCCATGGGTATTCCGTCCGATGGTTCTTACGGCATCGCGCCGGGCGTTATCTTTGGTCATCCAGTGACCTGCAAAGATGGCAAGTACACCATCGTGCAAGGTTTGGCCGTCAGCGACTTCTCGCGTGCTCGTTTGGATGCCTCCAGCAAAGAACTACGCGAAGAGCGCGCTAGCGTGGAACATCTGTTCGCGAAAAAATAAGCGCTCTATGTAGATTACAAACAAAGGGCCGGCTTTCGCCGGCCCTTTGTTATGTGCGGTAACAAAAACACGTGAGATACGCGTTGTCATACTCTTCCGATAGGCAACTTCCTACCGCCGTACGAGTCGATAACGCGGTCGAAAAGCATCGGGGCTAAAGCCCCTCCTAACGGCGCGATCAGGCGCGATTAGGAGTGAGCAGGGGCGAGCAGGCGCGATGAGCCTCCTTTTTGTAGGAGCGACTTCAGTCGCGATGCCGTTGCCCTAATACCGAGCTACAGTCCATTAAGCAGCAACGGCTTCCGTCTCAGTTACTGGCTCCGGAGTACGAATCAAGTAATCAAACGCGCTGAGTGAGGCGGTCGCGCCGGCGCCCATCGCGATGATGATTTGCTTGTACGGCACGGTTGTCGCGTCGCCGGCGGCAAAGACACCGGGGAGGGAGGTCAGACCACGCTCGTCGATGATAATTTCGCCGCGTGGGGACAATTCCAGCGTGCCTTTCAACCATTCCGTGTTTGGCAGCAAGCCGATTTGCACGAAGATGCCGTCTAGCTCGACCTGGTGCGAAGTGTCGGTGAGGCGGTTCTTGTAGACAAGTGCCGTAACTTTTTGGCCGTCCCCCAATACTTCCGTGCTAAGCGCACTCAGGATGATATCGACGTTCGGCAGACTACGCAGTTTGTGTTGTAGCACTTCGTCGGCGCGTAGTTTGCTGTCGAACTCAACCAGGGTGACGTGGGCGACGATGCCGGCTAAGTCGATGGCCGCTTCGACGCCGGAGTTGCCGCCACCAATCACCGCGACGCGTTTGCCCTTGTACAACGGGCCGTCGCAGTGGGGGCAATACGCCACGCCTTTGTTGCGATACTGGTCTTCGCCAGGCACGTTCATGTGACGCCAGCGTGCCCCGGGGGACAATACGATGGTCCTCGACTTCAGTGCGGCGCCACTGGCAAGTTGCACTTCGATCAAGCCGCCCGCAATGTTTGCGGGAATAATTTTCTCCGCCCGTTGCAGATTCATGATGTCAACTTCGTATTCGTTGACGTGCTGCACCAACGCTGTACCCATGCTGGGGCCGTCAGTGGCCATGACAGAGATGAAGTTTTCAATGGCCATGGTGTCCAGTACCTGGCCGCCAAAACGTTCGGCCGCCATGCCGGTGCGAATGCCTTTGCGCGCGGCGTAGATCGCGGCTGCCGAGCCGGCTGGGCCGCCGCCGACGACAAGTACTTCGAACGGCTTCTTGGTCTGCAATTCGGCTGCTGCGCGCTGCACAGCGCCGGTGTCGATTTTGGCCAAAATTTGATCGAGACTCATGCGGCCGGTATCGAACAATTCGCCGTTGAGAAAGACGCATGGCACGGACATCACCTGGCGCGCCTCGACCTCGTCTTGGAACAACGCGCCGTCGATGGCGGTGTGCTTAATGCGCGGATTCAGCGCGCTCATCAAGTTCAGTGCCTGCACGACGTCCGGACAGTTCTGACAGGAGAGGGAAAAATAGGTCTCGAAATGAAAGTCGCCATCTAGCTGCTTGATCTGCTCGATCGTTGCCGCGTCCGTTTTGGACGGATGGCCGCCGACGTGTAGTAGCGCCAGAACGAGCGATGTAAATTCATGGCCCAACGGTATGCCAGCAAAGCGCACAGCAATGTCGGTACCGACGCGCTGGATCGCAAACGATGGTTTGCGTTCGTTGTCGTCCCGGCGCACCAAGGTGATCTCTGCCGATAGCGAGGCAATTTCCTCTAGCATGTCGTGCAGCTCGGTGGATTTGGTACTGTCGTCCAGCGAAGCAACCAAGACGATGGGTTGCGTGATCTTTTCCAGATGGATTTTTAGCTGGGTTTTGAGATTAGCATCCAACATGGTCGGCTCCGGTTTCTAGAATTTTGGGTAAGCGCGACGAGCACCCGAGCGGACTCGGGCGTCGTGTTTCGCGGTGTTTTGGAAAGGGAGCCCGGAAGAGCTCCGGGCCCCTTGCGCATGGCGCAATATCGATCAAATCAGGGTCATCGTCTGACCAGAGTGATCTGACCAAATTGATCAGATCGGGATGATCAGATCTTACCAACGAGGTCTAACGAAGGTGCCAAGGTCTTCTCGCCTTCCTTCCACTTGGCCGGGCAGACTTCGTTCGGGTGCGCAGCGACGTACTGAGCAGCCTTCACCTTGCGCAGCAATTCGCTGGCGTCGCGGCCGATGCCACCGGCGTTCAATTCGATGATCTGAATTTTGCCGGACGGGTCGATCACGAACGTGCCACGATCAGCCATGCCGTCAGCTTCGATCAGTACGTCGAAGTTGCGCGATAGCGTGAGGGTCGGGTCGCCAATCATCGTGTAGTTGATCTTCTTCACTGCGTCGGACGTGTCGTGCCACGCCTTGTGGGCGAAGTGCGTGTCGGTCGATACGCTGTAGATTTCCACACCAAGCTTCTGGAACTCAGCATAGTTGTCAGCAAGGTCTTCCAGCTCGGTCGGGCAGACAAAGGTGAAGTCAGCCGGGTAGAAAAACACCACGGACCATTTGCCCTTCATGTCGGCGTCAGAAACTTCGATGAACTTGCCGTCCTTCAGTGCTTGCGCGGTGAACGGCTTGATTTGAGTGTTGATTAAAGACATGTCTTCTAGTTCCTCATTGGTTAAAATCAACGTGAAGGATAGGACGGAATCAGCGATTTATCTAATTGATTGTTAACATCAATACGATTGGTGCTATCTATCGCCAACTTTTCGCCATTCCGACGTGTGCCGACGCAAAGTGGCCTTGCACGTTGGTGCCGTTAGCTCAGCCCTTTGTTTGCGTTGTTGCGAGAAGGCTGTGGCAAGTCCACAGCAGCCGTCGTGACGTGATCGCTGACGGCGTTTACTATCGTGTGCATCATGTCGAGCATGCGATTCGCACTCATGACGATGCCGACGCATTCGACGAGTACGCCAAGTGCGACGAGCAGTCCAATGATCATCGGTAAGCAGCTGGTGCTGGCTGATGCCGGCCTTGGCAACGGCGCCACATAGGGCTACCAGCATTCACGCGTTGAGGCGTTAGAGGTCGGCTCAGCTTCGAGTGTTTTCGTTACGCATGGCGCGAAACGACCGACGTATATGGCCGCGTATCGTGGCCGGCTCGATAGCCAGCGGTCGCGACTAGCTACGGCTATCCAGAGCGGCTCTGGTCAATGTTTACCGGCCGATAAAAATCGCGCGCTCTCAACTTTTCGGCAAACAACGTCCGGTTTGGATGAGACGCTTAATGATGATGTAAGCGCAGCAATTGGGTTAGTTGCTGCAACTAACGCGGAAGCCATGGGTAGCCAGTACAACAAAGCTCGCGAGCCGTAACACGATGGGGTGCTGCGACTCACGGCGGGTTGCTTAGGAGATGCTCAGGACTGGCGAACGAGGTGATTCGAGTCGGTGTGGTGCATGAGCCCTCGACCCTTGATTTGCAGCTGGGTGTCTTGTTCGTAGTCGATGCTGCCGTCATCGTTAAATTTGACTTTAAGGATGTAGCGCACGACCTTGAAGTTCTCCAGCAAGGACGGATTCTGGCAGATGCCATAAGTCTCGGAGCCGGCTTCCGCCACCAGTTCGAAGCTGGTTGCATCTGGCTCGACTGTGCCGCCGGCATTAATCACAATACCGCGAGGTACGGCGAAGGAAGCGAGTAGCTGCTTGTCCGCGGCGTCCCAAACCATAAAACCGCACTGTGCGTGAAACGCCTCGCCGGAAATATGACCCGCCGTGGATGGGCTCGCGCGATGGGCACTGGTGGCGAACGTCAAAACCTGAAGCTTTTGATGATGGTTCTGCGCGCCAGCGGGTACGTGCTCAAGCTCCCAACGCTCCTGGTAGCCGTGCTCCACGTCGGTCTCATTCTGATCCGGCATGCCTGGCGATGTGTCCGTACCAGTGTTTCCTTCCCACACGCCGACCAGACCAGCCATCGGACCCAGGATAGCCAGCTTTACACCGGCGTTTTGATGATCATTCATGTTGTTCCCTCGCACGTGGTGAGAAGTCGCAGAAGAGTAATGCGGCTCCGCTAAAAGTAGGGCGGCTACAACCATACTTCCAATTGATTGTGGTAATGCAATTGATAGTTGGGCGCTATCAAGTTTTCCGTTGTACGCGAGCGGCCCAGCCCTTAAAAAAGCTGCTGACCGTGATCGATCACATGCGCCGTAACGGTTTGGAAGTGGATCAGCGTAGTGCTGTGCCGATGTCGCCAAGACCGTTTAGGATTGGGCTGACGCTTACTCGTTACACGGCTGTGACTGTTCGCACAGCGTCAGTCGGCACTTGCCGCTGGCTGCAGCTGCAAATCGACCACGGCAGCAGTGACGATGTCGCTGCCTACGTTCACGGTGGTGCGCATCATGTCGAGGATGCGATCCACCCCAATGATGATACCGATACCTTCCGCCGGTATGCCAAAGGTGGCCATCAATCCGGCGATCATCGGCAACGAGCCGCCGGGAATACCCGCCACGGCCACAGCACTAAGTACAGCCAGCAACATCAGCATAATTTGATGGCTCAGCGTCAGTTCAACGCCAAAAGTTTGCGCCACGAAGAGCACCACACAGCCTTCGAACAATGCTGTGCCGCTCATGTTCATCGTGGCTCCCAGCGGCAACACGAAGCCGGCGGTGCTAGGGGAAATGTTCAATTCTTCGCGAGCGACTGCGAGTGAAGCGGGCAGGCAGGCACTGCTCGAGCTGGTCGAAAATGCGGTGATCAATAACGGCCGTATCTGCCGAAAAAACGTGAGTGGCGAGCGCTTGGCGAGAAAACGTATCCACAGCGACATCGTGCCAAATAGATGCAGTGACAACGCGGCCGTACAGCCAATAACAAACACGGAAAGAGCCAGCAATACGTCCACGCCGACCTTTACGATGACGCTGTAAATCATTGCTGGCACTGCGTATGGCGCCAGGGCCAAGGCGAAGCCGACAATGCGCGTCATCAGATCGGTGATGGTATCCAGTGCTTGTTGCACGCGCTCGCGTTGTTTGCCGGGCAGTTGAGTTGCCGCCGCGCCCACCAAGATGGCAAAAATAATCAGCGGCAGCACGTCACCCAAGGCGTTCCGGCTAGATCCCGCCACGGCGCCAAGTAAATTACGCGGCATGAACATGTCTACCAGCGTGGCGAAACTCATGCTCGGCTGCGCCGCCTTGGTCTCGATCGTTTGTTGCGCGCTGCTGCCGTATTCCTGCATTAGTTGGGCACGTGATGCCTCATCTAAATGATGGCCGGGCTGTATCGCGTTCATCATCACCAGGCCAATCGCGACGCCGATCAACATGTTCACGGTGAATAGAAAAAACGTGCGCCCGGCGAGTGGCCCGAGCTTATTCAGCTGACCCAACTGCGCCACGCCCGAAGCAAGCGATGTGAACACCAGCGGGATCACCACAAAAAACAACATACGCAGAAAGATTTGCCCTAAAGGGTCAAATACGGCAGTGGAGACCCGTTGCATCACTGTGAGCGTAGCGGGGTGGAACCAGCCAACACCGAGCGTCACCACCGCGGCGACAATGCCGATGACCAAGCCCCAAAGAATGCGTTTTGCCAGTTTGTTGGATGTGCTCATGAGGCTGAATGTACGGGGCGGGGGCAATTTCGTCACGTAACATTTTACGAATTAGCACGTGATTGCAGAAACCGTAGGCGTAGCAACAAGAGACCCGTTCATGTGGCGGTAGCTGCCTAACGGTCAAATGCCATGCCTCGAAGGCTGGCAACCTAAGAGGTGCTGCCTAGTCGCGGCTCGGGCTCTCCTCACGTGGCATGCCGGAGTAGGCCATTGGAGATCTTTATAGTCCGATAGCAGCGGCATCAGCTGGATCGGCTAAAATAAGCGTTTTGCAGGAGGCACCATGAGCGATCCTCATTCCGCTGGCGCGCGTTTCCGCGCTGCCGTTGCTGCAGAGCAGCCGCTGCAAGTTGTTGGCACCATTACCGCTTACGCCGCGCGGATGGCGAAGCGCACGGGCTTTCAGGCGATTTATCTATCCGGCGGTGGTGTCGCTGCCAATTCATTGGGCATGCCGGATCTTGGTATCAGTAGCCTGGAAGACGTGCTTACCGATGTGCGCCGGATAACCGACGTGTGCGATTTACCGCTCTTGGTGGATGCCGACACGGGTTGGGGCGGAGCGTTCAACATTGCGCGCACAGTGCGCTCGTTGATCAAGACTGGCGCTGGCGCGATGCATATTGAAGACCAGGTGGCGGCAAAGCGTTGTGGCCATCGGCCGGGAAAGGCGATCGTGTCCAAATCGGAGATGGTGGATCGCGTAAAATCGGCCGTTGACGCTCGCACCGATGATCAGTTTGTGATCATGGCGCGTACCGACTCGCTGGCGGTGGAAGGAATAGAGGCGGCGATAGAGCGTGCGTTGGCGTGCGTTGAAGCTGGTGCCGATATGATTTTTCCCGAAGCCATCATCACGCTTGATCAATACCGTCAGTTCAAAGCTGCGGTGAAAGTGCCGATTCTGGCCAATATCACTGAGTTTGGACAAACACCACTGTTTACACGTGAAGAACTGGCCAGTGCGAACGTCGACATCATCCTGTATTGCTGCGGCGCCTATCGCGCCATGAATAAAGCCGCGTTGAATTTTTACGAAACCGTGCGTCGTGACGGTACGCAAAAGGCCGCTGTGCCGACGATGCAAACACGAGAAGAGTTATACGACTACCTCGACTATCACGCCTACGAGCGCAAGTTGGATGCCTTGTTTTCTGGTGGCACCGAAGGCTGAGATGTCGGCACTGCTGGTCGGCGCTCACGGCACTGAAGTACCGCACAAGTAACGAAATTTTTTGCTCGCCAAAGTTTGTTGAAAATCACCATCGATTGAGAGGTTTGATTACATGAGTGACAACGCCAATCCAGGTCTTCCCAAGGCCAAAAAGTCTGTCGCCCTGTCAGGCATTGCAGCGGGCAACACCGCGCTATGCACGGTCGGCCGCAGCGGTAACGACCTGCATTACCGCGGTTATGACATCCATGATTTGGCCGCCAAGGGCAACTTTGAAGAAGTGGCTTATTTGCTGGTACACGGCGTGTTGCCAACATGGACTGAACTGAATAATTACCGCGCGAAACTGCAGCGCCTGCGTGGATTGCCGGCGCCGGTCAAGGCCGCGTTGGAGTTATTGCCGGCGGCGACGCATCCGATGGACGTGCTGCGCACGGGCTGTTCGGTGCTGGGCACGGTGTTACCGGAAAAAGATGATCACAACATCACCGGTGCGCGCGCCATCGCGGACCGGTTGATGGCCAGTTTTGGTTCCATGCTGCTTTATTGGTATCACTTCAGCCATAACGGTAAGCGCATCGAAACCGAGACGGAGGATGAATCGATCGCCGCCCATTTCCTGCATCTGCTGCATGGCAAGAAGCCGAGTGATCTGCACGCGCAAGCGTTGGATAAATCGTTAGTGTTGTACGCCGAACACGAGTTCAACGCGTCGACCTTTGCTGCGCGTGTCATCGCCGGCACGGGCTCGGATATGTATTCGGCGATCACCGGGGCGATTGGCGCGCTGCGTGGTCCGAAGCATGGTGGTGCCAACGAAGTAGCGATGGAAATCATCTCCCGCTATCGCACCGCCGATGATGCCGAGGCGGACATCCGTGCGCGGGTAGAGCGCAAGGAAATCATCATCGGCTTTGGCCACCCGGTTTACACCGTGTCTGACCCGCGCAATGAGATCATCAAGGAAGTGTCACGCAAGCTGTGCACGGAAGGCGGTAACCCGACTCTGTTTGACGTTTCCGAGCGCATTGAAACGGTGATGGGGCAGGTCAAGAAGATGTTCCCCAATCTCGACTGGTTCTCCGCTAGCGCGTATCACATGCTGGGCGTACCGACGGCGATGTTTACGCCGTTGTTTGTTATCTCGCGTACGGCGGGCTGGTGCGCGCACGTGATCGAGCAACGCCAAGACGGCAAGATCATTCGCCCAAGTGCCAATTACACCGGGCCGGAAGATCAGACCTATGTGCCCATCGACAAGCGCTGATTAATGCTTTAAAAATAATAAAAAAAGGAGCCGGTGGC
>JBDTBF010000150.1:0-103950 GCA_039924175.1 Rhodanobacter sp.
GAACGAGATCGAACGTTGAGCTAAGCATGTAGATCTGGGCATTGAACGTCCTCGGACGCGGGTTCGACTCCCGCCACCTCCACCATTTCAAGCTCCAACGCAGTCCAACGAAGGCCGGTAAACCTAGCAACAGCAAAGGTTCCGGCCTTTTTTGTGGGTGATCGTGTGCAATGGTGTGGGTTCCTGCCCGGGGCTGAGCAAGCTTAAAGTTCCTCTAAGACTCATTAAAGGAAGCGAGGCTAGGGTCTCCTTCTTGAGAGGCTCGCTGCACGCTGGCGCCCGTCAACAGCGCGGCTAGTGGAGAGGTTAGCCCTTGATATCGTTCAACCCACCTGTGTCGGTTAAGGATGAGAGGAAGAGCAACTGAACTTTCTTCTTTAGCGCCTTCAATCTGGGCAAGAAGTGGCAGCGCGTGTGGCTTGCTAGTCAGCGATCAGTCGTGGTGAGCGTTTCATCGTCGCTCAGCCAGCGCACTTAGCCGGCTATTATAAGAATAGGGGCCACGTTGGTGTAGTCAAACGGGCTGTCACTCATACTTGAATTTTTCGACCATTGTTCGTGACTGATACGTAGCCCAGTACTATTCACCACTGGGCGATAAAACTTTCCAAAACTGATCCATCAGGGATGCATCATATGCAAAATCTGGAAGATACCCGGATAGCTATCGTGGGTCTTGGGTACGTTGGTTTGCCGCTGGCGGTCGAATACGGGAAGCGCTACGCGACGACTGGTTTCGATATCAACGCGGTACGCATTGAAGAACTTCGCCAGGGCCACGATCGGACGCTGGAGATGACTGTCGCCGAAATGGGCGCAGCTAGCCGCCTGAGTTTCAGTTCGAACGTTGATGATTTGCGCGCGTGCAATGTCTTCATTGTCACCGTTCCAACGCCGATCGACGCCGCCAAACAGCCCGACCTGACCCCGCTGATCAAAGCCAGTGAGGCGTTGGCGAAAGTGCTCAAGCGCGGCGATATTGTCGTGTATGAATCGACTGTGTATCCAGGCTGCACGGAGGAAGTGTGCGTGCCGCTTTTGGCGAAAGGTTCCGGACTCACCTTCAATACCGACTTCTTTGCTGGCTACAGCCCAGAGCGGATTAACCCTGGCGACAAGCAGCATCGGGTGACAAGTATTCTCAAGGTGACTTCTGGTTCCACACCGGAAGTGGCGGATTTTATCGATCGTCTGTATGGTTCGATCATCGTCGCCGGTACGCACCGCGCCAGTTGCATTAAGGTCGCCGAGGCGGCAAAAGTCATCGAAAACACGCAGCGTGACTTGAACATTGCACTGGTGAATGACTTGGCAATTTTGTTCAACAAGTTGGGTATCGATACGCTGGAAGTGCTGGAGGCTGCCGGCACCAAGTGGAACTTCCTGCCGTTCCGGCCGGGCTTGGTTGGCGGTCACTGCATCAGCGTGGATCCGTACTACCTCACGCATAAGGCGCAGGAAGTTGGCCATCACCCGGACGTGATTCTGGCTGGCCGGCGCACCAACGATGGCATGGGCCCGTACATTGCCAATGAGGTGATTCGCTTGTTGGTGTGCAAGGGCATTAACCCAGTGCGCGCTCGGGTGCTGATTCTCGGCTTGGCGTTTAAAGAGAACTGCCCGGATCTACGCAACACGCGTGTGGTAGATATCGTGCATGCCTTGCGCGGTTACGACGCTCAGGTTGACATCTACGACCCGTGGGTGGATGCGGATGCAGCCGAGCACGAGTATGCGATTCGCCCTATTACGCAGCCGGAGGCTGACAGTTACGACGCCATCATCGTCGCAGTAGGCCATCACCAGTTTGTAGAACTCGGTGCGACGGGGATTCGCGCGTTCGGCAAGAGTGCCACAGTGATTTACGACGTGAAGTATGTACTTCCGCGGGAAGCGGTGGATGGGAGATTGTGATGAGTGATGCACAAGTGATTTTACCGGCGGCGCTGCAGGCGCGGGTGCGCGCAGAATCGTCGCCGTGGCTGGTGACCGGGGCGGCCGGGTTCATTGGTTCTAACTTGGTGGAAACGCTGTTGCGGCTGGACCAAAATGTGGTCGGGTTGGACAACTTTTCTACTGGGTACCAGCACAATTTGGATGAAGTAGAGCAGCTAGTCGGTGCGCAAGCTTGGTCACGTTTTCGCTTTATCAAGGGCGATATTCGCAACCTAGAGGACTGCCAGACGGCCTGCGCTGGCGTGAAGCGCGTGTTGCATCAAGCTGCACTGGGTTCAGTGCCGCGCTCCATCGAGGACCCGCTGGCTACGCATGCGTCCAATTGCACTGGTTTCCTTAACATGCTGATTACGGCACGTGATTCGGGTGTAGACAGCTTCACTTACGCAGCGTCCAGTTCTACCTACGGCGATGAGCCGACGCTGCCCAAGGTAGAGGACAAAATTGGTCGGGCATTGTCGCCGTATGCGGCGACTAAATTGTTCAATGAAATCTACGCTGAGGTCGTCGCGCGTTGTTACGGGTTCAAGGCCATCGGCTTGCGTTATTTCAACGTGTTTGGGCGACGTCAGGATCCGGATGGCGCGTATGCCGCGGTAATTCCGCAGTGGATTGCATCAATGATTCGCGGTGATGAGGTGTTCATCAACGGCGACGGCGAGACTACGCGCGACTTCTGCTTTGTCGCCAATGCCGTGCAGGCCAATTTGTTGGCTGCGTTAGCGGGTGACGAACAACGCGATCGCGTCTACAACGTAGCCGTTGGCCAGCGTACGAGCCTGAATCAGCTGTTTGATGCGCTGGTAACTGAGTTGACAACGAATGGTGCTAGCTATGCAAAGCGGCCGGTCTATCGGGACTTTCGTGCCGGTGATGTACGCCATTCGCTGGCCGACATCGGGAGGGCAAAGACAAGGTTAGGTTACGAGCCCACGCACACCCTACCGCACGGTTTGCGTGAAGCGATGCCGTGGTACCTCAACTTCATTGCCAAGCATGCGGATGCTTAATGGCGTCAAAAACTGAGTCAGCTAGACCTAGCAAAGACTGTCCGAAGCGTCAGCGCGAGGCAAGTTGTAACGGTGGCTAGGAAGAGTTCTTTCATGGAGCGACAGCGTGGTGGTCGAGCAGATTGCCGATAGTGTGGGGGCACAATTCGTAGCGCTGACACAACAACTGCTTGGCGCCACTGGTTGGCAGCGGCCGGCGGTCGGGCAAGCGTGCGTTCTCCTATTCGATAGCCAACCATGGGTGTGTCACGCAGCAAGCGCCAGTTTGTTGCTGGAACCGTTTGAGAGAGAACGTGCTGCACGATTTCGTTTTGAACGAGACCGCATCGCCTACACCATGGCTCACGCGATGTGGCGCTTGCTTTTGGCGAATACGCTGCATGTTGGTGTGGACGAAGTGCCGTTGCGGTCGACGCCCTCGGGCCAACCGATATTACCTAATACCGGCGTAGCGACCAGCCTCAGCCACAGTGGCTCGTGGGTGGCCATTGCCGTGGGGCAATTGATGACGCTAGGCGTCGATATCGAGCTCTCTCCTTCGCCGCATACGTTAGGCGACTTGTTGGAAACTATCTGTACACCACGCGAAGCAGTAGGTATGCGCCGGTTGCCGGAGGTAGAACGCGAAGCAGCTTTACTGGCACTGTGGACGCGGAAGGAGGCATTGCTCAAAGCGTTTGGAACTGGACTTGGTACCGACCCCGCCAACCTGTCTGGCGCAGTAGACCAACCTATAGAGGCCCCCATCGGGAGCAGCTTTCCAGCGTGTCGTGTACATTCTCTACATTGTCTTGATATTTCACCCGTTGTTGTAGGCGCTTTGGCTGTACCTGTGGGCGTGAGCGATGGTCGGCTGTTCGTCATAACTGGCATGAAACATGCTTGACATTACTCCATATTTCTGCGATGGCTCTGCCTATTCGGCCTTCGCGCAGTGACAGTCGCCGTAATACATCGACTCAAGAACCCATAGACTTCGTTGCAGGTCAGCGTCAGTCTCTCTATCTATCGATGTGAAGAGCGCCATGGGGTCGATGAGGAATGTCAACAGGTTGACAGGGAGTATTGGGAATGCATCGTTTCTTACGCAAACAGGCTGTCCGCTGGCTCCTAATTCTCGGGCTGGCCGAACTGTTGTTGCTGGCTGTTTCGCTTAACGTGGCTATGTATTTGCGCTATTTCCGTAATTCGGAGGAATTGGCGCAGTTCACGGTGCATATGCCTGAACGATCGCTGGTGTTTGCCGTGGTCATCATGCTCGGCTTGGCTGCCCTCGGGCAGTATCAGATGCACATGCGCACAAGTTGGTTCGGCCTGTTGGCACGTCAGATAGTAGGTTTTGTGTTGGGTACCATCGGCTTGGTTGTGGCGTATTACATCGTGCCGCAAGCATATGTTGGGCGCGGCGTGCTGACGATCGCTTTAGTTTTAGGTTTTCTCTCAGTGATCGGCTTGCGTGCGTTGTTTATGCGGTTGGTCGAGATCGAGGCGTTCAAACGGCGTGTGTTAGTACTCGGTGCCGGCAATCGGGCGTCGCAAATCCACACCCGTATGAGGCGGCGCTCTGATCGGCGTGGCTTTATTGTGGTCGGCTTCGTGCCGCGTGATGGTGAAACGGTGGCGGTGCCGGCCGAGCTCGTTCTGAGCAGCGACACCCCGCTGCACATCCTTGTGCAGCGTGAAGAGGTCGACGAGGTTGTAGTGGGCGTCGATGAGCGTCGTGGTGGTTTGCCCATGGAGGAATTGTTGGAGTGTCGACAGCAGGGCGTTGAGGTGACCGACTTAACGACGTTTTTTGAGCGCGAATCAGGGCGCGTGCAACTGGAGTTGACGGAGCCGTCGTGGTTGGTATTCTCCGGCGGTTTTAAGGCAACACCGTTGCGCCAGCTGAGCAAGCGTTGCTTTGACTTGGTTATCTCCGCGCTAGTGCTGTTACTCACTTGGCCGTTCATGCTGCTGGTGGCGTTGGCCATCCGCATCGAGTCAGGCGCCGGTCAACCGATTTTTTATCATCAGGAGCGCGTTGGTATGCGCGGTCGACCGTTTCGTCTGGCCAAGTTTCGCAGCATGCGTACAGATGCCGAGTCGGATGGCGTTGCGCGCTGGGCGAGTCAGGGTGACGGGCGTGTGACACGGGTGGGTGGTTTCATTCGCAAGGTGCGACTGGACGAACTACCGCAGTTGTGGAACATACTCAAGGGCGAGATGAGTTTTATCGGCCCGCGCCCCGAACGTCCGCAATTTGTGGCCGACCTTGCGTCCAAGATCCGTTATTACGACCTGCGGCATTGCTTGAAGCCGGGCTTGGCGGGATGGGCACAGCTGCGCTATCCCTATGGCGCTTCTGAAGCGGATGCGCTGGAGAAGCTCAAATATGATCTGTACTACGTGAAGAACCACAACCTATTGTTTGACGCGCTGATCTTGATCCAGACCGTAGAAGTGGTGCTTTTCCGACGTGGTGCTCGGTAGCCAACGTGGCAGACCGCGATCGCCATTCTTTGTAGGGTCTACCTGTTGACGACCAATGGCTGTCAATGGCTATTGTTGGTTCAGGAGGTCTAGAGCCTGTTCACACTCTGGCTTAGTTTGCATGGCATGATCTAACTGCTGGTACGCTTCGTAAGAGCTGACGTCCTAATTCTTTCAAGTGCCCGCCGGGGGGAGGCGCACGATCTCGCTGCGAGAGAACTTCAATGAGAATACCTTCCCGATTCACTCGCCGCTGGCGAATCGCTGGATTCACTTCTCTAGTGTTGCTGACGGCGTTGGCTGTGGCCCACGTTGTGGTGCCTTCTTCGGTGGTGCAATCGGTATTACCGTGGACTGCACCGCGTGCTCAAGTCCAGGCCGCGTCCGCCGGTAGTACGACACAGATGCTGGAGCCTTCAGATGGAGGCACGGCGAAGGTTCTCGATTTAGCAGGGCGCGCAAATACGAATACTAGTGGTTCACTGCCGCAGCCGTCGCAGCTGCCGTTGGTGAATTTCATTGCTCGGGGCGCGAACGAGCCCACGACAGCGGTTGCGCACAACATTTCTAGCTGGGTGGCACTGCAACCAGCAGGGGACGTTGTCACATCCGCCCCTGCGACTGTGGTTCAAGCGGCCAAGACAGCGCATCTGGTTGGCGCTATATCCAATATGGGTGCCGCCTCGACGGGTGCTGCTCAATCGCTGAATGCTAGCGCGATGTTTGCGTTGCCGATTCAAGCGGCTGCTGCAGCCCCTGCAATCAGCACTGCACACCCGCGCATGATTCTTGATGCAACAACCTTGACCAGCCTGCGTCAGCGTGCTGCCGCTAATACGGTCGAGTGGCAGTTGTTGAAGGGTACTTGCGATGCTTACATTGGCGGCACGGTAAATTACCCTACAGAGAATGCGTATCCAAACAGGCCCAGCCTGGGGGCCGGCTATCAGGGAGAAGCGTATCTCCCGGCGCTGCTGTCCGAGGGGATGTGTTATCAGGTATTGAAGGTGAGTAATCCTACGGCTGCCGCAGCCTACGGGGCCAAGGCGGTCGACATCCTGATGAAGATGTCTGCACCATACACGACGGCGGGTGGAAATCAGGGGCAAGACCCATGTACGGACAACGGATACGGTATCCGTTTCTTTGGGGTGGGTTACGGCTTGGGTTACGACTGGGTCTATGACTTGCTCACGCCGACGCAGCGCACGCAAATTTACACCACGGCCAATGCGTGGCTGACGGCGTGGGAGGACCCGAACCCGTCGGCTTGCGCGAACTTCGAATATGCACATCCGCAAAGCAACTATTTTGCTGGTTACTTCCACGCCAAGGCTGTGATTGCCCTAGGGACCTTCGGGGAGAATCCCAACGCGCCGGCACAATGGGACGACTGGTACAACAATCAGTTCGGCAAACGCGTGCAGCCTTACTTTGCCAAGCATCTTCTGGGTGGCGGCTGGCCAGAAGGGTACGGCAACTACGCGCCACTGGCCATCGAAAATATGAGCCTGCCAGCTCGCGAGGTTAAAACCGCCACAGGTGTCGACTTAGTACATGCCACCGCTAACTACAGTTTCCCGATCGATAGCGGTAACTATGTAATGCACTTCACTTGGCCATCGCGAGCTTATTTCGATGATCGCGATACCAACCACGCGAACGGTAACGCCACCCCACCTGTGGGAACGCCATCGGTAGGCATGTTCGAGCAGATCCTAGGATCTTTGCAATATTGGGGTTCACCCACGGTTGGTGTCTTTCACCAGTACCTCAACGAGGTCAGTGCGGCCACTTCCGGGTTCGGCCCGGCTGCACCATGGCTGCTTTTCCTAGATACAGAGCCATCGACGCCGGTCGCAGCACTGAGCACTTTGCCGCTCTCATATCTAGCTTCGGGATTGGGCGCGGTGGCAGCACGCTCGGATTGGGGGAAGACCGCAAGCTGGATGTCGTTTCGAGCGGCTCCGTATGTGAATAATCCTTCCCAAAGCGAAGAAGGGTTCGATCAGGGTAGCTTGGCACTAGCACGGGGCAACGTACCTTTGCTGGTGAACACTTTCGGCTGGATGGTGCATGAACCGAACGGCTCATCCGACGAGAACGTTCTGTACAACGATCTGTTCGGGAATTTCAACAACACTCAGTATCTTGGCAATCGACAGATTTACAACATCTTCTATGTGCGCGATATGAACGGTAGCTCGGTAGTCAGCCGGTTTGGTCAGGCGGCTTATACCGCCGAAGACGACCAAGTGCGTACGAAAGTCTCAGCGTACGAGGATGGCACTGACTACGTCTATGTGCAGTCGACCAACCTCGAAGACATGTACCGCAAGTTTCCGGCCGGGCCGGCCGTAGCCGGGTGGTCACGCCAGATTGTTTACCTGCGGCCGAACCGATTCGTTGTCTATGATCGCACTACGTCCGGTAGTGCTAGCTATGACCAATATATGGCTTGGCATTTCCCAGCTAACCCGGTCGTAGGAAAGGCCGCGGCTGGCCAGACGCGTCTCGATGTTACTTACGATAGCCAATATGTCGGCGCCATGACGACGCTGTTTCCTACCAACGCAATCAACACTGTTGTGCCTCTGTATCCGGGTCGAAGCCCCACCAAGGTGTGGCAAGTACAGACTCGTGCGCAGAACACGAATGTTGCTCAGCGGTGGTTGACTGTTTTCGATCTGTCACCTTCCGTAGCTGCGGTGGCGACCCTCAGCCCGGTCGTGATTGTTCAGGGTGGTATCACGGGGGTGTGGCTCAGCGGTAGCGATGGCAACAGTGTGGTGATCAACAGTACAGGGCAAGCAGGGACCGCGATCAGTGGCGCCATTGCGTATGTCGTGCCGGCAGCGGCCCATCACGTTGTCACAGAATTAGCCCAGTCCAGTGGTTACAACATCACGGTGAAAATTGATGCTGCGGGTCAAACCGTCAGCATCAGCCCGGGCGGGACCTTCATTAGCAGCGGCAACGGTGTGCTGGACTTTTACGTAAATGCTAATGGCAGCGTGAAGAATGGTGGTAGCCCTATTATAAGGGTGCCCGTGAGCAGTATCCCCGTAGATGGCTCTCCACGCCCTTACAAAACGGATTAGCGGGCCGAGCGGCGGCAGCCGCTGCCCAGTTCCAGCAACATGGGCGGGGATCAAATCACCAAACGGAAATCCACCATGTTGAAACGCCTGATGAAATTGATTTCCGAACTGCGCGCGTTGCCGCCGTTGGAGGTCAATCTTCGCTGCTCAGAAACGGCAGGTAATAATCCTTTCTTCGAGCGGGTGGTACGTGACTTCTATCGGGAAGCAGTGCGCCGCCACCGGAAGTTTCCAGTCGTACGGAACTACCAGTACGGTGTGACCGCGAATCATCTGACAAATGATTTCAACGACTATTTCAAGTCCATCGAAAGTGCCGCGCGTCGCAACTACAAGAAGTCCTGCCGGCTGGGCTATACGTTCGATCGCATCGACTACAACAAGCACCTGAGCGACATAACAGCGATCTTGCGTTCCTCCCAGGAGCGGCAGGGTAGAGCCATGCCAGCGGCGTTGCTTGAGCGTGGCATGGTAGCTGTCAACAACCCCAAATCTAGCTCTCCACTACACGATTACCCCTACTTCGGTATCCTCCGCGACAACCACGTATACGCATTCGCTGGCTGCCTAATTGCCGGTGATTTGTGCTCGATCGAAACTATTTACGGTCACGCTGACCATCAGGCCGACGGTATCGTTCCGATGATGATCATCGGTATCGCTGAGTGGGCCATCAAATATCATCCGGACGTCAAATACTATTCGTACGGTACTTATTTTGGCGCAACCGAATCCATGCAGCGGTTCAAGCGTAAATTTGGCTTCATGCCGCATCGTGCACGTTGGATTCTGGGGGATTAATCTTGTCACCGAATTCTGTTGTCTCGAATGCAAATGACCACGTGGTTGAGTTGCGTGTCCCTGCCGAGCTGCCTTACCAACTAATCTTTCGTATGCGTCGAACGGTCCCGTTTGAGGTGTCAGCCCGTGATGATGTGGAGTTCCACTTTGCGTCCAGCTTACCGAAGTTCCTGCCTCTTGTCAGGCAACTTTCGCCAGCTGTCAGCAGGGTGGAGCTGATCAAATCTTTTTTGCGAATGGGCGTTGGCCGGGGCTTCTACTGCATCGTGGGAAACGGTGTCATTCTGCATCGCGGATGGATAAACATTGCTTTTTGCCGGCATTACAACGTGCGCGCTGGCGAAGCCGTGATCGGTCCGATCTGGTCTGCCCCGGAAGCACGCGGACGGGGACTGGCCAAATACGCCACCCAGTGCGTAATAAACGAGCTGTTGCAGCGAGGTCTGTCAGTGTTCTATATCGACACATCACCTGATAACTTGGCGTGCCTGAAGATGATCGAAAACTGCGGCTTCGGCCCGGCGATGGGATGCATACCACGCGAAGGCGATTAAGCCTGCCTCCCCCGCGTCTCCGTTGGGGGGGGGCGGAGGCGCTGTCGCGAGTAGCGTCTAAACAATTTTCGTCAGCGCAGCGCGATCAGCGCCAACGTCTTTAGCCATTGCTTCCTACAAGACGACGCACCGGGCGAGCTGGTCTTTTCTAATCTGGCTCTCGCGACGGTGCCGGTAGCTGGCTCGCTGCGACCCGACAAGTAGGCTGACATTGATGGGAAGTGCGACTACTCATCTTCGTCGGCAGCTGTCAGGTGGAAGCACACCTGTGCGTGGTCCGTTGTGGAATGCATCCAGCGGCCAATGATCGGCCTCTGGTCTCGCTGGTGAAAGCCGCACGCTATCCAAGAATCCATGGTGCCAGATGCGCCGATATGTTCGACTGACACGGCGGACCAACTGCCGCGCCTCGCCGCGCGGATAAGCTCACGAATGTGGGAGGCGCACACCCCAGACGCAGCTTCAAGTGACCAGAAGTCGCGTATCTGTAATGTGTTGCCGTCACATTGGCACGCAAACCACGCCAGCAGAGAGCCGTCCGGCGTTGACAGGACGAAATAGCGGATGGTGACCATGGGGGCGTCGTCGAAGCGCCAGCGTAAGAAAGCTGTGTCACGGATAGTGATCGGCCCAGTGCCGTGCGTGGACCTCTGCCATAGCGCGTCCATGCGTGGATCGACATGGTTGAGCCATTCACTGTGTAGCGTGTCGGTGAAGCAGGCTCGCAGCACGCCTGCCGCGCCATCGAACGTATCGAGCAGCCAGGCCAGCGGTTGAGCCGCCCAGCGTAGGCCGATGCGTTCAAGGTAGCTTCGATGTTGCAACACTCGAGTGAATCGCGGCATGTAGCCAAGGACGTCGTAACCGATACGCTTGACTACGGGCAGTGATTTACGGTTGGGGAAGCCGTAGAGCAGATCGTACTGCTCGGAGGCGTGATCCATGAGAGCGGTCTGCAGAATTATCGCAGGCCCAAGAGTCCGGTGTTGTATCGTCACCGCCATGTCGACCAGTACGCCGCCGCAGATTTCACGCTCCTGCCATTCCATGCGCCGTGGGCCTGCGGCACAAGTTCCGACCCACGAAGCGGACGGCTCGTGGCGCAGCAATTGCAGCAGCGGTTCGCCGGTTGGTGCGCTTCGGTAGAACCAGTCGAACTTTGATTCGTGTCGCGACGGCGAGCCGAGGTTGCCACGCCAAATCGAGATCACGGCATCTCCGTCGCTTGCGACATCACCTGCGTGGGCCGTGTAGGTCGGGGTGACGGGACTCGCAGGCGGGGTCATTGCCTCAATCCGGTCGGTGGTCCGTCTGCTAGCAATATTGGTTCCATGTGTAGATAACGCGTGCTACGGCGCTTGTTCTGGATGTCCGCATACACCGCTTCGGCGGCAGCCGTCTGGATGTTTAGTACACGTGCTAATTCAGCTGCCGGTATTTCGTGATCCAGCGCCCACAGCGAAAGGTCCATCGAGCGCCAGGGCAGGGCGAAATAAAACTCATCTTGGCCCTGATCGAGACTGTAAGTGTCGGTCGTGGGTACGGCGGTAGCAACGCATTCGGGTAAGCCGAGATACTTCGCGAGGCCGTACACCTGAGTCTTATAGAGGTGCGCGATAGGTTTGACGTCGGCTGAGCCGTCGCCGTTCTTGACGAAGAATCCCTGATCGTATTCCAGATGATTCGGGGTACCGACGACGGCGTAGTTCAGACGGTCGGCGTGGTAATACTCCAGTGTTTTGCGCAGACGTTGTTTGAAGTTGGTGGCTGCTACGATTTGCAGGTATTCACTCAGCCCAAGCAACTTTTCGTGTGTCCTGCCGTCAGGCGCCTGCGCGATCAGGTTAAAGTGGTTGATGGCGCCGGTGGCACCGCCTGCGATGGCGATTTTCATACGCCAGTCGTCGCCGTATTCCGGTAGTACTCTGCGCACCGCGTCGTCGCGTGCGCGGTAGCAGCCGATGGCTGCGAGCGCAGGTGCAATGTTGAACGTTTCGACACGCACGCTTAGATGATCGGCGAGGATGTGTGCGTTCGTTGCACTGGCGTCGGCCGAGTCACGCTCGGGCAGGATCAACGTATAGACGCGCTCGGCGCCGAGCGCCTTGACCGCAAGGCCAGCACAGACGGCGCTGTCGACACCGCCAGAGATTGCCACCACCAAGCCGCGCTTGTGTAACACGCGGGCAGTAACTTCACGCAATCGCGAAGCGATGCGTTCGGCTTCGAGCGCGTAGTCAAGGTCAAGAACATCCCAACTCAGTTCAGGCACGTAGCCCCCGTGAAACCTGAGATCCGAAATCCGAAACATGGAAAGTAATTCAGTGTATCAAGTCACTTGATCAATCATGTCAAAGCAACGTCAAACGCGTTGGGCAAGAATGACGCGGGTAGCACTGTTGGCGTCGGCCAGCGGCCGCACTTGTTGCCACGCTGGATTGCTCTCTAGGCGCTTGGTCAGTGCATGTCCTTGGCCCAGCCCCACCTCAAACGCCAGCCAGCCGCCACCGCACAGAAGATGTGGAGCGTCTTCAATTAATCGCATCAGGATACTGATGCCAAAGGGTCCCCCATCGAACGCCAAGCGTGGTTCATGCGCAGCAATTTCCGCGGCCATGCGCTCTACTTTGCTGCTGATATGAGATGGCGCGCAGGCGATCAGGTCGGTCTGGTTGAGTTTAGTGCTGGTGATGTATGGAGGGTTGCTTACGATAAGGTCCGTGTTACCGATGAACTCGGCCGTCTCGAAGGGGGCCAGTAGGTCGCCGGTGCGGAAGCTCACCTTGCCCTGCATTCCGAGAGACACTGCGTTGCGCTTGGCAAGATCGATGGCGTCTAGGCTGAGGTCAGTGCCGACTACGTGAGCATCGGGAATCTGGTCTGCAATGGCAAACGCCAGGTTGCCAGACCCAGTGCAAACGTCGATGACCCTTGCGTTCCGCCGCACGGTGGGTTCTTGCAACAGCGCGATACAGGCACGGGCCAGCTGTTCGGTTTCAGCCCGCGGAATCAATGCGTGCTGGCTGCTGAGCATTTCCAGCCCCATGAACCGCTGGTACCCGGTGATGTACGCCAGCGGTTCGCCAGCCAACCTCCGCGTAATGAGTTGCTCTAACGCTTGTACTTGCGTGCCGGGATCCAGCGTGGGTAGGTCGCCGTCTGTCGCAGCGGCGGCAGAGCGAGGTGCGCCTGCCGCCGCGTACCACAATGCGCGTAGCGTGCTATCTGCATTTTCTTCGGGTTTGTCCGGCAGTACATCCAGACCGGCCATGAGGCGGTCGCGTAGCACCTGGTACAAGTCGGTCACACGCCACTCCTTGAACTGGATGTTTGTTGCAGCAACGCGCGTTTGCTTACCTTGCCAGTTGCCGTATGTGGAAGTTCGGTACACAGCACAATTTGCTGCGGCACCATGAAATTTTCTAGGCGCTTAATGCACTGCGCACGAATTTGACCGGCGCTCAATACGCAGTCTTGTTCCAGTACTACGTGGGCAAGGATCGATTGATCCAGCAGTTCATCGGCGACGCCGACAACAGCCACTTCGCGGATGCCGTCGATGCTGAGCATGGCGTTCTCCACTTCTGCTGGGCTGACTTTTTCCCCGCGCGTCTTGATGATGTCGTCGCTGCGCCCGACGAAATACAAGAACCCCTCGGCATCCATGCGAAACTGGTCCTGGGTACATAACACGCGCTCGCCTGGCAGTTTTCCGGGGCGCAGCATGTCCGCCGATTGTTCAGGCTGGTTCCAGTAACCAAGCATGACGTGCGGGCCGCGGACGTAGAGCGTGCCGGTTTTGCCGGTTGGGGTGGGCTGACCGTTGGCTGATAACAAATACACCTCAGTACCGGGTATCGCCTTGCCGACGGAGCCAGGTTTCCTTTCCGCCAGCTCCGGTTCCAGAAAACTTACACGTTTGCACTCGGTGAGTCCGTACATTTTGTAGATGAGCGCGTTCGGGAAGATTTCGCGCAGGCGCGTTGCCGAGTTATCGGCTAGGGCGGCGGCGGTGTTGGTGACGCGTGTGATGCCAGGAAAGCACATCGGTTCGCGCCGGTGTGCGGAGAGCAGCATGGAGAAAATCGTAGGCACACCGGGAAACACGGTGACGCCGAACTCGACCATGCGGGCAAAAACTTGAGCGGGGTAGGTAAACGAACGCTCCAGCACCAGTGTGGCGCCGAGACGGACCGTCATCAGCAATTGGTACAGGCCGTAGTCGAACGCCAGCGGCAACGCGCAAAGAATGCAGTCGTTCTCACCTAGGCGCAGGTATTCGATGAGGCTGCCGCTGGCAAACACCATGGATTGATGCGTCTGCATCACGCCTTTGGGCTGGCCGGTGCTGCCGGAGGTATAGATCAGCGCGGCCAGATCCAGCGGAATGGTGGCCGGGCGTGTGGCCAGCGGCGCAGCGTCTGCAAGCGCCGTGTCGAATGACACGATGGGATAGCCGTCCGGCAGATTGCCCGAGGCGATGACGTTGAACGTCGCAGCGGTGCCGTCCAACAGCGGCGTGAACTCCTGCGCCAGATGGCCATCGGTGAGCAGTAGCCGGGCACCACTGTCGCCAAGGATAAAGCGGAGCTTGTCAGACTTTGTCTGCGGGTTAATCAGCAGGAATACGCCGCCCGCGAGCAGTATGGCAAAGATAGACACCACACATGGCCAACTGTTGTCCATGTAGATTGCGATGCGGTCACCGCGAGTGACACCACGTACAAGCAGTGCCGTCGCGAGACGTTGCGCGTGGTCCAACATCTCAGCGTAAGTGTGTGGTTGACCTTCAATTACCACCACGGTCTTGTGTGCGAAGCGCGGGTCGCTGCCACGGGCAAGTAGGCTTTCGTGTAGCAGGCGCTCTACCGACGTTGCAGGCAGAGTGGCCGTCACGTCGCAGCCTGCGACCGTTCCACGAAGCGCACCATGTTGTTCACCGAATCGAAGTTCTCCGGCAGCATCTCGCTGGCTTTGATCGCGATACCGAATTCGCCTTCGAGAAACAGCACAATTTCAAGCACGCCCGTGGAATCAATGACGCCGCGCTCCAGCAGCGATGCGTCGTTGGGCAATTCGGCATCGTCGCTGCTGAACAGCAAGTTTTCCAGAATGTAACCGCGTACTTTTGCTTCAACCGCATCTGTTTCGTTTGACATGAGTTTCTCCGTGTTCAATGGAGCCAAGCGAAGCTACGAAGGTTAGCTCGATCCAAGCGCTACGCGGTAGTCCGGTAGCGGCTGGTCGTCGGGCGCAAAAATATCTCATCCAGCAACATGGTTGACAGGATACCGACAAACGCTTGATTGTCGGCAAACCCTATTGCCGTTCCGCGACGACACTTGTCCAGTAGCTTACCCACGGCGGTGGCGTTAAAGTAGCCGGCCGCGCGAATACGCTCGGCGCTTAGCAAGTCCGTGACGTAATCCAGCGGCTTACCGTCAAAAATAAAACTGGACTGATCCGGCGCGCGAAACGGTTGTTTGGTCCGCTGCAGAATGTCCGGTGGCAACAAGCCGTCCAGCGCGCGACGCAGCAGGTATTTTTCGGTCAGGCCGCAAATTTTCCATTGCGGTGGTAATTGGTTGGCGAATTCAATCAGGCGGTGATCAAGATACGGGAAGCGGCCTTCGATGGAGTTGGCCATCGCCGCGCGGTCGCCTTGCGCGGGCAGCAAATAGGCGGCCAGTAGCGACTTTGCTTCCACGTATTGGTCACGGCAAAGCGGCGCCCACGACATGATGTCGTCTGGCAACTGTCGCTCGTACCAGCTGAGCGGCTCCCAAGCACCGATACTGGCGCGCATTTCCGCTGACAGGAAACGCAGCGCGTGTTGTGATATGGCCCAACGTGGGGCATGGGCAAAGATCGGTCGGTTGATATGCTGCATACCCTGACCGAAAAATGCTCTGGCAAATGCATCGTTAGCTACCGGCGAATTCTCTAAGTAGCCGTAAAGACGCCTAAGCAGAAGAGGCCGGAAGCGTGAGTTAGGTTGACGGGCCCAGAAGCGACGGATCTTCGCCTCCTTAAAAATATCGTAGCCAGCAAAGACCTCGTCGGCACCTTCGCCAGTCAGCACCACCTTATAGCCTTCTTCGCGAACGCGCCGCGACAACAACATCAGTGGCGCAGCGGCAGTGCGTAGTACTGGCATCTCGGTGTGACGGATCAGTTGCGGGAACGCCTCGCCGATATCACGCCGTGAGCAATTCAGCGTGGTGTGCTCGGTGCCGAGGTAGCGCACCATCTCACTTTGCTGAGCGCTCTCGTCGAACTCGCTATCGGCAAACGTCAACGAGAAGGTGCGCACCGGCGTCGTGGTAAAACTGCGGACTAGCGCCACGATGCCGGAAGAATCCAGCCCGCCGCTTAGGTACGCACCGACCGGGACGTCGGCACGCAAGCGCAAGCGGACCGCATCGATCAGCAGTTCGCGTAGTTCCGCTGTGGCGTGTTCCACCGACGGAAACGTGCGCCGCGCAGGAGTGTTGGCTACCCGGGTCGTGGCGGGGAAGGTCCAATCCCAATAACGTGTCAGCTTCTCAGTTCCGTCAGCGGCAATCGTCAATACGTGCCCGGGCGGCACGCTGTGGATACCCTTGAATACCGTAGTGGGATCGACGGCGCCCCAATAGTTTAGTGCCTGCACCAGTCCCAACGGATCAAGCGTGGCGCGCTCAGGCAACACCGCTAGCAACGCCTTGACCTCAGAGCCAAACCACAGGCGACCAGCCGCATGGGTATGGAAGAGCGGACGGATGCCAGCACGGTCACGCGCCAATAAAAGGCGGCGCTTTTCTGCGTCCCATAACGCGATTGCGAACTGACCGTTCAGATGGGTGACGAAGTCGTCGCCGTATTGTTCATACAGATGCACGATTACTTCGGTGTCCGACTGCGTATAGAAATGATGCCCGCGTGCTTCAAGTGAGGCGCGCAACTCGACGTAGTTGAAAATCTCGCCGTTGAACACCGTCCACACCGTGCGGCGCTCATTGTGGATAGGCTGCCCGCCGGTGGTCAGATCAATGATCGACAAGCGTGCATGGGCCAGACCCACGCCGGTATCAATATGAAAGCCATAGCCATCTGGGCCACGGTGATGCAACGTGTGGATCATCTGCTCGAGCGTGGCTTGCGCCACGTCCGCTGTCGTTGGCACACCAAAGTAGCCGGCTATTCCGCACATGGCTGGACTGATCTCCGTACCCCGGCCAGCGGGGTTTCAGGGTTGCGTGCTAACGGTTTTGAGTGGACGGACTGGCGAGCTGTACCAAGCCACAACCTTATCGTTTTCGAACCGGATCCATGAGGGCCCGTAATCCCAACGGTTTCCGCTAACGAGGATAGGTGTCCCCTGTAGCCGGCGTACTAGGGCGGCGTCGGCACCGATGTTAATGGTCTTTGCTGCGACTTCGAGGTTGGAGCTGGTGTCGGGCGCCACTGCAGCTGTCGGGGTAGAGGAGATGCTTGTGGAAGTGGGCGCAGAGGCGGGCCAGCTACTCCATAACAGCCAGCCAGCGCCACACATCGCCAGCATTAGCAGCAGCCGGCGTGACCCCGTGTGGGACGGTAGCGTCGTGATCGACTGGCGTGGTGTAGGGCTTATGTCTGGGCGCACGGTTCGCACTTGTCGAGCCCCCGGCAGGCGTCCGTGCTGCCGTTGGAAGGTCATCGCTTCGCCATACAACGTGGTGAGCTGTTTCAATCGTTCGTCGGCAATCATGTCGCCGTGACTGTTGGCACGGCGGTCGGGGTGCAAGACACCCACTCGACGACGGTAGGCCTGCTTGAAATCGGCCAGTTCACAGTCAGGGGTTAGTCCGAGGATCTTGTAAAGATCGAGAAAATTGGTGTCTTGCGCCATGCCCCCTCCTTTTCACGAGCGCCGTCAGAACCTCAAGTTAGTTATTCTAGTGGTCGTGATTGGACAGGTGGTAGCTGCGACGCGGATGGATCTTGCGTTGCCTAGGCGGGGGTGTGTGCTAGCGGCGCGGAGCTAGTCGATCTAACGAGTTGGCAGGATACTGGCAACGAGAAGCACCAAGCTGCGTACGGGCTTGTAACGGCGGCGCAGGCAGTGGATGAGATAGCTTCTGGCGAAGCGGCGATGTCGCGTGCCTAGCAGGCGGCGGGCGAGCCAGTACTGCGCGACATCGAGCGCGCCTTCGATAGCTCCGGCATGAGCACCTACCTTCGTTCGGGAGTGGCGCAGCAGGGAACGCAGTATGTAAACATGTCGCCTTGGCATGGCGGTCGATGGTCGGCCTCGTGAAATCTGATCGCCACGGCCGGCGTCGCGCCGAAAACCTTCGTAGTTGAGGTAGCCGCCGACACCCTGTAGGCACAATCGAGCAAAGAACTCCCAGTCGTTGTAGAAGTGGAAATGTTCGGTGAATGGGCCTGCTCGTTCGACCGCGCCGCGCCGGATGACCAGACCGCTCAACATGAACAGGTCGCCGTGGATGATCGCGGGGAAGTAGTCGCCGTGTAGCAGGGTGAGTTGGTTCGGCGCCCCGTCCAGATTCAGGGGTTTGGACATCAGGCAAGCATTGCGGAAGCCAGCATCGGACCATCCCGGGGCGTCCCCAGCCACCACACGCGCCAATGGGAGGTGGTTCGGCGACGGTAGCGTGCTGCCTTCAACGCTGAGAAAGGTGAGTTCCGGATGATGGGCAAAGGCCTGCTCGATGATGGACCAAGTATGTGGGGTCCAGAAATCATCGGAATCAAGAAAGCACACCAGCTCCCCTTGTGTTGCGTTGAATCCAGTGTTGCGCGCAGCGTTTGCATGACGGTGCGCTGTTGTTATCACGCGCAGAAGAGGGTGATCGGGAAAACGTTGGTGCAGGGCGACTTCGGTGTCGTCGGTGGAACCGTCGTCGACAACGATGACCTCAATGTCCTGTGCAATGTTCTGTGCAAATATTGAGTCAACAGCCCGCAGGACCAGATCACGTCGATTGTGAGTTGGAATGACGAAACTCAGTCGTAGTCCGTGGCGAGCGACTGGCTGAGTGGACGTCATAGGAGCAGTTTCTGCACGTGTCGTCATGGCTGCGATCTGCTTAGGGTCTCGCAGCGAAGGCCTAGCCTCTGCTTCCATGGCGCGAGACGTATTGATACATACGCTATTCCAGCGATGGGAAGCGATGGGCTGGGAAGCGGCTTTCTAGATGATTTGGGTGAAATCTATATGTTGGAATGCATGATTTATGTGAAAACTGTGATCTAGGTCACAAATTCAGAGCGTACAATCGATTGCTGGTAACGATTTCCTCACGTGATTTGTGGTGATGTTTGGTTACTGACGGGAGCTTTGGGATGGTCATGGGGATGGTCATGAAACACGGGCGTGCGGCGAGTGGCCACGTAAGGGACATGGCGCCGATTACACGGGTCGACAAAATCAGCGCAGCTGAATTTGCCGCCTATTACCGTTTGCCACGGCAGCCCGTCATTCTCAAAGATGCTTTGGCAGATTGGCCTGCTCGCGGACGCTTTACTCCGGAGTTTTTCCAGCGGGAACATGGCGATCGGTTGATTCGCATACGTGGGCGTGACTATCGACTAGGGGATGTCATTGAGATGCAGAAAGCCTCAACGGCGGAACATCCTGCCCCTTATCCATGCACCTTTTCGGATTGCCGAGCTTTGTTGACGGACATCAGCCCGCGCTTTGCCTGCAGCCTGCCGAGCCGTCATATGAACCCGCTAATACCCAAAGCGGTGTTCGAATGGGTCAACCACACGGAGATTTTTTTTGGCGGGCCGGGTGGCCACTTTCCTTACCTGCACTACGACTACCTGCATATGCATGCTTGGATTGCGCAGTTGTACGGTGACAAGGAGTTCACTCTGTACGATCCCGGGCAGGAGTCTTTGTTGTACATCGATCCACACAAGCCATGGCTGTCCAGCATTGAGCATTCGGAGGACCCGGATGTGGAGAAATACCCCTTGTTTCGTCAGGCCCGTTGTCAAAAGGTGGTTGTCCACGCTGGTGAGGCGCTATTTTTGCCGTGCGGTACTTGGCACACGGCTCGATGCCTGAATATAGGCATTACCGTTGCCTTTGATCAGCTGGGTGCCGACAACTGGCGGGAGTTCGAGGACGATGTGTATGCGGCAGACTGCCGTGCGCAGCGTGGCGTGAAGGCTTTCGTCCTGATGGCCTACCTGCACTTGCTAGGACCGTTGCTGGATATCAGCGAGTACTTCGGTGCCGACCGTCGTCCCGATTGGGGAGGGCATTAGATTATGCGTTGCACGATAGACTGCACGACGTGTCCGGACCTAGAGTGGGGTCGGACTGCATTGGGGGCATTGTCATGACTGGACGGGGGACGGTCGCGGTCGGTATCGAGAGTGCTGTGCTGGCGAGTGGTGCACTATCTGTCGAGCATGTGGCTGGTACTGGCGTCGCTGATTTTGTTGCCAATTTTCGCAGGCCTCGCCGACCGGTAATCCTAACCGACGCGGCGAGTGAATGGCCGCTTTACGGCAAGGCGACTCCCGATTATTTCCGACGCAAGTACGGGGATCGTGTGGTGCGCGTCCGCGGCCAGGATTATAGCTTGCGCGCGCTTATGGACATGCTCGAAGCCTCGACGGTGGAGCAGCCTGGTCCTTATCCATGCAAATTCGAGATTGCTAAGGATTTTCGAGAGCTCGTTGATGGGGTGATACCGCGTTTCCGATACAGCCTACCTGATCGTCAAGCCAGTCACCTGTTGCCGCAGCAGCTGTTTCGCAGTGTCAACAACCTAGAAATCTTTTTCGGCGGCCCCGGCGGTGAGTTTCCTTACCTCCACTATGACGTCATGCGCCTGCATGCGTGGATTACCCAACTATATGGTGACAAGGAATTCACTGTGTATGCGCCCGATCAGGAGCATCTGCTCTACATCAATCCGGACCTGCCGTGGCAATCGAGCATCAAGGATCACCATCACCCCGATTACGAGAAATACCCACTGTTTCGGCAGGCCAAGGCCACGAAAATTGTGGTGCGTGCGGGTGAAACGTTGTTCCTTCCTTGCGGCTGGTGGCATACCGCGCGCAGCTTAAACACCACCATTTCGATTGCCTTCGATCAACTTGGTCCTGATAACTGGTCGTCCTTCATTGGTGATGTCGTCGAGCAGCGCCAACGGCGCGGGCATCCACTGAAGGCGTTTCTGCTGGGCTCGTACTTGCGCACGCTCGGCCCGGTGCTAAGTCTGACCGAGCGCTTTGGCGCGAACCAGTCGCAAAGTTGGGGCGATCGATAATGCTCACACTGGTTGCAACTTCTGTGTTGCCGGGTAACGACGCGAGTGCGACCATGCTTGCCTCGATCCGTTCGCGAGCGTCACTTCAACCCAATATGCCGGCTTTGTGCGCCGGGAAGGTGTCGCTGGATTACACCACTTTGCTCGGTTCGGCGGAGCGTTTGGCTGCTGTATTACGGCAGGCGGGTATGCAGCGCGACGACTTGGTAGCCTTAGTGGCTGAGCGTGACGTTGGCACGCTGACGCTGATGCTGGCGATCTTGCTGGGTGGAGGCTGTTGCCTACCGCTAGATGCGGGCTATCCAGCGCCGCGTTTGGCGATGATGCTGGAAGACGCCAAACCGCGCTTGTTGATCGCCGAGGCGGCTGCGCACGAGCGCTTCCCCAAGATCATCGGCATGGCTTGCCATAGTCGGCACGAGCTTGAGTCGGCTGCCGAAGTAATGACGGCATTATCGCCGGTGCCAGCGATGGCTGAGCTGATCTATGTTCTATTCACCTCGGGCTCCAGTGGCCGTCCGAAAGGCGTGGCCATGCGTAGTGATGTGTTGGCGCGACTGGTGGCCTGGCATGTTGCGCATCCGCGACTTGGCTGTGCCGCCCGCACGCTGCAGTTTGCGCCGCTGAGTTTCGACGTGTCGTTCCAGGAAATGCTCACCACGTTCGCCACTGGCGGTGCGTTGGTGTTGCCCACGGAAGCGGAGCGCCGCGATCCTTACGCGTTGCTGGCGCTGTTGCTGCGCGAGCGGGTTGAGCGATTGTTTCTGCCCTACGTGGCGTTGCAGACGTTAGCTGAGGCGGTGGCTGCGGGGGGCGAGTTGCCGACGACGCTGCGGGATGTGATCACTGCCGGTGAACAGTTGCGTATTACGCCGGCTATCCGCGCGCTGTTTGGCGCGCTTCCCGGGTGTGTCCTGCACAACCACTACGGCCCCACTGAAACTCATGTGGTTACCGCGCATGAATTAGCCGGTGATGTGTCGCTCTGGCCCGAATTGCCGCCGATCGGACGACCTTTGCCATACGTGCAAGTGCGCGTGCTGGATGCGGCGCAGCATGCCGTCGCAGCGGGTCACGAAGGGGAGTTGCTGCTGGGCGGCGATTGTCTGGCGGCTGGCTATATCCATCGTCCTGAGCTGACGGCCGAGCGCTTCATCGAACTCGATGGGAAACGTTGGTATCGCACCGGCGATGGTGTTCGCGATAGCGGCGACGGGGTGCTTGATTACCTTGGCCGTCTGGATGATCAGATCAAGCTGGATGGTTATCGGGTCGAGCCGGCCGAAATTGAGGCCGTGCTATCCCGGCATCCGCTGGTGGCCGAAGCGGCGGTGGTCGCAGCGGGGGACGCGCAACAACGGCGGCTGGTGGCCAACGTGGTGACGCGTGATGCCACGTTGAATGATGCCGAGCTGGCGGCGCAATTGCGGAGCTTCTGCGAGGGCCAGTTGGCCGCTTATCTGGTGCCGCATGCCTTTGTCGTGCTGGCCGCTTTGCCGTTGACTGCCAGCGGCAAGATCGATCGCCGCACCTTGGCTGGTAGTGACATCCAGGTGCCATTGGAGTGGCCTGAAGCGGCACCGCTGCAGCGACAGTTGACGGCGCTATGGCAACAATTGATAGGCGTTTCGAGCTTGGAACCACATGACAATTTGTTTGATCTTGGCGCTCGTTCATTGATGGTCGTCCGTGCCTTGACCGAATTGCGCCGGCACGGGTTTCACCACCTGAGCGCAGCTCAAATCTATGACCACCCCAGCGTGGCCAAGCTTGCGGCCTTGCTGTCAGGCACTACCTCGGAGGCCACCACAATGGATGACTCGCAAGCCCGCGGCGATCGCCAACGCGCGGCATTGGCCCGTTTCGGTCCGCGACCTGGAGCCGCACGATGAGCGCGATCCCCGACGGCGTTGCCATTGTCGGCATGGCCGGCCGTTTCCCTGATGCGGAGTCGGTTGCTGCGTTGTGGCGCAACCTGCTGGCCGGCCGGGAGGGCATTACGCATTTTTCACCCGAACAGTTGTCGCCGTCGGTCGATGCAGCGCTGCGCGTGCACCCCCGCTACGTGCGCGCCCGCGGCGTCATCAGCGATCCGGATCGTTTCGACGCGCCGTTCTTCGGCGTGCCGTCGCGCGAAGCCTTGTTGATGGATCCACAGCAGCGGGTGTTTCTGGAGCTGTGCTGGAATGCGCTGGAGGATGCTGGCGTAGATCCGCAGCGTTTTCCCGGCAGTATCGGTGTGTACGCCGGCACCTCCAATAATGGTTACCGCAAGTTGGTGGAGTCGCATGCGGAGTTGGTTCAGGCCGCCGGTGAATTCGCCACGATGTTGGCCAACGAAAAAGACTATGTGGCTACCCGCGTGGCTCATCGTTTGGACCTGACTGGCCCCGCGTTGAGCATCCATACGGCGTGCTCCACCTCGCTGGTAGCGGTGACTCAAGCTTGGTACGCATTGATGAGCTGGCAGTGTGACGTAGCGTTGGCTGGCGGCATCAATATCGTGGTGCCACAGGCATCGGGTTATCTGCCAGTGGAAGGCGGCATGGAGTCGGAAGATGGTTGTTGCCGACCGTTCGATGCGGCGGCTAATGGCACCTTGTTTTCCTCGGGTGGCGCGGCGGTCGTGTTGAAGCGCGTAGCCGATGCCATCGCCGATGGCGACACTATCTATGCGGTGCTGCGCGGTGCTGCGGTCAACAATGACGGCGGCGATAAGGCCAGCTTTACCGCGCCTAGCGTGCGCGGGCAGGCGGCAGTCATTAGTTTGGCGCTGGCAAGCGCCGGGGTGGATGCGGCGTCGATTGGTTACGTCGAAGCGCATGGCACGGCAACGCCGCTAGGTGATCCCATTGAAGTGGCCGCGCTGACCCGAGCGTTTCAGCAGGATGCCGCTGAAACAGGCGGCAGCCAAACTCAGGCCTGCTGGCTGGGCTCGGTGAAAGGCAACCTTGGTCATCTCAATGCGGCCAGTGGCGTCACCGGTTTGATCAAGGCAGCATTGGCCCTGCATCACGGTCAGATTCCGCCGACATTGCATTACCACACGCCGAATCCAGAAATCGATTTTGCGTCCAGCCCGTTTAAAGTGGCCGACCGTTTGATCGAGTGGCCGCGCGGCGATCAGCCGCGTCGTGCGGGCGTCAGCTCGTTCGGCGTGGGCGGAACCAATGCCCACGTCATTCTGGAAGAGGCGCCGTTGCCGGTGGCCACCTCGCCGGGACGACGGTTCACTTTGCTGCCACTGTCAGCTCGCGATGAGGCAGCGTTACAGCGTCGAGGTGATGGCTTGGCGGCGCTATTGGCCGAGCCCGAAGCGCCGGCGTTAGCTGATGTCGGCTATACGTTGGCCTTGGGTCGTCAGCCGATGCCGGTGCGTGGCTTTGTGGTGGCCAGTGACGCGGGGGATGCCTGTGCGCGCTTGGTGAATCTGCGCGCGCAAACCACTGCGGCCACACCACCCCAGCTGATATTTCTGTTTCCCGGCCAAGGTTCGCAGCACGTCCACATGGCGCGCGAGCTGGTGCACAGCGAGCCGGTATTTCGCGACGCCTTTGAGCATTGCTGCAGCATTGCATCGGCTCATCTGAACTGCGATCTGCGCGCCTTGATCCTGCCAGAGGCGGGCGCGGAAGAATCCGCCGCCGCCCTGGGCGAAACCCGGTACACGCAACCGGCGCTGTTTGCCGTTGAATATGCCCTGGCCGCTCTATGGGAATCGTGGGGCCTGCATCCGACAGCGATGATTGGCCACAGCATTGGCGAGTATGTGGCCGCGTGTCGAGCCGGCGTATTCAGCGTGGATGATGCCGTGGCACTGGTGGTGGCTCGCGGCGCGGCGATGTTCGCGCAACCGCCCGGAGCGATGCTGGCCGTTCGTGTGGGTGCCGATGCATTGATGACGCGGTTGCCTGCCGGGGTGGAAATTGCCGGTCACAACACACCATCACTGGTGGTGGTCAGCGGTAGTGCTGAGGCGATTGATGCTTTTGCTACAGCGCTGGCCGCAGACGACATTGCGTCGACCCGGCTGCGGGTCAGTCATGCATTTCATTCGGCGGGCATGGATGCCGCGCTGCCGGTTTTTCGGCGCGCGTTTGAAGGTTTGTCACTGCAGCCGCCGCAGCAACCGTTCTATTCCAGCGTCACTGGCGTGCCGATCACGGCGGCCGAGGCCACGTCAGTCGAGTATTGGTGTCGTCAGTTGCGTCAGCCGGTGCGCTTTGCCGATGCTGTGCAACATGCGTTAACGCAAGGGTCGGCAGTTTTTCTGGAAGTGGGCCCGTCGCAGGCGCTGAGTGGCTTGGTGCGAACCATGTTGGAAGGGCGCGGTCGAGCCGTGGCTTCGTTGGCGCCGGCAGCAAAGCCCGGTCGTGCGGACGAACAACTGCAAAGGGCGCTGGGTGAATGTTGGTGTGCTGGCGCGTCACCGGATTGGACGGCCATTTATGCCAGTCAGGTACGCCAGCGCGTGCCGCTGCCGGGTTATCCCTTTCAGGGCAAGCGGTATTGGGTTGAATCAACAGGTGAGCCGGCGCAGCGATCCAGTGGGCAGGAGAAAGTGAGCATGCAGGAACGAATGGTCGTAGCCGCAACGTCAAGTGCTGTTGTCGCGCCGCCGCGTACGACTCGGCTCGCTGTTGAATTGCGCACCTTGTTCGAAAACCTGACTGGCGAAGCGTTGTTGCCCGAACACGATGCCGAGGGTTTTCTTAGCCTCGGGCTCGATTCACTGGCGCTGACCCAGGCGACTCTGGAAATTGAACGACGTTACGGTGTGAAGGTGAAATTCCGTCGTCTGATGGAAGATCTGGATAGTGTTTCTCATTTGGCGACGATGCTTGATCAGACGCTGCCGGCGGAGGCTATTCCGGTGGCGCGGATAGCTGCCGCAGCGCAGTCGGTGACCGCGGCTCCCGCAGTGATGCCGGCCGCCGTTGACCAGACGATGCTAGGCCAACTGATCCAGAATCAGATGGCCTTGATGAACCAGCAGACCGAGTTGCTACGTTCACTTGCAGGCCAAGCGACAGCGTCGGTTGCGCCAGCCGCCACAACGACGGTGTCAATGCCAGTGTCAGTGCCACTGGCGCCAGCTCCATTGTTGACGAGCGACGAAGCCGCGCCGGCTAATCTAGTGGAACGTCCGTTCGGCGCGTCCGCCCGAATCGTGACTCACCGACATGGCGAGTTAACGCCTGCGCAGAGTACGTGGGTGGAGGACTTCAGCCGCGCCTATGGCGAGCGCACGGCGAAATCAAAGGCCTTCAGCCAGCAGCATCGGTTGTTGATGGCGGACCCGCGTGTAGTGACGGGCTTCAATCCGCTGTGGAAGGAACTGACCTATCCGATCGTCGTCGATCGCTCCAAAGGAGCGCGAATGTGGGATTTGGACGGCCACGAATACATCGATATTCTGAACGGCTTCGGCGTCAATTTCCTCGGCTACCAGCCGGATTTTGTCGGCGCTGCGCTGCACGAACAAGTAGACGCGGGTATCGAGATAGGCCCGCAACACCCGCTGACTGCCGAGGTGGCACAGCTGATCAGTGACATGACGGGCATGCCCCGAGTGGCGTTCTGCAATACCGGTTCAGAGGCGGTGATGGGGGCGATGCGAATCGCGCGTACCGTCACTGGACGCAAGACGATTGTCATCTTCAAGGATTCCTACCACGGCATCTTCGACGAAGTGATCGTGCGTGGCACGCGAACCTTGCGCTCAATCGCTGCTGCGCCGGGCATTCTCGCCAGCGCGGTGGAGAACGTACTGGTATTGGACTATGGCAGTGACGAGGCACTGCGAATTATTCGCGAGCGTGCCCACGAATTCGCTGCGGTGATGATCGAGCCGGTGCAGAGTCGCAATCCGACCTTGCAGCCGCGCGAGTTCGTGCGCGCACTGCGCACGTTGTGCGATGCCGGTGGTTGCGCGCTGATCTTCGACGAGGTGATTACAGGCTTCCGCATGGCGCCGGGCGGTGCACAGGAGGTCTACGGCGTGCACGCCGACATTGCCACCTACGGCAAGATCATTGGCGGTGGTCTGCCGTTTGCGGCGATTGCTGGCGACACGCACTGGATGGACGCGCTAGATGGTGGTCATTGGCAATTTGGTGACGACAGCTATCCCGAAGCAGGTGTGACCTATTTTGCCGGTACCTTCGTGCGCCACCCGCTGGCGCTGGCAGCAGCACGGGCGGCATTGACCTACGTCAAACAGCAGGGGCCGGCGTTGCAAGCCGGACTCAATGCGCGCACGACAGGTTTGATCGATCGGCTGAATGCCGTATTCAAGACACGTCACGCGCCGTTGACGGCGCTCGGCTACAGCTCGTTGTGGCGACTGTTGGTTGATGCAGACCAGCCTTGTGCCAGCCTGTTCTGGTATCGCCTGCGCTACGAAGGCCTGCATGTCTACGAGCAGTTCAACTGCTTTCTTTCACTGGCGCATGGCGAGGCTGAAGTGGCACGCATCGTGGCGGTGGTCACGTCAGCACTGGATGCCTTGATGGGCGCGGGCATGTTAACGCCACGCACGGCTTCCGGTGATGTCGTCCCGGTATCTGCCGACAAGTTGCTCGGAGAAACATCGGCAGCGAGTCTTTCTGGCCTTCCGTTGGAAGTTCCATTGAGCGAAGGTCAACTGGAGAAATGGCTGGGTTGTCAGTACGGCGACAAGGCGGCGCTGGCATTTAATGAATCGATGGCGTTGCGACTGGATGGGGCGCTCGATGTCGCCGCGCTGAAGCACGCGTTGCAAACCGTGTGGGCACGCCACGAGGCGTTCCGACTCAGTTTTGCCGCTGATGGCAAAAGCCAGCACGTCAACGACAATGTGCGGCTGCCGCTGATCGAGCTCGATTACAGCGCCCAGGTTGATGCCGATGCTCAATTTACCGCGTATTGCGAAGCTCAAATGGGGCTGCCATTTGACACCACGAAGGCACCTCTGGTCCGTTTCAGCTTGGTGCGACTGGGCGCCCAGCACCATGGCCTTCATGTAATTTCGCACCACCTGGTGATGGATGGCTGGTCGGTGGCGGTGTTCGTGGATGAGTTGGCTCGTTGCTACAACGCCGCTGTTGCGGTTCAGTCTCCCGATCTTGCCGCAGCGGAATCATTCCGCGCCTATGTATTGGACGAACGTACACGCCGCGCCGATGCAGGTACGGAGCAGCTCGATTATTGGAAAGCCGTGTATGCCACGTCACCGGCGGCGCTAAAGTTGCCAATAGATCGGGCGCCGACTGACCAGCCAGATTTTGCTGCTACCACTGAGCGGCACGTGTTTACGCCGGAGTTGACGCTCGCGCTCAAGCGCGCAGCACGTCGACATGGTGTGAGTCTATACAGCCTGCTGCTGACTGGCTTCGGCGTACTGCTTTCAAAGTTGTCTGGACAGCAGGATTTTGCTGTTGGTATTCCGTTTGCCGGGCAAGCTCTGGCCGGTAGCCGGGCCTTGATCGGTGATGGCGTGAATACTTTGCCAGTACGCTTGCAGATTGAGCCGGATACCGATAGGCAAGGACTTATTAAACGCATACATACTGCGTTGCTCGATGCATCCGAACATCAGGACACCACCCTGATGAGCATTCTGCGCGTGCTTGGCTTGCACCGTCGCAGCGGTATCGCACCACTGACCGGTGTTATCTTCAATCTCAATCCGCGTGTACCGAATGTGGCTTTCAGTGGGCTTACGTATGAGTTGCACGATTGTCGACGCTCTGCACTGGCGTGGGATCTGTTTTTTAATCTCAACGATACGGCGGAGACACTCACCCTAGATTTGCACTATGCGACAGCCAAGTTCAACGCAGTCACCATTCGGCGCTGGATAGCTTCATATGAACAGCTACTCGAAAGCTTGGCAGGCGAAATTCCGGATGGAGAGGTTTTACCGCTGGCGTTGGCTGTTGCTGACGTACTGAATCCTGCGACGGAAGATCACGACACCAACCGGGTGGCTGGCCATGCGGCGGATACGCTGGCCGGTCTGTTCAGCGCCCAAGTTTCCAAAGCACCGCAACGCATTGCAGTGGAGTGCGAAGGTCGGACGCTCTCCTATGCGGAACTGGACAATCAGGCGAGGGCAGTTGCTCAGGCGTTGCTGGCGCGCGGGGTTGGGTCTGGAGATTTGGTGGGTATCTCCATGCCGCGCAGCGAACACATACTGATTGCAGTGTTGGGCGTGGTGATCAGTGGCGCGGCGTACGTTCCCTTAGACCCTTCGTTCCCGGAAGACCGGTTGCGTTACATGGCCGAACATTCGCGCTTGCGGCACGTAATCACATGGACGAATGACAGCGTTTCGGCGTCGGTTGCCAATGGCCGGGAGTTGCTTGCCATAGCTGACATCGACTTAGTTAGCACCAGAGCTTCGGTCACGTTGCCTGTGATACATGGCAACGATCTTGCCTATGTGCTCTACACCTCTGGTTCGACCGGGCGTCCAAAGGGCGTTTGCGTCTCGCATCACAATCTAGCCAATTTCCTCGTGAGCATGCGTGCGCAGCCTGGCCTCGTTGAAGATGACGTGCTCTGCGCGGTGACTACGTTGTCATTCGATATCGCAGGGCTGGAACTTTACTTGCCACTGATTGCCGGCGCTCGCGTGGTGCTGGCCAGCGATGCACAATACCGCGACCCAGACATGTTGCTGCAACTCCTGCATGACCGTGCAATCACGGTTTTGCAAACTACTCCAGCATTGGTGCGGCTACTCGCTGCGCGCGACACTACCGGTGTCCTACGTGCGGTTAAGTTGCTAGTGGGTGGGGAAACGTTGCCTCGCGTGCTGGCTAATGCTCTGGAAGGCCGGTGTCGTGAATTGTGGAACATGTATGGGCCGACCGAAACCACAATCTGGTCCACGATAATGCGGGTGGCGGCGGGCACGGGCTCGGTTCCATTGGGCCGACCCATTGCTCATACACAGGTCTATCTACTCGATGAGCGCGGTCAGCTGGTCCCCGAAGGAGAGGTTGGCGAGATCTGGATCGGCGGTAGCGGCGTGGCGGTTGGCTACCTATTTCGCGACGATCTAACGTCCGAGCGTTTCCTCCCCGATCCCTTTGCTGCAGATGGTTCGCGCATGTATGGCACAGGGGATTTGGGCAGCCAGCGCAATGGCTTGCTATATTTTCACGGGCGTGCCGATCATCAGATCAAGCTCCGTGGCTTTCGTATCGAGCCAGGTGAAATCGAAGCCGCTGCCGGTGCGGATCCCGCTGTACGCGAATGTGTGGCGGTGGCTCAGCAGGTGGCCGACAACGATCTACGTTTAGTGTTGTATGTCGCTACCACCGAGCGTGATGCTGCGTTGGAACCACGCTTGCGTGAACGGATGCGCAAGCAATTGCCGGCCTACATGCTGCCCCAACACATTGAGTTGCTTGAGACGTTGCCCAAAACCCCCAACGGAAAAATCGATCGCAACGCACTGCCACTGCCACTGCGCACACCGACAGACGCAGAGGCGAAGGGGATGTCCTTATCCGTAGAAAAGGGCACGGCGTCGGCGGCTGTACCCCATTCGCGTGAAAGCTACCTCGCTGGAATCTGGCGCGACCTGATCGGCGCAGGAGACATTCGCGGCAGCGATAACTTCTTTGATGTGGGAGGCCATTCCCTGCTAGCCGTTGAATTTGTCACCCGGGTGCAGCACGAAACTGGAATACGTTTCAATCTGCTCGATGTGGCGACGGGCACACTGGCATCATTGGCCTCTGAACTGCCAGACACTGATGCTAACCAGAAGGGGGGGGCAACTTCGCTGGGCCAGCGCCTGCGGCATTTGTTTGGATTGCACTGAACGAGCGCAGCTCGGAGACGTTGCCGTCGCCAGCACGTTGTGCGGGCCTGCCAATTTCGCGTGCTCTATCCCTTGGGTGGTCCCGCTGTGCCAACATGATGAGACTGTTACTGCTCGGTGTACTACACACTTTGGCGATTCGGACAACGAGTGCAGAGCGAGTAACGGGTAGGCCGAGTTGTACGGTCTGAATCCATTCGCGGGCCGGGCAAGATTGATGTGGCGGAACTCCAGCCGACAAGATGGGTAGGCTGGCAAACAGAGGTAACTAATGGATGTTGGCGGCTTGAAGTTAGGCTTTCTGGATCCGGCACAGCTGGCTTTGGCATTCGTGGCACTGGGGGATGGTGCGCGTGCGCGTGAGTTGATTTCCAGCAAAGTGTGGTTGGCTGATCCAGTCCAGCAGTCAGACTGTCCGAATAACGGTAGGTCGTTACCTCAAGTGCGAGCGCATGTCATTGGTACATGTCTGAATACGGTACCGGTCGATGACGATGGTGAACTGTTGATCGGTGGGGAAAACATGGCTGACCGCTACGTTAAGAGTCCCGAGCGCAGTGTCGAGTGCCTTGTGCAGGTGCAACACGCCTGCGGCAGCGCGGCGATCTCGCGCTCTGCGAAGAGCCAGGGTGCCACATGTGATTTGGGCGTAGCGAGGACCGGCCCAAAGGGGCTGGATGCGGGGTCTAGCGAAGTGCGGCCGGATCAGTACGGGATGTGCACTTGGGGCCCGGCGGTAGCGTCGTGATCGGCCTAAGCGAGTTCGAGCTGCCATTAGTCGGGAATCAGATTGAAAAATGGTTCGCCAGCCAGTTCGGCGAAGATGCGTCGCTGGCGTTCAACGAGTCCTTGGTGCTGTGCCTCGACGGCGAGTTGAATGTGGCCGCGTTCAAGCGGGCATTGGAGTTTGTTTGGCAACGACATGAAGCTCTGCGTTTCACCTTCGCGGCCGATGGTCACAGCCAGCGATTCAACGCAGACGTGTCGTTACCGCTGGTGGAACTGGATTACGCCGGGACGATGGCGGATGCGCGGTTTGCCACGTTCTGCGCGCAACAAGTCCGACAGCCGTTCGATTTGAACAAGTCGTCGCTGGTGCGCTTTACGCTGGTGCGGCTGGGCGAAGCTCGGCACGTGTTGCACGTCATGGCACACCAACTGGTCGTGGATGAGCGATCATTGCTAATCCTTGTTGGCGAGTTGGCTGCTTGCTACAACGCTTTTGCCTCCGGTCATGAGCCTGAGCTGGCCCGCGCGGTGGCATTTCGCCGTTACGTGCTTGCCGAGCACAAGCGTCAGACCGATGGTACGGAGACGGCTAACCTCAAATATTGGCGGCAGGTATATGCACCGCCCACTGCAGTTTTACGCTTGCCCGCGGACCGACCAGTGCCGGCACAGCCGGATTATGGCGCGGCGACTGTCGAGTGCGAACTCGCGCCGGTCCTGACCGCTGCGCTGCGCAGTGCCGCAAGCAGCTACGAGGTAAGTTTGCGTAGTCTCCTATTGAGCGGCCTAGCTGTATTGCTGGGACGGTTGTCTGATCAGCACGATTTTGCAGTGGCCGTACCATTTTTTGGCTCAGCTCTGACCGATGATGGGATCCTGGTGGGTGGGACTGCTGTGGCTCTGCCGTTGCGTATGGAGGTCGCACCAGAGCGGCCGTTTGCGGAGTTGGTCGCACACACGCATGCCGCGTTACTCGGCGCAACTGAGCATCAACAGACGACGTTGACGGCGATCCAGCGCATGTTGGGTTTGCGTGCCGCGAATGGCGAAGCGGCATTGACCGGCGTGGAGTTCAATTTATCGCCACGGGACACTGCCACTGCATTTTTGGGCCTGTCCCATGCACTGCGTGATTGTCCGCGCACGGCGCTGGATTGGGGCATGTCGTTCAACTTTCGGGATACGGGGAAAACGCTGGCCCTGACGGTGCATTACGCCACCGCGCGCTATGACCAAACAACCGCACGGCGTTGGATGGAATTCTACAAAAATTTGCTTCGCAGTATTACCGGGATGGAAGGCGTCACCGCCCTCGCTGCTGGCACCGTGGCCGACGTGGATCTGCTGGGGCACGCGGGACGTATCGAAGTGCTAGAAGCATGGAACGCGACGGCGATGGACTACGACCGCGAACACGGAGTGACGGCGTTGTTCGAAGCCAGAATGTGGGAAGTACCACACCGCATCGCTGCAGAGTGTGGTGGGAAATCGATCGACTACGCCACTCTGGAACGCTCCACACGTGCGCTGGCGCAGGCACTCGGTCGCCGCGGTATCGGCCGCGGTGACCTAGTAGGCGTCTGCGTGCCACGAACTTTGGAAATGTTGATCGCGGTGGTGGGTGTGCTACGTAGTGGCGCCGCCTACGTGCCGCTGGATCCGGAGTTTCCGGCCGATCGGGTGCAATACATGGCGGAACATTCGGGTCTGCGCTATGTACTGGTTACCCAAGTCCAGTTGCTACCGTTAGAGGTGGCGACAGGCCGTACCTTGCTGGACGTGAATGCGCTGGTCGCCGAAGCCACAGATGCAGTGGCATTGCCGGTGGTGCGGGGTGACGACGCGGCGTACGTGTTGTACACCTCGGGCTCCACCGGCAAGCCTAAAGGCGTGGTCATCATGCATCGCAACTTGGTCAACTTCCTTCTCAGCATGAGCCGTGAGCCGGGCTTTGGCCCCGACGACGTGTTGTGCTCGGTGACCACGCTGTCGTTCGACATCGTGGGGCTAGAACTGTATCTGCCGTTGATCGTGGGCGCGCGTCTGGTGATTGCTTCCGAGGAGGAGTTTCACGAGGCGCAGCCGCTATGGGATTTGATCGAACACAGTGGTTGCAACGTGTTGCAGACGACACCTTCGCTGCTACGACTGCTGATGGACATTGGGCGAGATGATGAAGTACGCGACCTGCGTCTGTTCGTAGGGGGCGAGGCTTTACCACTAGAAGTGGCCAACAGCATGGCCGGCCATTGCCGCGAGTTCTGGAATCTTTATGGCCCCACGGAAACGACGATTTGGTCAACTGTGGCACGCATCCAGCCAGGGTTAAGCGTGGTGCCGTTGGGCAAGCCGGTCGCCAATACGCGTATCTATGTGCTTGACCAGCAGTGTCTGCCGGAATTGCCTGGAAGGATTGGCGAAATCTGGATCGGCGGTGACGGGGTGGCCGCGGGATATCTACATCGCCCCGATCTGACGGCTGAGCGCTTTCTTGCCGACCCGTTCGTGGGTGGCGATGCGCGGATGTACCGCACCGGTGATTTGGGTACGTGGCGGGATGGTGTGTTGTATTTCCACGGCCGTGCGGACAACCAGATCAAAATTCGTGGCTACCGCATCGAACCAGGTGATATCGAAGCTGCTGCGGGCAGCTACGCGAGCATGCGTGAATGCGTGGTAGTGGCACATCGCTTCGGCGACAACGATGTACGGTTAGTCCTGTATGCCGTCGTCGATGGTGACCGGGCCAGCGCGTCTCAACTTTTGCGCGACCATTTACGGGTGCTGCTGCCGAAGTACATGCTGCCGCAGCACATTGAGCTACTCGATGCGCTGCCCAAAACACCCAATGGTAAAATTGATCGCAACGCACTTCCTGCACCATCCGCAGCCGACGTTCTCGCACACACGCCGATCGGGCAGGTGCTCAGCCTTGCCAATGCACGCGAGGCAATTATCGCGAGAGTCTGGCGTGACCTGATAGGGGTGACGGACATTCGAAGTAGCGATAATTTCTTCGATATTGGCGGGCATTCCTTATTAGCCGTCGAGTTTGCCAACCGCATAAAGCATGAGACAGGTGCGCAACTGCGCCTGCTTGACGTTGCCACCAGTACGTTGGCAATGCTGGCGCTAGAGCTGCCCGAGGTGGCAGCAGCCTCAGCGAGCGAGCGCGGTAGGTTGGGTACGCGTCTGCGTCGATGGTTCGGACGGAGCTGAAATGCGGATGACTGGCAGGGGGGCGACGATATGGTGATTGTGTTGCACATCGTATTCTGGGTTTGTGCATTATTGCTGGCGTACGTCTTTGTCGGCTACCCGCTGTGGGTGTGGTTGCTGGCGCGATTTGCGCCCCAACCCATACGCAAACAAGCAGTGACACCGGCGGTAACCGTGGTGATTGCTGTGCATGATGGAGCAACCCAAGTCGTGGCCAAACTGGCTAATCTCCGTGCCCTCGATTATCCCCAGCAGCTCGTCAATATTGTCATCGTTTGCGACGGCTGTCGCGACGATACTGCCGAACAGTGTCGGCAATTTGGTGACGCGCGGGTAAGCGTGCTGGAATTTGCCGAACGGCGTGGTAAGGCGGCGTGCCTCAATGATGGCATTGCCGTGGCCACGGGGGAGGTGCTGTTGCTGACTGATGTACGTCAGCGATTAGCGCCGGCGGCGCTGCGCGAGCTGGTGGCGAATCTTGCCGACGATACGGTCGGCGCAGTCAGCGGTGAGCTGTTGTTTGAGGATGTACACACGGGTTTTGCACGTGGGGTGGATGCGTACTGGCGTTATGAGAAATTGATACGCCAAAGCGAAAGTGGCTCTGGCTCGACCGTGGGTGTCACCGGTGCGTTGTATGCCATGCGGCGTGAAATGTTTCGGCCACTTCCCGCCGGAACTGTACTCGATGACGTATTGGTGCCGATGCGGGTGCGTGCGGCTGGTCTACGCGTGGTATTTGAGCCGCTGGCGTTGGCTTGGGACCGTCCGTCACGGCATTCGACACAAGAGCAGAAACGTAAAATCCGCACGCTGGCTGGCAACTACCAGCTGATTCAATTGGCGCCATGGTTGCTGTCGCCGGCCGGTAACCCCCTGTGGTTCCGCTTTGTCAGCCACAAGCTGTTGCGGCTGTTGGCGCCGTGGTTGCTGTTGTCGTTGACATTTTGCAGCGCCGTACTTGCGTCGCACCATGTAGTCTACGGGGCAACGTTGTCGTTACTGGTTTTGTCTGCTGTGTTGGTTGGCGTGGGCAAACTGATTCCGGCACTGGGGGCATGGATGCCGGTACGTTTGTTGGGGGCATTTTTCTATCTCAATCTCTTTGCCGCGCAAGCACTCGTTGCTTTCGCACGAAACCGGAGGTTGCACTTGTGGTGAGCCGCTCGGAACAGATGCAGGAAAGCGTCAGCCCGCTTGGTATTCGTGGTCGGTTGGGAGAGCTGTGTTTTCGCAGTGGTCTGTTGCGAGTATTACAACAGGTGCGGGCGTGGAAGTACCGGGATCTCCGTATCTTGGCTTATCACCGCATCGTTACAGTTGCCGATACCAACAGATTTGATTTCGATCTCGATCTGGTCAGTGCGTCCGCCGAACAGTTTCGCGAGCAGATGCTGTTGGTGAAGCAACGCTTCGTACCGGTGCGTCTTGGTGATGCGGCTGCCGCGATGGAGGCCGGGCAAACCTTGCCTGCTGGCGCTGTAGTGGTGACCTTCGATGATGGCTACGACGACAATTACCATGTTGCGTATCCTATCTTGCGCGAGCTTGGTTTGCCGGCTACGTTTTTCGTCTCTACCGGTCATATCGACAGTGGTCGCCCGTATGCCTACGACTGGTTGGTGCATACGGTCTTGAGTACCTCCAGACAGCATTTGAGTGCGCCTGAGCTTGGTTTGAATGTGCCACTGCCGGCGGGGCGGATAGAGCGTCGAAAACTTGCCCGTGACATGCTAGGCCGTTTGAAAGCGCTGGACGGGGTAGCGCAGTCGGCTTTGATCGATCGGTTGACCATTGACTTGAATGTGCCGTGGGATAAGGGGCACGTCGCTTGTCAGCCGATGAACTGGGATCAGTTGCGCGAAATGCATGCGGCGGGTTTCGAAATTGGCTCACATGGTGTGCATCACCGCATGCTGGCAAAGCTGGTGCAGGACGATCTGGAAAGTGAGTTGCGTGAGTCGAAAGCCACCCTAGATCGCGAATTGGGTGCTCCAACTACGTTGATCTCCTATCCAGTGGGCGGTAATGCGGCGTTCGATGACCGTGTAGTGCAAGCCACTATTGCCGCAGGCTATCGGGCAGGTTGCAGCTACATCTGTGGCACCAATCGCATGTCTGACGCAAATAGATATGCGCTGTACCGTTTGCCGGTTGAACGCGAGATGAGTGCCGGCTGGTTCGCTTCCATGCTGACGTTGCCTGAGCTAATGAGTTATCCGACCGTCAACCGTATTGCTTGATTTAGACATAACTTCGACATGTTTATTTTCATATTGTTCTACTTGGCGCTGACTATCATTCGGCCTCAGGACTACATGCCGGAACTACAGGGGGTGCCGATCTTACCTGTTACATTGGTATTGGCTTTCCTGTTTTGGTTGCTGTCGTCCAAGAAAACCTTTGCTGCGCCGCATTTCCTGCTGTTGCCGATCTTTATGCTGGCGCTAATGGCGTCACAGGTAGCTAGCGGCTGGGCAGGTGGTGTGATTGAGGTGTTGAAAGACTTCGGTCCCGTGATGATTGCGTTCTTTGTATTGGCGGCGGCTGTTGCCGTGAGCCAACGGCGCGTGGTTGTGACGTTGGCCGTACTCACGTTGTGCACCATGGTGTTAGCGCTGCACGGCGTGGATCAGTCGCAATACGGCGTTGGCTGGACCGGCATCGGCATGGTTGAGGGCGGCCGCATTCAGTATGTGGGCATCTTCGAGGACCCGAATGATCTTGGCTTGCTGTTTGCTACTGTGTTACCGATGGCGTGTTATTTGAGTAGTCGTGGCGGCTTTTTAGGCCGGATTTTCTGGCTCGCCGGTGCGGCCTTGCTGCTATATGGGGTGTATCTCACCAACTCGCGCGGGGCGTTGATCGCCGTATTGGTCGTTGCCGGCGTCTACACCTGGTACCGCCGCGGCATAGTGACCGCCGGAGTGCTGAGTGTGGCAGGCCTGTTGGTGATGAAGGTACTGTCCTCGCGCATGCAGGAACTGGATGCTGACGAGTCCTCGGCTGCGGGTCGGGTAGATGCGTGGTACGAAGGCCTGCACATGTTTTTTTCGCACCCGTTGTTCGGTGTGGGTTCTGGCAACTTCACCGACTACAACTATCTCACTGCGCATAACTCATTCGTGCTTGTATTGGCTGAGACTGGCTTGTTCGGTTTCATCACATGGCTAGCCTTTGTCGGCTACAGCTTCTGGATGATGGTGAAGTTGTTGCGCATGCCACCACAACAAGATGCCGATGGGAACACCGGAGAGTGGGCGGCGGAGCGAAAGCTGGCCATGACACTGCTGCTGTCGTTATGCGGATTATTTACGTCGGCGTTCTTTCTCAGCCGCAGTTATAGCGTGGTGATGTACCTGATGATCGCTGTGGTAGTGGGTTATTACGTGGGCGCACGCAGACGCTTCTCCGGATTGCCAGCTTTTGACCTGGCAGATAGCTGGCGGCGCTGGGTACCCATTGCGCTGGGCAGCATCGTCGCGTTGTTCGTGTTGGTCCAAGTGTTGCTGCGCACCTCATGAGTACGCGCACGTTAACCCTACGCAATACGCTGCTCTCATCAGTGGGTATTTACACCGAATACGCGCTTGGCATGCTTGCTGCGATCATGATCGCGCGTCATCTAGGGCCGGAGCATTATGGGATCTACGGCCTGTTTATGTGGTTCGTTTCGGTGGGCCTGGTGATTACCAACTCTGGGATTACTACCGGCGTTATCAAATTTGTGGCTGAGTTACGTGGCTCGGATCAGAACGACTTGATCGTGCCGACGGTGAAGCGGTTTCGACGCGTGCAACGTCTGCATATGCTGGCGGCACTCTTGATTGGGGTGGTGCTGTACGCGACTTTGGGGGGACGGTTGGCGGTGTCTATGAATCACACCGAGTTCTTTCTGTTGTTGATATCGGTGGTGATGCGCGCTTCTTACATGTTCAATATTGCGGTTGCGAAAGGTTTTGAGGCGTTCGGAGCGACCGCCAAAGTGGCAATGGTGGCATCCCCCGTGAACCTGGGGCTAGTTGCGATCGCGATGCTTTTGGAAGGTTCCATTTTGTGGTTCTTGGTGGTGTATGTCGCTTCCAGTTCAGTCTTCGTGCTGGTCTCCCATGTTCAAGCACGACGATTGATTGCCGGGTTGCCGAAATTGGCGATTTTGCCGCCTGAACTTGTGCAGCGCATGCGTCGACACCTTCGTATCGTTTCGGCCACCGTCATCATCGGGTTTTTGATCGCCAGCGATGTGGAAATGCTATTTTTGACCATGTACGACAGCGCCGCTTCGGCAGGCTATTTCAAGGTGGCCTACCAGCTCGCCAGCGGCATTATTTTGTTGGTGCCGGGCGTGTTTGGCGCGTTGCTGCTACCCATGATGGCCAAGGCGTTGAGTCAGGGGCGAGAGGTAGCTGGGCGTCGGTTCGTGATGGTTACTAGCTATCTCGTATTGTTGGCGGTGCCGGTGGTGGTTTTCGGCATGTGTTTCGCCGGGCCGGTGATTGGTTTGTTGTATGGCCATTCCTACGCGGCGGCGGCGCCAGTGTTTGCCCTCATCATCTTTGCTGGCGGCATTGGTACCGCCACGCAAGGTGCTAGTAGCCTGCTGATCAGCGCTGATCGGCAGCAGACCATTCTCATAATGACGATCATCTTTGGCGTATTGAAACTCGCGCTGGATGTGGTGTTGATCTCCCATTTTGGCTTGTTCGGTGCAGTAACTGCGATTGTCACGGGGGCACTGGTCAGCTCGACGGTCTATGTGCTGCTCGGTATTCGTGTTAGCGGCGCAAGGCTGCAATGGGGGCGCTTATTGCGCACTATTGCTGCCGGGTTGGGGGCGGCACTAGTCGCGTTACCGGTGCTGGGGCTGCACTTGCTACCCATATGGACCCTGCTGATTGGCGGCATTATGGTGTCGGTGACATATATTCTGCTGACTCTGGTGTTGGGTTGCTGGAGCGAAGACGATATTGAGCAACTGCAGGAGTTGCATCAGCGATTTGTTGGTGGCCGACCACGGCTGTTGGGACAATTGCTGGGTTGGGCAAGCGTGCGTGCTGGGAGGCAATCTTAGATGAGCAGTTGGTATGAGGCGGCATTTCGCCACGTGCTTTTTCCCGCTTACGAGAGTGGCTTGCGCCGCCGACACACGCTGGCATGGCTGGCCGAATATCGTCGTGATCAGTGGCTGGCGCCGGAGCAGATTCAGGCATTGCAGTGGCGACGGCTGAAGCGCCTGATCGAGCATTGTCAGCGCGAGGTGCCGTACTACCAGAAACGTTGGCGCGAGCTGGGCGTGGTGCCTGAGGATATTCATAACCTCGACGATTACGCGAAATTGCCGCTACTGACCAAAGCTGACATACGTGCCAATTTCGACGATCTGCAAGCCGAATCTTGGCGTGGCCGGATCCTAACCAAGGCCACCGGTGGCTCAACGGGTGAGCCCATGCGTTTTGGCTACACCCGCGAGAGCAACGATCGCCGTACTGCGGTGATGTGGCGAGGTTATGAGTGGGCGGGTTCACGCATGGGGCGGCGCACCGCCTTTCTTTGGGGTGGTGCAGTAGGCGACCCCACACGCGCGCATCAATTCAAAGACCGGCTGTACAACACGTTGTTTGCCCGACGTGTACTGAACACCTTTCACATGACCGACGCAAACATGGGCGAGTATGCCGATGCAATCGATCGTTACCGCCCGCAGATCATCGTGGCGTATGTCGGGCCGATGCTGCGCCTGTCGCAATGGTTGATTGCCACCGGGCGCAAGATTTGGCGACCGCAGGGGATCATCGGTGCAGCTGAGGCCTTGCACGAGTTCCAGCGCGAGATCATCGAGCAGGCTTTTGGGGCACCGGCGTTCAACACCTACGGTTGTCGCGAGTTCATGCTAATCGCGGCGGAATGCGAGAAACGTCATGGGATGCATGTGAACGCCGATCATCTGGTCGTCGAACTAGACAAGCCAGCGAACGCGCCGGCGGGCACCCTGACGGGCGAGGTGGTGATCACCGATCTGTTCAACTACGGAATGCCGTTCCTGCGCTATGCCAACGGTGACATGGCTACGGCTGCCACCGAACCGTGTGGTTGCGGTCGCGGTCTGCCGTTGTTGAGCAGAGTGGATGGCCGTGTGCTTGATGTCATCCGCACACCGGCTGGACATGTGCTGCCGGGTGAATTCTTTCCACACATGCTCAAGGACGTGAAAGGGCTGCGGCGGTTTCAGCTGGTACAGCGTCGACTCGATCGACTGGATCTGGCCATCGTACGCGACGCCGATTTCGATGATTCTTCATTAGCTTATATCCACCGCGAGGTCGCCAAGGTGCTAGGAGACAGCGTTGCCTTAGATTGCCGCTTCGTCGACGACATTCCCTTGACACCGAGCGGAAAACTACGCGTTACCGTGTCGGAATTGCCCCCTTGAACATCACCCATGTTGTCGAGAATCTGAACCGAGGTGGGCTGGAGCGGATGGTGTTGGAGCTGGTTAAGGTCCAGCATCAACAAGGTCACCGTTGCCAAGTGGTGTGTTTGTATGAGGCAGGCACGATGGCACACGAATTGGACGTGCTCGGGGTGCCCGTACACGCCTGCAGCAAGCGGCGGGGGCTTGATCTACGGGCACTGGCGCGGGCACGGCGTCATGTCCGTGAGCATGCTACTGAAGTGCTACATACCCACAACGCGGTGGCTCATTATCAGGCGGTGTTGGCGACTTGCGGCCTTGGAGTGCTTTGCATCATCAATACGCGTCATGGCATGGGCAGCAATCAGCGAGCGGCGCGACGGGAGTGGTTGTATCGACGTGCGTTGGGGCATACGCACGTGGTCGCCACCGTTTGTGAGGCAGCTCGTCGCGATGCCATTGAGCGAGGGATACTGCCGTCGGCAAAGGCCCGGGTGGTGCCCAATGGCATCCCGTTGGAGTCTTTCCAGCAGGCATCGGATGATATGCGAGAGCGGCTTCGACGGCAGCTGAAAGTACCAGTCGGGACTCGCGTCATTGGCACGGTAGGGCGCCTCAATTGGGCTAAGGACCAAGCCGGCCTAATTCGTGCTTTTCGGCAGGTGCACGCGCAGCAGCCTAATACAGTGCTAGTGCTGGTCGGCGATGGCGAGCTACGTGGGGCGTTGCAGCAATGCGCCAGCGACGAAGGGGTGGCTACAAGTGTGCATTTCCTAGGCGACCGTCACGACGTGCGTGAATTGCTGCAGGGATTCGATCTGTTCGTGCTGTCGTCAGTAAGCGAGGGCTATTCCATGGCCTTGTTGGAAGCCTGTGCGGTGGCTTTGCCAATCGTAGCCACTGATGTAGGCGGCAATGGCGAGATCGTGCGTAATGGTGATACCGGCCGGTTGGTGCCGCCACGCGACTCGGTAGCACTGGCTTTGGCAATACAAGAGTTGCTGTTGCAACCTGTGCAGGCTGCGATACTGGCCGGCGCGGCTCGGGCTTGGGTGGAGGTTCATGGCTCATTGCATACCATGGCGGGGCGTTATGCCGAACTCTATCAAGAATGTGCGAGTTGATTGATGAGGCTAAAAATTCTGGCCCTGACCAATCTGTTTCCCACGCCTTGGGATCCGCTGCGTGGTGCTTTTAATCGACAGCAGTTTGAGCGTCTGGGAAAACATCATCAGGTTGACGTACTGACGGCGGTAGACTTTCGCGAGCGCATGGCAGGCGTGCGTGGCGAGGTGAAAGTCAATGATCTTCACACGGACCATTTTACGTTTTTCTATCCGCCACGCTTTGGTCGCTCATTACATGCGATCACTTGGTTGCTTTCATTATGGGTGCAACGTGGCCGTCAGATACGAGCTGCCGCATACGATTGTATTTTGGTTAGCTGGGCTTATCCCGACGCCGCCGCCGCCGGCTGGCTGGCGCGGCGCCTTGGGATCCCTTACGTAGTCAAGGTGCACGGTAACGACCTCAATGTGCAGGCGAACTATCGCTTGCGGCGCTGGCAAATTAGATCGGCGCTGCGCGGTGCCGGTGCAGTGCTGGCGGTGAGTCGAGCGTTGGCTGATACGGCGGTTGCCATCGGTGCGGACGCGGATCGGGTCCATGTCATCTATAACGGCGTCGACAGCGAGCGTTTTGCGCCGAGCCCGCGCAAGGACGCACGTGCGCGCTTACAGCTCGCGGCAGAGGCTCCGTTGCTTCTTTATGTGGGCAACCTAAAATCGAGCAAGGGTTGCGTCGACCTGCTTGAGTCATTTCCCGCGCTGTTAGCGGTACGCCCGCAGGCGCGGCTGATTTACGTGGGTGCGGGGCCGTGTCGGCCGGAATTGCTGGGACGTGCCGCGGCACTGGGATGTGCAGAACGCGTATCGCTGATGGGCGCCGTTCCACACACGGAGTTGAGGGACTGGTTTTGCGCCGCAGACCTGGTGTGTTTGCCAAGTCATAATGAGGGCGTGCCAAACGTGGTGCTGGAAGCGATGGCATGCGGGATCCCCGTGGTGGCAAGCTACGTAGGGGGTATCCCGGAAGTTGTGCCTGAGTACGCTGGAATATTGGTTCCGCCGCATGATCGTACGGCGTTGTCGGCAGCCTTGATCAGAGCCAGTAGTTGCGCTTGGGATAGTGCTCAAATCGCGGCTCACGCCAGCAATTTCCGCTGGGACGACAATGTGAGACGGCTGAGTGATGTTTTGCAGGCGGTCGCCAACCACACCTCTTCCACTCTAGATACGACCCGATGAAATTCATGCTGAAAAAACAGCACTTACTGAACTTGCTCCCCGATGCGCTGATGGAGACTCATGGGCCCAAGCATGGTTCCGTCCGTTTTCTCAGCTTCGACGATGGCCCGCATCCGGAACACACCCCGCGGTTGCTGGACCTGTTAGCGACCCATGGCATTCATGCCAGTTTTTTTGTTGTAGGCAATCGCGCGGAAAAATACCCGAACTTGGTCGAGCGCATTGTGGCCGAGGGACACTTGCTGGGAAATCACTCTTGGAGCCACAACCAGTTCGGGCGAATGAAGCTGCGTGAGCAAGTGGCAGAGCTGGATCGCACCGACAGTCTGCTAGCTAATTTTGATCATTACACACGACACCGAGTGCGCCCACCGCAAGGTATTTTGCCGTTGCCGTTGTTGCTGCATCTGGCTCGAAAGCGCCGTCGCATTGCTTACTGGTCCTACGACAGCATGGACTACCTTGGCTTGCCGCCAGCAGAGCTGGCTGCCAAGTTGCGTGGTAATCCGCCTCGCGTCGGCGACATCGTGTTGATGCATGATGACGGTCCGCGGGCGGGTGAGGCGCTTGCCATGTTGTTGCCGCAGTGGCGCAGCGAGGGGTACGACTTCCACGCCATGCTTTCGGAAATGACATGAGAATTATTTATCACCACCGTACTCGCGGACGGCACGTCGAGGGCGTGCACATTCGAGGCATCGTAGACGCCTTGCGCGGGCTGGGTCACGACGTCACGGTGATGTCGTTTCCTGGCGCCGACCCTGAGAACGAACCTGCACCTTCGGCACAGGCGGCGCCGGGCAAAGGCCGACTGGCGGCACTAGTGACGCGCTTGCCGGGTGTGTTATTTGAGTTCTTCGAGCTGCTTTACAACATGGTGACCTGGTGGCGCATGAGTGCGGCGATTCGGCGCCTCCACCCGCAGCTTATTTACGAGCGGTATTCATTGTTTTTGTTTGCCACGGTATGGATGGCGCGACGCAACGGGATACCGCTGGTTTTGGAAATCAATGATTCGGCGCTGGTCGAGCGGGTGCGCCCGCTGCGCTTGAAATGGTTGGCTCGTCGCATTGAAGGCTGGTGCTTACGCCAATGTACCGGGCTGGTATTCATTTCGAGCCAATTTCGTAAGCAGGCTGAGGCCGCTTACGGCACGATTGCGCCGTCGGTTATTTCTCCCAATGCGGCTGATCTCGCCCATTTCGATCCATCACGCTTCGACGCCGTCAAGTTGCGTGCAGAGCGGGGATTAGGGCAGCGGGTGGTATGTGGTTTCATCGGTTCGTTTGCGCATTGGCATGGTGTGGACGGCTTTGTCGACGCAATGGCGTCGCGACTGGCCGAGGTGCCGCAACTGGCACTAGTCCTGGTTGGCGATGGCCGTATGCTGCCGGCGGTACGTGCTTTGGTGGCTGGGCGCGGGCTCGCTGAACGGGTCATTTTGCCGGGGCGGGTGGCCCACGACGACATTGCCAGCTGGATTGCTTGCATGGATTACGCGGTATTACCCGATTCCAATCACTATGGTTCGCCCATGAAATTGTTCGAATTCATGGCTATGGGCGTGGCAGTGGTTGCCCCCGATTATGCTCCGGTGGTCGAAGTCATCGAAGACGGTCACACCGGGTGGCTATTTCCACACCGGCAGACCGACGCCTGCGTACAGCGTGTGCTCGATATCGCCGTGCAAGCGGATGAGCGACGACGAGTCGGGGCTGCTGCGCGTGATTACATCGCGCGCGAGCGACAGTGGCGCAACAACGCCGAACAACTTCTGACATTGGTTTTACAGGGGGGGGCGTGCTGATGTGGTTAGTTGTATCGATATTTTTTGTCTTGCTGATTCTGGCGGTGTTGCTGCTGGGCTGGGCAATCCGTGCGCGCAACATGCATATATGGCTGGGCAGCTACCTACGCCGGAAACAGCCCGCGCCGGTCAAAGGCCCGGTTCATGTGATGTTTTGTTTCGTCGACCATTTCGAGCCAAATTGGAGGCACGTCGATCTTGCGACCCAACGCGCCCGGGTGGATCGCTGGTGTCGTGACTATCGCGTGCTGGCCGATGCACACCATGATGCCGATGGGCGCTCACCACAGCACAGTTTTTTCTACCCCGAGGAAGAGTATGTCGAGGAGCATCTAGAGAAACTAGCCAACCTGTGCGCCGACGGTTATGGCGAGATCGAGATCCACCTGCATCACGACAACGATACCGAGGAAAACTTCAACGCGACAATCGACCGCTTTAACAAGCTATTGCATGAGCGTCACGGTGCGTTGCCGCGCGATCCGCATACCGGCCAGTTACGGTTTGCTTTCATCCATGGCAATTGGAGTCTAGATAATTCGCGAGCTGACGGTCGCTGGTGTGGCATCAATAATGAATTGACCTTGCTGCGTGAGTTGGGCTGTTATGCAGATTTCACGCTGCCATCGGCACCGAGCGATACGCAAACGCAGATGGTCAACTCAATCTATTACGCCACCGATGATCCGCTGCGCCCGAAGTCACACAATACCGGTGTGCCGGTGCGGGTGGGGGAAAAGCCCAGTGGCGATTTGATGATCGTACAAGGTCCGCTGGGCTTGAATTGGCGCGAGCGTCGCTTTGGCCTAATTCCACGAATTGAGGCTTCGGATGTGCGCCGGGCCTGCCCGCCCACACCCGAACGAGTAGATGATTGGGTCCGTACGGGCATTCATGTAGAAGGCCGTCCCGAGTGGATCTTCATCAAAGTACACACCCATGGTACGCAGGAGCGCGACATGGATACTTTGCTAGGCGCAGCAGCGGACACCATGCACACGCACCTGGAGAGCGCGTACAACGATGGTCATCGCTATGTATTGCACTATGTGACGGCGCGTGAGGTATACAACATCATCAAGGCGGCCGAGGCAGGCAAAACCGGCAATCCGAACGACTGGCGCGATTTCGAACTGCCGCCACCGCCGCATGCGACACGACATAGTACATCGGCTGCTCAATAATCGTTGTTATTGTCAGAGCTGGCACTCCGTCCCGATGGGCGCTGCGGTAGAGTCAACCGTCGTTATCGATGTCGGTGATATGCAGCTTTACTGGGAGATCTCCCGCCAACTCCTGGTTGAGCCAATGCACGTAAAACGGTTGGCTTCCGCGCTGTACAAAGCCTTCTGATATCCAGCTTGAGTGGGCTTGGTCTGAGCCGGTGAATCGTAACTCGAGCGCGTGGAAACCTTCCTTGCGTGCGGCACGGCATAACACTCGTATGGCGATTGGGTCGATGGCATTCACGCCGTCTGTGGACCAGAAATCATTGATGGTGAGAATGCTTGCATCGCGCGGGTTGGTGTCGCATGCAAACCAGGCCGAAAGCGATTGCCCTGGTACCGAGCCGAGCAACAAGTAGCGACGTTTCGTGGAAGGTAAACGATCGAAACGCCAGCGCAACGTTGCGGTATCGCGAATGGTAATCCAGCCATCCGTGTGAGGAGTTTTCTCCCAAAGCTCGCCCATCCGTGGATCGACGGTATCCACCCATTCGACGAATGGCCTGACATGGTCGCTCAAGTGGCGCGCAAAATCGATGGCACGAAAGGCTAAATCGATGATTCGACCAGCAGCGACGGCAATCGGCCGTGGCAGAAAGCGCCCAATGTAGTTTCCATGGCGCAGGACTTTCGTGCGCCGGATCAATTGCCCGCAAACTTTACCACCAGCCAGTTTGCTGAGTGCGGCACCCTTTGCGCTGGGGAGTCCGTATAACACGTCGAAGTGGCCTTGTCCGGCCTGCGCTATTGATCGCAGCAGGAGCAAGGCAGGTTTGACCGAGCGATGCGCTGGTGTGACACACAGATGGGCCAATACGCCGGCACGAATCTCGCGTCCTTGCCACAAGATACGGCGTGGTCCCAATCCAAGGGTACCAACCAAGGACTGCGATGGATTATGACGAAGGAACTCTAACAACGGCTGTCCGTTGGGGCAGTCGATATAGAACGCCTGGTACATCTCGGGGAAGCGACCAGTCCAACCTAAAATGCCGTCCCAAATACCAGCAGCGACCGCACAATCTCGTTCGAGGTTTGCTTCGAGGACGGTGTAAGTTTTGGTAACTTCCGAGGTCGGCACGTGGGGGCGGATGGGACGAGGCGATGAGGTCATGCAGGTCACTGGTTAGGGCAGGCGTGGTCTGCACCAGCGCAAGCCAATGTTGGTAGGTTTCATGCGAATTCACTTCTTCTTTGCTTCGAAGTCATGCATGAACCATTGCACCACGCCGACGCCGCGATTATTCCAGTTGAAGCGTCGTGGCGTAGAACCTTCGTCGGCGCAAGCGATGCTGTACGAAGTGGACAGGCGCTTGAGCCGCTGCTCTAGTGCACGTTGCTGGCTAGGATCGGTCTCAAAGTACCTAGCGGCGGCCACCGGTAGCATCATCTCGACATTATGCGAATCGCTGTACCAACCTTCAGAATTTTGCAGTGTGATGAGTTGCTTGGTATCGGCCTGGGCGGATGACCAATACCAGCTAATTTGGCCGTCCGGGCCGCTGCAGGGGTTGCGCCAGTCTATCTTGGCGATGGCCATGATCTTGGGGTCGATCCAGCCATAGCGTTCCATGTAGCGACCGAAGGCTGTGATCATTACGGGAATCCGCTTGTCATTGGTGACCAGCCAAGCGTGCCATAGGCCATCGATCATGTTCTCGGTCATCCATGGCGAGGAGCCGCGGATGTCGGTAGCCTGATCGTATTTATCGCCTTCATGGACCTGCCAGCTATTACGCCAGGAACCGTCGACAGCCAAACCGTCTGGATTGTGTTGCTGGTGCTGGTAGATCCAGCTGATTCGCTTGTCGATATCCTCGCGGTAACGCTTGTCGCCCGTGATCTCGTAGGCACTGACGATGGCCAATAAGCCCAAACCGGTCTGTCGTTCGGTAAAATGTTGATCAGGTTTCAAATAAGGACCAGCAGCTACGCTCCAGCCGCCGGTGTTCCATGCGCCCACCATGCGCTTGATCAGGACGTCGTTGTGCTCGCTGTCGTCACCCGTCAGACCAAGGGCCAGCAAGATGGGTTCGATGTAGACGTATTTGGGGTCACAGACGTTGACATCACCCAGGCTCCAGCCGCCACCGCACAACGGCCAACCAGGTGCCCCGATGCGCCGGATATGACTCATATAGAAGCGGTAGCTCTGCGTGGCAGATACCAAGTAGTCCACTCGGCCGGTACGAACGTATTGTTGGAAGAGCGTCGTGGTGCGATCGAATAGCCATGCAGCGCCTGTTTTGGTGGGGAGTGCCTTGGCCCAGCGAAATTGGGCGGCAAAGTAACGGTCGTAGGGCGATTCGGATACGGCCGCTAATTGTGGCCCGGCGATCAACGATGCGGCCATCCATTGCGGGCTCAGAGTGGCCAGAACCCCAGGGACAAGCACGCCGTCACTATCCTTGACCAAACCGTCCACATAAGGCCAACTACCGCTTTTGCTGCCGGCGTTTTTGTCGATGTTGAATCTGAGCGTGCGTGACTTGCTGGCAAGGTTTGTATGGAACTGGGCACGCACCGCACGAATGCCGCCAGCACCAACGTACCAGCGCAGGCTTGGCACTACATGAGCAGGAATCGTCTGGCCATGTTCATCTAGGATATGTATGGCGTTGGCGTCTTGCAGTAACCCCGGAGGAAACGGGATGCCGACGGTAACTGCCACGGCTTCACCTTGAGCGCCGTTGCGGTGAAGAGTGATGGTCTGCCAACTTGGATCGAGGTCGGGTGTGGCATGAATCGCCACTTGCTCGAGTTGCACGACGTGCTGCTTATCCGTGAGGCTGGATGCGACCTGCGCATGGTTGCCGGTGGCGATAGCCCAAGCCCCAATAGGCGACATCATTCCGATGAGGGTAGCGAGTACCCCGCAAGCGATTCCGCGTGACCGGCCACAGAACATGAGCATCATGAAGGCCCAATCAAGTGAGTGAAAGATCCGGCCCGTGCTGGGCATTTACAGGTGCGGTTGGGAAACGGGTGGTAATTATGCCGAGCGGTCGGTGATGCTGATAACCGCTAGCATGAAGCAATGCGCGTTTGGATCGTTTATCAAACGGTGACTGTAATAGTCGGTGGAAGGGTGCGAACCAACCAATCTTCGATGGTATTAAGCAGTAGCTGGCGATCGGGCGCCAGGATGTAGGTGTGGTCGGCCTCTTTGAGGTAGCTGATACTGATGCCCCGATGGCTGGCCACGGAGCCGAAACATTCGCGAAACTGACGCCGGTGATTGAAATACTCACTGGCACCGCCACTATAAATAAAACACAGTTTAATACCCCGTTCTAGCATGCCTGCGAGCTCGTTACGAACTTGTTCCCGCGGTGGTACGGCCACGCCGAAATTCGGCTCCACGACGGCCTGCTTGGCGGGTTGCAGCCGGCGAGTAAAAAATCGCCAGATGCGTAGCGGGTTCGCCAGCTTGGGCAGATAACGGCGCAACACAAACCCGAGCGTGCGGTAGGCAAAGCCGTCAAGAAAAACCACGCCGGCAACACGGGCTTCGCCGCAAGCTACAAGGTGAGCGTTCGCAGCGCCTGAGCATAAGCCAATCAACACAAAGCGTGCGCAACCGGCCTGTTGGCCCAATAGCGTCATGCCGTCAGCCACGTCAGCACGTACTTGTTGCGCGCGCGACTGAGCTTCACCAGTAGCGGCGCTGTCGCCTAAGGTGGACAGATCGAGGCGGAGCGTCGGATAGCCGCTGTTGTTGAGACGACGAGTCAGGTCCACATGCAAGCGAAATGGACCGATACGCTGTACTAGGCCGGCATTGAGCACAATGATGCCGAGTTTTCCGTTTCCCATGCCCAGCGGCGGTGATCCGATGATTCCGATCAGATGTTGTGCGCGGCCAAATCGGTAGGCTTGCTCGGTCATATCGCCTGGTGCCATTGGTTACATACGACCTGGATCAATTCGTGCGAAAGGATAGCTATTTCTAGTCTATTCAAATCCTCCCAAGGAGTGGATGCCTGAATGCAGGTGACGGCTTCGTCAGCAGCAACAAACTGCCCCCAACCACTCGTTGGGGTATCGGAAGACGCAGATTTGATCAGCCGGGCTGGCACGGATGATGGATCCAGCTGAAGATCGCACAGTTGCCGACGAAACACGTCGCTGACCATGAAGCCCTGCCACTGTCCGGTGGATGATGCAACCGAGCGTGGTCTGAGAAAGCGCCGAGTATCTATGCGCAGGTCCTCTTGCAACTGGTCGAGGCGCGCCACGTAGCTGGCGCCGTCGAGCACGGGGTCCCAAACAATGAGGCTGCCGAAGTGGGCGTCAGCCGCTGCGGCGATGGCGAGGCTGCCGCCAAGTCTGGCGCCAAAGGCGAGGACGTGGTCGCAGCCGCTGAGCCTGCGTAATTCGTCCGCTGCGGTGATGGCGTCGGCGACACAGCGATCCCAACTAATATCGATACTATCGCCAGCGGAATCTCCGCTGCCGTAGACATCGAAGCGCAGTACCGGCACGCCGATGGCAACCAGCGCATGCGCCAACTGGCGATACAACCGGTGACTGCGAATTTGGTCCTGACCAAATGGCGGACACAAGAGAACAGCCCGCGTGGCAGAGTCGACCACGGGATGGTAGATACCGAATAAACTCCCATTCGTCCCGAAATAGAACGGGCGGTCCGCATCAAGCCGTTCCATCATCGCTTGAAGGTAACGCCAAAGTAGATGCGATTTTCATGGAAGTTCTGCTCGGCGAGGTTGCTGTTACGTCGCTGATGCATCAGCGCTGCGCGCCAACTCCAGTGCTGCGACAACTGTTTGGCAACCTGCAACCCATAGATCATGGTCTTATCATTACGCCCGATCGAACGGTAGTCCAGACGCTCTCCGGTGGCGTAAGCCGAAAGCACCAGTGTCTGGCGCAGGCGGAAGTCGATGGCGGCGTTCGCGCCGCGGCCAGTCTGATCGTAGGTGGGGTCGTTGTCGTAATCTATTTTGCGATAGCGTGGGCTGAGCGATAGGGTCAGACGCTCGGTGTGGAGTGCATAAGTTAGTTCAATTTGGCGCTCGAGGTAGACCTCCGCGTTCACGACGGCGTCGCCGGTGCTGATGCCATTACTGTTGGCGTTGGGGACCTGCCCAGGTGGCAGCATCAAGTCTTGTGCAGCATCGGAATACTGGTGTCTGACATCTACGGTGAAGCTACTGCTCTCGGTGGGGCGCCAACTTACGTTGGCTCGTACCAACGGGCTGGTCTGGTTTCGAATACCAGTTTGGTCGTAATTAATCTGCGACTGGCCGATTGCAGCGTTGATATCAAAATACGTCAGACGACTGGTATACCCGGCGTATATCTCATTACGTCGATAGTTCGCATTGATCGGTGAATTATAGAAATTCACATGCTGCGTGCTGACGTTGACCGACAATTGATCAGTCGGGTTCAGTGCCTTGAGTATGCGTAGAGCGCCTTGGCTACGATGGGAGTTGAATATCCGGGTTTTTTCCGCATAACCGTTGATATAACGTAGTTCGGCTTGGCCAGATACCGTGTCGCCCATCCGGAAATGGAAGACAGGGCCAATAGCAAACACGTTGGTCTGTTGTTGATTATCAGGTGCGTCGCTGGCCAGCGTATCGAGCGGCTGTATACCGGCATAATCTTGTACCGACAGGTCTAGTCGCTCCGGTATCAACTTCCAGTTGAGTTGGCTTGCCAACTCTAACTGCGTCTGATTTTTGAACCTGCTACCCAGATAATCATGATATTCCAGGTCGCCGATAACATTTGCTTGCAGGTCTTCACCTTTGCGTTCGTAGGTAAAGCTGACGCCGGGAATCAGTGAACTTTGGCTCACTGGATCGGTTGCCCTGAGATTGATGTTGTCACTGTGCTCGATGCCGGTATAGAGGCTGTAATTGAAATCCGCCGCCGCTGCCGTGGTCGAGGCTAGGATGAAAGCCAGCGCGATGGCGCTAGAGAGCTTGGTAGGTGCCGACATATTCCTCCCCCCCGTTGTGGATGCGTATGTAGTCGGTGACTAACGTGTTTCGGACATCGGTAATTTGATCGGGCCGGCTAGATGAAGCTGGACTATCGTCATTTGCGTGATGACGGGTTGGGTGCTTTTGCCTGACCATGCCTTGCCGGGCTCGTTACGATCCGGTCCGTCGAGTAATTGCCCTCAGGGCGCGTTATTGAGTACCACGCCTGCCAGTTTTGCGGGATCAAAGTTAGCGACCGCCTGATCGATTGCCTTGGCGGTATTACGACCGTAGCCTGCAACCACTACGACGAAGTCGGCAAGGTCGGACAGAATTCGTGCATCCGGCGAGCCCGCGATGACCGGGCCGTCGAGAACGATATAGCGATCTGCGTAGCGGCAGCGCAGTGAGTCGATCACTGCGCGCATGCGAAACGAGGAAAAGTACTCGCTGACGTTCTCGCGCGCCTTGCCGGCGGGGATCAAACGCAGTCGTGGAATCCCGGTGTGGTAAATCATCGGTTTAATGCCCGGTGACGGATGCTCCAGAAAGTCGATCAAACCGCCTGCGCTGACATCTACGCCGAGTGCGTTGTGTTGCTCCGGATAGCGCAGATTGCAGTCAATCAACAAACCAGTTTTTGCTTCGTCCAGCGCAAACGCAGCAGCCAGGTTACGGGCGACGAAGCTACCGCCGCACTGCGGGCTCACCGCTACGACGAGAGTGACAAAGTTACTTGCACCACCGAGCTCGAGTAGCCGGGTACGAATCTCGCGAAACGCATCGGACTGCTCGCGTACTGATGGGTCTCGATGGATAAGTCGCCGCTCGCCGAGTTCTCGCACGGCGAGCGCAGACGGTTCGGTCATCAGCGCGATGGAACGACTTAAGGATGTTTGTCGTGAAAGTCCGCCGGATGTACTTGCCGGGTTGGCGATTGCACTCGTTTCAGCGGGGACTTGCTCAGGAGCTTCGGGTTTGCCAGCTTTTACGTTCATGCCATCCCTCGCATCTTTAGTCCGAACAAAACCACATATGCAGCAATCACCAGTGCGATGAGCAATAGCAAGATGATGTTGTTCTGCTTTTCCTTCTGCAGATCCCGAGATGTGGCATAGAACGGTATCGTGGCCAGCACCGTCAAACCAGTCAAACGCTCCATCTGCTCTGCCGAACGTATGCGTGGGTCGAATTGCGCGATAGCAAACAAAAGCCCAAATGGGGCGGCCAGCGCAAGGAAAATTCCCGCCAAGCCGAAATGCATAAAGCGTAGACCGGAAGGCGTAAGTGGCATGACGGCAGGATTCTGCACAACGAACGTGAGGCCGCGCTGCGCTGCGTCGAGGTTCATTGATACGCGTGCTTTCTCGCGGCGCTTGAGCAGATCTTGATAGACATCACGGTTAACGTCGTAGTCGCGGGTTAGCTCGGACGTGGCGTTTTCGGACCCTGCGATGCGCTTGCTGCGCGCCATCTCCGCCTGCAGCATGGACTCGCTGGCACTTCTACGTGCGCTGGTCGCGGCGATGTCGCCACGAACGGCAGACAACTGGCTCTTGATCTGCTGGTAGAGCGGATTGAATCGGGCGGCGCTGTCGATGGCCATGGGCGTACCGGCAAGTTGCGCACCTTGCTTGCGTTTTTCGGACTGTGCGAGTTGCTGCTGAAGGTCCTGCATTTGATGGCGGATACGTACCACGTCAGGGTACTCAGCGGTGTAAGTCATCAGTAGCTTGTCGAGCTGGCCTTGCAGATCCGCGAGTTGCGTTTGATACACGCCCGCGTTGGTCTGCACCGAGTTGATTTCTGATTCGCCGGTCAGCTGCGCATTTAGGGACGCTTCTTGCGAACGTTTCTGCGCCAAGTCCAGTTGCGCATTCTCCACCTGGGTCCGCAGCTGACTGATGCGAGCACTAGTGTCGGCCTCGCTGCCCGGTCGTGCGTCAATGTTGGATTCGCGGTAAACCTTCAGCTTGTTTTCCGCGCTGGTCAGCTTACCTCGGTAGGCATCAACTTGACTGTTGATAAACTTGTAGGCATCGCGACTTTCGCGCTGCTTGGAGGCTAGGCTTTCGCTGATGAAAAGTTGGCCAAGCTGTTGCGTGACGACATAGGCACGCTTTGCGTCGGAGTCGTGGTAATTGATCGTGATCAGATTATCGCGCGCGATCTTGATCGTGGTGCGCGACTTAATGCCGTCGATCAGTCGATCACGCTCGACTGGGCTAGGGTTGCTTGCAGTCCAGCCACCTGTCGCCAGAACTTCGTCCATGACCTTGCGACTGAAGATGACAGCGCGTGCGATGCCGGCGCGACTGGCCGTCCCGGTGGGGGTTGCCACGCCCTCCATCAACGGCGTAATGATGCTGGACTCCTGCGCCAGAATAGTCACAGAGGCGTCGTACTTCTTTGGCCACAGCACGCCAACAACCAGTGCAGCAAGTGCGATCACCGTGAACATGACGCCCAAGGCGACTCGCCGTCGCCGTGCCTCGCCCAGCAGTATCGGCACCATGGCCTGAAATGGACTTGCTTGTTCGCTCATGACGGTCGCTATCTTCCCCTGTAGCTATTGACCGCTACGTTAGAACGAACGCTGCGGTACGGTGATGACGTCGCCCGGCTGTACTGGATAGTTGGTCGCCAAGTCGCCGTCTTTCAATATCTTACCAAGACGTATCGAATACGCTTTGGTAGCCTTACTAGCGGTTTTGCGGTACAGCTCCGTGCGATCGGGCGAGGCAAACTCGGTGGTGCCGCCGGCGGCGAGTACAGCGTCGAGCACGGTCATGCCTTGGCGGAATGGAATCGATACTGGCGTACGTACTGCGCCAGTCACGCGCACGCGTGAAAGGTATTCATGGCTACGCAGTTCGGTCAGTATCACAGTGACTTGCGGGTCGCGAATATACGCGTTGAGTTTGCCCTTGATGTCTGCTGCTACTTGCTCCGGCGTATGGCCGCCGGCTTCGACGTCGCCGATCAGCGGTACGGTGATCCGACCGTCAGGCCGCACGGGGACGCTCACGCTCAGATCCGGGTTGTGCCAGACCGAGATTGACAGCTGGTCGTCAACACCGATGTGGTATGAGCTCACTGCTTGAACACCGGCATCGATCTTCGGAGCCTGGCTTGACCCACGCGTGGTGGCGCAGCCAGCTAACAGGAGAATGAGCGACAGCGCAATGAAGTGACAGAGGCTTTTCATGACGTCCGCAATGGTTAGTTGTAGGTCTGCATACGCTAACACATTTAATGGATTCACAATATGCTGAAGTAGTCAGTGCCGTCGTTCCATTCCCGAACATTCTGGACCACCTATATTCGAGCTGACGTTTGTTGCTGGTTGTTTGTGATAGCCCGTATTGCTGGCTTTTTTACCTAGGCTAGGTAGCGGCTGGTGTGGCGAGCATTACGCTACTGGATCGGCCAGTGGCGTCCAATGTGTCGCTCCAATTCTGATGTGTGAGCTAGTTTTGGTAGACGCGCAAGTGATCTAAGTGAAACACTCCAGCGTGCATTTGGCCGTCAACACGTTCGTTCGCGATCTGCCCCAGATGACTTCTTGGCTGGCGAGTAGTTATGCAAGAGCGCTAGTGGCGCTAGATACATGCGGGAGGTAGCTGACAGCGATAGCGCCGGACAAGCTTCTGCCGAATGGCTTAACGCTTTGCGCCTAATACTGGGCAAGCGCTAACTCGGTTACCGCACGCGGCGGCGTTGTCTTGTAGTCGACCGATAGCTCGTGCGCAGCCCCATTGAGGCGTCGGCCGTGTTCTTGGGCCAGAGGCACCCATCGGAGCGGGGCGCTACGCTAAGTTAGCGCGATTATATAAACAAGCGGAAAGGGAGCCAATTGACTAGGCCGTTTCATACCCAAAGACATCGCGCAGAATCGAGTCAAGGACGCCGCCGATGGGCTGGCTGCGAAAGGTGAGCTGTCCCGTGACTGCGGCAGCGCAGCGAGTCTTTGACGCGTTGGATGAGCGGTATGCATTGTTCTAACACGCTTCCACATTTCGTCGGACGATGACTCGGCGCTTATTCAGGTCATCCTTAAGCGCTACGGTTGTGTGAGCGCATGGTGCGCTGCTTTTCAATTTGCCAATCGCGCTGCTTCTCGGTGTCACGCTTGTCGTGTTCTTGTTTGCCTTGAGCGAGACCAATTTCAACTTTGACGCGCCCGTTTTTCCAGTACATGGCGGTCGGAACAAGGGTGTAGCCCTTGCGCTCGACGGCGCCGATCAATTGGTCGATTTCCTTTCTGTGCAGCAGCAGTTTGCGAGTGCGGCGATCATCAGCAATGACGTGGGTTGATGCGCTGATTAATGGTGGGATGGACGCTCCAAACAGGAAAATCTCGCCATTTTTGACGATAGCGTAGCTGTCGCCAAAGTTGATACGACCAGCGCGCAGGGATTTCATCTCCCACCCTTGTAAAGCGACGCCGCACTCGAAGCGTTCATCAATGCGGTACTCGAAGCGAGCGCGCTTGTTGAGCGCGATGGTGCCGCCGCTCTTGTTATTCTTATCGTTCGTCTTGGCCATGTCCGTTAAACTCGACTTTGCTGCCTTGATGCTGATTCCGCCGCCTACTGGGCCAAACCAAGCGTGATGTTGAAGAGGTTTTTGTGATTGAGATTCGCCGTAGTGCCCTGGTGAAATATTCGCCGGCGCAGATGTTCGACCTCGTCAATGAGGTTGCAGCATACCCAAAGCATTTCAACTGGTGTACCGATGCCGAGGTTTTGGAGCAAGCCGATAACGTGCTAGTGGCGCGGTTAGACCTAAAGTTTGCGGGCTTCCGCCAAAGCTTTACAACGCGCAACACCACCGTACCGCCATCGCGTTTGCAAATGAGTTTGGTGGATGGCCCGTTTCGCAGTTTGGAAGGTGTGTGGGATTTTACTGCGTTAGGCGACGCTGGCAGTAAGGTGGCGTTTGCGTTGGATTTTGAATATGCCGGACGGCTTGGCGGGGCCGCATTGCGGCTTGGCTTCCAGGGACTAGCTGGGCGCATGGTTGACGATTTTTGTCGAGAGGCTGAGCGCGTCTATGGTTGAGCAAACGATGTCGGTGGAAGTGCTATATGCAGATGCCGACCGACAAATTTTACGTTGCGTCGAAGTACCTGTTGGCGCCACCGCGCGTCAAGCGGTCGACGCTTCAGGAATAGTCGGGTTGATCCCAAGCGGTGCATTCGACGAAACGAGGCTGGGGATATTTTCCCAGCGTGTGCCAGCGCAGCAGGTGCTGCGAGCGGGCGACCGCGTGGAGATCTATCGGCCGCTCGCGCTTGATCCCATGGAAGCGCGCAGACAGCGCGCGCGCAAGGACTAGCCACTTAATCCTTTGGTAGTACCGCCTTTGGTAGTGCCCGCCTTTGGTAGTAACCCCTTTGTTAGTGGCCGTTAGGGTTGCCATTCGGGTTGCCATTGGCGCCACCGTTATTGCCCGCACCGCCTTTGCCGAAGCCGCCATCGTCCTTGGTCTCTGGTTCGGTGTTTTTGTCACCCTTGGTTTCGGTCGCCGGGTAGCCCGCGTTGTACTTCTTGCTTTCCTTCACCAGTTGCTGGTCATCTTGCGCGAAGAAGTCGCCTTCGGTACGCGCGAGCACATCGTTGTTGAAGGTCAGCGTAAAGGTGCGCACCTTGATCGGGCCGCCGCGGTGCGACTGCGTGGAGACGTAGTCCCAGCGGCTTTGATCAAACGGCGTCGCTACCGACGGCGTCCCCATCAACACCAAGACTTGGTGCTTGGTCATGCCAGGGGTTAGCTGGCTTACTATTTTTTTATCCAGCAAGTTGCCTTGCTGTACGTCTGGCGTGTAGACGATATGACAGCCGGCGATAGAGAACGCCAGCATGGCCAAAACAAGCGCGGTGATCAGCTTTCGCATGCGTGTTACGTCCGAATCGTGAAGGTGACGGATGATACACTACCGGCTCATTAACGCCGTGTGCGTGGGGTGCGCTATGGAACAGGAAACCAAAGAACTGCGCCGAGTCGGTCTCAAGGTAACGCATCCGCGTATGCGCATTTTGCAGGTGTTTGACGAGAAAGGCGTGCAACATCTAACAGCTGAAGACGTTTACAAGAAGTTGTTGGCGCACCAAGAGGATATTGGCTTAGCCACGGTATACCGCGTACTGACCCAGTTCGAGGCGGCGGGCATTATCGTCAAACACAACTTTGAAGGCGGCCAGGCTGTCTACGAACTCGATCGCGGAAAACACCATGATCACATGATTAATGTGGACAGCGGCGAAGTGATTGAGTTCGTCAGTGAGGAAATTGAGCGGCTGCAGCATGAAATTGCGGAGCGCCACGGCTATGTGATCGAGGCGCACAGCTTGGTGCTGTATGTACGACCGAAACAGACAGCACGCAAGACTCGCTGAGGCTGGCGGTAAGAAGCGCGCATAAAAAAGCCGTGAGGAGGACTCCTGTCCACTCACGGCTGCTCCGTTGTTCAAGCGGTAACTCAGCATAGGCGTGTACAAGCCCGTTGCCTGAAGTCACCGCCGGATAACGGCGAAACGGCATCCTGCCGTTTTTTCAAAGCCACCGTCCCCACGGTAACCTTGAGCCACCATCTTGCGATGGTGGTTCCCCCACATCGATGGATGGATCGTAACGAGCTTTTCACGTTTGCGGTATTGGAAAAATTCCTATACGTGATCGAAGTCACGAGGGGGCCTCCGTTTATTACGCTATGGCGCGGATAGCAATAGCCGCTGCGGCTTCACTGTTTTGTTGCATAACGCTGATGGCTAGCCGTTGGCGAAAGACCAGCGTTGCCGGTGGCGACACTTCGGAACGGGCATTAACGCGTGCTGCCGTCGAGCGGTTGACCGGGTAGCTGGTTGTCTGCGCGGTTGAGGCGATTACGAAGCAAGATGTGCAGATGAACACCTTGGTGGTCTGGGCGCAGCCGGAACAACCCGCCAAGTGAGGTAACGCGATCGCGCATGCCTTGCAGGCCGCGTCCGCCGTGGGGTATACAGCGCGGCAGGCCGACGCCATTGTCGCGCAAGTCCAGCACCGCAATGGTCATGCCGTTACGTTCGCCGATGCGCAAGCGCACGTGGAATTCGCTGGCTTGCGCGTGCTTGACGGCGTTGGTCGCACTTTCTTGCGTTAATCGATAAATTACCGTGCGGGTATCGTCGTCCAGCTTGCGTGGATCACCGTACAAGCGAGTGACGTAGGTTATGCCGGCATCGTTCAACAGGTCGCGAATAGGGCCTTCGTCGATCGCGCGCAACAGGCCGAATTCATCCAACACTGCCGGACGAAGATCGTTCAGTAGCCGATGTAGCGCTTGGCGCATATGGGTCAGAATGGCATTGATCGACGTGCTGATGTCTTCCATGCCTGCCTCGCGCAGGCGGACTTGCGCGAGTTTGACGTGGGTCTGAATAGCGGTGATGTTTTGTCCCAGTTCGTCGTGCAATTCAGCAGCGAGATGGCGGCGTTGATTCTCGTCAGTTTGCAAGTTGCCGCGCGCGGCGTTGCGCATTTGTTGTGCGAGTTGATCCAACCGATCGTTGACCGTGGCCAAGTAATGGTTTTGTCTGGCAAAACGTGCGTTGCTTTGCCGCAACGCATCGGTCGCTGAGCCAAGCAGGATGGCCCCGGTGCCAGCAACGGCAAGGAACAAATAGGCGGCCGCTGAAGCCGGATCTCCTAGCTGCAACTCAAGCAAGGTAATACCGACGCTGGTGATGATCATGGTCAGGCTAGCGCCACGCCAACCGTGGCGAAATGCGAAAAACAAAACCGGCGCCAATGAGAGAACACGAGCGAATTGCGGCTGTGGCGCAGCATGCGAAGACAGCACCAGCAATATCGACATAGACGGCAGCAGCACCCATAGGCCGTCGTGGAGCAAACCTTGGATGGCGCGGCGATCAAAGCGGGTGCGCAGAAGCATGATCATTAGCGGTACGAGCAGCAAAATACTTAGATAATTGCCGAGTAATTCTTCGCCTATCTCGCGCAGTAAGAGGTCTGATGCATGACCGTGGTGGATCAGCATTAGCAACGTGGCATCCACTGCCGTCGTGGATGCCACGATGAGTACGGCGCAGAGCAACAGCCGACTGACTTCTTGCGGATTTTTCAGACGTATGCCGCGGTGAAAACGGCGAAGTAGCCATAGCCCGGCCACGACGATGAGGGGCTCGGGTACGCTGCTTATTGCAAACCCGAACCATCCCATGGGCATGCCCGCCACTGCTGCAATGCCCGCGGCGGCCAGTAGCTCGCCGCCTATCAGCCACGGCCAGTAACGAGTGGGTGTCAGCAACAGTGCGCCGAAGCGTAGACCGTACGGCAGCACCCAGAACGATTGGACGGTAGGCCATAACGCCAACCACAACAGTAGATAGCCTGTGCCGAGAACGGGGCCGAGATAAGGGGACTGAGTGAATTTTCGCTGCATATTGGAATGTTACATGCGCATCTAATGACAGTCTGTGGTGCGATTCATGCGAACAGTAAGCTGCACGCGTTGCGGCAGTCTGTGTAGAGTAGGGGCATGCACAGTATTGTTCTTGTCGATGACCACGCGATTGTCTGTGAAGGTTTCAAACGGCTGATTGAGCTGGAACCGGATTTACAGGTAGTAGCCGAATGCCGTACGGCCGATGATGCGGTTGAGATGGTCAGCCACTGGCGCCCCGATTTAGTGGCGTTGGATTTGTCGCTGCCTGACGGAAGTGGTTTGCCGTTGATCGAGCACTTGTTGAGCGTCGTGCCAGAAACCCGCATTGTGGTACTGAGCATGCATGACGGCGAGCCGTATGTGTCTGAGGCAATGCGTCGAGGGGCAAGTGGTTATGTGACCAAGGGTGCGGCGCCAGAAGAGTTGGTGGCTGGCTTGCAAGCGGTACTGCAGGGCGAACATTTCCTTAGCTCTGATTTACGCCGGCGCCGGGCCGAACAACCCGATGTCGCCTTGGATGCTTTCAATCGGCTGACCGCACGCGAACGCGAGGTTTTCCTGCTGCTGGCCGGAGGCATGACGCCGAAGCAGACGGCAGGGGAATTGGGAATCGGCCAAAAGACGGTTTACATCCACCGCGCCAGTTTAATGGGCAAACTCGGCGCCGGATCGGAGTTAGATTTGTACCGTATGGCGAGCGAGCGCGGATTGCTACCGTCGTCGCATTGACGATAATGTCTGCTGTCGTGTTGCAGCCGCTTAAGCGGTTTGTGCACGGTCCAACATTTGTTTGGCGTGAGCGCGTGTTTCGCGAGTAATTTCTACGCCGCCAAGCATGCGCGCCAATTCATCACGACGGCCGGCAAGGCCGAGCGTTTCAATTTGAGTTTGAGTAGACACACCGTCGCTGTGTTTACTGACCAGCAAGTGAGCATGTCCTTGCGCGGCCACCTGCGGCAGATGGGTGACGCAGAGCACCTGACACTGGCTGCCCAAAGCGCGTAATTTTTGTCCGACAACCTCGGCGACGGCACCGCCAATGCCGCTGTCCACTTCGTCAAAAATCATACTGCCGACGCTGCCTTTGCCCAAGGTAGCCACTTCAATAGCCAAACTGATGCGTGCCAGCTCGCCACCCGACGCTACTTTGCGTAAGGGGCGCAGCGGTTGGCCTGGGTTAGCGCTGACTTGCAATTCGCAGCGTTCACGGCCTTGTGGGTCGGGCGCGTCCGCGGAGGTCATTTCCAAATCAACGCGTAGCTCGCCGCCGGTCATACCCAGCTCGGCCATTAGAGAACTGACTTCGTGACCCAACTCATCGGCAGCTTTGTTGCGCGCCGCGCTTAATGCGGTAGCGGCGGCCGTGTATTGGCCGTGTATCTGCTGCTGCTGTGTAGCGAGTCTCTCGAGCGTGGCGCCGGCGTCGTCAAGTTCAGTAAGTTCCAGTTGAAGCGCGTCCAGCTTCTCGTGTAACTCAGCGACTGGCAGTCGGTGACGGCGCGATAATTCGTGCAGTTGCGCCAAGTGATTATCGATGGCGGCGAACTTTTCAGGATCGAGTTCTATATCCTGCACGTAATGGCCCAGCCCGTCCGCCGCTTCGCCAAGTTGAATGGCGGCGCCGTCCAGCATCTCCACTAATGGCGTCAAGGTGGCGTCCAGCGCGCTGAGTTTATCCAACTCACTGTGGATGCGGCCGAGGGTGCGGCGCAATGCAAGGTCGCTGTCGCCGTCCAATAATTCGACCATGGCCGCCGTGCCTTCGGCGAGCCGATCGGCATTGGCAAGACGCTTATGGTCGGATTCAAGCTCAGCGAGTCCTTCGGCGGGAAGCGCCCACTTTTCCAGTTCGTCAATTTCGTGACGCAACAGCTCTAGCCGTTCCTCAAGACTCTCACCACCACTAAGTTTGCGTATGCGCGCGGATAACTCGCGCCATTCGTTGGCACTGTCGCGCACTTGCGCCAACAACGTGTCGTGGCCGGCGTAGGTGTCAAGCAAGGTCAACTGGTGGGCGCGCGACAGCAGTGTTTGCTGTTCGTGCTGGCCGTGAATTTCAATCAATAACTCCGCCAGTTCGCCCAATTGGCGGGCGTTGGCCGGCCGGCCGTTGATCCACGCTTTGGAACTGCCCTCGCTACGAATGACTCGGCGCAGCTGGCAGCCACCGTCTTCGTCCAGCTCTTGTTGCTGCAGCCATTGGCTGGCGTCAGGTAATTGGCTGAGGTCGAATTCAGCCATCAATTCGGCGCGATCGCTGCCTGCGCGTACCATGCCGCTATCGGCGCGCGCACCAGCTAGCAGCGTAAGCGCGTCCACTAGCAGCGACTTGCCCGCGCCAGTTTCACCACTGACGACGGTCAAGCCTGGGCCAAAGGTGACTTCGGCGGCTTCAACGACAGCAAAATGACGGACGTAAAGCGAAGTGAGCATGGGCGATAAAGTCGTGAGGTCATCGGATTGTAGCGGCTGGTCGCCGTTACAAAATACCGGTACTACTTGCAAGCCGGGTGTGCAGACCTTATTTCTATTCAGTCTCAAGGATTGCTACTGCGCATGATTCATCCTCGCCACCACGACCTCGATGCCCGCGCGCGACGCTTGTTGCGCACGTTGATCGCCCAGTACCTGATTGATGGCGAGCCGGTGGGGTCACGTACGTTGTCGCGTTCGTCGGGGTTGGCGGTGAGCCCGGCCACCATTCGCAACATCATGGCGGACCTTGAGGACGCTGGCTTGGTGGCATCCCCGCACACGTCGGCCGGTCGCATACCGACTCCGCGTGGGCTGCGTTTGTTTGTCGACAGCTTGATTGAATTGCAACCATTGCCGCCCGATGAAATGGTGCGCTTGCGCAGTGAATTGCCGCTTGGTCCGACCACCACGCTGGATTTGCTGGGTAATGTATCAACCTTGCTGTCGGCGATGACGCATTTTGCTGGCGTGGTGACGGTGCCCGGCCAGGCCGAGTTTCCTTTACGACACATCGATTTTGTCCCGCTGCCCGACGCGCGCGTGTTGGTTATTCTGGTATTCACGGATAACCGCGTACAAAACCGCATTGTGCAACTGGCTAAGGGGCTGGATAGCCGCGAATTGGAACAGGCGGCAAATTATCTCAACAGTCAATTTGCCGGTCTGCGGGTGGATGACATTCGCATGCGGCTATTGGCTGAATTACACGAGGCCAGCAGCGAGTTGAACCGCCTGCTGGCCAGCACGGTGGAGCTGGCAACCGCGTCCTTCGCACCGCAAGCGGGCAGCCGTAACGATGTGTTGGTCAGTGGCCAAACCAATTTGATGGCGTATTCGGAACTGTCAGACTTGCAGCGGCTGCGCGAATTGTTTGATGCGTTTCAGAAGAAAAATGAATTACTGCAGCTGATGGAAGTGTGCGCACGAGCGCCAGGTGTGCGGCTTTTTATCGGTGAAGAATCGGGCTTTACCGCGTTGGATGGTTGCAGCGTCGTAACCGCCAGCTATGGCGTAGAAGGCCGAGTGTTAGGCGCTATTGGGGTGATTGGGCCGACCCGGATGGCGTATGAACGGGTGATTCCGGTGGTACAGGCAACTGCTGGATTACTCAGCGACGCCTTGAATCGCGCCGCAGCGACCTTATAAACGCAGCAGCGGCGGGGTTTTTCGTAACGTAAGTTGATGGCCGGCATCGGGTGCCGGTCGCTCATGATTTTGGAGTTTTCAATGCAAAACGACGATTCGCAGGTGCCTGAAGTCGACGGCGAGAATAGCGACGCCGAGTCGACCGACACAGAGTTGAACGCGCTCAGGGCACAATTAAGTGAGATGGAAGCTAGTTATGCCGAGCTGCGTGATAACGTTTTACGCGAGCGTGCCGACCTGGAAAATCAGCGTCGCCGGTTGCAGCGCGACCTGGAGCAGGCACGCCGTTTCGCCAATGAAAAACTGCTGAACGAGCTTCTGCCTGTTTACGACGGATTGGAGCGCGGGTTGGCGGTGGAGACAACGGATGCGAGTGCGGTTCGCGAAGGCATTAGCCTGACCTTAAAAGAGTTGCTGCGCATCGCTGGTAATAACGGTTTAGTGCAAGTAGACCCGTTGGGCGAGGCGTTAAACCCGGAACGCCACCATGCGGTAAGCATGGTAGATGCACCGGACAGCGCCCCGAATACGGTGGTTAGCGTGCTGCAGAAAGGCTACGTGTTGAATGATCGTCTGTTGCGCCCGGCGCTAGTGGCCGTGGCGAAAGGCGACTGAAAGTGATCGCGCTTGTGGGCCGTTGGGACGCCCAGTGAGTGCAGATTTAAAGCACGGTTAAGTGGCTGAACCGCGCCTTGTCGGGCAACCGGCAAACCCTATCCGGGGCTTGGTTAGCATTGAATTGCTGTACTGGAGCCCCATCTGAAATCAGTGGCGGCCGTGGTGGTCGCAGATAAAACTTGGAGCAGCAAGCATGGGCAAGATCATCGGTATCGATTTGGGCACCACCAACTCCTGCGTTGCAGTGATGGACGGTGGTACGGCTAAGGTCATCGAAAATTCCGAAGGCGATCGCACCACGCCGTCTATCGTCGCTTTCACCAAGGACGGCGAAGTATTAGTGGGTGCATCCGCCAAACGGCAGGGTATTACGAACCCAAAGAACACTTTTTATGCAGTGAAGCGCCTGATTGGCCGCAAATTCACGGATAAAGAAGTGCAGAAAGACTTGGGTGTTGTTCCCTTCGGTATCGTGGCGCATGACAACGGCGACGCTTGGGTGCAAACCTCAGACGGCAAAAAGATGGCGCCGCAGGAGATTGCCTCCAAGATTTTGATGAAGATGAAGAAAACCGCCGAAGACTATCTCGGTGAAACGGTTACCGAAGCGGTCATTACGGTACCGGCGTACTTCAACGACAGTCAGCGTCAGGCGACCAAGGACGCCGGCAAGATCGCTGGCCTCGACGTCAAGCGCATCATTAACGAGCCGACGGCTGCTGCGCTTGCCTATGGCTTGGACAAGAATGGCGGCGACCGCAAAATCGCTGTGTACGACTTGGGCGGCGGCACCTTCGACGTGTCCATTATTGAAATTGCCGAAGTCGACGGCGAGAAGCAGTTTGAAGTGTTGGCCACTAATGGCGACACCTTCCTTGGCGGCGAAGATTTCGATATGCGGGTTATCGATTATCTGGTTGAGGAATTCCAGAAAGAGCAGGGCATGGATCTGCGCAAGGATCCTTTGGCCTTGCAGCGCCTGAAGGATGCGGCTGAGCGCGCCAAGATCGAGCTGTCCAGCAATCACCAGACGGAAGTGAACTTGCCGTATGTGACCGCGGACGCGTCTGGTCCGAAGCATTTGAACATCAAACTGACGCGCGCCAAGCTGGAAGCGTTGGTGGAAGATTTGGTCAAGCGCACGATTGAACCGTGCCGCATTGCGCTGAAGGACGCCGGTTTGCGCGTCTCTGACATCAACGAAGTGATTCTTGTTGGTGGCCAAACCCGCATGCCGAAAGTGCAGGATTCGGTCAAAGAGTTCTTCGCCAAGGATCCACGTAAGGACGTCAACCCGGACGAAGCAGTTGCCGTGGGCGCATCCATTCAAGGTGGCGTGCTTGGCGGTACCGTGAAAGACGTGTTGTTGCTGGACGTCACCCCGCTGTCGCTCGGTATCGAGACGATGGGCGGCGTGATGACCAAGTTGATCGAAAAGAACACGACCGTGCCGACCAAGGCTGCGCAGACGTTCTCCACCGCTGACGACAACCAGACCGCGGTTACTGTCCACGTACTGCAAGGTGAGCGCGAGCGCGCCAACGCCAATAAGTCGTTGGGCAAGTTCGACCTCTCCGGTATTGATCCGGCGCCGCGTGGCATGCCGCAGGTGGAAGTGACGTTCGACATCGACGCGAACGGTATCTTGCACGTGTCGGCGAAGGACAAGAAAACCGGCAAGGAACAGAAGATTGAGATCAAAGCGGGTTCTGGTTTGTCCGATGACGAAATCCAGCGCATGGTTGCCGATGCCGAAGCGAACAAGGAAGACGACAAGAAGTTCCGTGAGCTGGTAGCGACGCGTAACAAGGCAGACCAGTTGGTGCATTCAACGCGCACCGCGTTGAAAGAGCACGGCGGCAAGATTCCGGCCGACCAGCTCAGTAGCATTGAAGGTGCCTTGTCCGATCTTGAAAAAGCGAAGGACGGCGACGACGGTGCGGCCATTGAGGCCAAGGTGGCCAAGTTGGAGCAAGTGGCGCAGGCACTGTCTGCCGCGGCTCAAGCCGGCGCACCGGCAGATGATGGCGCGCAAGCGGCACCAGGCGGTTCAGCGCAGCCCGATGATGTGGTTGATGCCGAGTTCACCGAAGTAAAAGACGACAAAAAGTAAGTCGGCACGGCAACCGGCTTAGCCGGTAATCCAAGCAGCCCGCGCCCGGAAAAATCCGCGCGCGGGCTGTCTGTTAAGTGCAGTGATAGGAGTTGTTGGACTCTAGGAGCTCAGTCGAGAATTCCGTTGAACGAGGACGGATTCCTGATGATTTGTGGCTACGTCGTCGGCCGATAGACCCAAAATCGGCGGGTAGTGAGCTGCTCAGTCGGCTGCGCAGGCCGACCGACAAAAATTCGACAGACTTCCAGGGACCAGCGGGTCCATTAACCAGGGGCGTGATCAATCGTGTGGATGTGTGAATGAGTAAGCGTGACTACTACGAAGTATTGGGCGTTGAGCGCAACGTGGCTGAGGCTGAGCTGAAGAAATCGTTTCGCCGGCTAGCGATGAAATATCACCCGGACCGTTGCCCGGATGACAAGACCGCGCCGGAGAAATTCAAAGAAGCAAAAGAAGCCTACGAGATTCTCTCCAATGCGCAGAAGCGCGCCATGTACGACCAATACGGTCACGCCGCTTTTGAAGGTGGCGCGGGCGCGGGCGGTGGTGCGGGCTTTGGTGATGTTGGCGATGTCTTCGGCGATATTTTCGGTGATATTTTCGGTCGTAACGGTGGCGGGCGGCAGCGCCAACGGCGTGGTTCTGATCTGCGTTACATCATGGATATGGACCTGGAAGAAGCTGTTTTTGGCGTCAGCCGGCAGATTGAAATACCCACCCAGGTGAGCTGCCAGCATTGCAAGGGTAGTGGTTCGGAAGATGGCAAAGTTAGCCAGTGCAAAACGTGCCGAGGCCATGGCCAAGTGCGCATGCAGAACGGCATTTTCTCGATTCAACAGGCGTGTCCGCAGTGCCACGGTAGCGGTCAATCGATCGACAAGCCGTGCAAGAAATGTCACGGCGACGGGCGGCTGGATGAAACCCGTACGTTGGAAGTACAAGTACCTGCTGGCGTTGACAATGGTGACCGTATTCGCCTGACCGGGCAGGGCGAAGCTGGCCCCGCCGGTGCCGCCGCGGGTGACTTGTATGTGGAAGTACAAGTGCGCGAACACGCCATCTTCCAACGCGAAGGCAACGACCTTTATTGCGAAGTGCCGATTCGTTTCTCACAAGCCGCGTTGGGCGCGCAGATTCCCGTGCCCACCCTAGACGGTGAAGTGCCGATTAGCGTTCCGGCGGAAACGCAAACCGGTGTGCAGTTCACGCTGCGTGGCCGCGGCGTCAAATCGGTGCGCAGCGGTCGTACGGGAGACTTGGTCTGTCGCGTCGTGGTGGAAACGCCAGTACGACTGACCAAGCAGCAACGCGAATTATTCGCCTCGTTGGAAGCGACTTTCCAGGGAAGTGATGCTGAAACCCATACGCCGCGCGCCAAGGGTTGGGTGACTGGCGTGAAGCAGTTCTGGTCACGCGTTACGGCCTGATGTAGTGGGCCCTCGCGCTAGCATGAGCGCATTGAAAAGTTGCACTGGAGCGCACCAATGAGCCACCCCGTTCGTATTGCCATCAATGGCGCTTCCGGTCGCATGGGCGGCGCATTGCTCGACTTGCTTGGTGCTGATGATCGCTTTCAGTTGGTTCATGCCGTTGTCGCGCCGCATTCTGCGCTTTCCGGTACGCCGGTGTTTGGTGCTGATTCGAGTTCGGTGCGGTATGTAGCTGACTGGGCGAGTGCGCCCGCGATGGATGTGGTTATTGATTTCAGTACGCCCGATGGATTGCTGGCGACACTGAATTTTTGCGTGGCGCGCGGGGTTGCGTTGGTTAGCGGAACGACCGGTGTCAGCGCCGTGTTGGAGGAGAAATTGACTGCTGCTGGCAACCACATCGCGTTGTTGCGGGCGGCCAATTTCAGTCTGGCGATTGCTGTGTTGACGCGCTTGTTGCGCAATGCGGCAGCTGCGCTGCCGACGTGGGATATCGAAATAGTCGAGGCGCATCACAGTCGCAAGCAGGATGCACCATCGGGTACGGCGCTAGCGCTCGGTCGTGCTGCTGCAGCGGCGCGTGAGACCAAGCTGGAATCGGTAGCGACCTACGGACGCGCGGGCAAGCACGGGGCGCGGGTGGCAGGCACCATCGGCTTTGCCTCAGTGCGCGGAGGCGACATTGTCGGTGAGCACCAGGCCATGTTGATTGGTACGGGTGAGCGCCTGGAACTGACCCATCGCGCTACGGACCGTTCCATTTTTGCGCGCGGCGCGTTACAGGCGGCGTTTTGGCTGAGCCAACGTGATGCCGGTGTATGGCAGATCGACGATGTGGTCACCACCACACGCTGACCGGGGGTTTACGCTTACGATTGCGCCAACGTCGTCCTGCAGCGTCACGCCTCAAGTATTGGGCGGCCGCGTGGTGCGATGCCGTAGTTGCCGCGCAGGCGGGTTTGCTTAAGGCCGCTCGTTTGAGCATGTTGCGAAATGCCGCGGCTAGGCTCTATTGCATTGGCGATCGGTAGGGTCAGTCCGGATGCGACGCATTCCGGTCGCGGTCAGCACCCAGCTTGGTGTCGAGTTTGCCGAACAGTTTTTTGAATATGCGGGAAAACTTTCCGCGACGCGTCTTGCGCTGTTTGGCTTCTTCGTTGATCAGCCAAGCGACTTGGATGACCCGACGTTCGCCTTCGTAGGGCAGATGTCCGTGAAATGAGTTGTCGCACCGTTTGAATACAGCGAACTCGCCATACAGCGGCGTTAGTTCCGGTGCCACCAGGCTGTCTATGTCATCAATCTTGGACAAAAAGCGCAAGCAGCCGTTACTGCTGTCTGGCCAGCGCGGGTTCAAGTAGACCAAGGCCGTGGCGACTTTGGACGTGCTGTCGGTGTGAATGGTGCCGTGGCGCTTGTTGAGCAGCCGGCACAGCGTGACTAGCGTGGGGTATTGGCCGAGATTCTCGATGCCCAAATAACTACCGATAGCGCTAGCAAATGCGGGCGTGGTCAGGTTGGCGACAAGGGCGTTGATGGATTCGCCGCAGTCGCGTGCGTCGTAAGGGAAAAACCCTGCGCTAGCGTAGTGCGGAAAATCACGATCCAGGTCCGCGCGAGCCTCGTTAGGCAGTTGGCCGTGCGCGACCATGAACGGAAATGGTTGTTGCTGCACCACGGTATCCGGGCGATCAAGTCGGGCGGGATCAAGCAGGACAACAGCGTTCATACGAAACGTGGCTCTTTTAGGTATCCGTCTAGTGTAACGCGGGTGCAGCGCCGAAAATCCCCACGGCTGCAGTGGATTTACGCTGTGTAAGGTGGACAGGGGCCGCTCTGCAACCTATCATTTCATCCCGCCCCGATTCTTTCCTTTTCGAGCTTCACAAGCCAGCAATAATGCGGCTTGCGGAATTCGTTGCACCTAAAAGGCGGTTCCCGTATGTCCATTCCCGCTCTGCTTGCCCTCGAAGATGGCAGCGTGTTTCACGGCTATGCCGTAGGCGCGACTGGCGAAACTGTTGGCGAAGTAGTGTTTAACACCGCCATGACTGGTTATCAGGAGATCCTCACCGATCCTTCTTACACTCGTCAAATTGTCACTCTTACTTACCCGCATGTCGGCAGCACCGGTGTTAATGCAGAGGACGTCGAGTCGTCCAAACTGCACGCCGCTGGCCTGATTGTGCGCGATGTGCCGCGCCGGGTTAGTAGTTGGCGCAGCACCGAAAGCCTTCCGGATTATTTGCAGCGGCACAACACCGTCGCCATCGCCGGTATTGATACTCGCCACCTGACCCGTATCCTGCGTGCCAAGGGTGCGTTGGCTGGCTGCATTGTCGCCGGCACTGAGATCGACGCCGAGGATGCCTTGGCCAAAGCGCGCGCTTTTCCGGGGCTGGATGGAATGGATTTGGCCAAGGTGGTCAGCACCACCAAAGCCTATGTGTGGAAACAGGGTTTGTACGACCTGGATAGTCGCAGCTTTAACCAACCCGAAGCGCGCTTCAAGATCGTCGCATACGACTTCGGTACCAAGTTGAACATCCTTCGTTTGCTGGCCGAGCAAGGCTGCGAAATCACTGTTGTGCCGGCGCAAACGCCTGCCGCCGACGTGTTGGCGATGCGTCCTGATGGTGTGGTCTTGTCGAATGGCCCGGGCGACCCCGCAGCATGTGATTACGCGATTGCCGCGACCCGCGAATTATTGGATTCTAAAATACCGCTGTTTGGTATCTGCCTCGGTCATCAGTTGATGGCGTTGGCGCTTGGCGGCAAAACCTTGAAGATGAAATTTGGCCACCACGGCGCCAATCACCCGGTAAAAGATCTAGACGACGGGCGCGTGTTGATCACCTCGCAGAATCACGGTTTTGCGGTGGACCCGGCGACGCTGCCAGCCAACACGCGGGTGACGCACAAATCGTTGTTTGACGGCACGCTACAAGGCTTCGCTTTGACCGACCGTCCAGCTTTTTGTTTCCAGGGTCATCCGGAAGCAAGCCCGGGCCCGCGCGACATCCGTTATTTGTTTGAACGATTTGCTTCACTCATGCAGGAGGCTCGCTGATATGCCGAAGCGTACTGATATCAAGAGCATCCTGGTCATTGGTGCTGGTCCGATCGTTATTGGTCAGGCGTGTGAGTTTGACTACTCCGGCGCGCAGGCGTGCAAGGCGCTAATGGAAGAGGGTTTCCGGGTTATTTTGGTGAACTCCAACCCCGCCACCATCATGACCGACCCGGACACCGCCGACGCGGTCTATATCGAGCCGATTAATTGGCAGACGGTAGAACGCATCATCGCCAAGGAACGTCCCGACGCGGTGTTGCCGACGATGGGCGGCCAGACCGGTTTGAATTGCGCGCTTGATCTGGCCGATAACGGCGTACTGGAGAAGTACAACGTCGAGTTGATTGGCGCCCGACGCGATGCGATTCGCATGGCGGAAGATCGCGAACTGTTCCGCATTGCTATGCGTGAAATTGGTTTGGAGTCGCCGAAAGCAGCAATCGCGCACACCTTTGAAGAAGCGTTAGCTGTGCAGGTTACGGTTGGTTACCCCACGGTGGTTCGCCCCAGCTTTACCTTGGGCGGTACGGGTGGCGGTATTGCTTACAATCGCGAAGAGTTTGAGGAAATTGCCAAACGTGGGTTGGAGCTGTCACCGATCCACTCAGTACTGGTGGAAGAGTCCGTACTGGGTTGGAAAGAGTTTGAGATGGAAGTAGTTCGCGACACCGCGGACAACTGCATCATCATCTGCGCGATTGAGAACATGGACCCGATGGGCGTGCACACCGGTGACTCTATCACCGTGGCCCCCGCACAAACGCTGACCGATAAGGAATATCAGCGCATGCGCGATTATTCCATCGCGGTGCTGCGCAAGGTGGGTGTGGATACCGGTGGCTCCAACGTTCAGTTCGGTATCAATCCGAAAAATGGTCGCGTTGTGGTCATTGAGATGAATCCGCGGGTATCGCGTTCGTCGGCGCTCGCGTCAAAGGCGACCGGGTTCCCGATTGCCAAGGTGGCGGCGAAGCTGGCGGTGGGTTACACGCTGGATGAGCTGAGAAACGACATCACCGGCGGTTTGACGCCGGCCTCGTTTGAGCCGTCGATTGATTATGTGGTTACCAAAATTCCACGTTTTGCCTTCGAGAAATTCCCGACTGCCGATTCGCGCCTGACCACGCAAATGAAGTCCGTCGGCGAAGTCATGGCCATCGGCCGTAGCTTCCACGAGTCGTTGCAAAAGGCCTTGCGTGGGCTGGAAATTGGCAAGACCGGCTTAAACCCCACGGGCTTGGATGCCAGCACCCCCGACGGCATGGCCACGCTGAAACGTGAATTGCGTGAGCCACATCCGGAACGTGTGTTCCACGTGGCCGATGCGTTCCGCGCCGGTTTGTCGTTGGACGATTTGTACGACCTTACGCATATTGATCCGTGGTTCCTTGCCGCGTTCGAAGACATCGTGCTGACCGAAAACGACATTGCGCAGCAGGGTGTCAGCGCGTTGGATAAGCCACGCATGCGCGATCTCAAACGGCTGGGTTTTGCTGACGCGCGTATTGCTGATTTGCTGAAGACGGACGAGGCATCGGTACGCCATTTGCGTCACACGCTTGGCGTACGCCCGGTCTACAAACGGGTCGATTCCTGTGCCGCCGAATTTGCTACCGGCACCGCATATATGTATTCGACCTACGAGGACGAATGCGAAGCGAACCCGACCAATCGAGACAAGATCATGGTGCTCGGCGGTGGCCCGAACCGGATTGGCCAAGGTATCGAGTTTGACTATTGCTGCGTGCACGCATCGTTGGCGCTACATGAAGATGGTTATGAAACCATCATGGTCAATTGCAACCCGGAAACTGTTTCCACCGATTACGACACGTCCGACCGCTTGTACTTCGAGCCGGTCACGCTGGAAGACGTGCTGGAAATTGTCCATGTAGAAAAACCCAAAGGCGTGATCGTGCAGTACGGCGGGCAAACTCCGCTGAAGCTGGCGCGCGCACTGGAGGCCGCCGGCGTGCCGGTGATTGGCACCAGTCCGGATAGCATCGATTTGGCAGAGGATCGTGAGCGCTTTCAGCACATGATCCAGAAAATTGGGCTACGTCAGCCGAACAATCGCACGGCACGCAATGCCGACGAGGCGTTGGCGTTGGCGCGCGAGATTGGCTACCCGCTGGTGGTACGTCCAAGCTACGTGTTGGGCGGCCGCGCGATGGAAGTCGTGCAGGATGATGCCGACTTGTCGCGTTACATTCGCGACGCGGTCAAAGTATCAAACGATTCGCCGGTGCTGCTGGATCGCTTCCTCGATCACGCCGTTGAAGTCGACGTCGATGTCATTGCCGATGCCGAAGGCAACGTGCTGATTGGCGGCATCATGGAGCACATTGAAGAGGCCGGCGTGCACTCGGGCGACTCCTCCTGCTCATTGCCGCCGTATTCACTGTCTCCGGCCATTCAAGATGAAATGCGCCGGCAGGCCACGGCGATGGCGCGCGAGCTGAAAGTCATCGGCTTGATGAATACGCAGTTCGCCATTCAAGGTGACGATGTTTACATCCTGGAAGTGAACCCGCGCGCATCGCGTACCGTACCATTTGTGTCCAAGGCCACCGGTGTGCCGTTGGCGAAGATAGCCGCTCGGGTGATGGCGGGCCGCACGTTAGCCAGCCTCGGTGCAACGCATGAAGTCATCCCCGATTACTTCTCTGTGAAGGAAGCCATCTTCCCGTTCCTGAAGTTCCAGAACGTCGACCCAATTCTTGGCCCGGAGATGCGTTCTACCGGCGAAGTAATGGGTGTAGGCCGTAGCTTTGGTGCTGCATTCGCGCGCGCTCACGAGGCAGCGGGAATCAAGCCGCCGCAGCTGGGTAAGGTATTTCTGTCCGTGCGTGATGCGGACAAGGAGATTTTGCTGCCAGTGGCGAAGGAAGTGCTGTCCCGTGGTTTCAGCTTGGTCGCCACGGCTGGTACGGCCAGCTATTTGACGGCGCATGGTCTGGTGTGTGCGCGTATCAATAAAGTGCTGGAAGGGCGCCCGCACATTGTTGACATGATCAAAAACGATGAAATTGTGTATATCGTCAACACGACCGAGGGCAAGCAAGCCATCGCTGACTCGTTCTCCATTCGGCGCGAGGCGTTACAACGTCACGTTACCTATTCCACCACCGTGGCTGGTGCACGTGCGTTGATGCATTCGTTGGATTTCCACAACGATGGCGACGTGCATAGCCTGCAGGAACTACATAAGGAGCTGAAAGCATGAATCGTCCACCGATTACCAAAGTTGGCTCCGAGCGCTTGCGTGCGGAAGTGGAGAAGCTGAAGTTTGGCGATCGCCCGCGCATCACGGCAGCTATTGCCGAAGCGCGGGCCCATGGCGACCTTAAGGAAAATGCTGAGTATCACGCCGCGCGCGAGGAACAAAGCTTTGTTGAGGGTCGTATCGGCCAGTTGGAAGGTGTGCTGTCGAACGCGGAAGTTATCGATGTCGAGCGGCTCACCCCGGGTGACCGCATCGTCTTCGGCGCTACGGTCGAACTGGAAGACGAAGACGCCGGAACTACCGTGACTTATCAAATCGTGGGCGATTTGGAAGCGGATATCAAACGACTTTTGATCGCCGTGTCGTCCCCGATTGCACGTGCACTGATCGGTAAGAGTGCAGGGGATAGTGTCGAGTTTGTCGCTCCCAACGGCACCAAGCATTACGAAGTTCTGAGTATTCGTTACGTTTGAATGAACTAGAGATGTCGCGTCGGTGGTAGGTTCGCACCGACGCGACATCATCTATCTAAAGAGCTTACGCAATAAAACCTGCCCAACAAAAAGGCCGCTTTCGCGGCCTTTTCCGTTTCCTCGCAGCACGACTAAAATCAGCGCTGACGAGCCTTGAAACGTGGATTGCTTTTGCAAATGACAAACACTTTGCCGCGACGGCGGACAATTTTGCAGTCACGATGCCGCGCCTTGGCGGACTTCAACGAGTTAAGCACCTTCACGGCGAGCTCCTGACACTGACGAATAAGTAAGCCCGCGAGTTTAACCAGTTTGATGTTTAATCACAAGGCAGGTGCTTTGGCGACGTTCGCTAAAAACTGCTGTAACGCTGGCGTGTGGTCGTCCGCGCGGTAGGCAACAGCAAGCAGCATATAAGCATTCTCATCTTCCAGCGGCACGTAGCTGACGCCAGCCAAGTGCACCACACGCATGGAGGCAGGAACCAGCGCGAGGCCCAAACCGGCAGCGACTAACGCCAAAAGTCCGTTGATTTGTTGGGCGTGCTGTCCAATTGACGGCACGAAACCCGCGGTCGCCGCTAACGTCAGCAACTGATCGTAGAGCGTGGCGGCTAACTCGCGCGGCTGCGTTACAAAGGTGTCGGCCGCAACTTCACTCAAGTGCAGACTGCTGCGTTGTGACAGCGGGTGGCCGTCGGGCAGGGCGATAAGAAGTCGCTCGCGATCGACAACCGTTAGCTGGATGCGGCGTGCATCTTCTGCGCGCGCAGGCTCGCTACGGACAAAGCCAACGTCGATCTGTCCCGCCAGCAAGGCGGCAAACTGCGCTTGTGTATACATTTCGCACAGTTGCACGCGCACGTTTGGCGCGATCCGGCCGTAGCGAAGCAGGGTTTGAGGTAAGGCCGGGTGAAACGAAACCGAGACGGTGTAAGCGAGCCGCAATTGGCCGATATAGCCTGCGGCAGCGGCAATGACTTGATGGCGTGCTTCCTCTGCCTTGGCGAGAATTTGGCGCGCCTGGTCCAGAAATAGCTGGCCTGGCTCGGTCAGTGCGACGTGGCGTCTGTTGCGGTCCAGTAAGCGCACGCCCAAGTCGCGTTCCAGCGCCTGGATTTGCTGGGTTAGCGGCGGTTGCGAGAGGTGCAGCCGGAGGGCGGCGCGGGTAAAGCTGAGCTCCTCGGCGACGGCGATGAAATAGCGCAATTGACGGAAGTCAAACATATAGGGGAATCGAATAACTGAGGGGCGAAATATATATTGGATACTTTATGGCGTCGACTATAAAGTCTGCCTCGTCCCGTCATTAACTCTCCCCCGAGTGGCGGTGACCCGCCTCGCAGCGGCGCTAAATACGACATCTGGTTCAACTCCCCCTCGAGCCCATGTTGATGCGTCTGTTGCGGGGCTTCTTTTTGCCTGTCGTTTAATAAAATCGCGCACGACCGGGCTTCCCTTCGATGTTTACAGGGTGCTAGCGAGCTTGGTCCCTTGGGCGATAGCGCGTTTGGCGTCCAACTCAGCGGCTACGTCGGCGCCACCTATAACGTGGACCTTTAAGCCTGCGGCGATCAATTCGTCGGCTAGCTGGCGGTTTGGCAGTTGGCCAGCGCACACCACGACGTGGTTCACCGGCAACACGCGCGCTGCGCCGTCAACCGTGATGTGCAGACCTTGGTCATCAAATTGCTCGTAGGTGACGTGGCCAAGCATGGTCACTTGCTTGGCTTTCAGTGTGGCGCGATGGACCCAGCCGGTGGTCTTGTTGAGGCGTGCACCGAGGCGCCCCTCGCTTCGCTGCAATAACCAGACTTGGCGTTCAGGTGCTTCGGGTTGCGGTTTTTGTAGGCCGCTGCGCTGCGTCAAGCTGGTGTCGACGCCCCACTCACGCGTCCAACGGGCGATATCCGTGGTTGGCGATGGCGCGTTTTCAACAAGATATTCGGCCACGTCGAAACCAATGCCGCCGGCACCGATGACGGCGACGTTTGCGCCCACCTGTGCGTGCCGCCCAAGCACATCGAGATAGCTCAATATGCGCGGGTCATCGCTACCTGGGAAGTTCACTTGCCGTGGCGTGATACCGGTGGCAATCACCACTTCGTCGTAACCGCCGGCGAGTACGCTGGCGGAATCTGCGCGTCGACCCAACTGCACATCCACGCCCATGTCGGCTAGCTGGTTGCCGAAGTAACGCAGCGTTTCGGCGAATTCTTCCTTGCCAGGAATTTGCTTGGCATAGTTGAACTGGCCACCGATTTCGCTGGCTTGGTCGATCAGCGTGACCGCATGACCCCGTTCTCCAAGTGCGCTGGCACAGGCCATACCCGCCGGGCCGGCGCCAATGACGGCAAAGCGTTTGCGCACGGCGGCTGGCTCAATCTTCAGCTCCGTCTCGTAACACGCGCGCGGATTGACCAGGCAAGACGCGCGGCGATTTTGGAAAACGTGATCAAGACAGGCTTGATTACACGCGATACAGGTGTTGATCCGATCGCTGTGGCCAGCCTTGGCTTTGTTCACCCATGCCGGGTCAGCGAGCAGTGGCCGCGCCATCGATACCATGTCGGCGGCGCCGTCTTCCAGAATGCGTTCGGCCACGTCCGGCATATTGATGCGGTTGGTGGCCACCAGTGGAATGGACACTTCGCCTTTGAGTTTTTTGGTGACCCACGCAAAACCGCCACGAGGCACGCTGGTGACGATGGTTGGAACACGGGCTTCATGCCAACCGATACCGGTGTTGATGATGCTGGCGCCGGCCTTTTCCACTGCCTTGGCGAGGGTGACGACTTCGTCCCAACTCTGGCCGCCTTCGACCAAATCAATCATCGACAGCCGGTAGATGATGATGAAATCGGGTCCGACAGCAGCGCGCGTACGGCGCACGATCTCAATGGCGAAACGCATACGCCGGGTTGCGTCGCCACCCCATGCATCAGTGCGGTGGTTGGTGCGTTCAGCGATAAATTGGTTGATCAAATAACCTTCCGAGCCCATCACTTCGACGCCGTCATAACCAACGTCTTGTGCCATGCGCGCGCAGTGCACGAAATCGTCAATAGTGCGCTCGACCCCGCGGCCGGACAGGGCGCGAGGGGTGAATGGCGTGATCGGGGATTTGATCTTCGATGGGGCGACGGAGAGCGGTTGGTAGCCGTAGCGTCCCGCGTGCAGAATCTGCAAACAGATGCGGCCGCCTTCCGTGTGCACTGCATGGGTGATCTTGCGATGGCGCGGCTTGTGCCACGGCATGGAGAGTCGGCCGCCGAAGGGTTTCAACCATCCTTGGATGCTTGGTGCAATGCCGCCGGTCACCATCAGCCCGACGCCGCCGCGTGCGCGTTCGGCGAAGTACGCAGCCAGTTTGTCGTAGTCGCGCGCCTTGTCCTCCAGCCCCGTGTGCATGGAGCCCATCAAGACGCGGTTGGGCAAGGTGATGTGGCCCAAATCGAGCGGAGTGAATAGTTTTGGGTAATTCATGCGCGTGACCCGACTCAAACGATCGTATGAATGTGCCGGTGTTTGCTGTCCAAAAGCAAGCGCCGCCTGCGCCGTGCGCTTAAACGACGAGTCAAACAGGCTGCTTTCAAGTCAGTAGTTGCTGCACCAGGGCGATGTAACGCATCTGCGCGTCTTCGGCCGAGGTGCCCTTCAGTTGCCCCCAGGCTTCATGCTTTGCCGTGCCAACGAAATCGAAAAAGCCCGGTTGTGCAGCGCATAGGTCACCATCGGAGCCCTGCTTGTACAGCGCATACAGCTTGAGCAGGGTGTCGTTGTCTGGGCGTACTGCCAAGTGCTGAATGTCCTCGGCGGCTTGGTCAAACTCACGGCGAAGGTCGGTCATGGGGTAGGCAATGCCGCCTTGGCGTGGATGCTGGTGAAGTTTGATAACACGTGCCCAGCATCCGGTCAACGAAACAGGCATCGAGTAAACTCAACGTTTCCCAGCCCATCAGGAGTCGCCATGAGCCACGCTGCGCCCGTACCCGTATTGACGATTGACGGACCTTCCGGTTCCGGCAAGGGTACCGTCAGCGCCTTAGTGGCCGATCACTTGGGCTGGCATTTGCTTGATTCGGGCGCACTCTACCGGGCAGTGGGTTACGCCGCCGGCATTGCTGGTTTGGATATGTCCGACGTTGAGGCGGTAACGCGCTGCGCGCACAGCACGAAGATCGGCTTTCGTACGGCTGATGACGGTGGCGCTACCCGAATCTTGGTCAATGGTCACGATGCTACCGACGAACTACGCACGGAAACCGCGGGTGCCGCGGCCTCAGCGATAGCCTCCATGCCGCCGGTGCGCGAGGCCTTGGTGGCTATGCAACTGGGCTTTCGTCGTGACCCCGGGCTGGTAGCTGATGGGCGCGATATGGGGACCGTGATATTTCCCGACGCGGCGTTCAAGATTTTCCTTACGGCCAGCGCCGCTGAACGGGCGCAAAGACGCTATAAGCAGTTGAAAGAAAAGGGACTCAGCGTTACACTCCCCGACCTTAAACGCGAGATTGAGATGCGTGACAGCCGCGATGCATCGCGTGCAGTAGCGCCGCTCAAGCCGGCCCAAGATGCCGTGCTAGTGGATACCACGGGCATGAATATCGAAGCGGTCGTTGCGAAAGTACTTGCCGTTGTGCGGTCTTAATGGGGTCGCGCAGCGGTTTTTGCATCCTTGCTAAGGCAAGGTTTTAACCAATGGTGACAAGCAGTTAGCTCCATCGGGAGCTGCTGTAAGACACCCCTGACCGGTGAATCGTTTGGTTCTGGCGCGGCCCATTGAATGCCCGTCAAGCCACGGTTCTTTCCCACTATGGAATTAACATGACTGAAAGTTTTGCCGAACTGTTTGAACAGAGCCAAGAGGCTATCTCCAAGCTGAAACCCGGCGCCATCGTTACCGGCATCGTTGTGGAAATCCGCAATGACGTTGTTGTAATCAATGCCGGCCTGAAGAGCGAAGGCATCGTCCCGATCGAGCAGTTCAGGGACGAGCAGGGCGTATTGGAAGTGCAGGTTGGTGACGAAGTTAAAGTCGCCCTCGAAGCGCTGGAAGATGGGTTCGGCGAAACCAAGCTGTCACGTGAAAAAGCCAAGCGTTCCATGGTGTGGGACGATTTGGAGCAGGCGTTCGACAAGGAAGAGACCATTACCGGCATGATTTCCGGCAAGGTCAAGGGCGGCTTCACGGTCGACATCAAGGATGTTCGCGCGTTCTTGCCCGGTTCGTTGGTGGATGTGCGGCCGGTGCGCGACCCATCGTATCTGGAAGGTAAAGAGCTTGAATTCAAGATCATCAAGCTTGATCGCAAGCGTAATAACGTGGTGGTCAGCCGCCGCGCGGTGGTTGAGACGGAGTTCTCTGAAGAGCGCGAGAAGCTGTTGGAGCGCTTGGTCGAAGGCGCGGTCATCAAGGGTGTCGTCAAGAACCTTACCGATTACGGCGCGTTCGTGGACCTCGGCGGTATCGATGGTTTGCTGCACATCACCGACATGGCGTGGAAGCGCGTTCGTCATCCGTCCGAGATCGTCAATGTAGGCGACGAACTGGATGTGCGCGTATTGAAGTACGACAAAGAGCGCAACCGCGTTTCGTTGGGCCTGAAGCAGTTGGGCGACGATCCGTGGGTGAACATCTCGCGTCGTTATCCGGTTGGTAGCCGCATCTTCGGTAAGGTTTCCAACGTGACCGATTACGGTTGCTTCGTTGAGATCGAGCCGGGCGTCGAAGGCTTGGTGCACGTGTCCGAGATGGACTGGACCAACAAGAACGTCAACCCGGCGAAGGTGGTTCAGGTCGGTGACGAGACTGAAGTAACCGTGTTGGACGTGGACGAAGAGCGTCGCCGCATTTCCCTGGGTATCAAGCAGACTCGCTCGAACCCATGGGAAGCCTTCGCTGCCATGCATAAGAAGGGTGACAAGGTTTCCGGTCAGATCAAGTCGATCACCGACTTTGGTGTGTTCATTGGTCTGGATGGCGGCATCGATGGCTTGGTGCACCTGTCTGATATCTCCTGGCAGATGTCCGGCGAAGATCTCGTCCGTGACTTCAAGAAGGGCGAAGAGATTGAAGCCGTTGTGTTGGCCGTTGATCCAGAGCGTGAGCGCATCTCGCTGGGTATCAAGCAGATGGAACAGGACCCGTTTGGTCAGTTCATGGCTGCTAACCCGCGCGGTACCATCGTTAACGGTACGGTGAAGGAAGTGGATGCCAAGGGCGCTGTGATTGATCTTGGCGAAGGTGTCGAAGGTTACTTGCGTGCCAATGACATCGCCAAAGAGCGCATCGAAGACGCTACCGAGCATCTGAAGGTGGGCGACAAGGTTGAAGCCAAGTTCACTGGTATGGACCGTAAGGGTCGGCAGTTGTCGCTTTCCATCCGTGCCAAGGATGAGGAAGATGTGCAGGATGCCGTTGCCGATTACGCTTCTGCCGCGACTGGCACCACCAAGCTCGGCGCATTGTTGAAAGAACAGTTCGACAAAGCAGACTGAGTTTAAGCGCAAGCTTGACACGGGGCGGCGTAGGCCGCCCCGTTGTTTCACGTCACGGACATTGGGGTCCCATGACCAAATCCGAATTGATTGAGGCGCTGGCAAGGCGTCAGACACATCTTGCGTTTGCTGACGTCGAAATGGGCGTCAAAAACGTGATTGAACAGATGAGCTATGCGTTGTCGCATGGCGAGCGTATCGAAGTACGTGGTTTCGGTAGCTTTGCATTGCACTTCAGGCCGCCACGTATGGGGCGTAACCCGAAGACCGGTGACGCTGTCGCTTTGCCGGGCAAATTTGTTCCACATTTCAAGCCTGGCAAGGAGCTGCGCGAGCGCGTCAACGCAGATGGCTCGTTTACGACTGATTGACAGGTAGCTAAAAGCTGAAATAGAGGGCAGGACGGCGTGAGCTGGTCCTGCCTTCTTTTTGGGTAAATGTGCAGCGAATTGTGTACCGTCTAGCTAGCGTTGCAGCGGAAGTCTGGATAGGTGTCGTAGACTGATCGTTAGCTCCGTCCTAGTGGGCGGGGCCTTCTTTGTAGCAGCCTTCACATAGCGCCTCTGTGCCCGCTACAGCCAATCGAGTAGAGTCTTCCTATGCGTTTGTTCGCCATACTCATTCTTGTTGTTTTCATTGCACTCGGCGTAATGCTGGGCGCGTTGAACGCCGACTTAGTCAGTTACGACTTTGCGTTTTGGCAGGCGCAACTGCCGAAGGGAGCCGCTTTGCTCGGCGCGCTGGTGTTGGGCTGGCTGCTCGGTGGCATGACGGCGTGGCTGGGCATGAGTACGCATCAGCGTCGCCAACGACGTGAAAAGAAGCCGTCGGCTCATCCATGAATTCCCTGTACGTGCTTACCTTGTTGGTGCCAACGGCGTTCGCGCTCGGCTGGTGGGCCTCGCGCTGGGTGAGTGTGCGGCGGTCAGGCGTTGCGGTCAGCGAGCTGTCTTCCGATTATTTCCGTGGCTTGAATTACCTGCTTAACGAAGAGCAGGACAAAGCTATTGAAGTCTTTATGAAGTTGGCCGAGTACAACCACGATACGGTCGAAACGCACTTGGCGCTGGGAAATTTGTTTCGCCGTCGCGGCGAAGTGGATCGCGCCATTCGCCTGCATCAACATTTGGTCTCGCGCTCGGGGCTGTCGGCGCCGATGAAAACGGTGGCATTGCTAGAGCTGGGCGAGGACTACATGCGCGCTGGCTTGCTTGACCGTGCCGAAGCGTTGTTCTCCGACTTGGTCGCGATGGACGCGCACGCACCGTCAGCGTTGCGTCATTTGATCGGGATCTACCAACACGAGCGCGATTGGCACCAAGCCATCGAACATGCGCGCCGGTTAGAGGTGATGAGTGGCGAGGACGAAGCACCTCTCATTGCGCAGTTTTACTGTGAGCTGGCGAATCGATCTCGCCAGCACGGCGCGTTAGCGGAGGCGCGTGATTACTTGCAGCAGGCATTTGCGTGCCAAGCGGAATGCGTGCGTGCCTTCATGCTGACTGGGCAAATGCAAGCAAGCATTGGCGATCACGCGGCAGCGGTGGAGGCCTACGAGTCCGCCATCCGTGCTGACGTGGCATTTACTCCCGAGATACTACCTCCGCTTTTGGACAGCTATGCCCACTCACAGCAAATGGAGCGGGCGGAGAAATTTCTGAGTGCCATGTTGGAGGGTTATCACGGCGTGTCACCGGTGCTGGCGCTGACGCAACTCTACCGAACACGGGACGGCGAGCGCGCCGCCATCGACTTCCTTACCTTGCAGTTGCGCCAGCGGCCATCCGTACGTGGTCTGATGGCATTGATCGACGCCACGATGGGCAAGGTGGAGGGAGAAGCACGCGAAAATTTCCTCATCTTGCAGGACCTTACCCGCAAGCTGCTGGAAGGGCAGGCGATGTATCGCTGTAGTCGCTGTGGTTTTGGCGCCAAAGCACATCACTGGCAGTGCCCTAGCTGTAAAAGCTGGAGCACTATCCGTCCGATTCACGGCGTTGCTAGCGAGTGAATACGACGTTTGTGTTGGTAGGCTGGTTGGCAGCCGCATTTTTGCTGGCAGCCGTCTTGGCGCGTTTGGCGATCGGCTACGCCTTGGGGCATGGTTTGCTGGATCTGCCTGGTCAGCGTCGTTCGCACTATGTGGTGACGCCACGCGGCGGTGGCATCGGTATCGTTGCTGCCGTACTAGTGTGCGTGCCAGGCGCGCTGTTTAGTTTAGGTTGGGTCCCGCTATCGGGTGGCACGTTGCTGAGTGCGGCTGGCGCATTATTGCTGGTGGCGCTTACTGGGTGGTGGGATGACCATCGGTCACTTCCCGTACTGCCGCGGCTTGGTGCCCATGTGCTGGCGGTCGCGTGGTTTTCGCTAGCCTTGCTTGGCGCGACGGTGTCTTGGTGGTGGTTGCCGCTGCTGCTGTTGGCCGGGGTATGGAGCATCAATCTGCATAATTTCATGGATGGTATCGATGGAATTTTGGCGCAGCAGACCGTCTTTGTGGCAGTGGGCTTAGCCGCGCTCGCCTGGACAGTGCAGCTGCCAGGGCTAGTGATTGGCGCCGCCGTATTGGCAGCAGCAGCGCTGGGATTTTGGTGCTACAACCGGCCGCCCGCGCGCATTTTTATGGGTGATGTCGGCAGTGGTAGTTTGGGCTTGCTGATCTTCGCGGGTAGCGCCATGTTGTGGCGTGCCGATCAGGCGCTGCTGTGGCCGGCCCTGATTCTGTCTTCGGCGTTTGTCACCGATGCCAGCCTGACCTTGCTGACCCGCATGTACACCGGGCGACGTTGGTACGCGGCACATCGTGAACACTTATATCAATGGTTGGTCCGTTGCGGACGCACCCATGCGCGGGTCGATGGCGGCTATTTTGCGTGGAATATTCTTATTGCTGCGCCGTTTGCCTGGTTGGCGTGGAGTCACCTGCGCATAGCATTGCCCATTACCATAGTGACTTATCTTGCAGCATCTGCTCTTTGGCTGACGCTGAAGCGCCGTTGTTTGCGGCGGCAATTGCTTAGGGCTCGCCATGTCACTGCGTAAATTCATTGCTGTCATTCATCCACGTATTGCCGTGATCGTTCACGACTTAGCGATGGTCACGTTGGCTTGGTGGCTGGCGAAGGCGCTGCGCTATGCGTTGAAGCCGGATGAAATAGTCAGCTACTCCTTGTTCGAATTTCCCATTGTCCTGGTGCTGCAAGCACTGATTTTTCGCTGGACTGGGCTCTACAAGAGTGTCTGGCGCTTCGCCAGCCTGCCGGATTTGTGGAACATTGCGCGGGCAGTGACCGTGGGCGCCGTCGCTATTGGCTTGGGCCTGTTTCTGTATAACCGCTTGGAAGGTGTGCCGCGCTCGGTATTGCTTCTGTACCCGCTATTTTTGGCGCCCCTGCTAGGGGTGCCGCGGTTGGCTTACCGATATTGGAAGGATAGCCGTAGCGCGATCCTGCAAAGTCAGACCGTGCGTAAGGTTTTGATTGTCGGGGCTGACCGCGCCGGCGAAATTTTGTCGCGCGACCTGAGTCACGATGGCCGCTACGCCGTGGTGGGTTTTGTCGACGACAAGCCGGGCCTGCGTGGTGGCCGTATTAACGGCCGTCCGATCCTCGGGCAACTCGATCAACTGCCGACGCTGGCACGCGAAGCCGCTGTGGATATGCTGCTTATTGCTTTGCCGAGCGCATCGACCGAAGAGATGCGACGCGTGGTCAATCTGTGTGACGCCACCGGCTTGCCGTACCGAACCGTGCCGCGGCTGGAAGACGTCGTTGCCGGTCGTGCGCAGTTCAATGAGATTAAAGAAGTCGCTATCGAGGATTTGCTCGGCCGCGACGCAGTAGAGCTGGACTGGACGGCTATTCGCAAAATACTAAGTGGCCGTCGCGTGCTGGTGACGGGCGGTGGCGGTTCGATCGGGTCCGAGCTTTGTCGTCAAGTTGCCCGTTTGGGGGCAGCGTCGCTCACCGTCGTGGAACAGTGCGAATACAACTTGTACCGGATCGGCCAAGAGCTTCGTGCGAATTTTCCCGAGCTAATTTTCGACGGCGTACTGGCTGATTGTGGTGACGCAACAGCGATGCGCGCCGCCTTACAACGTGCTCGCCCGCAAGTGATGTTTCACGCAGCGGCCTACAAACATGTGCCGATGCTACAGACACAGTTGCGCTCGGCATTTCGCAACAATGTTTTGGGCACGCGCACGGTGGCCGGGCTGGCTAGCGAAGCGGAAGTTGAGTGTTTTGTGCTGATCTCGACCGACAAGGCCGTGAATGCGACCAGCGTGATGGGCGCCTGCAAGCGGATGGGGGAAATTTACTGCCAAAATTTCAACGGCCATTCCAACACCCGTTTCATGACCGTACGTTTTGGCAACGTGCTTGATTCGGCGGGCTCAGTGGTGCCGTTGTTCCGCCGCCAGATCCAAGCCGGCGGTCCGGTCACCGTGACGCATCCAGAGATCTCGCGCTACTTCATGACCATACCGGAGGCCTGTCAGCTGATTTTACAGGCGGCAAGTATCGGTGAAGGTGGCGAGATTTTTGCGCTGGATATGGGCGAGCCGGTAAAAATCCGTGACCTGGCTGAGCAGATGATTCGCCTAGCCGGCAAGAAGCCCGGCAGCGAGATTCAAATCGTTTTTACTGGCTTGCGCGCTGGCGAAAAGTTGTTCGAAGAATTGTTTCACCCGTTGGAGAATTACAGCGCCACCGGGCATTCCAAGATCTTTTTAGCGCAACATCGCGAAGTTTCGTGGGAGTTACTGCAAGCGGTGCTGGATAAGGCCGCCGTGGCAGTGGACGCTTTCGATGAAGAAGAACTGCGCCGCTGCGTGTCCGGGTTGCTGCCATCGTTCCGCTGGACGGAAGTGGCGCAGCCCGACAACGTGGTATCCATCCGCCGTAATGAGTCAGGGAGAAGTGAGTGAACAAGCGTCTGCGTAAAGTGGTTTTCCCCGTTGCTGGGCTCGGCACACGCTTTCTGCCCGCCACCAAGGCGGTGGCTAAGGAAATGTTGCCGGTGCTGGACAAGCCGCTGATTCAATATGCGGTGGACGAGGCGGTGGACGCCGGTGCAGATACGCTGATTTTTGTCACCAATCGTTATAAACACGCCATCGCCGACTATTTTGACAAAGCGTATGAGCTAGAGGCCAAGCTACAGGCCAAAGGTAAAGAGGAATTGTTGGCGTTGGTGCAAGGCACCTTGCCGCGCAACGTTCGCGCCATCTTTGTCACTCAGCCGGAAGCCTTTGGCTTGGGGCACGCTGTTTTGTGCGCGAAGCCGGTTGTTGGCGATGAGCCGTTTGGCGTCATGTTGGCCGATGACTTGATCTGGAATGGTCCGTTCAGTACGGGCAAGGGCGCACTACGCCAAATGGCGGAGCTAGCGGAGGCCGAACAAGCCAGCGTCATTGCGGTGGAAGAAGTGCCGCACGAGGAAACCCAAAAGTACGGCATCGTCGACGCGACGCCTATCAATGATCGCAGTGCGCTTGTCCATCATATGGTGGAGAAGCCGAAGCCCGAAGACGCACCATCCAATTTGGCCGTAGTGGGGCGTTACGTCTTGCCCGGTCGCATTTTCGCATTGCTGGAGCAGACGACGCCCGGCGCCGGTGGCGAAATCCAGCTCACCGATGCGATTGATGCGTTGCTGAAAGAGCAGGGCAAAGTGCTGGCGTATCGCTTCGAAGGGACTCGTTTTGATTGCGGTAACAAGGCAGGTCTGGTGCGCGCCACCATGCATATGGCAATGCAAGATCCGAAGCTTGCGCCGACCGTGCGAGAGTTTCTCAAGCAGCTTTAGCCAGCGGCTTTAACCAGCAGCTTTGCGGCTGGTTGGCTTGAGTCAATGCCGGCGTTGTCGCAGCTTGCGGCACTCCGGCGGCACTGAACAACTCGCGCTGCGGCGCGGGTCACGTTGAGAGGTAGGTTGTCTCAATGAATGCATTGCCTGCGACTTCCTACTATCGCGCCACAGCGACGCCGTACGCAGCGTATGTGCCACTAAGTGGCAGTACGCACGCGCGCGTCGTGGTGATCGGTGGTGGCTATGGCGGTTTGAACACGGCGCTGGGCTTGGCCGAGCGTGGCGTGCGCGACATTGTGTTGTTGGAGCGTGAGCAAGTTGGCTATGGCGCTTCGGGCCGCAACGGCGGCTTTGTATTTGCGGGTTATTCACTTGGTGAACGCGCTCTGCTCGAACAGCAAGGTGCCGCACGAGCACGGGCGTTGTTTCAGCTTACCTCCGACGCAGTACAACGCATTCGACAGCGTATTGCTCAGTACGAAATTAACTGCGACGTGGTCGATGAAGGCGTGCTTTGGGCTAACTGGTTTCGTGATCCTGCTGTACTACGCCAGCGTCAGCAATTACTGGCGCAACACTACGGCACCCAATGGCAGTGGCTGCCCCGCGAAGATCTACGGCAGCGCGTTCGTTCGGCGCGCTATTACGACGGACTGTACGAAGCGAACGCGTTGCACTTGCACCCGCTCAACTACGCCATCGGGTTGGCCGCAGCAGCAGCGCAGCAGGGCGTTCGACTTCACGAAAATAGCGCAGCGCGCAGGCTTACCCGTGAGGGCCTGCAGTGGCGTGTGCGCACGGCAGATGGCGATGTACTAGCCGATCACGTGGTCCTCGCTTGTGGCGGCTATCTAGCGGGTTTGCAGGCCGCCGTTGATCGATCGGTGCTGCCGATTGCCACCTATGTGATGACCACCGAGCCGTTGGGCCCACGCTTGGACATGTGCTTGCGCACGCGCGCAGCGGTCTACGACACGCGCTTTGCCTTTGATTACTACCGTCCGTTACCCGACACACGGCTACTGTGGGGCGGGCGCATCTCGGTGCTTAATCGTTCGCCGCAGGCGGTGAAACGGCTGCTGATGAAAGATTTGTTGCGCGTGTTTCCACAGCTTGAAGGTGTCCGCGTCGATTATGCGTGGTCTGGTTTGATGAGCTATGCGCGGCATCAAATGCCGCAAATAGGCGGCGATGGTCAGCAGTTGTGGTGGGCACAGGCCTTTGGTGGCCATGGTCTTGCACCGACCTGCGCGGCGGGCGAGTTGCTGGCTGCCGCTATTGCCGATGGTGATGATCGCTGGCGCCAATTCAGCGACTATGGATTAAATAGCACGCATCGCCCGCTCGGTTATCTTGCGGCGCAGCTGAGTTACTGGTGGCAACAGGCGCGCGACAATTTAAAAACGGGGTTGGAAGGATGAGCGTGGACGAGATAGAAAGTGCCGAGATTAGCTGGGCAGATTTTGCAAAGGTCTTGCTGGTCGTTGGTACCGTGGTTCGTGCGGAAGCATTTCCGCAAGCGCGCAAACCGGCGTGGAAAGTGTGGGTCGATTTTGGCCCCTACGGCGAAAAGAAAACCAGCGCACAAATTGTCGCGTTGTACAGCGCAGATCAACTGGTTGGCAGGCAAGTGATTGGTGTCATCAACTTTCCGGAAAAGCAGATTGGTCCGTTTCTGTCGCAATTTTTGTTGACCGGTTTCTCGACCGACGCGGGCGTCGTGCTTAGTGCCGTCGAACGTCCTGTGCCCAACGGCACGCGCCTCGTCTGACTCCGCCTCAGGCGTTCGCTTGCTGGTCCAGCCATACGCCCAAGCCTTGCGCGTTGAGCTCAATGTCCATACCGAGCAATCGTTGCAGTTCTTCACGGCTACCCGACCAGCCATGGGCTTGGGCGCGGCCGGCGTATAGTTCGGTCAGCCCGGTGACCAGCCTGGCATGGCGGCCACTTACCTGCGCCGACGCCTGCGCTAGCGCCACCATGGCGTCTATCTGCACATGCAGATCGCCGGCTAGCTTTTCGACCGGCTCTAGACGGCCGTAATGGGTGGGATACACAGCGCTTGGGTGCAACGCGACCAGTCGATTAATCGAAGCGTGCAATGCCACCGGGTCAAATTGGACCGGCGATGTGGTAGGCAGAATAAATGGCCCGTTAGCCGTATCAAATTGCCGGTAAGACAGCCCGAACACGTCGCCGGTAAAGCACACTTTGGCGCGGGCGTCGTAAACGGCAAGATGGTGCTTGGCGTGGCCTGGTGTCGCCAGACAGCGTAACGGGCGCCCGGCCAGATCCACCACATATTCATCGGGTGCCTCAATAACGCGTTCGGCAGGAATCGGGCGCAGCTGTCCATAGGTTTGTTTCATCACCACTTCGCCATAGACCGCACTGGCACCAGCCCAGAGTTTTGTCGGGTCGATCATGTGTCGCGCACCCCGCGGATGCACAATCAACTTTGCCTGCGGTAATTGCGCCATAAGCTCACCTGCACCACCGGCGTGATCCAGATGGACGTGCGTGAGAATCAGGTAATCCACGTTCTCTACGGTCAAACCTGCCGCGGCGAGGGCTTCCAGCATGCGCGGTACCGAAAAATTGGTGCCGCAGTCGATGAACGCCGCATGGTCGCGTTCGGTGATGAGGTAAGCCGCATCAAATTGGGGGCGCACGAACCCTGTATCGATCGTGTGGATACCGTAGGTTTCGGTCATCTGGGTAGCTCGCTTCGGTTAGACCCAACTAGCGTAGCAACTTGTCTTGCACGGGGTTACTGCGCGCGGTGTGCGGCGGGTGCGCAGTACACTGATTCATACCCGCCTTGTTCTGTACGAAACGTGCCTGGACGGCAACAGCTTACTTTCGAGGGTGTGACAACGAGCGGTGTCGACACGAGATATGAAATGACAAAACTGCAAGCCGCACCGACGTGGCATATAAGCCAGTGGTTCAACAGCGCACCACTGGCGTTGGCTGATTTGCGCGGGAAAGTCGTGCTGTTACATGCGTTTCAAATGCTCTGTCCTGCATGTGCGGCACAGGCGTTGCCGCAGATGCAACGACTGCACCGCGCATTCTCCGCGCAGCCGCTAGCCGTCATTGGATTACATACGGTGTTTGAACATCACCAAGTACAAACGCCAGCAGCGTTGGAGGTGTTTCTACACGAGTACCGCTACGCCTTTCCGGTGGGTGTCGACCAGCATGCGGACGGCGATCCGCTACCGCTTACGATGCGCGACTACGCCATGCAAGGCACACCGACCATGCTGTTGATCGATGCCGAGGGACGCCTGCGCGAGCACCACTTCGGCGTGGTGGAAGATCTGGTGCTTGGCGTGGCGATTGGCCAACTGTTGGCTGAGGCGCGCACTAACGCGCCTGCTGATTGAAGCCTGTGTTGTTGCTTTGATGCCGCTGCGGCGTAACTAGCCCGCCACAGCTCTGGCTATCTGCCGGCTGCCGACCGCACTCAGGATTCGCGCATGACCATCAAGCGAATGTCCGTCATGTCTTCGATCGCGTAACGAACACCCTCGCGACCGAAGCCAGACAGCTTGCCACCGCCGTAAGGCATGCTGTCGACGCGGAAGCTGGGGATGTCGTTGACGATGACGCCACCTTGATCCAATCCGTTCCACGCACGCATGGCGTGATCGAGGCTGTCGGTAAAGATGCCCGCCTGCAGCCCGTAATCGGAATCGTTGACCATGGCGATGGCGTCGTCAAACTTGCTGTAGCGGGTGAGTAGGGCGAACGGACCGAACGCTTCCTCGCGATTCACTTTTGCATCGCTCGGCACGTTTTCCATCAGCGTGGCGTCCAGCATATTGCCGTGTCGTGTGCCGCCGCACAGCAGCTTGCCGCCCGCCTTACGGGCTTCCGTGATCCAGCCATGCAAGCGTGCGGCGGCCGCTTCGTCGATCATCGGACCAAGGAAAGTTTCTTTGTCTGCGGGATTACCTGCCTTTAGCTTTTTCGTTGCGGCAACTAGGCGCTTCTTTAGGGCGTCGTAGATATCATCGTGGACGTAGATGCGCTGTACACCAATGCAGCTTTGGCCTGATTGGTAAAACGCACCAAAAACCAGGCGATCAACGATGTGCTTCAGATGCGGCCCTTGATCGGCATCGACGATACACGCTGCATTGCCGCCCAACTCCAGCACCACCTTCTTGTGACCCGCGCGCGCTTTCAGATCCCAGCCGATTTGGCCGCCGGTAAATGACAGCAGCTTGAAACGCGGATCTTCCACCAAGGGGGAAGCGTGCTCGCCATTGATTGGCAGGATCGAGAACGCGCCTTTAGGGAGGTCGGTTTCGGCCAGTATCTCACCGATAATCAATGCACCAATCGGCGTTTTTTCCGCCGGCTTCAATACGAATGGGCAACCGGCCGCGATCGCTGGTGCCACTTTGTGTGCCACCAAGTTCAATGGAAAGTTGAAGGGCGTGATAAACGACACTGGGCCAATTGGAACGCGCTTGGTATAGCCGTGATAGCCATCCAGGCGACTGGCTAATTCCAGATTAAGTACCTCGCCGCTGATCCGCACAGCTTCTTCAGCGGCAATTTGAAACGTCTCGATCAAGCGGGTTACTTCGCCGGCAGCATCTTTGATCGGCTTGCCCGCTTCAATGCAGAGTGACTCGGCGAGTTCGTCGCGGCGCTCAGTAAAGCGTTGAGCGCAATGTTGCAAGACGGCCTGTCGCGCCCACGGTTTGAAGTGGCGCATCGGTAGCGTTGCTGTTACGGCCGCGGCGATGGCCTTCTCGATTGCTTTGGCATCGGGAACCGCCACCTTGGTTGCCACTTTGCCGCTAAATTTGTCGCGCACGTCCAACATGACCTTCGATGTCTTGGGTTGGTTCGCGAGGTAGTACGGATAAGTTTTATCGAGCATGCGAGTGCGCTCCGTGTGAGTGGCGACAGGTCAGTTTGCTGCGAGTGACGTGGCGAGAATGTGAGAAACATTGCGCGCGGGCGATGCGGAGCGCAAGCCACGGCGGCGCAAGCACGACGCTATGCGCGCTAGCGCCGCACAGTGCTATGGACTCTAGTCTTCGCTTACTTGTAGCGGCAGTTCACCGTCTGCCAGACGTGCGCGCAGGTGAGTTCCTGCTGGCACATGATTCGCTGAACGCAACACTTGGCCGTTAGCGTCAAACACAATCGCGTAGCCACGTTCCAGCGTAGCCAAGGGACTTACTGCGTTTAGTGCTCGGCTGGCGTGCTGCAATCGCGTTTGCTGACGCTCCAGCATATAAGCCATGGCGCGGCGCAGACGCTGATCTTTTTCGGCCAACTGCTGCGCAAGCAGCGGCAATTGTCGACGAGGGTGCAGCGCCAGTAGCCGCGCCTGCAGTTGGTTCAGCGCGCTATGCCGACTTTGTGCCTGCTCGCGCGACACCGCGATCAGTCGTTGTTGTAGATGGCTCAGGCGTTCGCGGTCACGCGTCAAGCGTGCTTGCGGGCGCTGCGTGTTTAGACGTGCCAGCGAATGGTCCAAGCGTTGGGTATACGTCTGGAGTTGGCGTTGCTGCACGGTGAATAGGCGTTGTTGCCATTGACGTAATTGCCGGCCGATAGCGACCGCATCGGGCACCAGCAATTCGGCAGCCGCAGATGGTGTGGGTGCGCGTAAGTCGGCGACAAAGTCAGAAATGCTGAAATCGATTTCATGGCCGACGGCACTGACTACCGGCACCGCGCTGGCGTAAATCGCGCGAGCGACGGCTTCTTCGTTGAAGGCCCATAAGTCCTCCAGCGAACCACCGCCACGGGTCAGCAGCAAGACGTCATAGCGACCGCTGACTGAGGCTTTACGCAGCATGCTGACAATCGCCGGCGGCGCTTCGCGACCCTGCACCGGCACTGGCAACACTTCCACGTCAGCCAATGGCCAGCGACGCGACATAACACTAATGACGTCGCGTACCGCCGCGCCCGTTCCCGAAGTAATGACGCCGATACGGTGCGGAAAGCGAGGCAGGGGGCGCTTATGCGCAGGATCAAATAGCCCTTCCTCGTTCAAGCGCGCCTTGAGTTGTTCGAACTCACGTTGCAGCGCGCCTTCGCCGGCGGGCTCCATATACTCAGCGACCAGCTGAAACTCACCACGAGGCTCGTACAAGCCCACTTTGGCCCGCAGCAACACTTGCATGCCGTCTACTGGACGGAAGCGTAGCGTGGTGCTTTTGGGACGAAACATGGCGCAGCGAACCTGCGCGCTGCTGTCTTTCAAGGTGAAGTACAAATGGCCAGAAGCTGGCCGTGCGACATTGGACAATTCGCCTTCAATCCATACCTGCGGCAAGGCATCACCAAGCAGATCGCGCACCAAACGGTTGAGCGAGCTAGGGCTGAGAATGTGGCGTGGAGGGGTGTCGTCAAATGCTTGCATGGGAACGCGAGCCTAGCACGATCGATGCCGTCTAGTTGTGCAAAAACATGTGCTTGGCGCATGTTGTGCAGGTAGAGCCTTAATGGCCGAGTACCTGTCCGGCTTGAATAGAGCGGCCGTTGGTTGGACGCGATTCGCAAGGAGCGTAGGCGCTAGCAGCGGCCGGCGCAAAAAGTCCTCTACTTCAAGGTGATTCTTCAACGATTCGCCGGCCACTAGTGGCTCTCTGGGCGAAGATGCGGCGGAAAAGTGGATCGCTGAAGTGGCGTTGAATATGGGCACTTTTCCCCACCCATCGCGGACCGGTCCTACTAGGGCGAGTCTTCTTTGCGTCGACTGCCTCGACTTCGCCGGGCGCGCCAGCTTGCAATAGCCATATTGAAGGCAAACCAGCCGGCGACGATGCCGAACGGCCAGCCGATCCACGCCGGCCACAAAATGGCGACGACGGCGAGTACCGCTAGCAACAAGGTGCCAACCAAGAAGGCGCCGCCGGCACTGTCTTCGAGCACGCGATGGTCGGTCAATGCGGCGCTAACACTGTTGGCTACGCGCAAAGCACCGACGGCCGCGCGGCTGGAACTACCGCCGCCATGGCGCACTCGGGGCGGCCGCGACGTGCTACTGCGTACGTGCTCGCTGCTTCGATGAAGGTGTGGATGGCGACGTGTGGCCAGCACGATTTCTGTCGCGTTATGCAGATCCATCTCATATTGCGCAGCCAGTTGCCCGGCGAAATCAGCATCCTCCACGGCAACGTCAATCTCACGGTTGCTGAGCCAACTGGCGATGTTTAGGTTGGACGATCCAACGCGTGCCCATTGGCCATCGGCGACCGCCGTTTTGGCGTGCAACATGGAGCCATTCCACTCAAATACGCGGATACCCGCCTTCAATAGTGGCCGGTAGCCCGAGCGCGACATACTGGCGACAGCGGGGATATCGCTATTGCCTGGAACCAGTAGACGGACGTCGACGCCGTCGTGGGCGGCGGCTATCAGCGCTTGCACGTAGGGCGCTAACCCGACGAAATAAGCGTCAGTGAGCCATAGTGTTTTGCGCGCCATCGCGGCGATCAACTGGTCGAGTCGGTACATGCTGGCGCTAGCCGGCTGTGTCGCGATTACTCGTAGCGCCACGTTACCGGTTGCAGTGATTGACTCGGCGGGAGCCGGCAGATCCGCAAGTGGCGCGCCGATGGACGCCCAGCTTTGAATAAAGGCGGCTTCCAGTTCCGCGACGGCTGGGCCATGTAGTGCCACTCCGGTGTCGCGCCACGGCGGTATGTTGCGGGCGGCATCACCCAGCCATTTGGCACTAATGCAGACGCCGGAAAGAAAACCGTGCACGCCATCGACCACCAATAGCTTGCGGTGGTCGCGACTGATCCAGCCGAGCGGCTGGCCCAACTGCGGTGGATTAAAGGCTCGAACGTCGCCACCTGCCGCACGTAAGGGCTCCCAAAACGTACGCCTTGATTGACCAAGGCAGCCGATCCAGTCAACCACTACGGCAACAAAAACGCCGGCACGTGCGCGCTCGGTCAAAGCATCACGAAATGCTCGGCCGACGCTGTCGTTGCGGACGATGTAATTTTCCAGCAACACGCGTTGTTTGGCGCCGCGAATGGCGGCAAGCCACGCTTCGTAGTGGGCAGCGCCATCAATCAGCAGCTTTACAGTGTTGCCGCTTAATAAAGGTGCTCCCGCGGCGCGACTCAACGCTCGCTCAGCTAACAAGCGGCTCGGCGTCGGAAGAATGAGGGGCGTCGGCGACATGGACTCAGTGTAAGTCATGGCCTTGGAACATGCCGATATCGCGTATGTTCTGGCATGATTCGCGCTATGCCAATTGAGCAGCGTTTCACTGACACCGCCGCCTGTGCGCAGTACATCATTGATGCGCTGGGTGTCGACCTGCGCATGGTCGCGCCACTAGGCTTGGGCAAGCCACACGGTTTATTGAACGCGTTGTACGAACGCGTTCGCGGTGACAGTGCGCGGACGCTGCGTCTGTACACCGCACTGTCGCTGACACGGCCGCAACCTGCGCCCGGTTTGGAAGCGCGGTTTCTGGAGCCGTTTCTCGAACGTCACTTTGGCACTGATTACGTTGATCCGCAGTACGCGCTGGATCAGGCACAGGATGCGTTGCCGCCGAATGTTGAAGTGAACGAGTTTTACCTGCAATCGGGTGCCATGCAGCATTCGGCAACAGCGCAACGTAGCTATATCTCGCAAAATTACACGCATGTCGCGCGCGATCTCGTGCTGCAAGACATTAACGTGCTGGTGCAATTAGTGGCACGTCGCGAAGATGCGAAAGGCGTGCATTACAGCTTGTCCTGCAACCCTGACTTGACGCTGGATTTTATGCGGCTGTCGAAGTTGGCCGGATATCCCCGGCCGTTGTGCGTGGCCGTGGTGCATCCCGACTTGCCGTACATGAGCGGCGCAGCTGAGGTTGCGGAAGACTACTTTGATGTGGAACTGTGTCCGGCACATTCGCCGCGCTTGTTTGCCGTGCCGCGCCAGCCAGTGAATTTGAGTGAGTACGCCCTTGGGCTGCACGCCAGTGCGCTGGTGAAAGACGGTGGTTGTCTACAGATCGGCATTGGTGCGTTGTCCGATGCGTTAGTCAGTGGCTTGCTGCTGCGCCAGCGAGAAAATACCTTGTGGCGACGCACCTTGGTGCAGCTGGATCCGCTCGGGCGTACACACAAATTGGCGGGCTGGATTGGCGGCTTGGCGCCGTTCGACACGGGCCTGTATGGCGCCAGCGAAATGGTGATGGACGGCTTCATGCATTTGCAGCAAGGCGGCATTTTAAAGCGGCGTAGCTGGGGCAACCTTGCCATGGAACGCGCTGCCGCAACCGGGCGCTTGAATACGGCCGCACCGGGCGGACACTACTTGCACGGCGCTTTCTTTCTTGGCACGCAGAAGTTGTACGACTGGCTTGCCGCCACCGAGGCGTCCGACCCGGACGGTATCGAGATGGGGCCGGTGTCCAACGTCAATCAGCTGTATGGAAGCCATCAGGCGCTAGCCGTATTGCAGCGTCGCGGTGCGCGTTTTTTCAACACCTGCATGAAGGCCACGCTACTTGGTGCAGCGGTCTCCGATACGCTGCAAGACGGCACCGTGATTAGTGGCGTCGGCGGTCAGTACAACTTTGTAGCGATGGCGCACGAGTTACCTGATGGTCGTTCCGTGCTCTTGCTGCGCTCAACGCACCGCAACCATGGTCGGCTGGAAAGTGCGATCGGCTGGGACGGCGCGCAGATCACCATCCCCCGGCATTTACGCGACGTTTACGTCACCGAGTACGGTGTGGCTGATTTACGCGGCAAATCCGATGGCGAGTGTGTCGCGGCCATGTTGTCGATCTGTGATGCGCGCTTTATCGATGGGTTGTGTGCCCAAGCTCAATCGAATGGCAAGTTGGCAGCCAATTTTGTGATTCCGCCAGAGTGGCGCCATAACACGCCACAAGACCTACGCCGCGCCTTGCTGCCATTGCGACAGAAACGTCTGTTGCCGGCATTCCCTTTTGGCAGTGATTTCACTGCTGTGGAGCAACGCTTGTTGCCAGCGCTGAACTGGCTGAAGATTTCTACGCACACTTGGGGAGGCAAATTTCGCCTGTTGCGTGCTGCCTGTTTCCCCGGCGAGCCGGTGCGCGACGAAGCCGACATCTTGCTGCGCATGCAGTTGGATCGGCCGGTTACGTTGGCTGATCGCGTCCAGCAGCGCCTGTTACAGGCGGCGCTGCGGCGGAAGCGGACGGCTGCGTAGCGTTTCGACGCGTCGCGTCGGGTAGAGCTTCTTCAGCCGCCTTTTCGTGCGGCGCGAGGCAAGAGCCAGCCGGCGCAGGATCGTCTTCACTATCCAACAAAGGCAGCACGCCAGGGCTATCGAGGTCGTCGAACTGTTGATGGTTGACGGCCCAAAAAAACAGCCCCACGGCAACGCCAATGACCAACAAGGTGACAGGGATCAGCACCAGCAGGATATTCACGCGGGCAGGCCGGTGGTCGCCTCGGCAGTCGTATGCGTGTCGGTATCGGCACTCATACGGCCAACACGTTGTGCGTTCAACACGACGACTAGTGAGCTGATCGACATGCCGATGGCAGCCAGCCACGGCGGTACAAAGCCGAAGGCGGCGAACGGGATCGCACACAGGTTATAGCCTATCGACCAGCGCCGGCTTCGCGCGACCACTTGTTGTACTTGCCTGGCGATGGAGTAAGCGCTCACTAAGCCGTCCAGACGCCCATTCAACAACAATAAATCGGCATGGGCTTGCGCCAGATCGCTACCGCTATCGAGCGCGGCGGAAACGTCAGCGCCAGCCAGGATTGGTGCGTCGTTGGTCCCATCACCTACCGCCAAGGTGATCTTGCCCTGCGCGCGAGCCGCTTGCAGCAACGCCAATTTGTCCGTGGGGCGCTGTTCGGCGTGCCAATCGGTGATGCGTAATTGCGCGGCTACCGCGGCCACTCGATCGGTAACATCGCCGCTTGCAATGGCACATTGCACGCCGCTGACTCGTAACATGGCGGTGGTGCCGATAGCGTCGCCACGCGGGCGTTCGCTGAGACGAAACACGGCGATGGCCCCCATATCATCGGCAAGGACCAGTGCGCCTGCCATGTCAGCGACGGGCTGTTGGTTGCTGCTATTTAGTGCAAATTTTGCATGGCCGAGCCTGAGCGTGCGCCCCTCCAGTTCACCGACGATGCCAGCGCCGGCATGGACCTGGACCGACTGAGCACGCAGCGACGTGCTGTGCGCGGTCCGTGCCTGGGCCGCCAAAGCCTGCGCCAGAGGATGTGAGCTTTCGTGCGCTAAGGCGGCGGCCCACTGCAACACCTGTTCGCGGCTGTCGCCGCGCAGCGTCTCAATTGCGGCGTTAGTGAGCTGCGGGGTGGTTAACGTGCCGGTCTTGTCGAACAGTGCGTAATCGACTTTTGCTAGAGCATCCAGCGCAGCACTGTCGGTAACTAGCACGCCGCGCCGTGCCAATACGCCGAGTGCGCGGGTCAGTGTCGCCGGCCGCGTCAGTGCAAAAGCGCAGGGGCAGGCGACGACGAGAACAGCGACGGCGGCTTCAAACGCGCGTGCTGGGTCGACCACTAGCCAGCCAGCAGCGGTCAGCGCGGTTAGCAGCAGAACACGGGTGACGAAGTGAGTGACTGAACGGTCACTGGTCTGCATCGGCGAGCTTCGCGCGGCGCGGGCACGGGTAGAGAGTTCCCCCAACTTCGCCGCGGCAGTGGCGTTACCGCTGTGCTCGACTAACACCTCGGCGGGGCCGGAAAGCAGCACGCTGCCGGCCAGCAGACGCTCACCAAAGACGCGCTGTAGCGGACGTGATTCACCCGATAGCAACGCTTCATCGACCTCTACGCTAGCGCTTTCCAGAACGCCGTCAGCCGGTACGGTAGCGCCCTCGGCGACGTGGACGCGGTCGCCAGCTACCAAGGAAAGGGCGGCAACCGTTTCCAGCTCGCCGTCACTACGCCGGCGGTCGGCCAGCAGAGGCATGGCGTCGATGACGGCGTCGCCCAGTGCGCCACTGCGGTGGCGGGCGCGTAGCTCCATATAGCGCGCGCCCAGCAGCAGGAACACAAACATGTTGATGGAATCGAAATAAATTTCGCCGCTGCCTTGCAACGTATTTACCGTGCTGGCGAAAAACACTAAAACAATCGCCAACACGACCGGCAGATTAAGGCCAAGGTAGCGCGCGCGGTAGTCCTGCAGAGCGCCGTTGAAGAAGGGGCTAGCGGAGTAAAACACCACGGGAATGGTGGTTAACAGGCTCAGCCAACGGAACAGCCCGCGTGTGGTGAGATCGACGAAATCGACTGCGCCGATATACATCACGAAGGCGTAGGTCATCACTTGCATCGCGCACATGCCGGCGACTACCAGTCGTTTCAATGCGGCGTGGCTCTCGACGGCGCGGGCGTCGTCAATACTGTCGTGACGCAGTGGTTGCGCGCTACATTGAGCACGGCTGAATACGCTCAGCAACTGCGGCAACGAGGTGTGTGAGGTCTCCCATACCACACGCACGCGCTGCGCTGGCGCATCGATCGCCACGCGTTGCACGCCGGGTAGCGCACGAATCAATTGCTCCAGTTGTAAAACCTGGCGCGCGGCGTTCAAGCCTTCAATACGCAGCGCAACCTCGTTGTAGCCATCCTTGCGCGGGCGCAACACTTGTTGGGCAAGTTGCGGGTGCGCCCACGCGGCGGCATTCATGGTTGCGTCGAAGCGGGGGCAGGCGCGGCGCTCGCGGCCTCAGTCGGTACGCCGAATACGGTAGATGTCGTTTCCAGCGGCGTATCGCGGTAGTTAGCCCCGACCACAATCAACCATACGCATCCGGCCATCGATGCGACAAAAACCACGACACCCAACCACACCACTGGCTGGCGATACCAAGCGCAGGTTCGGGTGCGAGTGAAGTCAGTCGGAGGCATTCTTCTTCTGCGACAGGTGGTGAACGTAGGCGGCAAGCACATGAATTTGATCATCGCTTAAGCGCGAGTTCCAGGCGGGCATATGCCCCTGGCGCCCACCACGAATGGTCGTTTCAATGTCAGTCACGCTGCCGCCATACAACCAAACCTGATCGGTCAGATTGGGCGAGCCAAGGGCCGGATTACCTTTAGCCTCGGCGCCATGGCATGCCGCGCAAGTGGCAAATAAGGGCGCCGCCGCTGCCGCCTTGGCGGCGTCGTGCGGCGATCCGGATAAGCTCAAAACGTACTGCGCGAGGTTTTTTACATTGTCTTCGCCGAGGCTGGCCCACGGCGGCATGACGCCGTTGCGACCGTCGTGAATCGATGTGGTGATATCGCCGTCAGTCGCGCCATACAGCCAAACGCCGTCGTTCAACGCAGGCGCACCAAGCTTGACGTTGCCCTTGCCAGTACGGCCATGACACGCCGCACAGTTGTCTTCAAACAACACCTTGCCCAATTGCGTAGCGTCAGCGTCGCCGGCCAATTGCTCGGCGGAATACAGCCGAAAGCGTTCCAGTAACGGTTGCAGTTTGGCCTGGTTGGCGGCGGTGTCCCTGGCTAACTCACCATGCGAGGTCCAGCCGAGCGCGCCTTTATGGTTACCAAAGCCGGGATACAACACCAAATAGCCAAAAGCGCCGGCAAACATGCTGCCGGAGAAAAGAACCCACCACAGTGGTAACCGCCGGACGCCTTCACGCAGCACGCCATGCGCCCAGACATGGCCGCTCGTACCATCGGCCAAGGTCGGAATTTTTACGCGTTGGCCCCAGATGTACAGGAAGAAAGTGATGCCCATGTTGAGCACCACCAAAAACATGACCCACCATGCCCAACCGGTACTCATGAGTGATCTTCCTTGGTTGTCATGGGCGCGTCGGTGTCTACTTCCACCGTCGTGTCCACTGGGTTCTTGCCGCCAGTCCCGCGTAGTTCGTCTTCCATCGGCAGGTGTGCCATCCGATCAAATGTTCTCTTGTGATATTTGCGCCACGCCCAGATCCAGATGCCGATGAAAATTACCATCATCAACACGATAAACACGCCAACCAGGTTGCCGAAGATCGGACTGAGACTGCTCATGGGGCCGTCCCTTTTTCACTAGGTGCGACGACGGTGTCGGCGGTCACGGTGGGCTCGTTACGAATGCCCAAACCCTGCAAATAAGCGACCAAGGCATCCAGCTCGGTTTTGCCTTCCACGGCGGCCGGCGCGCCGGCTATATCGGCATCGGTGTAGGGGTCGCCCAACATCCGCAACGTGCGCATACGTGCTTGGACATCCGCTGCATCGAGCTTTTTTTCTGCTAACCACGGGTACCCGGGCATATTGCTTTCGGGCACAAGGTCGCGTGGTCCGAGCAGGTGCAGACGCTGCCAGTCGTCTGAATATTTGCCGCCAACCCGCGCCAAGTCAGGGCCTGTACGCTTGGAACCCCATTGATGCGGGCGGTCGTAGACAGATTCGCCCGCGGTGGAAAAGGCACCGTAGCGCTCGGTTTCAAAGCGCAGCGCACGGATCATCTGCGAGTGGCATAAATAGCAGCCCTCCCGCACATAGACATCCTTACCCATCAGCCGTACCGCGTCGTACGGCTTTACGCCGACAGGGGCCGTCACCGCGTGCGCTTCCATAAACAGCGGCGTGATTTCAGCCAAGCCACCGAGCGATACCATGATAGCGGTGAGCACGCCGAGCAGCAGCGCATGCTTCTCGATAATTTCAAAATGTTTGTAAGCCATGGTGATGTCGTCCTTAGCCAGCAGCGGGCAGTGGGGCAGGCGTTTGATGGGATACCGGCTCGGGAATCGGTACCGCGATCGGTTTGATCAAGTGGGCGCGCGCATCAGCCGCGGTATGCCACAAGTTCCACGCCATCACCCACATACCCGCCAGGATGAACAAGCCACCCGCCCAGCGAATCAAATACATCGGTTTGATCGCGATCAGACTGTCCAGAAAGCCGTAGGTCAGCGCGCCGTCGGGATTGGTGGCGCGCCACATCAGACCTTCGGTAACGCCGGCGGTCCACATCGAACCGATATACAACAGCGTTCCCATCATGTGCAGCCAGAAGTGCAATTCCATTCCTTTGTGCGAATGCATTTCTGGGCGGCCCAAGGCACGTGGTGCCATGGCATACAGCGAACCGATGGTGATCATCGCCACCCAGCCGAGCGAACCCGAATGCACGTGGGCAATCGTCCAGTCGGTGTAATGGGACAGCGAGTTCACTGTCTTGACCGCCATCAGCGATCCTTCGAACGTGGCGGCGGCGTAGAAGACCAGCGACATCACCATAAACTTCATCGCCGGATCGGTTTTCAGCCGGTGCCATGAACCGTTAAAGGTAAGCAGGCCGTTCGCCGCTGAACCCAGGCTTGGCATCAGCAGCACCAGCGAGAACGCCATGCCGACCGACTGCACCCAGTCCGGCAGCGCGGAATACATCAAGTGATGCGCGCCGGCCCACATGTAGACCGAGATCAACGCCCAAAAATTGACGATCGAGAAGCGGTAGCTCCACAGCGGCTGCTGCGCCTGCCGCGGCACGAAGTAATACATCATGCCGAGGAAGCCAGCCGTAAGGAAAAACGCCACGGCGTTGTGGCCGTACCACCACTGCACCATCGCATCGACGACGCCCGAATAGATCGGGTACGACTTGAACATCGATACCGGAACGGCAAGGTTATTGACGATGTGCAGCAACCCAACGGCGATGATGAACGCGCCGTAGTACCAGTTCGCCACGTAAATATGCTTAATGCGTCGGCGCGCCAGGCTGCCGAAAAACACGACGCCAAAGCTGACCCAGACGATGGCAATAATGATGTCGACAAACCACTCGGGTTCCGCGTATTCCTTGCTTTGCGTCATGCCCAGCGGCACCGTCACCATCGCCAGCACGCAGGCTAATTGCCAGCCCCAAAAGGTAAATTCGGCCAGCTTGGTAAAGGCGAGGCGGGCGTGGCCGGTGCGTTGCACCACGTAGTAACACGTACCCATTAGCGCCGATCCACCGAACGCAAAGATCACGCCAAAGGTG
>JBDTBF010000151.1:0-2622 GCA_039924175.1 Rhodanobacter sp.
GAAGTGAAACGCGCATGCGCCGATGGTAGTGTGGCTTTGCCATGCAAGAGTAGGTCATCGCCAGGGGTTTTATCTTGATCTGCCCTCACCGGTAACGGTGGGGGCTTTTCTTTGCCTGTAATTTGGAGATCCGCCAGTCGTGGCGGAGCGCGAGGCGGAGTGAGCGTGCCGGGCTGTAATGTGGCTGCTCGCTGGGGGCCGCGCGGGGTCGTGGGTTAGCCTGGCAAGCGCGTGTAGGTGTGGGTTCTTCGCTGGGGACCCAGTAGTGCTGACAGCGCGCCATCCTTCGAGGCGAGGATGGGCAGACCGATGGGGTAATGACACGAGCCTCGGCTTCGCGGTGGCGCGTGGTCGCCAATCAGAGCTCGGGCCTTACAGTCCATGCGGCACGGTTCCGGCACCGACTCGCAGACAAAGGCTCCGAGTCGATCGGCGGACTGTTGGGCTTGCCGGGTGTGACGCTGCCTGAGAGCGATCCGGCGGCTCGAACAAGCGACTGGCGCTTGTGGCGAGAAGCCATCTAGACGTCTTCACTGCCACCTTGCCGAACTGAAGGGCAGCGCATCGTTCACAAGTTTACAAGGCCAGACAGCGCATACCCTGCGCCCATTCCGTGGGGAGCGATAATTGTGTTCGAATTAAATGACACACGGGATACGTGTTTGGTCAGCCAGGTCATTAGCCGTCAAACCGGAAGCGTTGTCGCAACTTATGCGCATTTTTGTGCGGCTTCACCGCTGAGCACTATCAGCCGTCTACGGGTCATCTTCTGTGTTGATGAAAGACAGCGCCGCAGCGTCTGTCATCCTGCGGGGAGTGGCTCTCTCACCCGTAACTTAGTCGTCCGTACCGTCCCTTGCGATAGAAGCGAGGCGATGGAAGCGAGTTCGACGACACCGCTGCTGGACTCAAGTGTCTAAGGCGGTCTCGCGCCGCTAAGTCACACACCGGCCATGTATCTTCCGAGAATTTGCAGGATCGACTATAAAGAAATTCGGCAGCCGCTCCATCACGCGGCGCATCAACAAAAGGTCCACACCTCACCGCAGTACTCGGAAAGCCGAATACCCCGCTCGACGCCAGCGGCTGCGATCACGCCGTCTCTCATCTCGTGAGCCGGCTGCTGTGAGCCGGCTGTTTAGTCGCAGTGGCTAACGCCGTGCAGGCAAATCAATCCAGCGCATAGCCGAACTGCTCTTGGAACTCGGCAGCGAACTCAGCGTAGGTGAAATGCTGGTTTTGGGTGCCTGGGTGCGCAATTTTCAGAGCGCCCATGAGTGACGCCATACGGCCCGTGGTTGCCCAATCCTTGCCGCGCATGATGCCGAAGATGAGGCCGGCGCGGTAGGCGTCACCGCATCCCGTCGGGTCAACCATTTCGCGCTCGCGTGCGGCGGGAATGTGGTGTGTATGGGTACCAACTCGGATGATGGAGCCACGTGGACCTTGCGTAACGATGTAGGCCGTAACTCGTGATGCGATGTCGTCCGCACTCCAGCCCGTGCGCGTTTGCAGCAGCTGAGATTCGTAATCGTTGACGATGACGTAGGTCGACTTGGCGATCATGTCGCGAAATTCTTCGCCATTGAACAGCGGCATCGCTTGACCAGGGTCGAAGATGAAGGGGACGCCGCGTGCAGCGAATTCATCGACATGCTGAATCATCGCTTCGCGGCCATCCGGCGCGACGATGCCAAAGTCCACTTGTGGTAAATCGCGCACGTGATTTTCCTGTGCGCTGGACATCGCACCGGGGTGAAATGCAGTGATCTGATTGTTGTCCAGGTCGGTCGTAATGAAGCACTGCGGTGTGAATTGATCGTCGAACTGACGTATGCCGTCGAGGCAGATGTCGTAGTGCTCTAAGTGCTTGCGGTAGGGCTCGAAATCTTGACCCACGGTGGCAACCGGAAGTGGATCGCCACCGAGCAACTTTAAGTTGTAGGAAATATTTCCGGCGCAGCCGCCGAATTCTCGACGCATCCGAGGTACCAGAAACGATACGTTCAGGATGTGTACCTGTTCAGGCAGGATATGGTTTTTAAACTGGTCTTGGAACACCATGATGGTGTCAAAAGCCAGCGATCCGCAGATAACGGCAGGCATGGTTGTGCTGGGAACCCCAATGAGAGTGAAACAGCCACGCCGCGACGGCGCAGCTGCACAAAGCGAAAGCCGCTACAGTGTGTGCCACGACCAGACGACATCGGCCAAACGCGTAAAGGGTACTGCCATCTGTTCGCGTTGGCGAACACGGACCACTTGCGAAGTTCATCTGAAAGCGCACAAAACTCGTCTATATACGCGCTAGCAAAGGGTTTCTTAACGTTCTGATCCTTGCGCATATAGCAGGTGCTGACTAGACTTGAACGCTTGATTTTTAACCAAGCCTGCCCACGGCGGACCCATGTTCAAAAAGTTTCGCGGTTTTTTCTCAAACGACATCTCGATCGACCTTGGTACGGCCAATACGCTCATTTATGTGCGTGGGCAGGGCATTGTGTTGAACGAGCCGTCCGTCGTTGCCATCCGACAAGATCGGGGCCCTGGTGGCCCGCGCACCATCGCCGCCGTTGGCACAGACGCCAAGCGCATGCTTGGCCGCACACCCGGCAACATTGC
>JBDTBF010000152.1:0-23770 GCA_039924175.1 Rhodanobacter sp.
GCTGCTGCATGACTGGCGCTCCCTCATCGGCGATGCGCCCGGCGCGCTGACGCAACCGCCGTCGTTCAAGCTGGCGCCGCTGCTTCGCGCCGCCATGGCGCGCGAAGCAGTCAGCGGCAGTCATTACCACGGAGCGTGGACCGACGTCGGCACACCGCAGCGGCTGGCGCAATTGGAAGCCACCCAGCACATGCACAACTGGCGCTGACGCGCCGTTGCAGGAGGGCTGCGGTTATTCGCGCACCCGTGCTGCGCATCATGAAAGTGCAAACGGCCCGCTGAAAGCGGGCCGTTTGTTTGGACAGAGACGAAGTCGGCGAACTCAGGGACGCCGAGCCAACGCCGGGTCTTCCTTGGTCACTGGCATCAAGTCCTTCTTCGACACACCCAGCCACAACAGAATCGGGCTGGCGACAAAAATAGAGGACAGCGTACCCACCACGATGCCGATCAACATGGTGATGGCAAAACCGTGTACCACCGGGCCACCAAAGAAGTACAACGCGCCCATGGCAATGCCGGTGAACAACGAAGTTATAATGGTACGTGACAGTGTGTTGTTGATGGAGCGATTGAGGATCTCTTCCGGCTCTGCCTTGCGCGCCAAACGGAACAGTTCACGCACGCGGTCAAACACCACGACCTTGTCGTTAATCGAGTAACCAATCACTGCCAGCACAGCGGCCAGCTCGGTCATGTCGAACTCTCGCTGCATCAGCGCAATGATGCCGAGCGTTACTAGAACGTCATGCACCTCCGTCGCTACGGCGGAGATAGCAAAACGCCGCTCAAACCGTATCCACAAATACGCCATGATGCCCAGGATCACGAAAATGGCGGCAACCGTGCCGTCACTGCGCAACTCAGCACCCACCTCCGAACCCACGTAGTCGCGGCTTTTCAGCTTGGCATCCGGGCGGCTTGCCTGCAGTGTTTTAGTGACATCGGCAGCAATTCGATCCAGATTGACCTTGCCATCAGCCGTCTGCAATGACGCCGGGTCATCCTTTGGCTGCATACGAATGGACACCTCGCGCGTGCCGCCCAGAGCCTGCACGACAGCGTTATCCATGCCGCCCTTGGCGAGGGCCGCGCGCACGTCGGCCACTTCAACCGGTTGTGCGTAATCCACCGACAGCGACACGCCACCGGTAAAGTCCAAACCGTAGTTAAGGCCCTTGATACCAATGATGGCAATCGACGCAATAACCAGAAAAATGGCGATGGCAATACTGTACTTGCGCATGCCAAGGAAGTTGATGTTGCTGTTGTGATTAAAAATTTCCATGGCGATTCCTTAGACCGACAGCGTCTTGAGCTTGCGATGACCGTGGATCGCTGCGGTAAACGCATGGGTTAGCGTTACCGAGGTAAATAGCGAGGTCAAAATACCAATCAACAGCGTGACACCGAAGCCCTTGATTGCGCCGGTACCCATCGTGGTCAAGGCGAGTGCGGCGATAAGGTGGGTGACGTTGGCGTCCAAAATGGTCGACCACGCTTTTTCATAGCCCGCTCGGATCGACGCATGCGGTGACGAGCCGTTGCGTAACTCTTCTCGCACGCGCTCGCAAATCAGCACGTTCGCGTCAATCGCCATACCTAACGTCAGCACAATACCGGCGATACCTGGCATGGTCAGGGTGACGCCAATCAACGACATCACCGCCACCAACACCACCAAGTTAAAGAACAGTGCGATATCGGCCACGAGGCCGAAAAGCTTGTAATAAACCGCCGCCGCCGCCAACACCAACACCAGGCCGAGCAGCACCGCGTTCAAGCCCTGCTCAATATTGTCCTTGCCCAAGCTTGGGCCGATGACACGTTCTTCAACAATATCCATGGCCGCAGCGAGCGAGCCACCCTTTAGCAGCAACGCCAGGTTGGATGCTTCTTTCGGGCTACCCAAACCAGTGGTCTGGAATTTGTTGCTGAACGGGCTAGCAATGGAAGCATCATTGATGACCGACTCGGTCACCTTCGGCACTTTTACTTCCTTGCCATCGACGATCTTCGTCTCAGTCACGCGCTCCACGTAAACGACCGCCATCGGCTTACCGACGTTGGCGTTGGTGAAGTCGCTCATGCGTTTAGCGCCAGCGGCATTCAACGTCACATCGACTTTCGGGGTGCCTGACTGCTGATCAATACCCGACGAGGCATCAATCAACTGATTGCCGCTCACGATAATCTGCTTGTTGACCAAGACGGGAATTTTCGTACCGCGCATGTAATAAAGATTCGCGTCCGGCGGAATGTTGCCGGTGCGCGCCGCTTCCTGAGCTTGCAAGTCGCCCGCTTGGCCGATACCTGCGTGATATTGCAAGGTGGCGACAGCGCCAATCACTTTCTTCGCCTCGGCCGGGTCTTGCACACCCGCCAACTCCACCACGATGTGGCTGTCGCCCTGCTGCTGAATCAGCGGCTCGGACACACCCAACGCGTTGATACGGTTACGCAGCGTGCCCAAGTTTTGCCGGATCGAGTTAACCGACATCTCACGCAGTTTTTCCGGCTTAATGACCACGTTTAGCGCAAAGCGATCATCCGTACTGGCGCCATTGGCGACATTCAAATCCGGATAAGCGTTAGCGATGATATCGGCAGCAGCCTTGCGATCGGCCGCTGAGCGCAGCATGGCAACAATGCCCTTGCCTTTAACAACGTTGATCGACTCGTAACGGATTTTCTTTTCACGCAAGGCGATGCGCACGTCCTCAGCCGAACTGTTTTCTTGTTTCGCGATAGCGTCAGCTTGGTCGACCTGCATCAAAAAGTGCACGCCACCTTGCAAGTCCAGGCCCAGCGGCATCGCCTTGGCCCCGATCACCTGCAACCATTTGGGCACGGTTGGCTGCCGCTTGAACGCGACCACGTAGCCATCACCCAGCACCTGCTGGATCACGTCCGAGCCATTCTTTTGCTGGTCGCCATTGGCAAACGTCGCCAACAACTGATCACCGTTCACAACGACTTCGCCAGGCTTGATTTCCTTCTGGGCCAACGCCGCTACGACTTTTTGCCGAATAGCCTGGTCAACCGGTGGCGCATCGTGGTTCGCCGTAACCTGCACGGCCGGTATCGGAAGAAACACATTCGGCAACGCATACAAAATGCCGAACAGCATCACCGCTACAACCAACGCATATCGCCAGCGAGGAAAATCATTCATACGTTGAACCCGTCAAAGCCGCAGCATGGAGCCGCAGCGGTAGCGATCATTGAAAATACGGCGCGGCGGAACGCAGCCGCAGCCAGCCCACCTGTTTCCACGCCTACGTCAGACTGACTTCAGCGAGCCTTTAGGCAGTACCTGTTGTACCGAACCCTTCTGCACTTTGACCTTCACGTTGGTAGCAATCTCAACCGTAATGAAGGTCTCACCCACTTCTTCCACGCGGCCGGCGATACCACCGTTGGTGACTACTTCGTCACCCTTGGCCAAACCAGCCACCAACGCGCGATGCTCTTTCTGCCGTTTCATCTGCGGCCGAATCATCATGAAATACATCAAGCCAAACAGCACGACCATCATGATGATCATGGACATGCCACCACCATCAGCTGGTGCGGCCGCTTGAGCAATCACAGGAAAGGTCAAAAACGTCATCAGTTTGTCTCGCAAGTTATGACGACAGCTTAAGTTTCAGCTGAACGCCCGGTAAAAGATTGTCGATTATGCCACGCACCCTAAAGCTATGCACAACGACGCCGATTGATAGGAACCCCCAGCAAACCGCACCGATCAAGGGTATTGCGTCGCCAACGGCGCCTATGCCACCACCGTCACAGCTTGGCGACGCGCGTAAAACGCGGCAACAAACGCGTCCAAGGTATGGCTGGCAATGGCGCCGCGCAAGCCCGCCATCAAACGCTGGTAGTAACGTAGGTTGTGCATCGTGGCAAGCTGGCTAGCCAAAATCTCGTTGCACCGGTCCAGATGCCGCAGATACGCTCGTGAGAAGCCGTTGGCGCAGGCGTAGCAATCACATTCTTCCTCGATCACTCGCGTATCAGTCGCAAACTTCGCGTTACGAATACGCAAGGTCCCGGTCGCCGTGAACAAGAAGCCGTTGCGTGCATTGCGCGTTGGCATCACACAATCAAACATATCAATGCCGCGGCGCACGGCTTCCACGATGTCCTCCGGCCGACCGACGCCCATCAAATAACGCGGTTTGTCGGGCGGTAACAGCGGCACCGTGAAATCCAGCGCGCGGTTGCGCTCAGCCTCGGGCTCACCCACGGCCAAGCCGCCGACGGCGTAGCCATCAAAACCAATGTCCACCAACCCGGCTGCTGAGCGCTGGCGCAACGGCTCGTAGACGCCACCCTGCACGATGCCAAACAACGCGTTGGGGTTTTTCCGCTCGTTAAAACTACGCCGCGAGCGTTCCGCCCAGCGCAGCGACAACTCCATCGAATCACTGGCCAGCTTGAAACTGGCAGGCTCGCCATTGACGAGATACGGCGTGCATTCGTCGAAGATCATGGCGATGTCCGAATCCAGCGTCGTCTGAATTCGCATCGACTCTTCCGGCGACAGAAACACCTTCGAACCGTCCACCGGCGACGCAAACGTCACCCCTTCTTCGGTGATTTTGCGTTTATGTGCCAATGAAAACACTTGGAACCCGCCCGAATCGGTAAGGATCGGCTTGTTCCACCCGATGAACTTGTGCAGTCCACCGAACTTCTCAATGATCTCCAGCCCCGGCCGCAGGAAAAGATGAAACGTGTTACCAAGAATGATTTCCGCGCCGGTTTCGACGACGTCGCGCGGTGTCATCGCCTTGACCGAACCGTACGTCCCCACGGGCATGAACGCCGGGGTTTCCACCGTGCCGCGAGCAAACGCGAGTTGGCCACGACGAGCCGCGCCATCGGTGGTTTGCAGAGTAAATTGAAGAGAAGTCATCTGCCCATTATCCCGGGTTTATCGGGCTGCGCCCATGCCGACACGGTTACGGCGCGCATTTTTCTACAGCGTCATGCAGATGGCGGCGGTGTCATCCGCTGGCTGGAGCGATGTATCGATAGCTGGCAGGGTCGCTTATCGCAGATGTAGGGGCACGCTCGCGAGCGATACTCTTTGCCTGCGGCCATAGAACAACAGCATCGCCCGCGAGCGGGCTCCTACAAGACATTGCCAGTCGCCAATCAGCCGGCTGGCGCCGACCAAAATACGCGACTTAAAGACCGTTCGGCAGAATCAACATGGCATCGCCGTAGGAGAAGAACCGATATCGCTCCTCGACGGCATGACGATAGGCCGCGAGCATGGTTTCGCGACCAACCAGTGCCGATACCAGCATCAATAGAGTCGACTTCGGCAAATGAAAGTTCGTAATCAAGGCATCAATGCAGCGGAATTTATAGCCGGGGAAAATAAAGATCTGCGTCTCGCCAACCGACGGTTTCAGCTCGCCGCTTTCACTGGCACTTTCCAGCGCACGCACCACCGTCGTGCCAACGGCGATCACGCGCCCACCCGCCGCACGCGTGCGCTTGATCTGCTCGACCAACGCCGCGCCGACACTGATCCACTCGCGGTGCATGTGGTGGTCTTCAATGTCATCTTCACGCACCGGCTGGAACGTGCCGGCTCCAACGTGCAAAGTGATGTAACCAAAATCCACACCGCGTTCGCGCAAGGCTTGCAGCACCGGCTCGTCAAAATGTAGTCCCGCCGTCGGCGCTGCCACGGCACCAAGGTTGCGTGCGTAGACGGTTTGGTAGCGCTCTAAATCATTAGCGTCCGGCTGGCGCTCGATATACGGCGGCAACGGTATTTCACCAAGAGTGAGCAGTAGCTTTTCAAGCGGTTCAGGCGACTCAAAATGCAGGTGAAAAAAGTCATCCTCGCGTCCCGTCACTACGGCGTAGCTACCATCTGCCAGCTCGATGCGCCCACCAGCCTTCGGCTTTTTGCTAACACCAAGTTGCACGGTTGCGTCGTGCTCGCCGGTAACGCGCTCAATCATAATTTCAACGGCGCCTCCGGTATCTTTATGGCCATACAGCCGCGCCGGAATCACCCGTGTGTCGTTAAATACCAACAAGTCGCCAGGACGTAAAACTTGTGGCAGCTCGCGAAACATGCGGTCCTGCTGCAATTTCGCTGGCACATCCAGCAGCAACAAACGGCTAGCCGAACGCTCCGGTAATGGCACCTGCGCAATCAGCTCACGCGGCAGGTCAAAATCAAAATCAGACTTCTTCAAGGAATGGCTCGTCTTACGCTCGCGGACGCCGAGCAATGGCACATTATCCTGCAGCACGCCGCCACACGTACAATCCGGCAGTCGATCTTCCTGTAGCGATAACGCGCGCCGGCGGACAGTGGCTTCACATGGACTTCCTGGGCAAGGGCTCCCAGCCATAAAACCAGCGGACAGCATTCGCTATTCCGCAGGTTTGCACTTCGCCACATTCGCCCACAACAAAAAATGGCGTTCTCCTCGGCGGACCCACCGCAGCGCGCGTTTGGACCACCCAAGCATCGAACTGTTGTGGCTATCCGCTACAGCAGCCGGCCCGCAGCCACGTCGTATCCTTCGCACCGAAGCCGCGCGTACGGACGCCAGTAGCACTTAAGCACGCTCGTTCTATCGGCGCCTTGGCTATAGAGTGTTCGACACGTTGGAGAACTTCCCGCCGGTCTCTGGTTTCTGCTTCCTTGGACAATGCCTCGCTGGTGACTCCCACTACCCCGACGCGGCCGCACTCGATCAGTCGACACGACGTCGACCGGCTGCGCCGCGAATCCATTTATATATAAGCGCGGTACGGCGCTAGGCCACTGCATGCACTCACTGCGCCACGACTGGCTCCATCGGCCGACCCATCGCAAGGTGTGGCTGCTGGCCGGACCGATGATTTTGTCAAACCTGACGGTGCCCCTGGTATCGCTGGTAGACAGCACGGTGGCCGGGCATCTGCCGCACGCGGGGCAACTCGCTGCCGTAGCGGTCGGCAGCGCCGTGTATGCACTGCCCGTTTGGGTATTCGGCTTTCTGCGCATGGGCACGATCGGCTTTGCCGCCCAAGCTAGCGGCCGCGCCGATGGCGATGCGCTGCGGCGCTTATTGGTGCAGGCGATGTTGCTGGCACTGGGTCTGGCTGGCGCTGTCTTGCTACTGGCGCTACCGCTGCTCGGACCCTTGCTGCAACTAATGAAGCCGTCGTCCACACTCGATGCGCTGACGCAAACCTATCTACACATTCGTCTGTTCGGACTACCAGCGGCACTGGCAAACGCGGCCTTGGTGGGTTGGTTCTTAGGCATGCATAACGCCGGAATGGCGTTGCGCGTGACCGTTGTCACCAACCTAGTCAATATTGCACTGAACCTATTCTTCGTTTTTGGATTACACGGCGGCGTGGCTGGGATTGCCGTCGCCTCGGTGTGTGGAGAATGGATAGGTGTGCTGACCGGGCTCGCCGCCATACCGCGGCAACTCCTTCGGTATCCCGGCCAACTGTGCCGTGGCGCTTTACAGTCATGGGCAGCGTGGCGACCGCTGCTAACCGTCAATCGCGACATCCTGATTCGTAGTCTGGTGCTGCAAGCTGTGTTCTTCGCCGTCACGGTATTGGGCGCGCGGCTGGGCAGTGGCGTGGTCGCAGCAAATGCTTTGCTATTGAATGGTTTGATACTTGCGGCGTTCGCGCTGGACGGCCTAGCCAACGCGGTCGAGGCACTCACCGGCGCCGCCATCGGGGCTGGCCGTCGACTTGCTCTGCGTCGAGCGCTGGTGGTCGCCGGCGGCTGGTCGCTGCTTGGAAGCCTGTTATTTGCTGCGTTCTTCGGCCTCGCCGGCCATATGTTTATCGACGTGCAAACTAACCTGACCAACGTACGTGCGATCGCCTACCAATACCTACCCTACCTCGCACTACTGCCATTGATCGGGGTGTGGAGCTACCTGCTAGACGGCTTGTTTGTCGGCGCCACCCGCGCCAGGGAAATGCGCGACGCGATGCTGCTCGCTGGCGTCATCTTTGTGCTGCTCGCATTCGGCTTGCGTAGTTGGGGAAACCACGGCCTATGGCTGGCGCTGCTCGGCTTTATGCTGGTACGCGCCGCGGCGATGGCGTGGCTGGCACAGCGCATCGCGAATCGGGGCGGATGGGTTCCGCACGCCATTGATTGATCGTCTGCTGCCGCGAACGTTGCGTAGACGCAACGCGTGATCAGACTAAATCAGGCGGCGACGATCAGCTGATTACAACCACCCTTTCTGCCGCGCCAGTCGAGACGCCTCGATGCGATTAGTCACACCAAGCTTGCCGATTGCTTCGGAAAGATAATTGCGCACGGTGCCATGCGACAGATTCAATTGGGCGGCTATATCTCCGGCCGACTGACCTTCGCCCGCCAATCGCAGCACCTGTCGTTCGCGATCGTTCAGCGGATCGGCTTCGGACCATGCCTCCAACGCCAGTTGCGGATCAATCGCGCGGCCACCGCGATGCACCGTGCGCAATGCCTCGGCCAGATTTTCAGCCGGCGCATCTTTTAATAGATAACCAGACACGCCAGCATCCAGCGCGCGGCGCAGGAATCCTGGTCGAGCGAACGTCGTGACGATGACTACTTTGATCGGCAGCTGTTGCCGCTGGATACGCTGGGCCAGCTCCAGCCCGGTCAGACCTGGCATCTCAATGTCGGTGACCAGCACATCAGGCTTGTGTTTCTGCAGGTCACACCAAGCCGTCTCACCATCGGGCGAGGAACCGACCACCTCGATATCTGATTCCAGTTGGAGCAAGGCAGAAAGTGCACCGCGCACCATCGCCTGATCTTCAGCCAGCAATACGCGAATCATGTCGCTACTCGTTTGTTGAAGTGGAAAGGTGATGCTGTGCTCATGACGGCTAGTCAAACCGCAGAATAACCGGAGCCCGTTTGCACTGGTACGACTGCCGGCTGCGTGTGCGACGGTTCAACCAAATGCAGTAACGGTACCGGCACCACGACCCGCAACTGCGTGCCGCCACCGGGTGGAGATTCGACGTTTAACGTCCCGCTCATGGCACTCACACGCTCGCGCATTCCGCTCATACCGTTGCCATCACGAGACAAGCCACCGCGGCCGTTGTCGTTGATCTGCATATAGATGGCTACATGCTCTCGCCGCAGTTCAATACGCACCCGACTGGCAGCTGCATGCCGCGCAATATTGGTCACTGCTTCACGCAACACCAGCGACATACCGCGCTCGATTTCCGCCGGCATGTCGATCGGCAAGGCGTTGTATTCCAGATGCACACGAGACGATTCCAGCAGCAACCGCGCCGATGCCATTTCGGCGGCAAGATCGGTAGCGCGGATACCGCTGACGGCGCTGCGCACCTCGGCCAGTGCATGTCGAGCGACTTTTTCAGCCTCTTCCAATTCGCGCTTTGCCGCATCAAGGTCACGGTCGAACAACTTGCGCGACAACTCCAGCTTCAGCGTAATCAGTGACAGCGTATGTCCGAGTAAGTCGTGCAAGTCGCGGCCAATGCGCTCGCGTTCGGCGCTGGCAGCCAGTCGGCGCACTTCATCGTGGGAAAGGCTGAGCGCGGCATCCGCCTGTTTATGGATCCTCTCGACAGTGAGAATGGTACAGATGACGAACACGGTGACCGGCATAATCACCAGCAGCTGCAACGGATAACCAATCCACGCCGCCATCATCACGTAGATCGTATTGATCAGCAGCAGCTGCAGCACATAACTGCGAAACCGTCGAAAGTCGCAATGGGCCAACATCACGCAGCCATAGACGAAATAGCTCAGACCACTTGGATACCAGCGCAACGTAGCGAAGCACAACAACACCATGCCCCACGCATACCAAGGCATCGTCCGCTGCGGAGCCAGTTGAATCTTGGCAAACAGCAGTACAAACAAGGGATAGGTGATCAGCGTAAACAGTAGCCAGGTCCGCGTGTAACCGCTAAGACCGTTGTCGAACAGTGGCGTGACAAAGATCCACGAAGACCAAAGCAGATGAATGCTGTCCGCCCACGGTGACTTGCCACGTCGCAGATCGTCGGCCACGCCAGAGTCAGGCGCTGGAGTAAACCATCGCGTAATGAAGCCAGGAATCATGGCGTCGTTTCTCGATGAGCAATAGGCCTAATCATGATGCTATTCGCCGCCGTCATCGAGTGGCCAGTGGGGAAAGGCCTGTCCGCCTCCGGTGTCTGGCTCATGCCCGCATAAGTAAGTGACATCTTATCTTGGCGATACAGCTTGCAGAAAATATAGATCACGACCAAAACCCCAGCCACGGATGGCAAAATTTGTGACCATGGTTGTCCAACACGGATGACGTTTCCGACCAGCGCCGAGAGCATGCCGAAAATCGAGGCAATCATCTTGTACGCGTGCTCATACTTCCAAAGCACTCGATACCACCGTCGTGGAAATAGCCACCTTATCGCGTCGTAAAAAAGAAGCGTCGCCAGCGCACCCAATGATGAGTAGACCACGATGGGCGCTACCGTGGAATGCCGCAGCACGGCAGGCGTCAAAGCGATGGAAACGGCCAGCGCCAGCACCGTCCACGCCGCATCCACACCTGCTGGGCCTTGGGCGCGCGTGCAGGCAGACCGCCAAGCGCCTATCAATTGATACGGCACCAGAATACTGAGGACGGCAAAGATCGGAACAAAACGAAAGAAGACGGTTCCGATGGCAGCCGAACAACACACCAAAAGCGTGAAGTAACAAAAGATACGGCCCATACGGCGATGTGACAACGTCCCTTTGGCATTGGCGAGCATGGTGAAACCGATTGCAAGAGCAATCGTTCCCGCAGCAATGTGTACGCCAAGGTTCGCAAGGTGGGCCGGAGTCATCGGACGCTTCCTCGATTGCTAGCCAATTCAGCCATTCCGGCGCAGGCGCCGTGCGGCCAGCCACAGAAAGACCGCCGCAAAACCAACCAGCACCAGCACGTGGCCCAGCAGCGGTCCCTGCTTCATGCCGACGGCGGCTAGCGCCAGCATGTCTAAGTGATAGCTGGGCCAGATTGGCGCGATCTGCTGCAGCACTTTCGGCAACATCGGCAGGGGAAACCACAACCCAGACAGAAACGACATCGGCAGGTAGATCAATTGCAGCATGCCCGGCGCGGCCTGACCTTTAAAGATGGTGCCGATCCACATGCCCAGTGCACAGAACGGCAGCACGCCGAGTACGCCGGTAACAAACAAAATCGCGGCCTGAGCGGCACCGAGAGTCACATGCCCCAACGTGAAAGCCATGACCAGCAACAAGAGAACGACGACGGCTGCGGCAACCATCGCCATCACCATCTTGCCAAGCAGATAAGCCCCCGGCGGCATGGGTAAGGCACGCTTCAAGGTGAGCAAGCCATTCTCGCGCTCGGCCGCCAGCGATACCCCGAAGCCAAATAGGCCCGGACTCATTACGCCAAATACGCTGTAGCTCGCCAACAGATAGGTGGCCGCGCCACGGCCTTCCGAATCGCCCATCAATACACCGAACACCAGATAAAACAGCGCCGGAAACAGCATGATCGGCAGCATGAATGAGGGATTGCGCATGTAGCGCAAACACTCGCTGCGTGCTTCCTCAAGATAGGCGCCAATGACCCGGCGACGGGACATGCCCACGGACAGCACGGATTCGTTTGCAGACAAGATCGTCTCCATTTCAGGCAGCCTCACGTTGGGAGGTGACGGCAGTCGCATCGGCATCGCGGGTGATCTCGCTAAAGGCCTCGGCTAGGCCCGCCCGCTGCACTTCCAAGTCGCGCAACTGCGCGTCGTCAGCAAGCAACCGGCGCACCACGGCCTCGGCATCAGCAGCAGTAATGTGCAAGCGCTCACCGTCTCGCCGTACTTCGCTCACCTCGGGCCAAACGCGCACGGTATCGACGGAGAGTACCGTACGGCAGCGGATGCGCTTTAGCGCCACCCGTGCACGCAGCTCATCCACCGTGCCCTCATGAATCATCCGGCCATGCGCCATCACACAGACACGGTCGGCCAGCGCCTCAGCCTCTTCCAGGTAATGCGTGGTGAGCAGGACCGAGCAGCCTTCGCTCAACAACTGGCGGATCGCTTCCCACAGTTTCTGCCGCGCCTCAATATCCATGCCGACAGTCGGCTCGTCGAGAAACAGCAATTCGGGCCGGCCGCATAACGCCAGTGCAAATTGCACGCGGCGTTGCTGGCCGCCGGACAACTTCGCGTAAGGCCGCTGCAGCAGGTCAGCAACGCCGGCCAAGTCGGCGCTTTCTGCCAGCGTGCGCGGCGCCGGATAGTAACTAGCGGTAAGTCGTAATAATTCGCCCACTCGCAGCGTTGGCGGCAGCTGCGCGTTCTGCAACATCACGCCAATGCGGCGGCGCGCCTGGATTTTCTGCGGGTCCTGACCAAAAAGTTCGGCGCTACCGGCGTCGACACGCGTTAGCCCCAATAGCACGCCAATCGCGGTAGTTTTTCCGGCGCCGTTGGGTCCGAGTAAGGCAAGCAATTCGCCCGGGTGTAATTGCAGATCCACGCCGTCCAGCGCGGTGAGTCGTCCGTAATGCTTGACGGCACCCTCGAGGCAGGCGATCGGACGATGAATGTGTGGCATGGCGGCTCCTTCAGTGCCACCCATCTTCAGCAAAACGGGGGTTTGCCGGCAGTCGCACGCGTCAACTATCACGGGTGACAGAAGTCACCCTGCCGTGGGACGGGGTTACGGCGCGACACGGCGCACGCTATCCTGTGGGGATGCCACCGCCCGTTATGCGCCGACGCGGTGACGCGAACCACCTGAAATTCATGAGGACACGCGGATCCAGTGCGCGCACCTCACCACGCATTCACTAATGCCCGCACATCGGCCAGCTTGGCTGACGTTGGCGGATTTACGGAGGACTCAGTATGGGTGTCATTAATCAGCTGCGCGAACTACGCGAATTTGGCGGCAAGCAGCGCACTACCGGGCTGGACGACGCCAGCATCGAGCGCATGGCGGCGATTGACCCCTTGCTGGGCCAAGCGATTACCGAAGCCGTGGCACGCCACCACGAATTACGCGCCGACATGACGGATTTTCTGAAGCTGGATGAAGCTGAGCAGTTGACTCAGGCGCAAGCAGGTTTCGTTAATTTTTATCCCGATGACGCAGTTAATCCGTACATCCCAGGCGCAGCGCGCGGCGCGTGGATCGTCACGCTAAAAGGCGCTGTGCTACACGATAACGGCGGCTACGGCATGCTCGGTTTTGGGCACAACGATCCCACCATCCTGAAAGCGATGTCACAGCCGCAAGTGATGGCCAACGTGATGACGCCCACTGTTTCACAGTGGCGCTTCACCCACGCGATGGACAAAGAACTTGGCCGGGTCCGCGGCAGCAGCCCGTACGCTCGTTATTTGTGCCTGAACTCAGGTTCCGAATCCGTCTCCTTGGCTTGCCGCATTTCCGAAGTCAATGCCAAACAGATGACCGATACCGGCGGACGCTACGCTGGGCGCACGGTGAAGCGTCTTGCCGTGAAGGGCGCGTTCCACGGTCGTACCGAAGGTCCGGCGCTGTATTCGGATTCCACCCGCAAAACCTATAAGCAGTATCTGGCCAGCTATCGACACGAAGATTCTGTGCTGATCGTTGACCCGTATGACGTCGAACAGCTGAAAGCGGTCTTTGCCGACGCCGACAAGAACAACTGGTTCATCGAAGCCATGTTCCTGGAGCCGGTTATGGGTGAAGGTGACCCGGGCCGCGCGGTAACCGTCGAGTTCTACAAGACGGCACGCGAGTTGACCAAAGCACACGGCACGTTGTTGTTGGTGGACTCGATTCAAGCCGGCCTGCGCGCCCACGGCGTGTTCTCCATCACCGACTACCCAGGCTTCGAAAAGCTGCCGGCGCCGGACATGGAAACCTTCTCCAAGGCACTCAACGCCGGGCAGTACCCACTTTCCGTACTAGCGGTCACGCAAGCCACGGCGGACCTGTATCGCAAGGGTATTTACGGCAACACGATGACCGGCAACCCGCGCGCGCTCGACGTCGCCGTGGCCACCATCGGGCTATTGAACGACACGGTCCGCAATAATATTCGCGAGCGTGGCGAAGAGTTCGTCGACAAGTTCACCGCACTGAAGAATGAATTGGGCGGCCTGATCACCAAGGTGCAAGGCACCGGCTTGTTGTTCTCCTGCGAATTGGCACCACAGTTCAAATGCACCGGCGCCGGTTCCACCGAAGAATACCTGCGTGAACACGGTATCGGCGTGATCCACGGTGGCGTCAATTCACTGCGCTTCACCCCCCACTTCCACGTCACCAGCGCCGAAGTGGACTTGATCGTGGAGCATGTGCGCAAGGCATTGCTGGAAGGCCCGGGCAGCGCCAAATCCAAGGCCGCCTAAGTAACGCCGCAACACCGTAAACCCGAGCAGGAACTGGCTCAATGGGCATCTATAGCAACGCAGCCATTTCGCGTTGTTATAGGTGCCCATCGTTTATGCAAAACATTTCGTCATTTCGCCCCCTAAGCGACCGCCGGCGGGCATAAACTGGCGGCGCCGGCATCCGCCGGCCTAGGGAGCACTCAACGATGTCCAAGTCCATTCGTCTGCTTGCCATCAGCGCCGCGTTTGCCTTTGTCGGCAGCGCTTTCGCCGCCACCCCACAAGCCAGCACCACGGCCCCCACCGCCATGACCAGCACGCAAGCGCCGGCTGCCAAAGCGCGTACGCCTCAGCAGCAACGCATGGCCGACTGCAACACGCAGGCGACCGGCAAAAAAGGTGCCGAGCGCAAAACGTTCATGAGTTCCTGCCTGAAGGGCAAAACTGCGGCAGCGCCTGCCGTCAAACAAACCCAACAAGAAAAAATGAAGACTTGTAACGCCGATGCCAAAACCAAGGCGCTGAAAGGTGACAGCCGCAAAGCCTTCATGAGTTCGTGCTTGAAAGGTAACTAAGCGTGAGTCACCCCTCGACAACGCGGCACTAGCATTTACTAAAGACAACGATCTTGCGGGCGTACAGCGTGCGCGCGCAAGATCGCTTTAGTAAGCTGATTGCTTATCGCAGCCATCGCGCTGCCAGCACAAGCAATCGCCCATGAAAATCGTCGAAGTTCGCCACCCACTAATTCAACACAAGCTTGGTTTAATGCGCCGAGCAGGTATTAGCACCAAGGAGTTTCGTGAGTTGGCCGCCGAAGTTGCCGCGTTGCTGACCTACGAGGCCACCGCCGATCTGGACATGGTCGAAGAATCGATCACCGGTTGGGCCGGTCCGTTACAAGTGCACCGCATCAAGGGCAAGAAAATCACCGTGGTACCCATCCTGCGCGCAGGCATCGGCATGTTGCCCGGCGTGCTTGGCATGATCCCATCGGCAAAAGTGAGCGTTATCGGCGTACAGCGCGATGAACACACATTGCAGCCCGTTGCTTATTACGAAAAGCTCAGCGGCCGCATGGACGAGCGCATCGCCCTGATCATCGACCCGATGCTGGCCACGGCGGGCACCTTGATTGCTGCCGTGGATATGCTCAAAGCAGCCGGCTGCAAGCACATCAAGGGACTATTTTTAGTTGCCGCACCCGAAGGCCTGAAGCGTATCGAAGCGGCGCACCCGGACATCGAAATCTATACCGCGGCCATCGACGATCACCTCAACGAAAACGGCTACATCCTGCCCGGCCTCGGCGACGCTGGTGACAAAATTTTCGGCACGAAACAATTACCCGCAACGGATTGAATCCTACCCGCGCCGGATCGATGGATCGCCGTCTTCCGCGCCGAATCGCCGGATCGCCGTCGTGGGAGCGCACCCTGTGCGCGATGGCATCTGGCGAAGAGGAGCCATCGCGCACGACCGAAGGAAGTCCCTTGTGGACAAGGTGCGCTCCTACAACGGGCGGTCAGCAGGGTGCGATAATTTACTGGCGGAAACGGTCTGTCGCTTCCAGCAATTCATGCATGTTGCCCGGCTCGAACGCCGAATGCCCTGCATCCTGCACGATATGCAAATCCGCTTCCGGCCACGCGCGATGTAAATCCCACGCGCTGCGAATCGGGCAGACCACATCGTAGCGACCCTGCACAATCACCGCCGGGATATTCCGGATACGATCAATATTGCGCAGCAGCTGATCGTCATGATCAAAGAAACCGCCGTTGACAAAGTAGTGACACTCGATCCGCGCAAACGCCAACGCAAATTCGTCTTCACCACTGGACGCGATATGGGAGGTGTCCTGCCACAGAAAGCTGGTGGCGCCTTCCCACACCGACCACGCCCGCGCCGCAGCGGTGCGCACGGCAGCATCCGGGCTGGTTAGACGGCGGTGGTAGGCGCTCATCAAATCGCCGCGCTCGACCTCGGGAATGGCGTTGAGATACGTTTCCCAGGCATCCGGATAAATGGCGTCACAACCCTTCTGGTAAAACCATTCCAATTCCGTGCGGCGCAGCATGAAGATGCCGCGCAAGACCATCTCGGTGACACGTTCGGGATGCGTTTCGGCATAAGCCAGCGCTAAGGTGGAACCCCACGAACCGCCGAATACTTGCCAGCGATCGATCGCCAGATGTTCGCGGACCCGCTCCATGTCGGCGACCAGATCCCACGTCGTGTTATCAGTCAATTCCGCATGCGGTGTGGACTTGCCGCAACCGCGTTGATCAAACAGCACGATGCGATAGACGGCCGGATCAAAAAAGCGTCGGCACTTGGGGCTGGTACCACCGCCGGGACCACCGTGCACAAACACGACCGGCTTGCCGTTTGGATTGCCACTCTGCTCGTAATACAGCGTATGCAGCGGAGATACTTTGAGAAAGCCACTATCAAACGGCTCAATTTCGGGGTAAAGCGAACGCAGTTCCGGTGGCATAACCGCTCCTAAAATCATCCAAATTAGCATGTCAGGCTAGCACGCCAAGGCAGTGATGACAGTGTCACAACGTCGAAAAATATTACCCTAGAGGACCAGTTCGCCGTTGGCTGCCACCACCTTAGGCAAACGCGTACGTCAACCCAAAAGCACGAACACGACGTGCCACCAGTTCGCTAAAAGCACCGTCCATTGAACTTCCTCCACGGACATACACAACGCAATAGCGTGCGGCGCAGCGGTCCAACATGGCATCCAAAGACAGCTGTCGTGTTGTACCTCCGGTAGCTTCCCTTACAACCCGAGCGGCGGCAGCAAGCGAACTAATTCGCCCAGCATTACACCGAAAATGGCGGGCATCCAAGCGCTCGCACGGCGAGCCAACAGCGCACCACAACGTCCATTGCTGCAGCGCCGCAAATGGTGCTAAGTTCTGGCATAGTCATCACTCCTTCCTGCGCAGGCCACAGCATGCAAACCTCGTATCCCAAACAAGACATTAAGGTATTGCTGCTGGAGGGCCTTAGCGCTAGCGCCGTCGACAGCTTCCACCGCGCTGGCTACAGCCAAGTGGAGTTACTCAACACTTCCCTGCCAACGGAAGAGCTGAAACAGCGTATCGCCGACGCGCATATCATCGGCATTCGTTCACGCACACAACTTACCGCCGACGTGCTGGCTCAGGCGCGACGACTCATTGCCATAGGATGCTTTTGCATCGGCACTAACCAAGTGGACCTGGGCGCTGCGCGGAAAATCGGCGTGCCCGTGTTCAATGCGCCGTATTCCAATACGCGCAGCGTCGCCGAGTTGGTGGTTGCCGAAGCCATCATGCTGCTGCGCGGCATTCCACACAAAAACGCGCGTTGTCATCAAGGCGGTTGGGCCAAATCGGCCGAGGGTAGCTACGAAACCCGCGACAAGGTGCTCGGCATCATCGGCTACGGCCACATCGGCACGCAGGTCGGTGTATTGGCGGAAAGCTTGGGCATGCGCGTGATCTTCTACGACATTGAAAACAAGCTTTCGCTAGGTAATGCCCATGCCGTCGGGACCCTTACCGAGCTACTAAAGCGCGCCGACGTGGTGACGCTGCACGTGCCCGCCACCTCAGCCACCCATCTTATGATCGGCGCCGACGAATTGGCGCAAATGCATGCCGGTGCGATGTTGATCAACGCCTCGCGCGGTACCGTGGTCGACATTGATGCGCTGGCTACCGCTCTACGTGAGAAACGACTTTCTGGCGCTGCGGTAGACGTCTTCCCAGTGGAACCCAAAGGCAATGCTGATCCGTTCGTGTCGCCACTGATTGGCATGGACAACGTGATCCTCACACCGCATATCGGCGGCAGCACGCTGGAAGCCCAAGACAACATCGGCATCGAAGTGGCTAGCAAACTGATCCGCTACAGCGACAATGGCTCCACTTTATCCGCGGTAAATTTCCCCGAAGTCACCCTGCCCGAATACCCGCATAGCCGCCGCCTGTTGCACATCCACCGCAACACGCCGGGTATTTTGTCGCGTATCAACGAACTGTTCTCCGCCGGCAACATCAATATCGACGCCCAGTTCCTGCAAACCGACACCGAAGTGGGCTACGTGGTCATCGACATTACCGCCGACGAAGCCCAGGCCAACGCACTGAAAGCGCAATTGGCAGCTATTCCGGGCACCTTACGCAGTCGCGTCCTGTATTGAGGGATGCAGCAATCAGAGGTCGGGAGCTGACCGCTACTCCCACAACGAAAAAGGCCACCCGATCCGGGTGGCCTAACTCTTAAATTCAATTGGTCGGGGCGGCGAGATTCGAACTCGCGACCACTACACCCCCAGCGTAGTGCGCTACCAGGCTGCGCTACGCCCCGACAAGACGGCAATTCTAACAGCTTCATCGTGCTGGCCGGAAGCCATTTTCCAAAAAATAACCAAGCCCAGCGCCGTTAGGTAGACAAACCACGGCTGGTTGCATGCCAGCAGGGGATAGCGCTCGGCACTCCACCCAAGGATCGGCACAACATCACGGGCTATATACCTGCGCCACGTGGGCGTAGTGGGACAACGTCAAGAGTTTGATTAATGCAAAGGATGACGCCGACTGTCGCACTAATCGCGTCATTCGGTGGCCGTGCTTGTGGCGAAACGCGAAGGCCGCTAGCGGCGCAGTAGCACCAACACTTCTTCCAACTCCAGCCGTACCTGATGCACGATCTGGTGCGAGATGCTCGCTTCGACGCGCGCTTGTGGGCCTTCAAGACGAGCGCGCGCGCCCGTAATGGTAAAGCCCTCGTCGTATAGCAACGAGCGGATTTGGCGAATCATCAACACGTCGTGGCGCTGGTAATAACGACGGTTACCACGGCGTTTTACCGGGTTGAGGGCGGGAAATTCCTGTTCCCAATAACGCAGCACATGAGGTTTCACACCACACAACTCACCCACTTCACCGATAGTGAAGTAACGCTTGGCCGGAATGGCCGGCAGTTCGGTGTTATTCCCTTGATCCAGCATATCCTTCCACTCTCACCTTGAGTTTTTGTCCTGGCCGAAACGTCACCACACGACGGGCAGAGATAGGAATCTCCTCGCCGGTTTTTGGGTTGCGTCCGGGCCGCTGGTTTTTCAAGCGTAGGTCAAAGTTGCCGAAACCGGACAACTTCACCTGCTCGCCTTTTTCCAGTGCCTCGCGGACCACCTCAAAATAGGCGTCAACGAATTCTTTGGCTTCCCGTTTGTTCAAACCCACATCGAGGAACAGCCGCTCGGCCATCTCCGCCTTGGTCAGCGCCATTTTATCCTCGCAATTTTGCCTTGCATGTTTGCTCCAACGCAGCCACTGCTTGTTGCACGCAACGATCCGCGTCGTCGTCGGTAAGCGTGCGTGAAGCGTCCTGTAAAATCAAGCCCATAGCGAAGCTTTTTTGTCCTGATTCCACGCCGTCACCACTATAACAATCAAACAGTCGCAGAGCCTTGAGCTGTGCCTGCAAAGTTGCACGCACCGTTTGTTCGACCTGCGACCACGCCACCGTTTCCGGCAATTCCACCGCAATGTCGCGACGGACGGACGGAAAACGCGCTACAGCGTGCGCATGTGGCAAGCGGCGCGCCAGCAATGGCTCCAACGCCACCTCCAGCACGTAGACATCGGCGCCAACACCCAACGCCTTGGCCACCTGCGGATGCAATGCACCCAAGCAGCCTACCACCACCCCGTCGCGTAAAATGCTCGCCGCGCGGCCCGGATGCAGCCATGCGGGCAACTGCACCGTGCTCACGGACCAACGCTCCGGTTCACCGCCCCACGCCAGCAAAGCATCCAAGTCACCCTTCACATCGTGGAAGTTGACCACACGTGAAGGCTCGCCCCACTGCTCGGCGCGTGCGCTACCGCAGGCGACGATAGCGAGCGTTGGCGTTTCCAGCGGCGCTACGCCACGGCTTTTGGATTTGTGATTATCTTCAGCCGGCTGCTCACTGGAAGCATCGCCTTGCTGAAATACTCGGCCCATTTCAAACAACCGCACGCGATCTTGCTGGCGCGCGCGGTTATGCGCTAACGCTTCAATCAAACCCGGTAACAACGATGGCCGCATAACGGCAAGATCGGCCGATAGCGGGTTGGCCAGCGCCACCAAGTTCGTATCCAAGCCCCACGATTGCAGCAGATCATTGCTAACAAACGCCAGATTGACCGCCTCGTAATAACCACGCGCCGCGAGCTGTTCACGCACCGCCAGCTCATGCAGCCGCCCTTCTGGATCAATCGCCAGTGTCAGCGCGCCAGCCGGTGAATGCGTCGGAATACGGTCGTAACCAAAGATGCGCGCGACTTCCTCAATCAAGTCTTCCTCGCGCTCGATATCGAAGCGGCTGCTGGGCGCCGTCACTTGCCAGCCATCGGCCGTGACATCCACGTGCATGCCCAAGGCAACAAAAATACGCATGACGGCTGCATCATCCACCGTCACACCCAGCACCCGCGCCAAGCGCGCACGCCGCAAACTGACCGGCACCGGCATGGATAAGTCACCCGCACGCTCGGCCACCACCACCGGGCCGGCCTGCCCACCAGCCACTGACAGCAGCAATTCCGTCGCACGCTCCAAGGCACGCGGTGGCAGTTGCGGGTCGACTCCGCGCTCATAGCGATGCGACGCATCCGTATGCAAGCCCAGCTTGCGTGCCTGCCCCATGATCGCAGCGGGCGCGAAGTGTGCCGATTCAAGAAACACGTCGCGAGTGAGCGAGGTAACGCGCGAATCAAAGCCGCCCATGATGCCAGCTACCGCTAACGGCGCTTGCTGGTCGGCGATAAGCACAAAGGTCTCGTCCAGCGTGACTACGTTGCCATCGAGCAATTTCAACTTTTCGTCATGCTGGGCGTGCCGCACCACAAGCTCGCCGTGCAGGGCGTCGTTATCGAACGCGTGCATCGGCTGCCCTAGTTCCAACATGACATAGTTGGTGACGTCGACGACCGGGTTGATCGGGCGCACGCCACCTCGGCGCAGTCGCTCGGCCATCCATAACGGCGTGACGGCAGCCATATCGACTCCCGTTACAACGCGGCCAAGATAACGCGGCGCGTCCCTACCGGCTTCCAGTCGAACGCCACGCTGTACGCTGTTAGTGACGGCGACCGATGCCTGCGCCGGCAACTTCACGGCACCGCCAAATAACGCTGCCGCGTCATGTGCCAGACCAAACAAGCCCAAGCAATCAGGCCGGTTGGCCGTAAGGTTCAGATCGAAGCTGGCGTCGGGCAAACCGAGGTAGCCTGCGAATGGCTGTCCTACCGGCGCATCAGCGGGAAGCTCCAGCAAGCCGGACGCATCGGCATCCACACCCAACTCCTTGGCCGAACACAACATGCCAAAGGATTCGACGCCGCGCAATTTGGCTGCCTTGATGACGATGCCGCTGGGCAACGTCGCGCCCACCGTCGCCAGCGGCACTTTGATGCCCACGCGCGCATTCGGCGCGCCACACACAATCTGCAGTGGCTCCGTCTGCCCCGCGTTGACTTGGCAAATGTGCAGGCGGTTGGCATCCGGGTGGTCGGTCATCGTCATGATTTCTGCCACCACAACACCAGACAAGCCGTCACCCAGTGGCGTTACTTCTTCCACTTCCAGGCCCGCCATGGTCAGCGCGTGCGCTAGTTCGGCACGGTCAGCCTTGATGTCGACGAGTTCGCGCAGCCAGTTTTCAGAAAACTTCATGATGTGGAACCAGATTAGGAAACCAAAAGGAGTACGGGGACGCGCCGCCGCCTGCCGCACCACTCACACCTGCTCGCCGCGATGCGCCAGCAGAAAGCTCAAAACATGCGAGCGATCTACCCGTCAGGCGTCAGCCGTCAAGCGTTAAGCGAATTGCTTGAGGAAACGCAAATCGTTTTCGAAGAACGCACGCAAGTCGGCAACGCCGTAGCGCAACATCGCAAAGCGTTCTACGCCTAAGCCAAATGCAAAACCGGTATAGCGCTCGGGATCAATGCCGCAATTCTTCAGCACATTCGGATGCACCATGCCGCAGCCAAGCACTTCCAGCCAACGACTTTCGCCGTCTTCGGTGTCCCAGCGAATATCCACTTCCGCCGATGGCTCGGTAAAGGGGAAATAGCTCGGGCGGAAACGCATCTCAAAATCACGCTCGAAGAACGCCCGCACGAATTCGGTCAGCGTGCCTTTGAGGTCGGCAAAACTGGAGGTTTCATCAACCAATAAGCCTTCGATTTGATGAAACATCGGCGAGTGCGTTTGATCTGAATCGCTGCGATAAACCTTGCCCGGCGCAATGATCCGAATCGGCGGCTGCCGACCCGCCATCGCGCGAATCTGCACCGGCGACGTATGCGTACGCAACATGCGTCCGTCACCAAAATAAAAGGTGTCGTGCATGGCACGCGCTGGGTGATGCGGTGGGAAATTTAGTGCTTCAAAATTGTGCCAATCGTCCTCAATTTCAGGACCTTCCACCCGCTGATAGCCCAAGCGGCCAAAAATTGCCGCCATGCGCTCTAGCGCACGGGTAATGGGATGGATCCCGCCACGTTCACCATCGCGTCCCGGTAAGGTAACGTCGATCTGCTCTGAAGCGAGACGGTGATTGAGCTGAATTTCTTCCAGCACAAGCTTGCGGGCGGCCAGCGCATCGGCCAAGCGGCCTTTGACTTGGTTGACCTTGGCGCCACGCGCCTTGCGCTCATCCGGCGCAAGCGCACCAAGCGCCTTCAATGCGCCCGTGACAATGCCACTTTTGCCGAGCAAGCCCACACGCTGCGCATCAAGTTCCGCCAGCGTGGTTATTTGCTCAATGTCGGCCAACGCCTGCGCGGCGCGGCTTTCCAGGTCGTCCATTCGATGCGACTCCGGCGTATTGCCCGATGATAGAAATGTGCTGGCTCAGCCACAAAAAAAACGGGGAGAAGGCTGTGGCCCTCTCCCCGCTTGCTTTACATCATATCGCGTGACGCTAACGCGCCAAAGCAATCAAGCAGCCAGACTGGCCTTCGCTTTTTCAGCGATCACTTCAAATGCCTTGATGTCATTGACGGCGATATCTGCCAACACTTTGCGATCAACGGTGATGCCAGCAAGGCTCAGACCATTGATCAAGCGGCTGTAGGTCAAACCGAACATACGAGCGGCGGCGTTGATACGCACGATCCACAATGCACGGAACTGACGCTTACGCTGCTTACGACCGATATAGGCGTACTGGCCAGCCTTGATGACGGCCTGATTAGCAACGCGGAACACCTTGCGGCGAGCGTTGTAATAGCCCTTGGCACGACCGATAACTTTTTTGTGACGACGACGAGCGGTAACACCGCGCTTTACACGAGCCATGGTTTATCTCCTCGCCTTAATACGAATACGG
>JBDTBF010000153.1:0-15595 GCA_039924175.1 Rhodanobacter sp.
GTTGCAGGCGCTCATTGACCAGCTGACGCGCAAAATAGATGTCCATACTGTCGTCGAAATAGACCGACACAAAGGACAGGCCGAACAAACTTACCGAGCGAATCTCCTCCACTTTTGGCAAGCCGGCTAACGCGGATTCCACCGGTGTCGTCAACAGTTGCTCGACGTCCTCGGCGGCCAGCCCGGAGGCTTCGGTGTAAACGTTGACCTGCACCGGCGTGACATCCGGGAAGGCATCGATGGGAAGCTGCCGGATCGCCTGGACGCCCAAAAAGCCAACCACCAGAAAAATGATCAGCACCAGTACCTTGTAACGCAGCGAGAGTTCAACCAATCGTTCCAGCATCAGTCTTCTCCCAACTGCGAGCGGAGCAAACGGGCCTTCAGCGCGAACGCGCCTTTGCGCACGTAGCTGTCGCCCGCTTTGAGACCCTGCGTGACGACGGTCCAACCCTCGCGCGTCGCGCCGGTGACGATGGCTGCAGGCTCAAACTGGCCCTTCGCTTTGACGATGAACACCGTCGGCTGGTTCTGCAGCAGCACGATTGACTCGGCTGGAACCGCCAGCAATTCTTCCGAAGAGCCGCCCACGGCGATGCGCGCCTCCACCAGTTCGCCCGGGTGGAGCAGGTCCTTGCGGTTGTCCACTTCGATGCGCACCGGCACCGTGCGTGTGCGTTCATTGGTTTGATGCGCGCGCTGGATCACCTTGCCTGGCAGCGAAGTGTCATGCGCAACGATGCGAACGTCGCCGCCCGGCTTGACCTTCTCGGCGTCGGCCGGCGCCAGCTGCGCCTCAACCCAGACCGAATCTTCTTTCACCAGCGTGAACAGAATGTGCCCGGGCTCCACCCGTTCGCCGACCAAAAACTCATCGGTGGTCACGCGACCTGCGGTCGGCGCCAGCAACTCGAAGCTGCCATCGGCTTTGGCCGAGCCGGCTTTAAGCAAGCCATGAATTTGGCCGTCCGACAGACCATACGCGCGCAACTTGGCGCGCGCTTGATCGCGCTGCACTTTCGACTCGTTATAGCGCCGTGCCGATACGGCTTGCGCGCCGAGGGAAGCAATGCGCTGCCAATCCTGCTCAGCCACAATCAACGCACCTTGCGTCTCAGCTACTTGCACGCTGGACAACACAACCAACGGTTGACCGACCTTCACGACATCGCCGAGCCGCGCTTTGCGTGCCAGCACCTGCGATTCGACGCGCGGCGACACCAACACCGTCGAATACGCGTTGACCTTCACTTCACCCGGCGCTTTCAGTTCGTCGGTCAGCACGCGTTTGGCGACCTTGTCGAGCACGATGCCAGCACTCTTTATGGTCGCCGCATCGAGCGCTAATGGATTGCTGACTTGGGTTGCCTCTTGCGCCAGCGTGGGCCCAGAGAGGAAGACCAGCAGGGCGAGAGCAAGCGCGGTGCGCTTTAAGAAAGAACTATTCATCGGGAAACATCCTGCGTGCGGCCATCGAGCCAGTCGGTGAGACGGCCCGCGGCGGTGAGATAGTCGAACCATGCTTGCCACACGTGGCTTTCCAGCTGAAGGCCAGACAACGCGGTATCGAGGCTTTGCTTGAGTTGGACGAGATAGTCGGAGGTGCTGATTTCGCCGGCGCGCCAGAGTTTTTCCAGCAGCGCGGTGCGGCCTTCGAACGCCCCGGAACGGCCTGCGCGAAACGCCTTGGCAGCATCATGCAAGGCCATGTATCGCGTCTGCGCTTCGACGAGTCCGGCATCGAAAGCAAATTGACGTGCCCGCACATGGGCGGCGGCGGCGTCGGCCTCGGCTCGCGCCGCCGCGATCTCCGCGCGGCCAGTATTCAGCACCGGTAACGGGATCGAGATGCCAAGCCCAATGATTTGATCGGTACGCGAGCCGCTCCGCACCTGACCACCGGTCAGGCTGAGGACGGGGTCGGGAATGCGCGCGCTTCGTGCCACCTGCACGCCAGCTTCGGCGCCATCTTGCTGTGCGCGGGCTTGAATCAATTCAGGCAGCAGGTTTACCGGTAATGGCGCGACGGTGGTGGACGCCGGCGGCAGGCTGGTCGGCAACGCGGGCAGGTTGGCCACTTGCTCGCCACTGATTGCCGCTAAGGCGCCGCGAGCGACGGCCTCTTCGCCAAGCAGCGAAGCCTGCTGCAACTGTGCCTCTCCCAGTGCCAGTCCCGCCAGATCACGCTCAGGACTGCTGATGTCGCCTACCTTTAGGCGTTGGGCGGCGAGCTCATCGAAGCGCTGCATGAGACCTAATCGGCGTCGGCCAAGCTCGGTTTGCTTCGCGCTTAGCGCCGCACTCGACCAGGCCTTCAACCAGCGTGAGGCAAGGTCACGGCGGCGCAGGTCGTAACCCGCCTCACTTGCCTGTGCGGCTGCATCGCCCTGACTGGCCCGCGCGCGCCGCTTGCCAGATAAATCGAGTGGCAGACTGAGGCCAGCTGCGCGCCGGTTAACGTCGGCGTTCTCCGCATCCAGATTCAGTGACGGGTTGTATAGCGGCTGTGCTGACGCACGGGCGCGGGCTCGCGCCGCTTCAAGGTCGGCGCGAGCGGCTTGCACGTCGGGGGTGCTTTCCCATACATGATGAACAGCAATTTGTAGCGATACCGGCGCAGTTATTGCGATAGGTGCCGCTGCTGCCGGTGAGGGTTGTGGCGCTGCGCTGAGTACGGTGGCATACAGCAGACACGCGGCGCCGAAGGGCGCCGTTCGAAAAACGGACATGGAACAATCTCCTGAAAAACGATCACGAAGCGATGCGCCGCGTTGGCGGCGTCATCACCGGGCGGACGGTTTTTCAGGCGATAGGCGGGCGGTGGAGCAAGCCAGCAATGGCTGGTGCACGCGGAAGTTGAAGCGACGTCGGCGCGGCAGGCGCGTCAAGCCGTAGTAACGGCATTGGCGTAGTGACCGCGAGCGGCGCGTTGTGCGCGCAAGTGCAGTGACAACCACCCACTTCGCCCAACACGCAAGCGGAGACGTAAGTATCCGAGGACGCCGCGCTGGTGACTTCGGCCGGCATGGTTGTTGGTGTTGTTGTCGCCGAAATTATTCGCGTGCCGGTGTCGTTGGCCAGGCAGACGGTACCGGTCAAAAATTTCAGCAGTAGCACGGCGATCGCCAACACCAGCAAGCCGCGATGGCGGCGCAGGCGGAACAGCAGCGATGGCGTTCGGTGGGGCATGTCGCAAGGGTATTTGCCAAGGCCACTGTTAGACAATCTCACTACCTGCCCAAAACTGAGGAGGTGAGTTTGCAGGCGCTGCAAGCAGATGCTTCATCCACTCTGTTCTCAGGAGATGGGGTAGCAAAAGTCTGGCGTTGACAGCCGGCGTTCGGTTCGATGCACACCGCGTTGAACGCCTATGGTGGCTTGGATTGTCAGCGGCGGTCTCTGTCCGCGACAGCCGCGACGCGAAGTTGAAGAGCGCGCCCTTGGCTATGTCGGCCGGCCTGTAAAACTACACGGGTGAGCGCGAACTCGGCGGGTGAGTCCGATAGCGATCACGCGTAGCCATCGCTGCCGACCGGCGTCGTTACTTCCCCCACGTGGCAAACATGACGATTGCGGCCGCTGCCATCACCAGGGTAGCTAGCCAACCGAGCCACTTCAGCGTGGGTGGAATGGCGAATTTTCCCATCACCTTGCGCCGCGTCGCCAGATACATGATCACCACCATCAACGGTACCGCGACCACGCCGTTGATGACGGCGCTCCAGAACAGCATTTTGATCGGATCGATTGACGAGAAGCTAAGCAGCATGCCGAGCAACGTGGCCAACGCGATGGTGCCGTAGAACAGCTTGCCCCTGCGCAAGGTGGATTCCAGACCGGTGCGCCAGCGGAACGTCTCGCCCAGCGCATAGGCCGCGGAACCGGCCAGCACGGGTAGTGCCAGCAGGCCGGTGCCGACGATGCCGGCGGCAAACAGTTCGAATGCGAACGGACCGGCCAGCGGACGCAGTGCCGCGGCGGCGTCGGAGGAAGTCTGGATATTGGTCTTGCCATGAGCATGCAGCACGACCGCGGCGGTCAAAATAATGAAGAACGCGACGACCTCGGAAAAGACCATACCGATAACCGTATCGAGATTGATCCGCTTTAGCGCCGCCGGCCCCTGTTGCGAGGCGCGCCGCAGTGGCTTGCGGCCCAACGTCACCCGAACTTCGTCCGCCTCCTCAGAGGCTTGCCAGAAAAATAGATAAGGACTGATCGTGGTGCCCAGCACCGCCACGATGGCCACCGCATAGCTGGCATTAAAGGTGATGTGCGGCAAGAAGGTGTTCTTCGCCACCGCAAGCCATGGCACGTGGATCACGAACACCGTGGCGATGTAGGCGAACAGACTGAGCGTCAGCAGCTTCAGGTAAGGCGAATACCGCTCGAACGGCACCCACACCTGTAGCACCACCGATAACAGTGCAAAGCCGGCCGCGTACAGAAACGCCGGGCCACCGATCAGTAATTTCAATGCCGCTCCCATCGCGCCGATGTCCGCAGACAGGTTGATGATGTTGGCCACAAACAGCAGCACGACGAAGCCGACCGCCAGCGCAAAGGGGCATTGCGAGCGAATGTTCGCGCCCAGACCCTGCCCAGTGACGCGGCCAATGCGCGCACAAATTGTCTGGATGCCAATCATCAGTGGCAGCGCCAGCAGGATCGTCCACAACGTTCCATAGCCGTAAGCGGCACCGACCTGTGAGTAGGTCGCGATGCCACTGGGATCGTCATCGGCCGCGCCGGTGATCAGGCCTGAACCCAGCTTGCTCAGTAGTGGTTTCTTCCCGGGAGTCTCCGAATCTTCCATCACCCACTCCATCGAACCGTCAATTCGTCGTGGGGTACGGGCACGCTACCCAGGTCGCAGCGCTTGGATCGCGCGTGCGGAAACATTCGTACCGTACTCGGGTTCCCATTACGCCAGATAAATGGATTTTGCTGGTTCTTGAGTAAGCGCTTTCGTGCGTCAGCGGCGCCCGAGTTACGTTCTCTTTGCGTAGCCACGCACGCGCAGGAAGTGCGGGCGAACAGCGTAAAGCGTGGCAGAGGCCAGCGCTATCCTTTGCTACGACAGAGCGCTAGCTGCAGTCGCGCTGGATAGTCTGTTATCGGCAGCGGATTCAACCGGACAGTGATGGCTATACGTTTCGCGAAGGGCTGTGGTGGGGGAGCCATTAGCTGGCGTTCCACTCGCCGCGCTAATGCGGCAATGCGGCAACCGGTCATGGCCGGAGACGCTGAAACGGACAAGGCCCGCAGGGTGGGGCTTGGATGCAATTGCCTTCGTCCTTTTTTTATCCATTGCCTGCAACGGCGGTGGTGCGCCGACGTCGCGCTCGCTTCTTGGAGTGCGGTGTTCCTTATCGTTTGACTGCGGATGAAGCAGCGGGGTCGGTATCACCGCTGTCAAAGAGTGCTAGTTGACTTTGACCTCACTCGCTCTAGCCGAGCAGTCGAGACTGACCGCAAAAAATGCGGTGAGACCGCAGGCGCGGTTCCCTTCCTCGCCTATTTCGTCGCCCTATCCGCCATTTGGTCGCTGTCCCGACGGCTTCGTCGCCCAGCAGTTGCCCGCCACTGCCGTGGAACGGCAACCTGCTCCTGCGCTGCCGCCTCGTATCACTCATGCAGCAAGGAGTTTGAACATGAAAACACTGCTTACGTTATGCGTCTGGTGCGTTCTCTTTTTCCTGTGCTGGCCGCTTGCTTTGCTGGCGCTGCTGCTCTGGCCAGTCATCTATCTGCTCGCCTTGCCCTTCCGCTTGGTGGGCATTTCGTTCGCTGCGGTATTCGCGCTACTGCAGGCGATTTTGTTCTTGCCGGCCCGCGCCTTTGGCTGGCGTCCGGCGCAAAAGCAACCCACAAACACAGCTTGAAATCTGCCAGATCTGGCTTGCTCCAAAGGTCTGGTGGGTCGGTTGAGTCCTCGCCGATCCCCCTTGGAATGTAGTTGCAACACGTCGGCCTGAGTCAGGCGATGGACCACCAACAATCGAGGAACAACCTATGAGATCAGTCGTCATTTCGGCGATTGCCATCGCGTCCCTAGCAGTCACGTCATGCGCAGTCATGCCCTCATCGGCCACGCGCGCGCTGACGGATTCGACGCAAGAAGTAAGCGCGTATCGCCACTATCTTGAGCAGTGTCATACGGGCCACGTGTGCAATGGTGTCTATCTGGTGGCGCGTCACGGCAAGCCCATTTTTGTCGAGGCCTTTGGTGACGTGGGGGACGATGCGCGTACGCCACTGGCGGTCGACAGTGCATTCGATATCGGTTCAATCTCGAAGCAATTCACCGCGATGGCCGTCTTGAAGCTGGAAGCCCAGGGCAAACTTTCCAGCAGCGACCGTGTAGCGACCTATCTTCCCGACTTCCCTTATAAACAAGTCACCATTGCCCAGCTTCTGTCCCACACCTCCGGCATTCCCGACATCCTGGTCGACTATACAAAGTTGCTCCGCTCCGGCCCGCTTCGCGAACCCATCACAACACGTCATGTTGTTCACGACCTTGTTACCAAAGGCGCCGCGCTGAAATTTGAACCGGGCTCGCGCTACGAATACAGCAACACGGCTTATCTGGTGCTGGCGGCGTTGGTCGAAGCGACAACGCATCAGCCATTCGCGGCCTACCTCCAGCAAACATTTTTCAAACCGCTCGGCATGCAACACACCTGGCTGCGCACGCCAGATAGCGACAAGCTGATCTCATCGCGTGCGTTGGGTTTCCTGCCGGCAGCAGATGGTACGCGAAAAGCCTACGACCAGTTCTCTAGCTTTTACATTCGAGGAGCCGGCGGCATCTACACCACGGTGCAGGATCTTTTACGCTGGGAGAATGCGCTAGCTTCCGGCCGCGTCGTGCCGCAACACCTGTGGCTGCGAGCGATTATGCCGACCCGGCTGACCGATGGCCGCTATGTGCCGTATGGATTCGGACTTAGCCTGAAACCCGATGGCCGCGGCAAGGTCCGGATCTCGCACGGTGGCCACTGGCGCGGGTTCAAGTCTGATCTCTCCTATTTTCCGGAAATGGATCTGACGGTCATCCAACTAACCAACAACGGCGAAGACGACAGCGTCGACGCAAATGTGACCGCACTGGAAACGCTAGCCGATGGCGGGACGCCCGATCTTGTAGGCCCGCGGATAGGCCCTGAACTGTATGCGCGGCTGGGTGAGAATCCACAACAAGTCCGGGCGTGGTTCGATGGCGTACTTGCGGGTCATCCCAAGCCATACGACCTCCAGGAAGGGAGATTGAACGCGTTGGGGTATGCCTTGCTGAGCAAGAAGGAAGCCGGCAAGGCGGTCTTGGTATTCCAACTGAGCACGATGGCCTTTCCGAATTCGGCCAATACGTACGATAGCCTTGCCGATGCCTACGAGGCGCAGGGGGAAATAAGTGCGGCGCTGACGAGTGTGCGAACTGCAGCAGCGTTGGAGCCAACATCAGTCAGGCTGAGGGAGCGTCGTGATGCGCTGGCGAGCCGATTGAAGTCTGCTGAATAGCTAGGGTCGCTCCAAACAAAGGAGCGGACCCGGGCCACCCATAATTGTTCGAAACGCGGGGATGAGTCCTTGCCCTTGGCGGCCACTATGCGTGAGCGATCGAGCTGCAGTGGATGTCCAGACGTCTATAAATCCAGGCCGAAATCAGTCGAATGGGTTGATGTAGCATTTCACCTTGCGTCTTTTGGCGTCTTTCCGGGATAAAACAAAGGGGACAGGTTCATTTGCGACATCAATAATGAACCCCACTTCTGGACGTGTGCGGGCTGGAAACCAACGTCGACAGGGCAGGAAGATATTCAGTCGACGTCACCGAACAAAGGCCGCAGGGGGTCTTCAGCACTCGGCGCGGACGCGGTTTGACAGTCTCAACTGGCCCGGGCATAGTCCTGATGCCTGACCGCTCGGGGACTGTCATGATCCTGCAGAACGTCATTTGGACCATCGCACTGGTTGGTATGTGCCTAGTCGCGCTGGGTTTCATCCACGTCATTCGTCAGGCTGGCAAGCCCGCCGACGATACCGCGACGCGCAAGGTCGCGCATACCTCCAACGTGTTACGACGATGGTTGTTCGGCGCCATGCTGGTCATCTTTGTGGGCGTCACCTTCGTCACCCTCCGCAGCTTTCCGATTCCGCCGCAGAACGCACCGCTTGGTATTCATCAAGTCGTGGATGTGGTTGGGCGCCAATGGTCGTGGCAGATCACTCCAAACACGGTGCGCGCGGGCAGTCCGGTCGAATTTCGAGTCACCAGCGATGATGTAAACCACGGCTTTGCCATCTACGCGCCGGATGGGCGTATCGCCACCCAAACGCAAGCCATGCCGGGCTTCACCAACAAAATGGTCCACACCTTCACGCAACCAGGCACCTACAAGGTCCTGTGCCTGGAGTACTGCGGCGTCGGCCACGTGCCGATGACATCTGAGATTAAGGTCGTCGCGACGGGCGGAGATTGATCATGGCTGCACTGACGATGTATCCGGACAACGAACGCCTCGAAGGCGGTAACCGAGTCGCTTTCAACTTGTACATCATTTCAGCGGTCGCATTATTTGTGCTGATGATGCTGCTCGGCTTGACTATGCGTATGAGCCAAGCCACTTGGCTGGCGGTGCCGCCCGATTGGTTTTACCGCATTCTGTCCATGCACGGCGCCGGTATGGTCGGCACGGCGGGGTTAGCAACCACGGCGGTGATGTGGTTCTTCCTGCGCAAGTACGTACCACTGCACCTGTGGGCATTCGTTACCAACTACGTGATGTTCCTACTCGGTGTGTTGTGCATCATTTATGCGATTTTCATCGACGGCTACGGCGCACTGTGGACCTTCCTGTATCCGTTGCCAGTGCATGGCATGGGGCTATGGGGCCCGAATGCCGCGGCGCTATTTATGTTGGGCTATTTGCTGATCGGCGTAGGCATGCTGGTGTTCTATCTGGACGCTGCCGCAGCCATCATCAAAGTACACGGCAACCTCGGGCGCGCATTGGGCCTGCAGTGGTTGTTTCGCGGCACGATAGACCCGGACCACCCGAAGACGGTAGTCGCCAGCACCATGGTGATTATCTCCAACGTGTTGGGGATCCTCGCCGGCGCGGTGGTGTTGGTGATGGGACTGGTCAATGTTTACTACCCCGAGATGGCGTTGAATGCACTGCTGGCGAAGACGCTGATTTACTGGTTTGGCCACATGTACATTAACGCGACCATCTACATGGGCGTCATTGCCGTGTACGAGTTGCTGGCGCGGTACTCGGGCCGGCCCTATCCGATTTCGCGCGCGTTCCTGTGGTCGTGGGCCGCCAGCACGGTGTTCGTAATCACCGTGTTTCCGCATCATTTGTTGATGGACTACGCCGAACCGCGCTGGTTCGCGATCATGGGCCAAGTGGTGTCGTATGGTGCCGGGTTCCCGGTATTCCTGGTCACCATGTACGGCGCGCTGACCAACATCTATCGCTCGAACATGCGCTGGACGATGCCAGCGCGGCTGATGATCCTGTCGCTGTTTGGCTGGGCGGCGGGCATCGTGCCAGCCATTTTGGACGGCACCATTCGCATCAACCACGTCATGCACAACACGCAGTGGGTGCCTGGGCACTTCCACTTCTACCTGCTGCTTGGCGTGTTGCCGATGGCACTAGCCTTGATGTTCCACGTCATCGGTCACCGCGCGGACACGCCGCCGAACACCATCAGCGATCGATGGGGGTTCCCGATCTATGTGGGTGGCGGCCTGATCTTTGTGCTGGCGTTCCTCGATGCCGGGCGTATGAGCGTCGCACGGCGGATGGCAACGCATTTGCCCGAATGGACCGGGACCGACAAGATCGGCTCAATCGGCGCAATGCTGGTGGTGCTTACCATGCTCTATTTCGCAATCCGCATCACGGTGGGTCTATTGAAAACACCCGCACGCGCAGAGCCCAATGGCCGTACTGCGAACACTGCTGGTTAGCCTCGTTTTGCTGGTGGCGGGCCTCGGAGTTCTGGCCACCGCCACCCATGGCTTCCGTGCCTACACCAGCGAGAGTGCCCGTCGTATCGGTGTCAGTGAACAGCCGCGCCAGGTGCCACCGTTGTTCTTGCAAACCGCCGACGGCGGACACACCAGTTTCACGGCATTACGCGGGCGCTGGTTGCTGGTGGATTTTATCTACACGCGCTGCCTGACTTACTGCTCGATCCAGGGCAGCGAGTTCGCACGCCTGCAACGTCAACTGGCCGACCCGATCGCCGCGGGCAAGGTCGCGCTGCTGAGCGTGAGCTTTGATCCGGCGCACGACGATCCTGCTGCGCTCGCCGGCTATCAGCGCCAACATGGCGATCTCGGAGCGGGCTGGATTGCGGCGCGTCCGCTCGATCACGCAGACCTGGCCAAATTGATGCGCGTATTCGGCGTGGTCGCTGTGCCAGATGGAATGGATGGCTTCGTGCATAACGCCGCGATCGCGGTGGTCGACCCGGACGGACGGCTCGTCGCGATACTGGACTGGAACGATTTTAGTGCTGCCGCCCGCTACGTTACGCAACGATTGACGCCATGAAGCGCGTATCCGCCAGCCGTCTCTGTCTGGCCGGCGCGCTCCTGTGGGCGGCACTCGCCGTCCCACCCGTCCGGCACATGCTGGAATCAGCCATGACCTTGCAAATGTTGGTGCAGATACCGTTATTGGCATTGGCCGGCTGGTGGTTGGCGCAGGGGGCGCCCGGCGCACTCAGTCAGCGAGTGTCTACCTGGAACCACCGCGGCATCAGCGGGCTGCTACTGGCCTCATTGGTCGGCATGGTGTGGATGCTGCCATTGGCTATGGACGCAGCGCTTGACGACCCACGAGTCGCGCTGGCGAAGTTCCTCAGCGTGCCACTGCTAATCGGCGCACCAATCGCACTTAGCTGGCCGCGCGCCGGGTTCGTCGTGCGCGGCATCGTTCTGACTGAACTGATAGCGACCACCTTGCGCCTCGGCTGGCTATACCTGATTTCACCCGTGCGGCTGTGTAGCAATTACCTCTTGGACGACCAACAACGAGTGGGCAAGATCCTCCTCGTGGTCGGCTTCGCCATCCTGCTGGTACTCGTCTGGAGATTGATGTGGGGACACGTCGACAGTCGGCACACCGACCACGAAAGCCCCTGAAAAAAGATGGCTAGCTCAGTCAAACTTGATTAACGATGGCGCCAGGGACGATTTGGCGGACACGACCACAGGTGGCTCGACCGGATGCAGCAACCGTTGTCGCTAGCGTTTTCACTACCGAACCCACACAACACCGCTTCGCCGTGAACCCACTTTCCGCCACAGTGGCTCCACTCGAAGCAGAAATTAAATCGCTAAGCGAGGAAGCTCTGTGCGCAAATCTCTCCCTCGCGTGCACCACGTCCACCGCTTACATCTACGCCGACGCAACTATGGCAATGGATCAGAAGCCGCGAAAAGTTCGGAAGCAGAGATCGCAATCGCCTCACGGAGAAATTTAAACCACTCGCGTTTTGCCGCCTGACTCGTTTAAACAAAGGCATAAACAAAGCAATGTTCAAGTTCATTTGCGGTATCAATAATGAACCTGGCCCTTTTTCTTGAGCGGCGCGGGCGCGGATGTGTGCATGGTGTTCAGTCGGCGGGCACGGTAAAGCTGGGTTCGCTTGGCTCGGTCACCTCGATGTCGCGCTCCCAGCCCTCGTTTTCGAGCTTCAGTCGCTCGATCATCACCGCGTTTGCGTTCGCATCTAGGTCGGGGATCGCCTGGTATTCCGAGACCCAGCAGCGATAGATCGTGTAGGCCAGCACGAGCTGGCCGGCCTCGTTGTAGATCTCGAGAATCAGGTCCTTGCGGAAATCCTTCAACGAGACTTCGCTGCCGAGCCCGGCGCCGGAGTGCCACACCTTGTTCGCCCACGCTTCGAACGCGGTGTCATGGGTGACACCGCGTTCGATGGTGATCGCCTCGTACTGGGTAAGCCCAGGTGCTTTGCGCGTGCTGCTCGGGTCGCCGCCCTCACGATGGTTTACCACTTCGGTGACGCGCCGCAAACCGGACACCTTGCTGACGCCGGCCACGTAGCGGCCATCCCACTTCACGCAAAACTTGAAGTTCTTGTACGGATCGAAACGCTGCGTATTGACGGTGAACTGAGCCATGACGGTTTCCTCATGTCTGGATATGACCGGCGATCTGCTGCACCTGGATCACCACGAATTCAGCGGGTTTGAGCGGCGCGAAGCCGACGATGATGTTGACGATTCCTTGGTCGACGTCGCTTGGCGTCGTCGTCTCCCTGTCGCACTTGACGAAGTAGGCCTCCTTCGGCTTCGTCCCCGACATGGCCCCGCGCCGAAACAGCTCGTGCATGAAGGCGCCGATGTTGACGCGGAGCTGCGCCCACAGCAATTCGTCATTCGACTCGAACGCTACCCATTTTGTCCCGTGGTACAGGCTCTGTTCGATGAACAATGCGGTGCGGCGTACCGGAATATATTTCCATTCCGAACCGCGCTGGTTGCTACCTTGCAACGTGCGTGAGCCCCACACCACGGGGCCAGAAGTTGGGAAATGGCGGATGCAGTTGATGGCGAGCGGGTTGAGCGTGGCGTTCTCGTCGTCCGTCAGCCGCACCTTGGTGTCGATCACGCCGTTCAGGCTCGCCTCGTGGCCGGCCGGCGCTTTCCAGACGCCGCGCTGGCCATCGATGCGGGCGTAGAGACCGGCGACGAAGCCGCATGGCGGAAACGCGCGCGGTCGGTTCTGCTGAAGCGGGTCCGGCGCAACCAACCACGGAAAATAAATTGCAGCGTTGCTCGCATTATTTCCAACGATGCCGCCCGGACCGGTCTTCAGTGCATCAAAGCTGGCGTTCTGTGCACAGTCGACGATCAGGAACGCACGGCGGTCGCGGCAGAATTTCTGCAGATCCCGAATCGTCATGTCTCGGGTTTCGCCCGGCACACAGAGCAGATTGAACAGCTCAATGCGGTCGAGCAGGAACACTCCGTTCCTCGCGGTGTTCAGGTCCAGCGCCGCTTCAAATTCGTCGTCATTGGGGTGGAGCACGGGACCATCGCTGCCACCAGCAAGCTTCGCAGCCTCAGGAATAACGCCCAGCTGCTTGCCTTCGCTTGCAACTTCCAGCTCTGACATAGCAGTGTCTGTTGGAGGTACTTCGCCACTTGCCCGCGCAAGGATCAAAGCCGATTCCGCTTCCAGCACCGTTTCGATGAACCGCGCGTCGCCGGCCCGCATTGACACGTTGTCAAAGACCTCGACGATCACGCCTGCTGGATCCTCGCGCGTATCGGCTACAAGCAACCGGAATCGAGACGTATCTTCTGGATCGTCAGCAGTGACCTTTTGAGTGATGACCGCATAGTCGTTCATCCATATACCGGGATTGCGCGCCATGATGTGGAGCTTGACGTGGCCGTTCTCCGCGTCGCCAAGCATTACTTTCGCCGACGTGGCCGAGGAGACCAGCCGTACGATGTAGGCGCGCTGGCCGCCGTTGGCGAAGAACTGGTTAACCGCGTAGCCGAGCAGACTGCGCGCGTCGAGGCCGCCAAACTCGCGCACATAGTCGCTCCAGCTCAGCACAAGTTCGGCATGCTCGACCGTACCTTTTGCGGCCCAACCGACAAACGCCGCAATCGAGGTCGCAACTCCGGTGATCGTACGGTCGCCACGCGGAATGTCGACCGCATTCACCCGTGGATAAGTCCGTGACCGTGGCATCGCACGTGCTCCGTCTCGAGATCACAACGAACCGATACGACAACCGCCCGGGATGCCCACGTTATCGCTGCGAGCCGGGACGTTTGCGGCAGAAGGCGTCACCACCCTGAGTCTACCCGGTTGCTGGCTGTTAGCCGAAGGTCGATGCGTAACTTCAATCCGTCGATCACGGCAGTCTGCCTGCGACCCTTCGCGCAAGACCATGCCACAGCGCGCGTTGCTGCTCGAAACAACCGAGATCCTTGCTGTTGAACCAGCGGCGCATCAGCGTCCAGACAACCGCAAGCCTGAGTAGCAAAACCGGGGTAAAACTGTGCTTTCGACCGGCCGCCGATTGCAGACATTCTCATCTAGTCGACTATCCATATCCATGTCGATGGCTGCCTGCTTTTTAGTAACGTCGCCGCGGTTAAGCACCGAGTACAGCCAGGAGGGGGCGCTGCTCTGCTGAATCCGTTATGCCCTTGTGCGGCGGTGAGTCGGAGCAGATCGGTCTGAAGGAGGGTCGTCAGGATGCCATTCCTTTTTTTGCCGGCGCCTGGATGTGCCGTCGAAAAACGCAGCCCCGACTGGCGGGCCTTCCGGGCCAGCTCAGGCTCAGGTCGCGCAAGCGTTCAGGACCTGTTTTTGTCCAACAGCAATCTGCACAAATTCACTGTTTCAAGACCAGCAGTTCCTACGGTATTTGTCCGCCGCCGCGCTCGCTAGGCGATCTCGGTCTCGTAAGGATAGATGCGAACATGGCGGGTCACTCGTGTTTGGTCGGCGTTTCGCTTGTTGCCACCCAGGCGAGGACCTGTGCTGCAAGCTGATCGGTCGCCTGACCAAACGCAGTGACCACCTGCGGCACGTCTTTGCCGACAACGGCTTGGCGAATAGCGAAGCGATGCGTCGCCACGATTTTTTGCGAGCGGCCTTGCACGAGTTGGGCGTCGTAACGGATCACCACGACGGGCACGCCTTGTACGTATTCGCTCTGGAAAGCGCCCAAATCGCCGGTCAGTTCCAGATCGGCTTGCAGGTTTGTGTCATCGCTGCTCACGGCGGCGAAGCGACCATCAGTGCGGAACGCGTCGAGCAGGCGGTCACGTAGTAACCGTGGGGCACGATCACTCCAGCGTGCGCCTTGGTAGCTGGTGATCACGTTACCCTCGGGCAGCACGGCAATGCGGCTGCTGTCCAGTACCCGCGCCGCCTGCGGGGTGGCAATGCGTAAAGACGCCTGCAGCAGTGAATGGTGTGGGGTTGCTGGCGCCGCGGTGGTCGGCAACAGATAGACAGTGGGTGTTTCGACCTTGGGCAGGATCGAGCAGCCGCCGAGCAGCAGGCCGAGTGCAATGACCGTGAAGTAGTGGGGCAGGCTCATGGTTTGAACTCCTTGTTCTTGTCGCGGCCGAGCAGGTAGCCGCTCGGATTGTTGTCGAGCTTGCGCGAAATGGTTTGCAACGATTCCAGCGTCTTGCGCAGCTCGATCAGTGCTGGGCCGATTTCGCCCAGACCGCGTACGCCCGTGTTCAATCCATCGCGATTGTCGCTGAGCAAGCGGTCGATGTTGGCCGTAGTGCGTTGCAGTGATGCCATCGACGCCTGCATGCTGTCCAGCGCCGCCTTGCCCGGACCGTTGACCAAGCTGTTTGCGTTGCGTGCCAGTTGCTCGGTCTGCGCCAGCGTGGCGTTTGCGTTACGACTGGCCAGCGCCAGTTGTTGCAGTAACTGGCGAATGTCGTCGCGCTGTTCGGCCACGGCGCCGGTCATCTGGTCCAGATGTGCCAGCGTGTTGTTGATGTGTTGCACGTTGTCGTCAGACAGCAGATGACTGGCTTTGGACACGACCTCGT
>JBDTBF010000154.1:0-27885 GCA_039924175.1 Rhodanobacter sp.
GAAGTGAAACGCGCATGCGCCGATGGTAGTGTGGCTTTGCCATGCAAGAGTAGGTCATCGCCAGGGGTTTTATCTTGATCTGCCCTCACCGGTAACGGTGGGGGCTTTTCTTTGCCTGTAATTTGGACACGGCTCGAGGGCGACTACGCTGCACGCTCGACAGGGAATCATGGCGATGGCGGCGGTGATACGACTCGATGCGTTGCTAGGTTGCTAGGTTGCTAGGTCGCTGGGTTAATCCTGCAAAAGCGCCTTGCTCGGTGGCTTGGTCGCTACTGAATCATGATCAATAAAGACTAAGACGTCGACACGATGCGTTCCTAGGTTGCTGGGTTAATCCTGCAAAGGCGCCTTGGTCGAGGGCTTGGTCGCTACTGCACCCTGATCTATGGACACCGAGACGTCGACTCGAGGTCGCGTGAGCGAATTTGAGGTGGTGACGGCGGCGTCGCTTGGATCATCGTTGATGCATGGTTCCTACGGCCACGGCCCGAGCATTGCGTTATCCCGGGCCAAGCGCCACAACCACTCATTGGCGATGCATTGCGCTCGCGATGATTGGCCCATGAGTGGAACGCGAAGTAAGGCGCTAGCGTGCGCACCCTAAGGAGTGATCTTTGAACTACTGGCTCATCTGGCACGAATCGTCCGCCGGATCCCAGACAATCGTGCGAGTGGATCGGCTGACTATTGGACTAGGCCGGGCGTGACGCGGCGGCGGCCGGATCCGCCGCCTCGCGGCGTAGAAGAGAAGGCTGAGACCCGCCACCCATCTAGACCCGGTCGGCGCTACGGTGCAGAGCCGAAACGCCATGCGTTACGGTAGAAATATGTCTCAGCCCCGGGGCTCTCTGTTGTCTACGGCGTCATCTTCTGCTTCGACGAAAGCCGGCGCTGCATCATCTGTCTTCCTGCGGGTAGTGGCTCTCTCATCCGTAACCTAGTTGTCCGTACCGTGCCCCGCTATGGAAGCGAGCTCAACGACATTGCTGTCTAGACGCAAGTGTCTAAAGCCTTCTCACGCTACTGGATGATTGGCAATATACGGTGGGTATGGCCCGCGCCCGGACTTATCCCGCTGGGCAATCTCGGTTGATGACAGATGCGGTTGGGGGTGACGGAGGACGCGCCGGCCCCCAACTTTTGAAAAGCGAGTCGACGGCCGCTCTGTTCGCAAGGCGATCGGCCAGATTCTCGCGCGGCGTACCCTATGATGGGACTGAACATGCCGTTCGTGATCGCCCTGCGGGAGCCCGCCCTTTGTTCGTTCATGTAGAAACGCGTCGGCGACCACGGTGGCACTGGGCCACTCTGTTGCTGGTGTGCACGTGTGTGGTGTGTTTTGTTGGCCTTGCGCTAACGCCGCCGGTACAACGGGTGGCGTTGCTGTTGGAGTGGGCCACGGTGCCGGCGAATATCTTCAACCCGCACGAGGCACTGATTCCGCAGCTGTTGGACCCGGCGCTGTTGCGGCTGTTCACCGCGCTGTTCATCCACGTCACCTGGCTGCATCTGCTCAGCAATCTGTTGTTCTTGGTGATCTTCGGTTTGCCGGGCGAACGAGCACTCGGGTCGTTCCGGTTTCTCTCGCTGTTTGTGGTGGGCGGCATTGTGGCGAACCTGATCGGTGCCCTGTCATTAACTGGCGTGCACTTGCCCATCATCGGCTGCAGTGGCGCAGTGTCGGCCGTGCTCGGGACCTACGTCGCTCTGTTCCCCCGCGCGAAGCTCGGTTTGGTGTTGCCGCTCGGGCTATATCTTGAATTTGTGCGTGTACCGGCGTTTTTGTTGATTGGCATCTGGGTGCTCTTGCAGCTGTTATTCAGTTACGCCGGCGCGAGTTATGGCGCCTACGTCTGGTGGGCGCATATCGGCGGGTTCGCGTTCGGGCTGGTGTTTGCCTTCCTTGCGCGGGACGGTATTAAGCGGCGGCTACGAAATTAATCGCTGCGCTCAACGTCCTTCGATCATGGCCCTTCGCTCAACGCCCTTCGCTCAGCGCCCTTCGCTAGTCCACGCATGCTGCCGCGCAAAGCGTTGCAGAACTTGACGTGCGTCCGGCGCCGGCGCAACGGCTCTGAACGCTTCCTGCGCGGCTTGGTCCCAACACTTGGCAAATTTGTGCCGGATATAGGCGCGCATGATGTCGGCGCTGAATTCGGGGTGAAACTGCGTGCTGATGGCGTGCGGGCCGTAGCGCAGTATTTGATGAGCATCTTGCGCTGAGCGCGCGAGCGTGATGGCGCCGGTGGGGGGTTCCAAAACACTTTGCTCATGCGTCGTGTGGGCACGAAAAGGCGATGCCGCGGGTTCCGCTAGAGTATCGCTTTGCGTAGTGGGCAGCGGGCTGATGGCCTGTGTTCCGACTTCCCGCCCGCCGGGCAGATAGTCGACACGCCCGCCCAAGGCGTGCGCCATCAGTTGATGGCCGTAGCAGACACCAAATAACGGGAGTTCGTCATTCACGGCCTCGCGAATCCATGCGGCCGTGTTTTCACTCCATGGCAGACGTTCCGTCACCATCGCACCAGACCCGGTGATGATTGCGCCGGCGGCATCCTCAATTGCCGGCAACGCTTCCCCCGCCGCGACATTGATGACGCGTACGCGTTGCGCAGATAACTTCGCGGCGCGTTGGAACCATAGTGGGAAATCGCCAAAGCGTGCGCGAATAGTGTCGGGCGCGTGTCCGGTCCGAATAATGAGTATGGGTTTCATATAATGTCGTGCTATGAAAATCTTGAAGTGGGTTACGACGGTGCGCCGCCAAAAGCTTCAATCGGCGGCAGCACCGTCAGGATTTCCTGTACCGTCGTGAGGCCCGCCGTCACCTGATCTGCTGCGGAAATGCGCAACGGGCGCATACCTTCGGCCAGTGCCGCACGGCCGAAGCCGCCAAGGTCTAATTGCGCTGAAACGAGTCCACGTAGACGCGGCGACACCTTCATCATTTCGTAGATGCCGGTGCGGCCGAGGAACCCCGTGTTGCGACATTCGATGCAGCCTACCGGTTCGTACACAACCTCCGGCAACGGTAGTGACCAACCGTGCGTCAATACGTTCCAGGCGTCAGCGTTCTGCGTGGTTGCCCGCTTGCAATGTGGACAAAGTGTGCGCACCAGCCGCTGCGCTACCACGCCAGTCAGCGTTGATTGAATCAAATAATGCGGCACGCCAAGGTCGAGCAGGCGCGTCACTGCGCTGGGGGCGTCGTTTGTATGCAGCGTCGACAACACCAAATGGCCGGTCAGCGATGCTTGCACCGCCATTTGTGCAGTTTCCAAATCGCGGATTTCGCCGACCATAATAATGTCGGGATCTTGCCGCAACAGTGTGCGCACGCCAGCGGCGAAGGTCAGATCGATCGCCGTATGTACCTGCATCTGATTGAATTCGGAGGAGACCATTTCAATGGGGTCTTCCACCGTGCACACATTAAGCTCGGGTGTCGCCAAATGCTTCAGCGTGGAATACAGCGTGGTGGTTTTGCCTGAACCGGTAGGGCCGGTCACCAACACGATGCCGTGCGGGCGCTCCACCATGCTGCGCCACGCGGCTGTTTCGGTTGCTGAAAAGCCGAGCTGCGCGAAATCCTTCACCACCAAATCGGGGTCGAAGATGCGCATCACCACCTTTTCGCCAAACGCGGTGGGCATGTTGGAAATACGTAGTTCCACTTCGCGGCCAGTAGCGGATCGCGTCTTGATGCGGCCGTCTTGTGGTCGACGTTTCTCCGCCACGTCCATGCGCGCCAGAATCTTTATGCGTGCGGTCACTGCCGTCATCACGGGTGAAGGCAGCTCGAACACCTTGTGCATGATGCCATCGATGCGGAAGCGGATTTGTCCGGTCTCACGGCGTGGCTCTAAATGAATATCGGAGGCGCGTTGTTCAAAGGCGTACTGCAATAGCCAATCAACAATGTGTACGACATGGCGGTCATCGGCGCCGACTTCCCCCGCCTTACCCAACTCCACTAATTGCTCGAAGTTGAGGATGGCAGCCGAGCTATCGCCATTGCTTCCCTTCGCGTCCTGCGCCATTTGAATGGAGCGCTGGACGCCATAGAATTCTTGCAAGTAACGGTTGATATCGACCGGGCTGGCGACGACGCGATGCACGTCCCGTCGCAGCATTTGCGAGAGGTCGGTTGCCCATGCCGCGTCGAAGGGCTCGCTGGTGGCGAAAGTTACTTCACCAGCCGAGGCGGCGATCGGCAGAATGCGATGTCGTTTTGCGTAGGCATGACTCACCACTTGGGTGACCGCCGCAGCATTGATCTTCATCGGATCAATTTTCAGGTACGGCAGCTCAGCGTGGCCAGCCAGCCATTCGGTAAGTGCCTCCAGACTGAGCGGCCGGCCTGGGTCATGCTGATTTTCCAACTTGGCGTTGGCGATTAACACCAAGGGGTGCAACTGCACCACGCTGCGGCCGGCGCGAGCACCCATCCGCACTTGTTTGGCGGCATCAGCCAAGAGATAGCCGTCCACTACTAAAACGGCGAGCAAATCGTCCAGCTCCAGCCGGCCGCGCCGACCGAGCAGTGAGGCAATTTGTGGTGATGCGGCCATCCAGATGGGTTCCCTTGTGACTTTTGCCGGCAACGGCAGGAGCGAAAAACACGCTGGCGTTATACTAACGCGCTTTACTCCTTGGTCACGGAAGCATGTCCGCGAGTACCTTTCAGAACGTTATTCAGACGCTCAACCGTTATTGGGCCGCGCAGGGCTGCGTGCTGCTGCAGCCGCTCGATACCGAGGTGGGCGCTGGCACGTTTCACCCGGCAACGTTTCTACGCTCGTTGGGCCCAGAGCCTTGGGCTGCGGCTTATGTGCAGCCGTCGCGCCGCCCGACCGACGGCCGTTACGGCGAGAACCCGAACCGCTTGCAGCATTACTACCAGTACCAGGTGGTGTTGAAACCGAATCCGGAAAATATCCTTGAGCTGTATGTCGAGTCGTTGAAGGAACTCGGTATTGATCCGTTGGTGCATGACTTGCGCTTTGTCGAAGACAACTGGGAATCGCCAACCTTGGGTGCGTGGGGACTGGGCTGGGAAGTGTGGTTGAACGGTATGGAAGTGTCACAGTTCACTTACTTTCAACAGGCGGGCGGGCTGGAGTGTCGCCCGGTGACCGGCGAGATCACCTACGGTCTCGAGCGCTTGGCGATGTACCTGCAGAATGTCGATAGCGTCTACGACTTGGTCTGGACCGATGGGCCGCGCGGTCGGGTGACCTACGGCGATGTGTTTCACCAAAATGAAGTGGAACAAAGTACCTACAACTTTGAGCACGCTAACGTTCCCGAGTTGCTGCATTGGTTTGACGTATGCGAGACCACCGCGAACGACTTGATCGCGGTGAACTTGCCACTGCCCGCGTATGAGCAAGTAATGAAAGCCAGCCATACCTTCAATCTGCTCGATGCGCGTCGCGCGATCAGTGTGACCGAACGTCAACGCTATATTCTGCGCGTGCGTGCTCTGTCGCGCGCCGTCGCCGAAACCTACGTCGCCCAACGCGAAAAGCTCGGCTTCCCGGGTCTCAAGAAGCAACAGGAGCCGGCACATGTCTGAGCGAGCTTCATTGCTGATTGAACTGGGCACCGAGGAACTTCCACCGAAGGCTTTGGACGAATTGTCCGCAGCGTTTTTGCGCGGCATTTGTGAGGGCCTGACCAAGCGCGGTGTCGTGGCAGAGCTGGATCGTGCCTCGGCGTACTCGTCACCGCGGCGGCTGGCGGCGTACATTCCCGGCGTTCCTTTCGCGCAGCCGGCACAAACGATGGAGCGTCGCGGCCCAGCGCTGAACGCTGCGCTCGGTCAGGATGGCCAGCCATCCAAGGCGCTGCTGGGCTTTGCGCAATCTTGTGGCGTCACCGTAGACCAGCTGGAAAAGTTGGAGACCGATAAAGGTGCGTGGTTTGTCTGGCGCACCGTCAAGCCCGGTCAGGCGGTAGCGGACTTGCTGCCACAGGTCGTCGAAGAGGCTTTGAAGGGTTTGCCTATTCCCCGTCCGATGCGCTGGGCCGATCATGACTACAGCTTCGTGCGGCCGGTACATTGGTTGGTGATGCTGCATGGCACCGAGGTTGTCGCTGGCGAAGTCCTGGGGCTGCAAAGCACGCGCGAATCGTACGGCCACCGCTTCATGCACCCGCAAGCGGTGTCCATCGCCAACGCCGATAGTTGGCTGGATGCATTGCGCGCCGCCAAGGTATTGGCCGACCCGCAGGAGCGACGTCAGCGCGTTCGCGACCAAGTGCAACAGGTCACCGAGGAAACCGGCGGCATACCCCGGTTAGACGACGCCTTATTGGACGAGTTGACCAATCTTGCCGAGTGGCCGGTCGCCATCGCTTGCACGTTCGACCACGAATTTCTTAGCGTGCCGCCGGAAGCACTGGTGACCACGATGGTGGCCAATCAGAAGTTCATTCCCGTATTCGATGCTGCCGGCAAGCTCACTGAACACTTCATTGGCATCGCCAATATTGAAAGTCGCGATCCGGCCGAGATTCGCAAGGGCTACGAGCGCGTGATTCGCCCGCGCTTCGCCGACGCTAAGTTCTTCTGGGACGAAGACCTGAAGACGCCACTGACCAATTATCAAGAACAGCTTAAAAGCGTCACCTATCAAAATGTGCTGGGCAGCCTGTGGGACAAGAGCATGCGCGTGGCTGAGCTCGCCCGCATTATTGCCAGCCGCGTCGGCGTGGATGCCGGCGCTGCGACTCGCGCTGCCAGTCTCTGTAAATGTGACTTGCTGACGCGCATGGTCGGGGAATTCCCCGAGTTGCAGGGCGTGATGGGCCGGCACTACGCGGCACGTAACGGCGAATCCGCCGAGGTGGCTGAGGCGCTCGATAGCTACTATCAACCGCGTTTTGGTGGCGATGCCATCGCCGCCGGTAAGGTCGGCCAGGTGCTTGCCGTTGCCGAGCGGCTGGATACGTTGGCTGGTATTTTTGCCATTGGCATGAAGCCGAGCAGCAGCAAAGACCCGTTCGCCTTACGCCGCGCCGCCTTGGGTTTGGCGCGCACGTTGATTGAAGCCGAGCTGGAACTAGATCTGGCTGGCAGTTTTGTTGAAGCGCTGGAACTATTGCCCGATAGCGCACTGCTGGCGGGCGTAAGCAAATTAGGCCGCGGCAAGCCCGCCAAGCAGGGTGACGCACCACAGCAGGTGCCCGCGCTAGATATTGGTCAGCGCCGCGCAACGTTGGTGACCGAGCTTTGTGGGTTTGTACTGGATCGCCTGCGTGGCTACTACGCCGAGCGTGGCTTCGATACGGCCCAGTTCGAAGCGGTGTTAGCGGTGCAGCCGGATAGCTTGCTAGATTTTGATCGACGCTTGCATGCCGTTGCCGAGTTTGGCCGGCGACCGGAAGCGGTTAGCTTGGCCGCTGCCAACAAGCGCGTTGCTCACATGCTGCAAAAACAGGCCGAAGATACCGGCTCGTCTGCCCGCACTCAGGTGGTGAATCCCGCGTTGTTCGAAGAGGATGCCGAGCGCACTTTGGCCGCGGCACTGCTTTCGGCCCAGCAGGAAACTGCTGAACCATTGCAAGCAGGCGATTACGCTGCGGTGCTGACCCGGCTGTCGCAGTTGCAGACCCCCGTCGATGCATTTTTCGACAAGGTTATGGTCAATGTCGATGATCTCGCCGTACGTAACAATCGCTTGGCTTTGTTGGAACAACTGAAGGCACAATTTGGCGCAGTGGCTGATATCGCGTTGCTTTAAGCCCGGACGCTCCTGCACCAAAACAAAAAGCGGCAGCCGTCATGGCTGCCGCTTTTTGTTTAGACACCCGCTGTGGCGGACCAAGCAAGCTCCGTTTCGTCAGAAGGGTCGTTGCTCCACGCCAATTCGGCCGACATTCGCGTCCTACCGAATCAACCCACGAACGTGGCGAATCACTTCAATCGCGCGAAGACGCGCCAAAGGGTGGCGCGGCACTTCTCACATCTCCAACGGGGGTGTGATGCACCGCAAACCCCTGGCTAGCCATCCGTTTGTTACGCGCGTTGGTTGCTTTCCCGGATGCGCTCGGCCAAGCGATGGTTGAACGCCATCATGGCGACAGGTTCCACCTGTGCGCCGCCGGTGCTGAGCAGGCCGTACAACTGGGTCAGTAAATCGGTATTTTCCGACAAGGAAAGCGGGCTGTTGGCCAAGTCCAACTCAGACTGCAACATGCGCATTGCGGTGTTCAGTCGCTGCGTGTCCATTCCGCCGGACGTGCCCGAATCGGTAGCGCGCGTTAGCTGACTGTGGACGATATGCGCGTCGATTGAGTCCGAGGAGCGCTGATCGTCGCCGCCAAACGCCGACAGGTCGGGTGGCGCCAAGCCGCCTTCTCCCGCCACTAGCCACACCAGTGAAATACCCAACGTACGGGCTAATGTGACGCACCGTGCTCTAGACGGATCCGTGCTTCCGTCACGCCAACTGCGCACCACGCCTTCCGAGAACCCGCACATACGTGCGATCTTCGTGGCGCTGCCAACGCGTTGGATAAGTAAGGTAATGCGTCCTGCGAAAGTCTCTTCGGTGGAAGGGTTCGCTATTTTTTGCGGGTTCATGATGAGGCCAAGGCGATCTGGGAGGATGATGTATGCAGAAGCTTTCTTCTGCTACTACTTGTGCAGCCACTCGTCAAGTAATTTCGACGATATTCGATAGTAACTTGTAACAAAAGTGTTCAGTTTCGCAGCTTTCTAAATTTGGCCCGGTATAACTTACGTGTTCAGCACGGGAGTCCGCTCGCTATATTACGAGGTTGACGCAAGACAAGCTGATCCCCCACGGTATTTCGTTTAGATGTTACGGCGTGCAAAAAGTTTCATGCGCCCAACTGATTTGTGACTCTATCTCAATAGAGAGGCGCTGCGCCGGCCTTGTTGGCAAAGACATCGGCGTGTTTCGTCGATGGAAGCTCACGCTTCCCTCAAGCACTCAGGCTCAGGGGGGCGCCGGCATCCTTCAGGTTTAGGTGTCATTGAAAGAAGGCCGAAGCTTCGTTGAACGAGCCACTCGGTGATAGGATTTTGCCGGTTGGTGCGTCAGAAATTGAGTTTGCGCTGTGTAGTCACCTATCTCGCTTCCTGTTTCAACAGGTGCGCTCACTGGAAGGAATCGCCTTGATCATTTGTGTTCCCAACGTTCTGACAACCGAGGAACTCAACACCATGCACCGCGAGTTGCAGGGCGTTGCATTCGTCGATGGAGCCACCACGGCTGGTTATTCGGCCCGTGAGGTCAAGAAAAATCTGCAGATCTCCCTTGACGATAAAGGCGATACCAAGCTGCAGGAAATTGTACGCGACGCCTTTCTGCGTAACGGCAGGCTGCAGGCGGCGCTGCTCCCGGCGGTAAAGTCGAAGACTTTATTCAATCGTTATGACGTCGGCATGGAATACGGCTTGCATGTTGATTCTCCGGTCATGGGCGGCGTCGGCGATGTACTGCGCAGTGATATAGCGATCACCGTTTTCCTTTCGGACCCGAAGAGCTATGACGGCGGTGAGTTGATGATGAATATGAGCGGCATGGAATACGGGTTCAAACTAGAGGCAGGATCGGCGGTTGCCTATCCGGCGAATACGCTGCATCGCGTCACCCCCATTACTCGAGGGGCGCGTTATGCCGCCGTCATCTGGGTACAAAGCCAGATACGTGATGCTGACAAGCGCGAATTACTGTGGGATCTGAATCGCGCCAAGGGAGAGACCTTCACGCGTGAGGGAAAAAGTGAGACCTTCGACGCTATCAGCAGGTCATATGCCAACCTGTTGCGGATGTGGGCCGAGGTGTAACCAAAGCGGGGTTAGGTTGGAAGGGCGTTTAGTTAAGCCGCTTCGGATGGCTAAACGGGCGGGCTTTTTCGCGGTCAACGGGGCGTAGTTGAGCGAGGGTCGGGCGGAAGGCTGGGCCTATCCGGTGACTCCTTATGCTTTGCGACAAGCGAGACTGGTTTCTAAACAGAGGTTCAACCTGAGCGCCCCTCGGAGTCTCGCAATGGACTTTCCGACGCCAGGCGTCAGCCCTAGTCATCCGCAGAGGCAGACGCACTATCCCTGACTTTCTTGCGCTCAAACTCGATGAGCGTCTCGTTAGCCAGCATGTAGTCCTTCTGCGCCAAGGCTGCTTGCAGCATCGCGGCGATTTCCCCATTACTTTTCCCCTGCAAGGAAACGCGATGTGCAGCCGCCCGACCCTTGGGCTGATAGGTCGCGGCCAGCTGCTCGGCGGCATCCGACGACATACCAAGGGCTTGCCAGTCTTTGGCCAGTTTTGCGCGAAGCTTGACCATCTTGGCTTGGTGGTCACGGCGACTCTCGTCCGCCACTTCGGCGAATTTATCCAGCTGAGAGCCGTAAATATTCGACTGTATATCCCGCTGTACCGGCGGTGCCCGTGGGGACGGCTGGCTAGGTGGGGCCGTCTGCGCATAGAGCGACGGTGATGCCAGTGCCACCAACATGCAAACAATGGTCAGTTTCTTCATGAAATGATCCCGCCATAGAAAAGTGGTACGAAAAACCCGGCTTAGTATGGATTGCCCCTGGTGGCAGCCAGCCTGTACTGCGACTCGCGACGGAGTCACTGCCTGCAATAGAGAACCTAAACCCATCAGTACTCCGATGCAAGTACGCCGCCTGCAGGGCAGGGAAAGTCGGCTTGGTCGCTGCTCGACTGCCGCGATTACCGAGAATCAGTAGTCAAGGTCGATCAAGATGGACCGATCGCACCGGTCAGTCAGTTATCAAACAAAAGGGGGCAGTCGCTTTCTCAACGGCCCCCGCTTTGCAGGGCGTAACGGATGTGCTGGTTGAGCGCGAACCCCGTCATCTCGCTGAGCATGCCCACGGCCATAAGACACGCATGAGGATGCTAGTAGACCGCCTTCGTCAATTTGTAGAGCGGCGTAAACGGTGCAACGGACTCATGCCGCAGGTAGATGGCGCCGCCGCGATTCATGCTGATAAAAAGCTTTTCGAAATCCTTCATGATCGCCGCGCGTGATGCGTTCGCATGGCTTTCTGCGACAGCACTGACAATCTGATCGACCGTGCGCGTCCCATCGATGGCGCGCAACAAACTCGCGACAAAGGCACCCTTGGGTACGGAGATGCGCGGCTTGTCCGGGAACTGGTCCAGCGTGACGGTAAACGCGTCGTTTTGTTTCTCTGCAACTTCCGCCAGGCGCGCGAAGGGCAAAATATGCCCGATGCCCGGCCAGGGGATCATGCCCTCGTCGGTCAGCCGGGCGACGGTATCGGTGGCGGCATTGGGAACGGCGTAGAACTCGTGTTTGCCGAGTTCGCCCGACAGGGCTTCGCCGATCGCTTGCTGTTGTTTCAGCGGGTATTCCCCGATCTTTTTCAAAAGAGCTTCGTCTTTCAGAAAAGTTTCGGGTAGATAGTGCAACTGACGGAAGTAGGTGCCAGGTTCGCTGGCCAGTTTCATGCCGCAGCGCTCCAGCCAGTCGTGCACCTCAAGGATTGAATAGGCTCGGTCCTGCGTGTGCAGGAGCAGGTCGAACGTGCCGGCGTCGTTGTCGAGGTCGTTGTACGCGCTGAGAATTCGCTGACCGGCGTTGAACCAATGTTGCTCGGGCAGGCTGCGCAAAACCTCGCGCGTATTGCGAAGCTTGACGCCGGCGGTGTCTTCTTCGCCGTTGATCATGCGCATCAGATTCTGCACCTGATAAATACCGGTGCGCCCGTACACGGCATAGACCATGAGGGACATCGCCCCGCCGGGTTTCAGCACGGACAACAGCGCCTTGAGTCCGGCGTCCGGGTCTTCTAAATGGTGCAGCACGCCGCAACAGTCGATGAAGTCGAATTGACCCACGTCCAGGTTCGGCAGATTCAAAAGGCTGTCATTGATCCAGTCGATATTCTGCAGACCGCGAACCTCGGCTCGTTTGCGAGCGATTTGGGAGCTGGTCGTGCTTAAGTCTAGATAGGTGACGCGCGCGCCTGGCTTGCTGCGCAGCTGTTCAGCCCACGCGATCACGGCGTCGCCGGTGCCGCCGCCGGCAGTTAGTACGCGAAAGCCGTTTTCAAAATTCTGACGCCCTTTAAAGCAATGGTGATTGACCGAATCAATCCGCATCTGATGCGACACGATCAGACGTTTGCGTTCATCCTGCGGGTCGCGCTCGGGATAGGGATATTGTTCGTACTGCTCGCGGACGTCCGGCAGATAGTTTTCATCTTGTTGCATATAGTCTCCTGGTTAAACCCATTCTCTCAGCGGAAAAACTCCGGACAGCGCGCAAGTGTGGCTCTGACCAAGGGGCTGTTAGCATCATCGCACGCGTCAGTCGCCGCAGCATTTCAGTGACGTGAAATTGACTAGAAGTAGGGCAGGTTCTGAGGTTTCCCCAACAACGGTGCCCGGTTCGACTGGCCTTTACTCAAGCCTCTTCGGATGGCCAAACTGGCGGATTCTCCCACGAACGTTGGAACGTGGTTGAGTGAAGCGAAGGAAGGATTTGGGCTCTAGTTTGACGACTCTTGCTTCGGCTGGGTCGCTGCCCACCCACCTTTGTGCCATCAGTTCGGGTGCGCGCACCTTGTGCTCAAATTCGAGTGGCTCATGCCCCACTAGAGTTAGGAAACGTCGTCCATTGGCATCATCAAAGATAAGTAGGGAAGACGGTTGTTGCCGCGCTGGGCGATGTGTTGCGGGATCTCGGCCACGTCCAGTCGTGGTTGCCTAACCATTGCCTGAGGGTCTACTTAGATATACGCGTCCGCTGGCGTCGATGATCGCCGCATCTGGTCGGTAACAGTTTCCCGCGCTTGTCGGAAAGTCAACCGACCTTCGTTCTAGCGTGCTAAGTTGACAACGCTGGCGGTGTGCGAACTGCTTGAATTTACCGTCAGTAAAATGGATGTAAGCGTGTTTTGGAGCAACTTTTGCTATGGAGGCGTTTTGTATGCACAGCATTTTTAAAGCAGCGTTCATCTTGCTTTGCACCAGCGGGTTCACCTTTGCCGTGGCCTCGGCACAAGCGCATGGGCAGGCGGGGGTACGCAGCGAGTCGCCAGCAACAATTACATCATCCAGCGCCGATCCGGACATCGAAAACGCGAGGTACTGCAAACAGGCGTGTGACTGTTGGTACGAGCTTTTCCCGGGAAAGGTCAGTTATTGCTTGGGCACGCGTCATTGGGAAGAAGGTTCTTATGAAAGCGGCTTGCAGCTTCTCGAGTTGTCGGCCAGCTGGGGCGACAAGCGCGCGCAATACACCTTGGGCATGATCTATTTCGGTGGCCGCCATGTCACGCCCGATCGGGCACGCGGCATTGCATGGTTGCTATTGGCGAACGAACGTCACAACAACGCGCACATCGATCTTGTGACACGTTCGGCCATTCATCTAGCCACTCCCGAACAATACAAACGGGCGCAGCAACTGTTTCAGGAAATGCGCAAAACGTATGGTGACCAGGTGGCTGGGGCGCGTGCGTGGAGTCACCTCAAAAATCGTGTGAAGGGGCCAACGCTCTTTGCGCCGAGGGTGTGCATTCTGGACAGTGGCGGCACCGTGCCATGGTCGTCCGGTCTTGCGGCAAACCCACACGCGTTGTGCGTGGAACCCAGTCCATTCAACAAGAGCATCGCCGGAGTCGCGACTGCGTACTTCAATGGGATGACGGGAACGGTGACGGTTGGACCACTGCAGCAGGTTGCTGCCCCGGCGTCGGCGTCGTCCACGCACTGAAAGGAAACTGCGACCCTCGTTTGGATCGACGCTCAAGCGGGCGCGGAAAGCAGAGCACGCAAGTGCTTCAGCTTGTCGCCGTAAAGCGCACTGCGCGCCGTATCTTGACGCAGTGGCTCGCGCACTTGAGCGGCGCTGGCCGTACGCACCGTGCGCTGGGTGCGGTGGAACTCTAGGCACGCCGCGTCGTATGGCAGGTTGCAGAAGGCCAACAGCCGGCGCACCTGAGTTTCAGGATCGAGCAACAACGATTCGTAGGAGTGCTCGAAGAAGCGTTCAGGAAAGATCTGGGCCCAGTGGCGAACCGCGCGATCATAGGCGTGCCAATACGCGACCATGTCGTCCAGGTCGTAGCTGAAAAAGTTGCCTTGGTTGAATAACACCCGATAGCAGCCCAGACAGGTCTCCACCGCATCCCGCCGGCTGTTGACCACGCGCGCGCCAGGTAGCATCGCCAACGCGGCGCCGACGAACTGCCAGTTGATCACGTTCTTGTCGGTGCAGCGGGGGCGTTGACGGCGCCAGTTCTCGGTGCGCGCCAGATAGTCGCGTCCCAAGCGCGACCAGTCCGCCGCTGTCGCCGCTCCCACCCACAACGGGAACGGCTGTCCGCGACGGTTGGACTCTTCGTCGAGCACCTGCTGCAAGTCGGTTACTTCGCCGGCGCCTGCAACTTGCGGATGCGACGCGAGAATTTGTTCGGTCAGGCTGGAGCCTGAGCGCGGCAGACAGACGATGAAGATCACTTCGTGGCCTAGCGTCGCCTCGCCCGAGCCTACTGTCGGCTCGGCGAACGCTGCAAGGATAGCGTCCACGTTGGTCCGCATGGCAGCGGCATCCCACTTCACGTGATGTCGCTTCAAGGCATTGGCACGACTCAATACGTCGAAGGCCGCGGCATAATCGCCCTGGTCTTCCAAGGCCTTGGCCAGCGCAAAGCCCAGCCCGATGCGCGCATCGACGGTTGCGGCCGGTGTACGCAGCGCGCGTTGCAGCGCACTTACGTCATGCGGGGTCAAACACACGGTCTTGAGGTTGGCTAGGGCGAGCCAGGCGTTCGCATGGCCGGGCTGACGTCGCAGCACCGCCCGATAGTTCACCGCCGCGTCGGCGCTAGCACCTTGGCTAGTTTGTACCTTGGCTAAAAGCATCCGTGCCGCGATGTGCTGCGGGTCAAACTGTAACGCGCGCTGCAACGCAGCAAACGCACGCTCGGGAAGACTCTGCAAATCGCACATCTTGCCCAGGTTGTACCAGGCAGCAGGCAGCTCGGGGGCCAGTTCGCAGGCCCGCTGCGCGCTGGTCAACGCCTCAGCAATGGCACCACCGGCATACAGAGCACTGCCCAGATTCATGTGCAACAGGGCGTCGTCCCGGTCGAGCGTCAGCGCCTGGCGCAGGATTGTGATCGCCTGCGCGTAATCACCGCGCATTTGCTGGATCACGCCCAGCAAGCGTTGCGCCTCCACACAATCTCGGGCAATCGCCAGCGTGGCGATCAACGCCGACTCGGCCACATCCAGTTGCTTCTTGGCCATGGCGGCGTTGGCCTGATGGAGCAGCCGCACGGCCGCCGGTGGCAGCCCCGCAGTGCGCTCGGGCAATGGCGAGTGGGTTTGCTGGTTCACCACGGGTAGGCAGTCCTCATGCACAGACGGATCGGCGGGCTTGAGCCGCCGCCGGACAATGTAGCTAAAGCATAGCGTGTGAAGACATACGTGAAGAAGGAAGGTGGGTTCCAACAAAACCGACGTTGCAAAAGCTGCAATCTCGTGAAATAAATTACGACAAGAAGTTACGTAAGTGTTGAACTCTTGTGTTAGATGCGTTAGGTTCGAAAGAACTTGCAGATGTCGTAACCGGGGAAACGTTCCGGCATCACGGCATAACTTCTCAGTTATGCCGCAAGGTTCGGGGTCATATTTTTGTTGGCATTGACTGGAATATCCAGTCGCTCACTTTCCAAAAGCCTGCGAAGGCTTGAAACGGGGATCATGCAATGACGAATCGCTACATATCGCGAAAGACGCTGACGCGTCGCAATACCCTGGCTGTAGCCCTTGCGGTAGGGCTGGGGTTCACAGGTTTCGCCTTCGCTCAGTCCACTACGGGCCAAATTTTCGGCAACGTACCAGCGGCCAGTGGGCAAACCGTAAAGGTTGTGAGTGAAGCCGGGACCACGCGCTCAGTCGCAGTGGCTTCCGACGGCACCTACAATTTGCGTAGCTTGCCTGTGGGCAAGTACACAGTTACGTTGATGGATAACGGCAAGACGGTATCCAGTCACAATGTGACGGTTACGCCGGGCGGCGGTTCGCAAGTCGATTTCGGCGGGACCAACGCCAAGGATTTGGCAGCAGTGACGGTTACCGCCCGCGGCTTGCCCAAGATCGACGTGAGCAGTGTGGCGTCTTCCTACACCGTCACCGCCGAACAGCTCGACCGCTTGCCGATTGGCCGTAGCGCCGAAGCGATTGCGCTGCTCTCGCCGGGCGTGGTCTCAGGCAGTGGCTACTTTGGCAACGTGGTCACCGTGGCGGGTGCGGGCGCCACCGAAAACGCGTACTACGTCAACGGTTACAACACCACGGCGCTGTACGACTACACCGGTTCGGCCTACCAGTTGCCTTACGGCGCCATTGGCCAGCAGGAAACCATCATTGGCGGCTACGATGCCCGTTATGGTCGTTCCGACGGCGGCGTGATCAACCAGATCGGCAAGCGCGGTACGAACGAGTGGCATTTCGGCGCGCAAGCCCTGTGGGAGCCGCTCCAAATGAACGCCGGCGGTGACAACGCCTATTACCGTAATATCTTCGTGCGGCCGGGCGAAAAGACCACCGAGCCAGGCAAGCACCCTGGCGACCTATATCGGTACCGCGAAGACAACAAGCAGTGGAAAACGAAATACTCGGCCTATGTCGGCGGTCCGATCATTCAGGACAAGCTGTTCTTCTACATCGCCGCTGAACAATCCGATTACAACCGCACGTCGGTGGCCTCGGCCGGTGCCGCACAGGTTGACTACGACAAGGGTCACGATACGCGCTGGTACGGCAAGATCGATTGGAACATCAACGACAGTAACATTGTCGAATTCACGCAGCTGAAGGACAACAATACCTTCGGCTACGGCGAGACCTACGCCTACAACAACGACACCCATGCTAACGGCAAGTTCAAGTCGCAAGATGCGTTCAACAAGTACAACAATGACACGCGCATCTTCCATTACACCGGCTACCTCAGTGATGAGGCCACGCTGAGTGTGTTGTATGGCTACACCGATGTGACGAATCCGTTCTTGGTGCCTGGTGCCAGCAAGCTGCCGTTTATCTCCGGTTCTCTTGCGCAGGATCCCGCTCTCAACGGCGGCGCGCCGATCCGCAACGACAACGTAACGTCAACGATCAATTCGCCAAGCCGGGCTTCAAGCTCCAAGTCGCTGCGCGTCGACTTTGACTATCAGTTGGACAACCATCTGTTGCAGGTGGGTATTGACAACGTCACCTACGACGCCACCTCACAAGGTCGCGCCTACTCCGGTCCCGGCTATCTTTGGATCTATAACACCGCGACCAGCCCGACCGCGAACATCAACAAAAGCCTCGATGTTGGTGCACCGGGTAGCAACTATTACGTTCAGAAGGCCACATTCAACACTCTCACGGGTGTCGGTGCCGAACAGAAAGCGTATTACTTCCAGGACCAGTGGCAGGTTACTTCCAACCTGCTGTTGAAACTTGGTATCCGTAACGACAAGTTCATAAACTACAACGGTGACAACGAAGCGTTTGTAACGCAGAAGAATCAGTGGGAGCCGCGCTTGGGCTTCAGCTGGGACGTAAACGGTGATTCCACGCTGAAAGTCTACGGCAACATCGGTCGTTATTACCTCGCGCTGCCGCAGTCGGTGGGCGAGCGTGCTGCTACCCAATCGACCAACACCAACGAGTATTTCACCTACACCGGAATCGACGCGAACGGCGTGCCGACTGGTCTAGCTGGCGTACCAAACGTTGCCGGGACTGGCCTAGCAGGTGTGGTGTCGGCCAACAACGAGTTCGGCACTTCGCCGGATGCGAAAGTGGTCGCATCGACGAACCTGAAGCCGCAGTACCAGGACGAGTTAATCCTTGGCTTCGACAAGGCGTGGGGTGCGGATTGGGCCTACGGCGCCAAGTTCACCTATCGCAAGCTGGGTACGGTCATCGATGACATCTGCTTTGAGGGTGCGCCGAACATCTTCAACGACAAGATCGATGCCATGGGCCTAGATTCCTCTCAGTACGCGACCGACAATCCGGGTTGCCGCATCTTCAACCCCAACTCGACCAACGACTACCTGGTCAACTCGCTTACGGGTGGGAATCGTCTGAAGGTCTCGATCACGCAAGCCGACGTAAATATGCCGGATGTGCAGCGTGATTATTACGGTCTGGATCTGTACTTGAACCATCCGTTCGACGGCGTGTGGTCCGGCCGCATCGACTACACCTTCTCGCGCAGTTGGGGTAACGCCGAGGGTCAGGTGCGTTCGGATATCGGCCAGACCGATACGTCCAAGACGGAAGACTGGGATTACTGGCAGCTCATGAGCGGTGCGCGCGGCTACCTGGCCAACGACCGTCGTCACGCCATCAAGGCGTATGGCGCTTGGCAGATCACCCCGGAATTGGTGGTCTCCGGCAATTTGTTACTGCAGTCGGGTGCACCGAAGACGTGCTTGGGTATGTTCGGTCCAGATGAGACCAACCCGGGTGGTGGTTACGGCAGCGACTATCACTGGTGCCGCGGCAAGATCGCGCCTCCGGGTGAGAGCCGCACGCCATGGATGAAGCAGCTCGACCTAGGTATCGCCTACCGACCGGCTTTTGCTGATCACAAACTGGCGTTCAAGGCGCAGTTGTTCAACGTGACCAACGAGCAGGTTTCACTGCAGGATAATCCGCGGATCTACAACCGTGCGGGTACGGCGGCGAACAGCCAGTATGGCTTGCCGTTGTTCTATCAGGCTCCGCGGTACGGGCAGCTGGCGGTTTCGTACGACTTCTAAGTTGGGTTAGAAGTTAAGTACTGGATCGAGAAAGGTCCTTCAGGCGCCACCTTCGGGTGGCGCCTTTTTTTGCGCGCCCGGCAGGGCACACCTGCTTGGAGCTAACACTCTTTCAATCACCCGGCATGGCGAAGAGTGGGCTGAAGACGACGGCGTTGCGGACGGCCGAACGCGCGGAGTGAGCCAGATGCAAAGCGCCGATCTGGCGGCAAAAGCGCGAACGGCGGTTGTGAACGGCGGCCGGTGGATGAACCACAGGAACGCCCAAAATTCGGTCTTGGCAATTAAGTAAGTAGCCTTCGGCCAAACCACAGTAGTTGCGCGCGCGGCGTACATTCAGCCGCCACCAGCGCGAAAGAAGTGCGCTATACGGAAACTTCGCCCTGTTGCGACTGGCCGGATTGGGCGCGGCCCTTGTCACGCAGCCGCTACGGCTACAGAACGTGCAGGACGAGCCTCGCTGAATCGCGGATATGAATCTGCAGAGGTTTTTGACCGTGCGAACCACCAAGTCCTGACGGTGCGAGTAGATCGACGCATCAGCGATGATCGGTTGCTCAAGCTGATCCGACGCTGTTTAGAGGTGTTACTTGTCCAGCCCGTGGTGGGACCGGCGATGCCCGCCATGACAAGGGCTGTTGCGCGGCTAGCGTTAGAGTTGGCCGCGGCATTTTTACGGGATTTAGCACGCCAGTATCCAGTAATCTGGTTCTCGTACCATTCTGGCAAAGGCCATTCATGACCCAATTCGCACTGCTACGTAAGCCGCGTTTCGCGCCCTTCTTCTGGACGCAGGCGTTGGGGGCGTTCAACGACAATGCGTTTCGCAATGCGCTGGTTATTCTGGTGGCGTACCAGATGGGCCTGAGCGACCACGTCGCCTCGCTCTACACCAACCTCGCCCCGGCGCTATTCATCATCCCGTTCTTTCTGTTTTCCGCTACTGCCGGGCAACTGGCGGAGAAGTTTGAGAAGACGCGAATTATCCGTTGGGTGAAGCTGTTCGAGATTGCCGCGATGATGGTGGCGGCGGTGGGTTTCTACACCCATAACCTCGGCTTGTTACTGCTGGTGCTGTTCATGATGGGCATGCACTCGACGATGTTTGGACCGATCAAGTACGCGATCCTGCCGCAGGCGCTGAAGCCGGCAGAATTGGTCGGCGGCAACGGTTTAGTGGAGATGGGCACGCAACTGGCCATACTGATCGGCATGATTGCCGGCAGCGAATTGATGCGGGTCGCCGGCATCGGCCCGTTGCTGGCCTCGGCGGCGACGATCACGGTGGCAGTCGCCGGCTATCTAGCCAGCCGCAAGGTTCCACTGGCGCCGGCGACTGCGCCGGAGTTGAAGTTCAACGCGAACCCGTTTAGCGAAACGGCGCGGGTGATCGCCATCACGCACGCCGATCGCGCGGTGTGGAACGCCGTACTGGGCATATCGTGGTTCTGGTTTTTCGGTACGGTGTTGATCGCGCAATTGCCTATCTATGCGCGCAGCACGCTCGGTGGCGATGGTTCGGTTTACACGCTTGTGCTCACCTTGTTTTCCATCGGTAGCGGCATCGGTGCGCTGCTGTGCGAGAAGATGTCGGGCAAGCGCGTGGAGATCGGCTTGGTGCCGCTGGGTGCGTTCGGGCTCACCGCGTTCGGGGTGGATCTGTATCTCGCGCGACATGGCATCGCGACGGTGCGCGGGTTGGACTGGTTGGCATTCCTTCGCGGCGCGGGCAGCTGGCGGATCGCGCTCGATCTCACCGCCATCGGTGTATTCGCCGGTTTCTATGTCGTGCCGTTGTTTGCTTTCGTGCAATCGCGTGCGCCGCGCGACAAGCTGTCACGCATCATTGCCGGCAACAACATCATGAACGCGGTGCTGATCGTGCTGGCGGCCGGTTTTGGCTTGGGGCTGGGCGCACTGGGGCTGGATGCGGCGCAGATCTTCCTGGCTGCCGCGCTGCTCAACGTACTGGTGGCGGCGTACATCTTCACCTTGGCGCCCGAGTTCCTGATGCGCTTCATCACTTGGGTGGTGGTGAACACGCTGTACCGGGTACGCGTTGACGGCATGCAGCATCTGCCCGAGGAAGGGCCTGTCTTATTGGTGTGTAACCACGTCAGCTTTATGGACGCGCTGCTACTGATGGCGAATTTGCGCCGTCCCGTGCGCTTCGTCATATATTACAAAATCTTCGAGGTCCCGTTGTTGAGCTTTGTCTTTCGCACGGCCAAAGCGATCCCGATTGCCGGCTATAAAGAAAATCCACAGATATTGTGCGAGGCATATGACGCCGTGGATGAAGCGCTGGCAGCCGGCGAAGTGGTGTGCATTTTCCCCGAAGGTGCGCTGACGCACGATGGCCAGATCGCACCGTTTCGCGCCGGCGTGGAAAAAATTCTGGCACGCCGTGCGGTGCCGGTCGTGCCGATGGCCTTGCGCGGTCTATGGCGCAGTATGTGGAGTCGGCGCGATTCGAAAATGCATCGGGCGCGTTTGCCGCGTCGGTTTCGCGCGCGGGTTGAGCTGGTTGTGGATGCGCCCGTTGCCGCGGAGTTGGCAAATGCTTCTTTATTGGAGGCGCGCGTGCGCGAGTTACGCGGCGATTTGGCGTGATCTCGCCGGTTCCAATGTGGTGAGACGGCTGGTTCGTTACTGCAAGCCAAGTGGCTGGTTAGCTAGCCGCCAGAACCTGCATCAAACGCACGTGGTACGTCATCTTGCCGGCCACTTAAAGCCAAGACGCGATTGTTTCCGATGGGTCGGGGAGCGTGTGACCGGCAGCAGGGATTGGAGCTGTATGGCAAGTCCGCGTTGCGTACACTTTATGAACGCTGAGAACGTCGCGAACAACCCATCCACACGACAAAGACTTTTTCAGAGGTGCTGGTTTGCCGTCGATCCACCGGTGCATTTACCCCGCCCAGCCGCCCAGAACAACCAGTGCGATCAGGCTGAGCCATGTCAACAGAGCGCGTAGCAACGCACTACGTAGGCGCACTAGTTCGGCAAGTGGATCGCTGTGTTCTTCGGTGTAGCCGTCGCCGCTCTCGATATCCACGCGCACATCGGCTTGCGCGGCGGCGCCGAGAAAGCCGGGGCCGGTGTTGTACCAACTAGTGGCAGCGGCCTGGCTGTGCCAGCGCCGCCACGCACCCATTACGGCTTCCCAATGGCCGACGATGGCCAAGGTAAAGGTCAGCAGTTGTGCGGCGGGCCAGTCCAGCGCGTTCGCCAAATAGCGTGCAGCACGGGCGCTGTCGTGGTCCAGTTGCAGTGACATGCTGCGCCCGAGTGTTTGCCCCAAGCGGTACAGCAATGCGCCGAGCGGGCCAAGCAAAAGAAACCACAGCAGCACGCCGAAGCGGCGGCGCAACGCGGCGTAGGCCATCGCCACGCCGAGTTCTGAAGCGTTCCAGCCGATGGCTGTGCCGTCGTCGCTCAAAGCTTGCGCGGCAACTTCGCGCCGGACGTCATCAGGTGCCTGCAGAATCGCTTCCAGATCTGCCTCAAATTCGCGCGGTCCGAAGCAATACAGCAGCACGGCGAGTGCAAACAACAGTTGCAGCCATTCGCTCATCGGCAGTTGCTGCAGTAGCCACACCGCCAGCACACACAACCCCAGCGGTAGCAGTAAAGACAGCACCACCCGGCCGGCGCCGCTGGTGTCATCAACTTGCGCAACCCAGCGCCGGAACAAGCCATCTTTTCGCCAGCGCGCGAGCTGCGGCAGCACGTGCAACAGCCCTAGCGCAATAAGAATGGTTAACAGGCGAATAGCCATGGTGAGTGGACTCGAAGACAGTATCGACATTGTAGGCGAGCCGTTCGCCGCGCGCCGGTCGGCTGCACTAAGGCGCTGCGTGACGGCGGATAAAGATGGCCGCTTGCGCAGCCGTCCGGGTTGGTTGCGCGGCGTGGAATGCTTTGGCGAGCGTTGAAGCGGCGAATCAACCCAGCCCTCACTCAGCTATCGTTCCGAGGTGAAGACGCGACCGCGCCGGCAATAGGATTGCTTGATGGAGTGGCGCTGACCAGTCGCCGCACGCGCCTTTTCTCAAGCTCGTCATTCGTCATCGATCCCGATGCGAGTGCGTCTGAGTGGTGACCCCGACGAGTTGGCAGAGATTCTGCCGATGCTATTTCGCACCAGCAGATTTTCATATCGCGGGCTTCGCGCCCGACGCGGAAGATGGATTGCTGCGCAAACGCTAGCTGCGGTTAGGCGTGCTTTCCGCCGTCCGGTTGTTGCTATCGAGCGGCGGCGATCAGCGTGTCCAGGTTCAACCCCGCTTGTCGCTGCATCCAGCCAGCGAGCAACTGATAAGACACCGACAGCGCCATGGAGGGCACGAAACTGTGATCGTTGAGACCATCAACGATTTGCTGCGGGGTAAACCAGCGCGCGTCTTCCAGTTCGTGATCGCGCATGGCGATATCACGCGATAGCGCCGTGGCGGTGAAGGCCACCATCAAGGACGCGGGCATTGGCCACGGCTGTGACGAGTGGTAATGCACCTCGCCAACCGTGACGCCAGATTCCTCGGCCACTTCGCGTCGCACGGCATCTTCCAGTGCTTCCCCTGGCTCGACGAAACCGGCCAAGGTGGAATAACGGCCGGGCCCCCAAACAGCTTGGCGGCCGAGCAAGCAGGCACCTTCGTGTTCCACCAACATGATGACGGCGGCGTCGGTGCGTGGAAAATGGAGCTGTGCACAACGGGCGTTGCTGCACTGCGCACGATGGCCAGCGCTGACCAAGTGCAGCGGCGCGCCACAACGACTGCAATGTTGCGTTTGGCGCTGCCAGTGCGCCAAGCCCTTCGCGTACGCGAACAGCGCGGCTTCTTCTGCAGCAAGCTCGAGCCCGCTGCTGCGCAGGCTGGCGCGACGCGCCTTCAACGCCGTTTCCAGTGCGGCGGCGTCAATGGATTCATCCAGCGCCAGCATAAAGTGCGGCCGCTGGTTTGCCATGCCGAGCAGGCTAGCTGGGTGTTGCGGCAGAAGCGTCTGACGCTCGGCCGCCGTAAGCCAGCGCAAGGCTTCCTGGTCGCGTTGCAGAAAGGCTTCGCCGGCGCTATCGAGTAACAAATAACGGGCGCTGTCCGAGTTAGCCTGGGCGCTTACCCATGCCGCGTCATCGCGCCGTTCAGCGACGCGGTTGAGCGTCAGGCTGAGTCCGGCAAAGACGTTGCGAGAAGGCGTTGCGGCGTGGTCCATGAGCGCTTGTCGCTTAGGCGGTGAACGAGGAACCGCAGCCGCAGGTGGTCTTTGCGTTGGGGTTGCTGATCACGAATTGCGAACCGCTAAGGTTTTCTGTGTAGTCGACTTGCGCGCCGGCTAGATATTGCAGGGACAGCGGATCGCACAGCAAGGTCGCTCCTTCGCGCTCCACTGCGACGTCGTCGTCCGCGCAGGCTTCATCAAAAGTGAAACCGTATTGCAGGCCAGAACAACCACCGCCACTGACGTACACGCGCAACTTCAGCGACGGATTGCCTTCTTCGTTAATCAGCTCGTGCACTTTCTGCGCGGCGGCCGTGGTGAACAGCAACGGTGCGCTACTGCTACGGTAGTCGGGAACAGCGATGAGGTTATCCATGACATTCATGTGGGGTCGTTGCGGTCTAGTACCAAGCATACTTCGCTTTACGCCGACACGGCGTCGTCGAGGTTGCCGGAAGAGGCCTCTTCGTGCGTCGCGAGGCCCGGCGCGGGCAGTTCTCGCGTGCTTTCGGTCGCTTGCCGTGCGATGCGACCGTTGACCTGCGCGCCAGCCACCATTTCCATCGTTTGATAGCGAACGTCGCCGTCAATGCACGCTTGGGCAGCCAATTCCAGCCGAACACTGACGTCAACGTTGCCAGTCACATGGCCATTGATAACGGCGTGCGGTACGCGAATTTCGCCTTCCACCTGGCCGTGTTCGCTCAGGGTGAACATGGCGTCTTCGCCTTCACCCTGCACCACGCCTTCAATGCGACCGTCCAGATGCAGCACGCCAGTAAAGCGCACGTCGCCCTGAATCACCGTGCCGCGGGCGATGAGGCTGGTGTCTTGATTGGCGCTGCGCTGTTCGTTGCGTTTACGGTTGAGCATCGTGGTCCCCTTGATCGGTAATGATGTTGCCACGCAGGGCGTCGCCCCAAGCGACACTGCGAGTAACAGCCGCGCTACCGGTCGCCTGAACGCTTATGTGTAATCGCGTGGGGCGAAATTTTTCTGGTAGCACGATGGTGCCGTGTAGCTGTTCAAAATACATGAAGTGGAACGGTAGCCCATCTTTCTGGCTGGCGTCGCCCAACGCGTCCCACTTCAGCTGGGTGACTTTGTTGCCGGTCAGACCCTCTACGCTGACCAACACCTTGCCCGTAATTTCATCGCTGCGTTTGGCATTTTGAGCCAGGCTAAGGGTGAAGTTCCAGCCGCGAGTATTGGAAATAGGCTGCAGTTTTACTTCTTGTATCTTTATGCCGGCGCGCGCACCGCCGCTGACCAGGCGAGAATAGAACCCCAGGTCGGCGCGCAGACCAGCAATCTCTTCTTCGCGTTGCGTCAGGGTGCCGCGCAACGAGCGCGCCGCAACGTCATTGACCTGGTTGGAACGCTGCAGATTGGCGACTTGCTGCTTTAGGTCGTCGAGCTGAGCAAGTAGCGCGCGTTGTTGGTGGTGATCGACCGCCACTGGGGTCGTTCGCCCGGTCAGCCAGCTGATAATCAGCCCGGTAAGCAGCAAGCTCGCAAGCCATGCCACACCCAACAATATCCAGCGTTTGCGCTGGCTGTTGTCGCCAGCCAAGCGCACCACGAAGCGCGGTGGTGGTCGTGAAGCCATGCGCGCTACCTTGCGGGAAACGCTTGGTATAGCCCGCTCGTGTAGCGGCCGTCAAGGCGAAATCTGCCGTCGTGTGGTTGCGGTCGCGGAACTAGCGGCATAAGAATTGGCCGCATAAGTGCGGGCGTCGCTGACGGCGCCCACTCGATACTGGATCAGCTTCCCATCTTGCTTTGCAGGTAGCGTTCCACACCAATGTCCTTGATCAGGCTGAGCTGGGTTTCCAGCCAGTCGATGTGTTCTTCCTCATCGTGCAAGATGCTTTTGAACAGGTCGCGACTGACGTAATCGGCAATGCCTTCGCTGTGCGCGATGGCAGTGCGCAAGTCGCCGGCACCGGCTAATTCCAGATCCAGATCGCCTTGCAGCGCTTCGGGCACGTTCTCACCGATGTGCAGCTTGCCAAGGTGCTGCAAGTTGGGCAGACCTTCGAGGAACAAGATGCGCTCGATCAGGCGATCGGCGTGGCGCATCTCCTCGATCGACTCCTTGTACTCATGATCGGCTAGCTCGGTATAACCCCAGTTTTTCAACATGCGGCAGTGCAAAAAATATTGGTTGATCGCCGTAAGTTCGTTGAACAACACCTTGTTCAAAAATTCGATGACTTTGTTGTCGCCTTTCATGGGGTTCTCCGTTCGATGAGCTCCCCCGACTATACAAACTTCACGTTCGCGTCGGCGGAATGAGAATGGCAATGGTTCGCCCGTGGGTTCACGCACGCGCTGATGCAGGTCAGGCGCAAGCGGCAGGGAAGGGTGAGTAATGACTGGTTGCCGTTTCCTGATGAGTGTCGAAATTCAGATCAACGTTCCCGCTAAAACGGAGTGCAGTGCCTTTCGTTCGGCGATTCCACAGTTAGGCATGAGCGTCACTGGATGACCAGTCTTTGGCTGTTGAAAACTATCTCCCGCTAGAAGCGCTGGAATGACGAGCGAAAGCCGATTTGGCCGAGGGCCGGGTTGAACCTCGATGCTGATCGAGGCGCTTCCCTTCCCACGGGCGCTTACGCGCACTCGCACTTAAGTGGAGTAAGCCGCGGATCACACTGGGCTGCGCGCACACAAAGGCATCGCCGGCGTACTGCGGCGGCAAAGTCCGCTTGGGGGGATAACACCTGCAGGTGGCTGGCATCGGGCTAGCCAGCCGGTGGTCATCTAAGCAACGCTGATCGCGCTGCCGCTACGGCTTTTACGCAGCGACAACCGGAAACGCTTGAACGGCGTTTCCTACCGCCGCTACGGCATCATCCAGCGCGGCGCGCGCCTCTTGCTCGCAACATCCGCAGCAGTCCGAGCAACCCGTGCGCGCCTGCAATTGCGCAAACGAATGCACGCCATCAGCCACTTCGCGGCGGATGTCATGATCGGTAACGGCATTACACATGCAAATGTACATGGCGCGTATGAGAACGCGAATGCGAATGATTGTCAACCATCCACTTGCAGCGATGCTGCTTTTTGTTCATCGGGCGCCGCCATCGCTCGCGGCACGTGCCCCAATTGCACGCCAAACAAGTCTTCCACCAACGGCGCAAAGCGGCGTAGCGCGCATTCGTAAACGTCGCGTTTAAAGTTGACCACGTTCGCGGCCGGATACCAAAAATCCACCCAGCGCCAAATATCAAATTCCGGTTTCTCTGACGCATCCAGCTTCAGCGCGTCTTCGCCGCCCACCAACTTCAGCAAAAACCACACCTGCTTCTGACCAATGCAAGTAGGCCGCTGATGCTGCCGCACATAACGGCTGGGCAGGCGATAGCGCAACCAGCCGTGCGTGGCGGCGATCACTTCCACATGGTGCGCGGCTAGCCCGGTTTCCTCCTCCAGTTCGCGATACATCGCCTCCAGCGGAACCTCGTCCGAGCGCATACCACCTTGCGGAAACTGCCAGCCGTCGCGATTGATTCGGCGTGCCCAAAACAGCTGGCCATCAGCATTCAACAGCACAATGCCAACGTTTGGACGGTAACCATCAATGTCAATCATGTTGCCTCCCGAGGCCGCCCCATCCGACGTTTGCACGGAAAAGTTATCGACAGTCTGGTTCGATTCAACCACGCGGCAGGGAGACTCGGCAAGCGCTTCACTTGAACCTAGCTCGCCATCCGATTAAACTGCCGCGCCCTGACCAGCACTTTGCTGCAGCGGGAATCTTTAGGCTATGTAGCTCAGCTGGTTAGAGCACGGCACTCATAATGCCGGGGTCGGTGGTTCGAGTCCACCCATAGCCACCAAACGCTTGG
>JBDTBF010000155.1:0-3258 GCA_039924175.1 Rhodanobacter sp.
CGCATCGGCCAGGACAAACCCGTCTTCGTCTACCGCCTGATCTGCACCGGCACCGTCGAAGAAAAAATCCAGGCCCTGCAAGCGCGCAAAGCCGACCTGGCCCAGGCCGTGCTCGACGGCGGCGGCGCCACCAAGCGGCTGCGTTTCGACGAGGCGGATCTGGCGGAGTTGTTTGCGCCGATGTGAACCGGCTTGCATGCGGATGCGCGGCTGGTTCCTGCCGCTCAGATCAGCAATGAATTCCGACACCAGCTCATCAGGCCAGCGACTGCCTCGCCGGAAGCTAAAGCTTCAACGCAGCTCAGTGGGTGAGGCGTCAGCCACCTCTCACACGCGCTTGCCCACCTCTGCGGAAAATAGGACTAACCGTCGGCGACCAAGGTGAATGGCTAACCTCTTCGTCGCCCACAATTTTCAATCCGCACTCGCTAACGAATGAGCGGGCAAAGAGTTCGGGTAGCTTTGCGCGTCACCTTCCTTGTTGTTTCAATACAGGCCCGCTCACGAATGAGCGGGCGACCCGACGAAGCCCTGCGCTGCGCCGTTGAGTGCAGATTCATGACGAATTACAACCGGCGGCGCAGGCGCTGTGCGTTGAGGAAATGACAGGCAAGCCGGTCTGCTACGACGTCTCCACCACGACTGCGGCTGGTCGCAAGCGCCTGCGCCAAGTGGCCCGTACCCCGTTACGCAGTGTTCCGTGGCAATAGATACTCGCCATGTCTCAAAAGCCGCGACTGCAACCGATTTGCCAAGTCGAAGATCGTCCAGATCTGTTCGATCTGCCGCTCACTGCTCCAGATCAGGGACTCGTATGCGCTGGTGTGGTTGCTTTTACCGCCGCTCGTCCGTGCTTGAGGGGGTGGGACGGATTTGGGACGTCGCCGAATTTTTACGAGTCATGGCCGTTATTTGACTGCTTGCATGGCTTCGCCCGTGAGGATGGGGTTGAGCGCGAGATTGATGTAGTAGTTGGAGCGACCGATTTTCTGCTTGTGCAGAAAGCCCCCTGCAGTGAGGGCATCGAGATACTTGGTTGCGGTCAGGCGCGACACCTTGAGGTCGTTCTGGACAAATTCGATCTTGGTGTAGGGATGACTGAACAGGTTGTTTATCAGGTCCTGACTGTAGAACTTGTAGCCGGCACGCAAGCGGTGCTTCACATCCAGCATCGCCGCCTTGATGGCGTGAATGGTGGTGATCGTTTCGCCAGCCGTTTGTTCGACTGCGGTGAGCATGTACAGCACCCAGTCTTCCCACAGGTCGTGATCGCGCACGCCCTGCAGCAGGCGGTAATAGTCGGGTTTGGTACGCACGATGTAGCGGCTGAGGTAGAGCACCGGAATATCGAGCAGTCGCTGCTGGACGAGATACAGCACGTTGATGATGCGGCCGGTACGGCCGTTGCCATCGTAGAACGGATGGATGCTCTCGAACTGGTGGTGGATGAGCGCCATCTTGATCAATGGGTCGGCTTCGAAGGCTTGGTCGTCGTTGATGAAGTTCTCTAGCTCGTGCATCAGGCTCACGATACGATCTGGCTCTTGCGGCGGCATGTACACGACGTGGCCAGCACCATCTTTCAGCGCGGTCCCGGGCAGCTTGCGAAAGCCTGCGTTGTTGCGTTCCAGTTCGGCTTGAATTTCCAGGATGATGTTGTTGGTGAGCAACTCGCTGTGGCGCACGCCATCGAATCCCGTCCACAACGCCTGCCGATAGCGCAAGACTTCCTTGGTGGCTTGAGAGCTTGGACTCTCCGGGAAGGCTGCATTCCTGAACAGATCATCGTGAGTCGTGACGATGTTTTCGATAGCGGAACTGTCCTTGGCCTCTTGCATGCCCAAGGTGTTGATGAGGATCGCCTGCCGAGGAATGGATGCTGCCACACCCTTCAATTCCGCCAGCTTGCGGCTGGCCAATGCGAGTTTCTTGAGGATCGGCGCGGTCTCAAAACGGGCAGGAGCGAGCCGATCCAGCAGGCGGGTCAAGGGCACGGTCTACTCACGAACTTGAGAACATGTATAGAAAATAGCATTTCTCTATACGTGTTGTGCAAGACATGTATAGAAAAACGCGGCAATGCATGTGCTGAACAACCACATTTGGATCCCCCGTGGGATGCCCAAGGCGAGGTCGGCCACTTTGTTGACGTTAACAGAATGCAATGCTTCCCTCAGTTTGCTGGCGTGAGCCTCAAACGCACTGGTACCGGTCTGACCAGTCAGCTTTTTATCGTTGAGCCCTGCGTGTGGCGCTGTAACCGCCGCGAGCGTGCAGATGAAACATGTATAGCAAAGGGCGTTTATCTATATGGATCGGCTCGAACATGGATGGAAAAGCGGCGATTCGTATGCGAGGTGTAGCTCATGAACCTGCCCCGACGGCGACGGCGATGGTCATATTGTTGAACTCCGCCTCGACCTTGCCGGCTAACTCTTTGCCGATCTGGAACATGTAGGTGAGCTGCTGCGCAACCGCACCGCGAACGTAGAAACCGAAGTTTTTCACCTTGGGCACCAAATAGACGAGCTCACCGGCGGCCAAGTGTTCGCGCAGCGATTGGCAGTGATGCAGCCGCCCCGCTTCGCGCACAGGGTGCGCTGCTGGCCGACGCGCGAAGCGGCCCACCGCACGGGTGCCGATGGCAGGCTCAGGCGCCCGCCAGCCGCTGCCGCAAGCGCCGCAACTTCCGCTCGCGCCGGCGCTCGCTCCACGCTTTGCGGCGCTCGGCGAGGCAGGAGAAGATCACGTACAGCGCCGGCGTGCTGAGCAGGGTCAGGCTTTGCGACACGAGCAGGCCACCGATCAGGGCGATGCCGAGCGGACGGCGCAGCTCGCTGCCTTCGCCCAGACCAATCGCGATCGGCAGCGCGGCCAGGATCGCAACCATGGTGGTCATCATGATCGGGCGGAAGCGCACGATACTGGCTTCGCGCACGGCGTCGAGTGGGTTCTTGTGATGCTCGCGTTCGGCGACCAGCGCGAAGTCGATCATCATGATCGCGTTTTTCTTCACGATGCCGATCAACAGCACCAGCGCGATTTGTGCCACAACCGACAGTTCGGTGTTGGTAATCCACAGCGCCAGCAACGCGCCGGCACCTGCAGCCGGCAGCGTGGACAGAATGGTCACCGGGTGCAGCAGACTTTCGTACAGCATGCCGAGCACGATGTAGACGGTGAGTATGGCGGCCAGTACCAGCCAACCCATGCCACTCTGGGATTGCTGGAACCGGCGGAAACTGCTGCCCATGGCGA
>JBDTBF010000156.1:0-3879 GCA_039924175.1 Rhodanobacter sp.
GCCACATCCAGTTGTCGACGTCGCCACCAAACTTGCCAATGGATTCCGGCGGCGCGTAGACCAGTCGCACATCCTTGATCTCCAACTGCTTGATCAGCTGATAGCTGAAGCCGCCGTGGAAGCTGTAAACATCACAACGATAGCCGTCGCTTTCGCAGCCTTTCACCTGTTCCTTGATGGCTTGCTCAATCGCCTTGTAGCGCTCGGCACCGCTCATCGCATCACTGAGCTTCACATTCACTTCTTTCGTCACATCATGAATATCCTCGGTAACGAAGACGCGCATGTTCGGGTCTCCGGGCAGCTCCTCCGCCTTCGTTTTGGCCAGAAAGCCGTCCACGATCAGATTTTTCTGCGGCGTCGAGTTGTACTGCAAGGCGCCATAGCCGCAATGATGATTCGTCACCACCAAGCCTTCCGGCGACACGAATGAGGCGGTGCAACCACCTAGGCTGACGATGGCACCCATCGGATACCCGGTGAGATCGGTCAACTTCGCCGGATCCAGCTGCAAGCCATGTTGCTTGAGCGTGGCGGCAATCGTCGGTAACTGAGCAGGCTGCCACATGCCTTCAACAGCATTCGCGGCGGAGACACAGCTGACAGCAATGGCTGCAGCAAGAACAAGACGTCGCATAAGAGCTCCTTGGAAAATTTTGGCCAGACCAGCGCTGACCTCGTACCGGGGTGTCAACAACAACTTGCGAGTAGAACGTATGCCGTCGGGTCAAGACATAGGCCGCAAGTCACTTGGCATCGAGGGCGATCTATGCCGCAATCGCCATAATCCACAGCGTAGAACACGGCTACGCCAGTGCACTGCCTCGTATATCGACGCGCTCAATCACGCTCGACAACATTCATCAGTAGCGTAATAACCTACGACCATAGTTTGTTACCGCGATCACAGCAACGCTGCAGTGCACTAAAGCGGCAGGCGCTAACGTCGCTCTATAATTCACGCCTCCGCGCCCGCGTTTCGGGCCAGCCCATGGATTCCCCAATGCCACAAATGATGAAAGCTCTGGTCAAGCGCAAACCCGAAGAAGGTATCTGGATGGAACAGGTACCGGTTCCCGAGGTTGGCCCCAACGAAGTACTGATCAAGGTAGAAAAAACCGCCATTTGCGGCACCGACCTGCATATCTACAAGTGGGATGAATGGAGCCAGCGCACGATCAAACCAGGCCTGACCATTGGTCACGAATTCGTCGGCCGCATCGTTGAAATCGGACCCGGGGTGACTGGATACAAAATCGGCGACCGCGTATCCGCCGAGGGCCACATTGTTTGCGGTCATTGCCGCAACTGCCGCGCTGGCCGCCAAAATCTATGCCCGAACACGGTTGGTATCGGCGTCAACCGCAATGGTGCGTTTGCTGAATACATCAATATGCCGGCCTCCAACTTGTGGCCAATTCCGGACCAAATCCCCTCGGAACTGGCAGCCTTCTTCGACCCCTACGGCAACGCTGCTCACTGTGCGCTGCAATTTGACGTTATTGGCGAAGACGTGCTCATCACCGGCGCAGGTCCGATCGGTATTATCGCCGCTGGTATCTGCAAGCATGTCGGCGCACGCAACGTTGTGGTTACCGACGTCAACGATTATCGCTTGAAACTGGCTGCCGACATGGGCGCAACGCGTGTCGTCAACGTAGCCCACCAGTCGATCAAAGACGTGATGAAAGAGCTACACATGGAAGGCTTCGACGTCGGCCTGGAAATGAGCGGCAACTCACGCGCCTTCAACGACATGTTGGACTGCATGTATCACGGCGGCAAAGTCGCCATGTTGGGCATTCAGCCCAAAGGCTCGCCGGTCGATTGGGACAAAATCATCTTCAAAGGTCTCACTTTGCAGGGTATCTACGGTCGGCGCATGTACGAAACCTGGTACAAAATGACGCAAATGGTGCTGACGGGCTTCCCGCTGCAAAAGGTCCTGACCCACCAAGTTGCTATCGACGATTTCCAAAAAGGATTCGACCTCATGGCCGCCGGTACTTGCGGCAAAGTGGTCTGTTCTTGGCAATAAGCGGTCGTTAGTTGATGAGGCCTCTTCAATAAGCGACTTCACAACCGCTTACGCGTGATGGCGACCTGCACGCATCGTCGCCACACGCCATGGGGCTAGCAAGCTAAATTTCCGTCGTCTGACATGCCTGCCAGACATGAAGCGCACCCGGCATCACGCCGCCGGATCACGGCAAAACTGGAACACTTGCCGCATGAACGACAACACACACCCATCCACGGGTTCGCGTCTCATGACAGCACGCGGCAAGCTGCAGCGGTTCAGTGGTTCGCCGCGGCCGCGCAAAATCGCGCTGATTGTCGCGGTCATCCTGATGATATTCGGCTTGCTCGGATTCTTCGCCGCACCGCCAATCATCAAGAGCCAGTTGCAGACGCGTCTGACCGCTCTGCTTGACCGGCCAGTAACTTTGGGCGGAGCGCATTTCAATCCGTTTACGCTGCGCTTGCAGCTGGATCGACTGCACATTGCCGATCGCGAACAACACACGTCGTTTGTTGATGTCGACCGCATGGTCGTCAACGCTTCATGGGCCTCACTATTCCGCATGGCGCCGGTACTGGACGAACTCACTCTGCAGCATCCGCAGCTGCACATCACCCGCACGGCACCGCAACAATTCAACTTTTCCGACCTGATCGAAAAATTCACCAGCCAACCGGCGGAGCCTGGCAGCAAGCCAGCGCGCTTTGCCCTGTCCAACATCAGCGTGCGCAATGGCGACATCATATTCGACGACGCGGTGACGCACACCACCCACCGTATCGACCGCCTCGAACTGGGCGTGCCGTTCATTGCCAACCTGCCACACGATACCGATGTGTTCGTGCAGCCCCTGCTGGCCATGACCGTGGACGGCAGCCCCTTGCGTATCGTCGGTCAGACCAAACCGTTCGCGGACAGCCGCGAATCAGTGATCAGCTTCACACTCAACCACCTCGACCTACCGCGCTACCTCAGCTATGTGCCGGTGCCACTGCCAATGGCGATCTCGCGCGGTCAGCTATCCGGTCAGCTGGAACTGCATTTCGTACAAGCCAAATCCGCACCACAGGTGCGCTTGGCCGGTCCACTGCAATTGGACGACTTGGCGCTGGCAACCCACGATGGCTCACCTATCCTCGAGCTCGGTCACGCCAGCGCGGTGCTGGACGACGTGGAACCTCTGCTATCGCGTTATCGCCTAGGCGCAGTGCAGTTGAATCAGTTAGTGCTGCATTACACCAGCCAAGCCGGCGGTCACAGCAATTTTGACGCGTTGACCGGTGCCGAGGCAGCTACCAAAGCGAAGACAATCGACCAGAAAGCTGCGCCTGCCACCGACTTGCGCATCGGCGCACTTACGCTGCACAACAGCCGTGTCGACTACACGGATCTCACCGGACAAAAACCGGCCACTCTCACGCTGCAGTCCATTCAAGGAACGTTACGCGGGATTTCGCTGTTGGCCACACCCGCCGCCACGATCGACCTCGCGGCGCAACTCAATGGTGGCAGCATCAAGGTCGACGGCAAACTGGATCTGACTAGCAGTCGTTACAACGGCAAGTTGGGCCTCAAGGACGTCGCATTGGCACCTTTCCTGCCACTGGCACCACCGCTACTGAACGCGGAGCTGACCAAGGGCACACTCGACGTCGACGGCCAACTACAAGCGGACTGGAGCAAGACCTTCAACGCCGTGCTGCAACCGGCCGCAGTAACGATCAACGATCTTGCATTACAACAACGCAGGCGCACGCCTCTGGCGTGGAAATCGCTGCAGGCAACCATCTCACATGTCGATCTGGCTAGCAGCACAGCGCAACTCGATCAGCTCACCGTGCACGGCCTGCAAGTCG
>JBDTBF010000157.1:0-8010 GCA_039924175.1 Rhodanobacter sp.
CTCGGCACCGAGCTTGAACTGCTCGATGCGGCTTTTGATCAGTTCGCTGATCTCGGACGGGTTCAAAGTGGTGCTGGACATGACGGTTATCCCAAAATCGAAAGCTTTGTTGAAGAGTCCGGCCATGGATGGCCGGTTTTGCCCTTCGCGAGTGAACTTCGCGTTTAATTATTTATCCGACCACGAATGACCGGTTTTTGCTCTTCGCGAGTGGACTTCGCGTGAAACTAACTTTAAGAAGAACGTGTGGTGAGCAAGAGCGGCGGCGGGATCATTGGCGTGCCAATCGTTCCTCACTTCTCTCCACTTTATTTCTGCTTTTAATGCGCTAAAGCGCCGGCCAGCTGCGCGAGACGTCCGCGCGCCGAACCGTCGATCACTTCCGTACCCGTATCGATCACCACGCCAGCCAACAACGCGGGATCTACCTGGGTTTCTAATTCAATATCACGCTTGAAGCGACGCTTTAATGACGCTTTCAACTGTTCAATCTGTGCCGCATCCAACGTCATTGCGCTGGTCACCTTGACCAACAACTGCGACTCGGACTCACGCTTGTACGTTTCGAACAGCTCGCTCACTTCCGGCAGCAAGGCAATCCGGTGCTGTTCCACCAACTCGCTCAGAAACTGGACAAACGGCGCATCGGCCGCGATACCTTCGGGCGAATGCAACGCAATCAACTGCGTCGCCTGCACACGTGGATCGTTACGAAACCCAACCACCCGCGGGTCAGCAGCAACGGCCGCAGCGAACGCCAGCGCTTGCGACCAAACGTCGAGCGAGCCACCGGCCTGCGCTACTTCAAAGGCAGCGCGGGCATACGGGCGAGCGAGAGTAATTGCCTGTGCCATCGTTTAAATCTCAGCTGCGAGCTGGTCGAGCAATGCTTTATGCATCGCCGGATCGATCTCGCGTTGCACGATTTTGCTAGCACCCTGAACCGCCAACGCACCAACTTTCTGGCGCAATTCGTCACGGGCACGCTGCGCCATTGACGCGATATCATCTTGCGCCGTCGCCTTCAGGCGATCAATTTCGGCAATGGCATCGCCACGCGCCTTGTCAATGATCTGATTGGCTTGCTGCTGCGCGCGGTCGATGATCTCGCTGGCACGTTGACGCGCCACCTTGATCTCGGCGGCCACTTTAACGTCAGCCCCCTTCAGTTCGGCATGCGCACGCTCGGCGGCACTCAGACCTTCGGCAATCTTGATCTGACGGTCTTCAATGGCCTTTGTTAGATGCGGCCAAATAAAGTGCACAGAAAACCAGATCAAGAGGGCGAACGAAATCATTTCGCCAATCAAGGTCGCGTTGAAATCCATCGCTGCGTCACCTGTAAATACGGACTACGGAAATAACTAACGAACACGCGAGCACCCAAGTGCCCGCGCTATCACACGGCCTAATTACGCGGCAGCGTGCTTCATCACTTCGGAAAGCAGCGGGTTCGCCACGGCGAAGTACATCGCCAATGCCACACCGATCAAGTACGCCGCGTCGATCAAACCAGCCAACAGGAACATGTTGGTCGACAACATCGGCACCAATTCCGGCTGGCGAGCAGCAGACTCAAGGAACTTGGAACCCATGACGCCAATACCGATACAAGCACCAAGCGCGCCGAGGCCAATGATCAAGCCAAGCGCGATGGCGGTGAAGGACTGAATCTGGGCAATGTGAGCGATTAATTCCACGACGATCTCCTAAAGAAAATTCAAACTGGCAGATAAAAACGGTTGAACGAGGTTGCTAGTGAAAACTGGCGCAGCACGCTTAATGATGGCGCTGCGCCATCGCGATATACACGACCGTCAGCACCATAAAGATGAACGCTTGAATGGTGATGATCAAAATATGGAAGATGCCCCACGCGGTATAGCCAAGAATGCCGGCGCCATACAACGCCCAGCCAGCGGCACCAGCGCCGGCGGTAAACAAGCCGGCGATCAGCATGAACACCAGCTCGCCGGCATACATATTGCCGAACAGTCGCATGGCCAGACTTACCGGCTTGGAGGCCAGCTCAACAACGTTTAGTGCGAAATTGAAGGGTGCCAGAACGATCTTGCCGACCATACCTTTGGCTGCAAACGGCGCAGTTACCAGCTCATGTGTATAACCGCCTAAGCCTTTCGCCTTGAAGCTATAGAAGATCACCAGCAGCAGCACGGTGAGCGACATCGCGAAGGTCAAGTTAAGGTCCGCCGTTGGGACCGCACGGAAATGACCGATACCGAACTTTTCGGTAATGTCCGGCATCAGATCCACGGGTAGCAGATCCATCGCGTTCATCAGCCACACCCAGACGAAAATCGTCAGGGCCAACGGTCCGAGCACGCGCCGATCGCCATGAAATACGTCTTTGACTTGGCTGTCGACAAACTCCAACACGATTTCGAGAAACGCCTGCCCCTTGCCTGGCACGCCGGAAGTCGCCTTACGCGCCTTTAGCCAGAACCAAAAACTGAACAGAACACCCAACGCCAACGCGACCGTAATCGAGTCGATATGCACCGCCCAAAAGCCACCTTCACTCGCATGCGGTGTTAGGTGAGTAAGGTGATGCTGGATGTATTCGGTGAGGCCGCCGTTAGGCTCGCTTGCCATGTCTCAACCCTTGAATCTGAACGCGAACATATAAACCGCATAAGCAACCACGAACCCCGTTACGGCGGCCAATGGCGGCAACTTGTATTGAAACAGGATCACGAGCAGCCCCCCGACAGTGACGATCCACTTCAGAAGCATGCCCGTCAGCAAACGGCCAAACATCATGCCTGCGCTGCTCAACCGGCTGAAGAAGCGCAGCGACGTCAGCGCGGTACCCAGCGCCACTACCACCGCACCGGCCGCCGCAGCTATCGCTTCGCGGCGCCCCAGCACTAAAAAAGTTGAACCCACTACTAACGCTGCAGCTAGCTGCAGCAGTACGACACGCAAGGCAATACGACGACCGGAAGCAAGACTGTTGAGCACGTAACGCCTCCGCAAGGTCTCCGCCGAGCGGCACGTTTACCACCACGCGCCACAAGCCCATCCGTAGAAGTATATCAGCGCGATGATTAGGCCGACAAGCCACATAGGCCGTGGCATCTCGTCTCATTCGGCGTTATTTCACGTTTCGACGAACCCGTATTCGATGCTATGGCCAAAAAAAGGCCGGACATTCGTCCGGCCCTAGTATCGCTGGAGAACTGCGATAGAAACGCGATGCTACTTATAAATTATGCGTATTACTTGGAGGCCTTCTTGGCAGCCACTGGCGCCGCAACGGCGTCGTTAGCAGCCTGACGCTGTTCCTGCACAAGAGCATTCATCGACTCGGCAGCTTTCTGCGTAATCGCGATGATTTCTTGCGAAACAGCAACGTTACGCTCGGCGTTGTCGCGGCTCAGGCTAGCGCCCTTCTCCCACAAAGTACGTAAGCCATCAGCGTCACGCGTTTCCATCGCGGCAGCGACGAATTCGGCGGAGACTGCGGCCTGCTGCTCAAGCGACTTGAGCTGCAATCCGGCAACTGTCTCAAGGCTCTTCAAAGCCAAGGACTGCGCTTTGAACGCGCTGTCGCTGAACTGCTTGGTGAAATCGAAAAACTGAGTGTTGAATTGCTGGGTCATGCTCATGTCCTCGTTGAGGATTGGGTTAGTGAGGAACACTCTATCAGGGTTTTTGCTGCAGTGCAATATATTTTTGCGTGACAACCGATCTATTTACATACCAGTCAGCTTAATCATGCACTTACACAGCACTCAACTCATGTGGCATCGCGGCAAAACAGAATCACCCACCCACGGCGCCGAGGTCTCGCTACGCGGTGAGGGCCGCTCAACGCCAGCGCAAGCCGGCTAGGCGAGGCCAGTCGCCGTGGCGGCACTTCGGCACTTCGGCACTTTGACGCTTCGACACTTGTGGGCTTGTGGGCTTGTGGGCTTGTGGGCGCCTGCGGCAAGCAAGCAGCAGAGCACACGATGCGGTTATCGTTGCCGGCGGCTTCCGAACGCCAGTCGCTATGGCTCGGGTTGATCGTACGGGCTCGGCTGACCGGTGTTCGAGTAACGTTTGTAGTGCCATTGATATTGCGCAAACGCCACCTCAACGCATGCCTGCACACCTTGATTGAGCGCCGCACACGCCACCGCGACGTCCGGATCCAACAACGCCGGTGGAGCAGAAGACAAATGAATGCAATAGCCCCGACCGCGTGGCAACCGCTCGGCGAACGCAAACAACACGGTGGCGCCCGTGCGTGCCGCCAAGCGCGGCAGCAACACCATGGTCAGTGCATCGTGTCCGAAAAACGGCGCAAGCTGTCCTTCGCCGGCACGCGGTTTTTGGTCCGGCAAAATACCAACCGTACCGCCAGCCGCCAGCCGTCGATACAAGGTGCGCACGCCCGCGCCGTCGGCACGCACCTGTACCGGCGCCAGCGCACCGCGCACTTTGCGCAGCAAGCCTTCCAACGCCGCCACTCGCGGCGGCCGATACAAAATGGCCATCTCCGTTTTGCGGCAGAGCCAGTAATTCAACAACTCCCAGCAACCTAAGTGCGGCGCGGCGATGATCACGCCTTTGCCTGCTGCCAGCGCCGCATCCAACAGCTCTTCGCCACGCACCTCGCGCACCAAGGTCAGCGAACGCTCCGCGCCCGCACCCCAGACTTTCACAATTTCGCTGACCGACTTACCGCTTTCCAGCATGACGCTGCGCAGTAGTATTTTTTGCGCAGCCGCATCGAGCTGCGGTCGTACCATGCGCAAATTCACCGCCGTGTTGTGCACCAGGCGCGGGCGCCGCCACAGTAAGACGCGCCCCAACGCCGCGCCCATGCCATGCAAGACGCGCAGCGGGAGCAACGCCAGTAGGCGCAGTACAAGGTAAAAGAGATACATATCGAAACGCATCCGCGCAGTTTACGGGAGCCGCCGTGTCGGCGCGCATTGTCAGTTGCATGGGAGGCGCCGATCACCCGCCGCCGAACCCGACGACAGCACCCAATTCGCGCTCATTTCGCGACAGCCAACAACGTTCTTCTGCTCCGCGCGAATATTTCATTAACGACGCTTAGATCCGGCACGCACCAGCGAAGTTGGAGCGCTCCTTTGCAAGACACGTCGCGCCCCTTTCCAAGGCAAGCCGCAGCATCGTAAGCTAGCCACTTCGCCAGTTTCGGGTCGCCAATGATCGCCTTGATTCAGCGCGTACTGTCTGCCCGCGTCAGCGTGGATGACGAAGTGGTCGGCGAAATCGGCCCTGGCTTGTTGGCGCTGGTCGCCGTACAGCCCGACGACGGCGAAGCCCAAACGCAACGCATGCTGCAGCGACTACTCGGCTACCGGGTGTTTTCCGACGCGCAAGGGCGCATGAATCTTTCGCTAGTGGACAGCGCCGGCTCGCTGCTTTTGGTTAGCCAGTTCACCTTGGCAGCCGACACGCATTCAGGCATGCGCCCCAGTTTCACTAGCGCGGCGCCACCGGAACAGGCGCGGCACTGGTTTGATCGTTTGCTGGAACTTGCACGCAGCACCTATCCAAGGGTGGAAACTGGTCGCTTCGGTGCCCATATGATGATTCAGCTGGTGAACGACGGACCGGTCACCTTCTGGTTGGATACGCGTTGAATAAGGCTGCACCCTTAACGTCCCATGCGGCGGCGGAAAAATCACGCAAAAACCGCTGTTTGGCGCAGTTTTTGCATGCTGCATCGATACCTTTTATTTACTTGAAAACTGGTCAAAAAAACAGCACATCGTTATAATGGCCGGTTCTTGAACCCCGGTGGTGGTCGGTTAATGAATATCAAAGCTCTCCCTGAGCAACAGTCAGAGATTAAGGCACTCATCTCCAAAGGCTTGGAGCAGGGTTACCTGACCTACGCCGAAATCAACGATCACCTGCCGCCCGACATCGTCGATTCCGAGCAGATCGAAGACATCATGGGCGTGCTCAAAGGCGTCGGCATCGAAGTACACGACGCAGCGCCTGATGCCGATCCGTTAGCCGACAAGGCCGGCGGCAGCACCGACGAAGAAGCCGCTACCGAAGAAGCCGTCGCGCTGCTCTCGGCGGTGGATGCCGAAGTGGGCCGCACCACCGACCCGGTACGCATGTACATGCGTGAGATGGGCACGGTTGAGCTGCTGACGCGCGAAGGCGAAATCGTCATTGCCAAGCGCATTGAAGAAGGCCTCGGTCAAGTGCAGACCGCACTGGCCAGCTTCCCGTTGACGATTGAATTGCTGCTCGGCGAATACGACCAGCATCTGGACGGCAAGCGCCGCCTCAGCGAAATTCTCGCCGGCTTCCTCGACCTCGAAGAGGCCGCCGACATCGCGCGCAAGGAAGCAGAAGTCGCGCGCAAGGAAAAGGAAGCCGCTGCTGCGCTGTTGCCCGAACCAGAGCCCAGTGAAGAAGGCGACGGCGAGGAAGAAGAAGAGGAAGAAGAAGAGGAAGCTGGCCCGACTGGCCCGGACCCAGAAGAGGTCAAGCGCCGCTTCGAGCTGCTGCGCGACTACTACGCCAAGTTCCAGAAGGCGGCGCCCAAGGCGAGCAGCATCACCGACAAGAAAATCGTCAAGCTGCGTGAACAGATGGCTGAGGAGTTCCTCAAGCTGAAGTTGCCGTCCGCGCTGATCGACGGCTTCGTGCGCAAGTTGCGCGAAGTGGTCAACAACATTCGTCACCACGAGCGTGCGCTGCTGGAAATCTTCGTCAAGCAAGTGAAGATGCCGAAGACCGAATTCCTGAAGACATTCCCCAGTAACGAAGGCAACCTGGAGTGGGCGGCGGAACTGAGCCGCAAGCGGCAGAAGTGGTCGCCGAACATCAAGACGTATCGTGAAGCGATCGATGCCGAGCAGGAAAAGCTGGCCGTCATTGAGCGCAAGTTGTTCTTGCCGCTGACCGATATCAAGGGCATTAACCGCGCCATGGCTAGCGGCGAAGCACGTGCGCGCCGGGCCAAGAAGGAAATGGTCGAAGCCAACTTGCGCTTGGTCATTTCCATCGCCAAGAAATACACCAACCGCGGCCTGCAATTCCTCGACCTTATTCAGGAAGGCAACATCGGCTTAATGAAGGCCGTGGACAAATTTGAATACCGTCGCGGCTACAAGTTCTCCACCTACGCGACGTGGTGGATTCGTCAGGCCATCACGCGCTCCATCGCCGACCAAGCGCGCACCATTCGTATCCCGGTGCACATGATCGAAACGATCAACAAGCTCAACCGCATCAGCCGTCAGATGTTGCAGCAGTACGGCCGCGACGCGACGCCGGAAGAATTGTCCAAGGCGATGGAAATGCCGGAAGACAAGGTGCGCAAGGTACTGAAGATCGCGAAAGAGCCAATCTCGATGGAAACTCCGATCGGCGACGACGAAGATTCGCATTTGGGTGACTTTATCGAAGACGGCAACGCCAGCTCGCCGGTTGATTCAGCCACCGAAACCGGCTTGATGGAAACCGTGCGCGACGTACTCGCCGGACTGACCCCGCGCGAAGCGAAAGTGCTGCGCATGCGTTTCGGCATCGACATGAACACCGATCACACGCTGGAAGAAGTCGGCAAGCAGTTTGACGTCACCCGCGAGCGTATCCGTCAGATCGAAGCCAAGGCGTTACGCAAGCTGCGTCATCCAAGCCGCTCCGAGCAACTGCGTTCGTTCCTTGACGTCGAGTAAATCTGCATCACAGCAAGTTAAAAAGGCCCCGCTCACGCGGGGCTTTTTTTGGCCGATGCATTAAAGCCCGCACACGAGTTCACGCCGCAGCGCATTCGTCATCAGCGCCCATCCAAACACCCGGCGACCACAGCGCGTACGCAGCTCCACTTTCACGCACAAATGGTCGAACACGCAGTTTGTGCGCTCGCTAACCCCACAACACCTCGTACGAAAAGCGCGCGTACAGTAAACTTCCTCGTTCGCGCGGGCCCATAGCTCAATTGGTTAGAGCAGCGGACTCATAATCCGTTGGTTGAAGGTTCAAGTCCTTCTGGGCCCACCA
>JBDTBF010000158.1:0-12239 GCA_039924175.1 Rhodanobacter sp.
GCCCAAACTCAACTTCGACTCAGAAGTCAACGCCCACCCAGTGAACGCGTTGTCCAACGGCACACCATTGATCGAATAGCTCATATCCCCGCCGCCAGAACATCATTCGCTGCCCGAGCCTCAGCAACAAGGTCGCGAACAACAGGATTAATAAATGACACGTACTGCTTGACCACCGACTTAGGGGAAGTCTGAGCGCTGACACTCTGACCAGGTGTTACGGATCCCAACCGTTCGCCAACCGTCGCACCAAGACGCAATGTCGCATCAGGTACGCCACTGTTGAACTGGTCAATGATTGCCCCACCAGACTTACCAATCGCCGTCCACCCAGAGCCTGAGAACGGACCCCGCTTAGCTGGTGAATGCGGAAAGAAGCCAGCAATGTACTTCATGACCCGGCGCACCGCGTTACCCGCTGCGCCAAGCTTGCTCAGGATGCCGTTAATGAGCCCTTGGATCAGAGCCGCACCCGACTGGTTGAATCTTGACCCAAGGTCACCGAGGGCAGCTAGTAACTGGCCAGGCAAACTCTGCACGTACGCGAGAGCCCGCGCCCCACCATCGATAACACGGGTAAAGAACCCACTGACTTGATCCGCACCGGGCAGTGACGCAATGAAACTCTTCACCTTGCCGACCAAGTCTGCACCGACGTCCGCACCCTTGGTAAAGATGCCGCCGCCAAGTCGTGCAAAGATCGAGATCAGTGAGCTACCGAAGGCAAACCCCACCAGTGCATGCAACGCCTTCTCGCCGGTAATGCCCATCTGGTTGAGGATCAGCCAGTACCCGGCGACGCCGAGCAGCGCCAGTCCGACCACCAGCATGCCGGTGATCGCACCGCCGCGAAACGCGACGTTCATGGCGCGGCTAAGGCCGCCGCGAGCCGCTTCGGCGGTGCGCACGTTGGCGCGTACCGAAACGTTCATGCCGATATAGCCGGCGCCACCGGAAAGCACGGCGCCGAGCAGGAAGCCAATCGCTGTCGGCCAACTTAGAAAAAATCCAATCAATAGCAGCAGCACCACCCCAACGATCGCGATGGTGGTGTATTGGCGATTGAGGTAAGCGCGCGCGCCTTCCTGGATCGCCGCTGCGATCTCCTGCATGCGTTCGTTGCCCGGCGACTGCGCCAAAATCCAGCGCGTAGAAATCGCACCATATAGAACCGCCACTACCGCGCACCCTAGAACGATCCACCAGCCGTAGTCTTGCAGCATCGGAGCCTCCCCTTGAGTTGTAAGTAGCCGTCCGATATGGGCGGTCTCATGGAGTATAGGCAGAGGTTGCCGCGCGATGCGTTGTGCGGCGCAGCGCGCCGAGGCGGATGTCTAGCAAGAAAAAGGCCATGCACGAATGCATGGCCTAGTACAGAGCCACCGGAGGTTGCCTTAGCGCAGTGCGATATCCAAGATGATGCCGGTCGCGACGGCGACTAATAAATAGTCGTTGTTCGACTGCACCCAGCGATAACCGCGTGGCGGCTGACGTAGGCGGTAATGGCGGTAATCCCGCACGACATAGGTGGGGCCGTAGTAGCGATGGCCTCGCTGCCAGCGGTGACGATGGGAGTAATGCGGGCGGTCGCGGTACACCACATGGCGCCGGTTGTCGTAGCGATGATGGTTGTCGTAACGGCGATTGTCGTGTCGGCGGCTCTCGTGCCTGCGATTGTCATGACGGCGGTCATGATGATTGTTGTGACTACTTCTTTGGCTGCGCTGGTCGTGGTCGCCATGACCCGGGGCAGCAAAGGCGAAGCTACTACCGACACAAAGCGCGACAGCGAAAAGCAGGCGACTGAGAAATTGCATGACGGTCTCCTTCAAATAAGTGTCATACCGCAGCAATGCGATCGATGACTGGTGCAACTTGATCGTAAGAACATGTGGCTGAACGGGAGGCGCGAAGCCGCCGTGCGCTTTCAGGTTGCGCTCAGCGTGCCTTTTTTGCGCCGGACGCACGACGCCCGCTCACACGTGTCGACCCCATCGGGATGCCGAGCTTGCCTTGGAGGGCACTTGAACAAGCTTCCGCCCGGCATTTCTGGCGAGAAGTCTTTCAATGCCGAATGGCTGGCCGAGACGAAGCCCATCACCAGCAATAGCCTACTGAGGCGCTGGATAATTGGCCTCCAGCGGTTGAAAATCGCTTTCAACATGACCGTGCCTTCGACCGCTATGAGCCGAAGGCATGGTGTCTTTGTTCCGCAGCCTCTCGGCTCAGATATGAATGTCGCGGCGTGCTATCAGCCGATGAAGTCGGCCAATTTTTTCTTGACCGCAACGTTCTTCAATGTCACGTAATGCGGCAAGCCATCTTTACCGTAGGGCAATGGCGCTTCACCGCGAATTAGTGGTGCGAGGTAGCGGCGCGCGGCCGTAGTGATACCAAAGCCATCGCGCGTGATGAAATTCTTCGGCATTTTCTTTTCGCGGTTGGCCACTTTGGTTAGCGGCGCCGCCTCGATCTTCCAGCGATAGGGCGCATCGGATGTGCGCACGATCACCGGCATCACCGCATTCATGCCAGCTAGCGCATACGTCACCGCGGCTTTGCCGACCGCGTAGGCCTGTTCTGCATCGACCTTCGATGCGGCGTGGCGGGCGGAGCGCTGCAGATAATCGGGCAAGGCCCAGTGGTATTTGTACCCAAGCTTTTCTTTCACTAGCGACGCCAGCACGGGCGCCACACCACCTAGTTGACTGTGCCCGAAAGCGTCCGTCGTGCCCGCTTCGGCAAGAAACTGGCCGGCGGCGTTGCGCACGCCTTCGGATGCCACCACGGTGCACCAGCCGACACGTTCAACGGTGGCCTTCACCTTGGCCAAAAACGCGGCTTCGTCGAAGGCGTTTTCCGGAAATAGAATGATGTGTGGTGCTGCGTTTTCATCGTTGCCGGCAAGCCCTGCGGCGGCGGCAATCCAGCCGGCATGGCGGCCCATCACCTCAAGAATGAACACCTTGGTGGAGGTTTCCGCCATGGACGCTACGTCGAGGCTGGCTTCGCGCGTGGAGATGGCAATGTATTTCGCGACCGAGCCAAAACCCGGACAGCAGTCGGTGACGGCCAAGTCGTTGTCTACGGTCTTCGGCACGCCGATGCAGCGAATGTCGTAGTTCATGGCTTTGCCAAGTCGGGAAATTTTCAGCGCCGTGTCGGCTGAATCGTTGCCGCCGTTGTAGAGAAACCAGCGAATGTCGTGCGCGCGCAGCACATCGATCAAGCGTTCGTATTCGGCGCGGTTGTCTTCCAGTGATTTCAATTTATAGCGGCAGGAACCGAAAGCGCCGCCCGGCGTATGGCTTAGCGCGGCGATGGCGCTAGCCGATTCCTTGGACGTGTCGATCAAGTCTTCGCGTAGCGCACCCAAAATGCCGTTGCGCGCGGCGTACACCTTTACGCCTTGTGCGCGCGCCGTTTCAATGACGCCGGCGGCGGTGGCGTTGATGACGGCAGTGACGCCACCAGATTGCGCATAAAGGAGGTTGCCGGTGATGGTGGACGGAACGCGGGACGGGCTCATGGATATCCTTGACTGGGTCGGTAAGAAGCGATGTTTGCCATCGGAATGCTCTACTGGCACATGCTAGCGAAATGCGGCGGGGCATCGTCGTTTGACGGCGCCGGGCGCAGCGGCTAATTTGGAAGCTACTTTTATCATCGAGCGGGCTGTTGCAGCATGCAACGGCTTGCCAAACTTGTGGAGCATTATGCGACTGGTCCTACTTGGCGCGCCCGGCTCGGGCAAAGGTACGCAGGCTGCTCGGTTGAAGACGGAGTTGGGCGTGCCGCATATTTCAACGGGCGACATGCTGCGCGCAGCGGTTGCTGCGGGTACCGCGATGGGACTTAAGGCGAAAGCGGTGATGGACGCAGGCCAGTTGGTGTCCGACGATATTTTGCTTGGCATGCTGGAAGATCGGCTGGCGCAAGATGACGCCAAGGTGGGCTTTATCCTTGACGGCTACCCGCGCAATTTGGCACAGGCGGCAGCACTGGATGACCTACTGGCTAAAATTGGCCGGCCGCTGAGCGCTGTCATCAAGCTGGACGTGCCCAACGAAGCCATTATTCGCCGCTGCGAAATTCGTTTCAAGGCAGAAGGGCGCGCCGACGATAATCCTGAAACCGTGCGTAGGCGGCTTGGGATCTACGCCGAGCTGACGGCACCGGTAGCCGATTTCTACCTACAGCGCGGCAAGTTGCAGGTGGTCGATGGGGTGGGCGAGCTGGATGAAGTCACCGCACGAGTGAAACAGGCGTTGCGTAGCGAAGCGAACGTCGTTAACGGTTGATCTGTACAACGGCGCGCAAGTCGTGAACTGACTTCTCCAAGCCTGCTAGCTACCGAGCCGCACTGAGATAGTGCGGCTCGCTGCGTTTTGGGTCAGGCTTTTCGTTGTTTGGCGATGCCGTGGCTGTCGTTGCTTTCGCCGCCAGCGCCGTGCCGCTATGGTGGAACGCTTCCTAGGAAATGGCGCGCCATGCATCTACATATTCTCGGTATCTGTGGCACCTTCATGGGCGGCATCGCCGCGCTTGCACGGGAGCTGGGCCATACGGTTGAAGGCTCTGACGCGAATGTCTATCCCCCGATGAGCACGCAGTTAGAGACGCTGGGTATTCGCTTGATGCGGGGCTATAGCGCCGAGCACCTGCAAGCGACGGCCGGTCGCGACAAACCTGATTGGGTGATCGTAGGCAATGCCATGTCGCGTGGGAATCCAGCGGTGGAATACATGCTCGATCAGCGCCTACGCTATATCTCCGGCCCGCAATGGCTGGGTGACACGTTACTGGCCAATCGTGACGTGCTGGCCGTCGCTGGCACCCACGGCAAAACGACGACCACCAGTTTGCTGGCCCATCTATTGGAAAGCGCTGGTCTTGCGCCGGGGTTTTTGGTTGGCGGCGTACCGGGAAATTTTGGTGTGTCCGCGCGGCTGGGTGGCGAGGCGGCAGGTCAGAACCAGCATTCCGCTGGTTCCAGCCGTACTTCCGCTCCTGACGTTGGGAAGCTGGACGCAGGAAATTCTTTCCCTCCGTTCGTGATTGAGGCAGATGAATACGACACCGCATTTTTCGACAAGCGCAGCAAGTTTGTGCATTACCACCCGCGCGTAGCCATTCTGAATAACCTTGAATATGATCACGCCGACATCTTCCCCGACGTCGCCGCCATCCAGCGCCAGTTCCATCACTTGGTGCGCACGGTGCCTGGCAATGGTCGGCTGATCGTCAATGCTGAGGACGAGCGCTTGGCCGAAGTGCTAGCGATGGGATGTTGGACGCCGGTCGACACGTTTGGCATTGATCGCGGTGATTGGCGGGCAACCTTGATTGAGGCAGATGGGTCGGCGTTTAGTGTTAGTCATCGTGGCGAACGCATCGGCGACGTGCATTGGCCACTGCTTGGCCGTCACAGCGTCATGAATGCACTGGCAGCTTTGGCGGCAGCGGCAGCCATTGGTGTTGATCCACGCACGCTACTGCCGGCGTTTACCCACTTTGAAAGCGTCAAGCGGCGCATGGAACTTGTCGGCGAGAGCGACGGCGTGCATGTCTATGATGACTTCGCGCATCACCCCACGGCGATCGCCACCACCTTGGCCGGCTTGCGCGCCAAGGTAGGCAGCGGCCGTATTTTGGTGGCGCTGGAGCCGCGCTCCAATTCGATGCGGGGCGGCGCCTTTGCCAATGCACTGGCACCGTCGCTGCGTGACGCCGATGCCGTCGTCTTTCTACAGCGACCTGAACTGCCGTGGGATGCCCATCTTGTCACCGATGCATTGGATGGCCGTGGCCTCACCGTGCCAACCGTCGACGCGTTGATCGCCGCCATGCGCGCTCAGGTTCGCGCCGGCGATAGCGTGCTGTTCATGTCCAACGGTGGTTTCGAAAACGCACCGCGGCGTTTTGTAGAGGCATTGGGTCAGCCTGCGTAAGTTAGTTTGAAACACCGGTGCGTCGTGCTGGTTTGAACCGGCGTCCTATTCTTGCAGTCCACCGGGTGGCGCGACACACGTGCAAACACGCGGCGCTCGTTAACTCTCGCTGCTGGCGCGCGGCGGGCTAGGTACAATTAGGACTTATGGCTGCCTCATCTCCCGTTGTCGAAATGCCGCTGTTTCCGCTTGCCGCTGTGTTGTATCCGGGCGGGCAGCTGTTAGTTCGGGTTTTTGAACCGCGTTATCTGGACTTGGTGCGCGAGTGCACACGACATCAAAGCCTCTTCGGCGTCTGCATGATTTTGCAGGGACACGAAACGGGCGAGCCGGCCATTCCGGCGGCGATTGGCACCACCGCGCGTATTACCGATTTTCACGCTGGCGAAGCGGGGCTGCTGTCGGTGCAGGCGGAAGGTGGTCAGCGCTTCCGGGTGGCGCGCAGTCGCGCACGTGCCGATGGCTTGTTGCGCGGACATGTGGAGCTGTGGGATGCCGAGCCGACGGTGGAAGTGCCGGTGGAGTTTGCGCTGCTGCAAAGTATCCTGGAGCGTTTAATCGAAACGATGGCGCCACATTGGCGGCTAGCGCCGCGCAGCCAATACGATGATGCCAGTTGGGTTGGCTTTCGTTTGGCTGAATTGCTGCCGCTGGACACGCATGAACAGCAGCGCTTGCTGGAGCTGACCGACCCGCTGCAACGCTTGGCGGAGTTGCGCGATATCTTGCCGCGCTTCCAAAAGCCTTAAAGGGAACCTGCGGCCGGCCCCAGGTCGTCGGCTGGCGTGCGTTCTCCCGCTCTACTTGCGGGCCCTTACCGAGACTTTCGCGGGTATCGCGTAACCGAGCGCTGACGAGCATTGCAGCGCGATTGCCGCATATCACGCTAGAGATGGGCCCGGCGGCATAGACTCACATCTTTGTTCTGGAGTGGTGCGCATGACTAGCCTGGCTGGCAAAACTTTGTTTATCAGCGGCGCTTCGCGCGGGATTGGTCTGGCGATCGCGCTGCGTGCGGCGCGTGACGGCGCGAACATTGTGATTGCGGCGAAAAGCGCCGTCGCCAATCCCAAGTTGCCTGGGACCATTTACACCGCGGCCGCAGAGGTCGAAGCGGCGGGGGGTAAAGCGTTGGCGCTGAAGGTGGATATTCGCGATGAGGAGCAAGTTCGCGCGGCGGCTGCCCAAGCGGCTGAACATTTCGGTGGCATCGACATAGTGATCAACAACGCCAGCGCGATTTGGTTGGCGGGCACCGCAGAAACGCCAATGAAGCGTTTTGACTTGATGCATCAGGTCAACACGCGCGGTACGTTCTTGGTCACGCAAAGTTGCTTACCGTATTTAAAAAAGGCGTCCAATCCACATGTGCTGATGCTGTCGCCACCGCTCAATCTCGATCCCAAATGGTTCGCCCCGCATACGGCCTATACGATTGCCAAGTACGGTATGAGCATGTGCGTGTTGGGTATGAGTGCGGAGTTCGCGCCGCTCGGTATGGCGGTCAATGCACTGTGGCCGCGCACCGTGATTGCGACGGCGGTGATTGGCATGATTGATGGGGTGCAGGTAGAACATTGCCGTCGGCCAGAGATTGTTGCCGATGCCGCGCACGCCATCCTGACGCGTCCGGCGCGTGAGTACACGGGTCACTTTGCGATCGATGATGAGGTGTTGCGCGAAGCCGGCGTGTCCGATTTCGAGCGCTATGCTGTGAAGTCTGGAGCGCACCTGCTGCCGGATCTGTTTCTGGACTGATCACCATGCCATCCACGCAAGACGACGCATTAAGCCTAATCAATCTGGGCAAGCGTTATTGGTTGCCGATTTACCAGCCGCGCGAACTGGTGCTCGACCACGGTCTGGGTTCGCGTGTGTGGGATACGCAGGGCCGCGACTACATCGATTTTGGCGCTGGCATCGCAGTGAATGCGCTGGGCCACCAGGATCCCGACCTGCTCGCGGCGCTGACCACGCAGGCGCACAAGCTGTGGCATACCAGCAATGTGTTCTACACCGAGCCACCGTTGCGATTGGCCGAGGAGTTGGTCAAGGCATCGGGCTTTGCCGAGCGCGTGTTCCTGTGCAATTCGGGGGCGGAGGCGAACGAGGCGGCGATCAAACTGGTCAGGCGCTGGGCGGCCTCGAAAGGGCGTGGGCCGGAGCGGCGCACCATCATCACATTCAGGGGCTCGTTCCACGGCCGTACGCTAGCCACAGTGACCGCGACCGCTCAGCCAAAATATCAGCAAGGTTACGAGCCGCTACCGGCCGGTTTCCGTTATCTCGACTTCAATGACGCAGCTGCGCTGGAACAGACCTTTGCCGCAGGCGATATCGCCGCGGTGATGCTGGAGCCGATACAGGGCGAAGGTGGTGTGGTGCCGGCCGCGCCGGGATTCATGCGGCGCGTGCGTGAACTGTGCGATGCGCATGATGCCCTGATGGTGCTGGACGAGATCCAATGTGGCATGGGCCGCACCGGTAGTCTGTTCGCACATACGGACGAAGCCATCACGCCGGACATTGTTACCTTGGCCAAGGCACTGGGTGGCGGCTTTCCGATTGGTGCCATGCTGGCGGGCCCCAAAGTGGCCGAGGTGATGCAGAGCGGCGCCCATGGCACCACCTTCGGCGGCAACCCGATGGCCGCGGCCGTGGCTCGCGTCGCTCTGTCCAAGCTGGCGTCGCCGACGGTGCTGGCCAACGTGGAGCGCCAAGCGAACGCTTTACGCGCCGGTTTGGCGCACATCGACACTGAAGGCCATTTGTTCGCTGAGGTGCGTGGCCGGGGGCTGATGATCGGCGCGGTGCTCGCCCCTGCGCATGCAGGCAAGGCTGGTCTGATCCTCGACTACGCAGCAGCCCATGGCCTCCTGTTGCTGCAGGCCGGACCGAACGTGCTTCGCTTGGTGCCGCCGCTGACCATCACCGACGAAGAACTGACTGAGGGCTTGGCGCGTCTGCACGCGGCGTTGAGTGCGTTTGTCGCAGGCTGAAGTGGCTGCGACGGTGTCGCAGCTCAAGGAGATCTATTGATGAAATATCTGCACAGTATGGTTCGCGTACGCGACCTTGATGCGTCATTGCGTTTTTATTGCGAAGGGCTTGGTTTGCGTGAAGTGCGCCGCCGCGAGGTACCTGAGGGTCGGTTCACCTTGGTGTTCCTCTCGGCGCCCGATAGCCCGGATGCGGAGATCGAGTTAACTCACAACTGGGGTGCGCAGGAGGACTATGGCTCGGCCAGAAACTTCGGTCATCTCGCATTTCAGGTCGAGGACATTTACGCCACCTGCGAACACTTGCAGTCGCTCGGCTACGTGATCCAGCGGCCACCGCGCGATGGCCACATGGCCTTCGTCCGCTCGCCGGATTTGATTTCGGTTGAGCTGCTACAAGACGGTCGTTTGCCGCCGGCTGAACCGTGGGCATCGATGCCGAATGTCGGGGTTTGGTGAGCTGACGCAGTCAATCCCGATGTAGGAGCCCGCTAGCGGGCGATGCTCGCGTTGTGATGTCACTTACGAAACGCATCGCTCACTAGCGGGCCGTCGTACCCGTGTACGTCTGCTACGTCAGACCCGCGCGTCGTGCATGGCACCACGTGCCGCTTCCAGGGTGTCAGCAATGTCCTGCTCACTGTGCGCGCTTGACATGAAGCCAGCTTCAAACGATGACGGTGCGAAGTAAACGCCGCGTTTCAGCATGCCGTTGAAGAAGCGATTGAAGAAGGCGCTGTCGGCGGCGACGGCTTGTGCGTAACTTTGTACTTTTTCGCCGCTAAAGAACAATCCGAACATGCCGCCGACGCAGTTTGTGCTAAACGGGATGCCTTCGCCGTCGGCTACCGACTGCAGTCCGTCGGTCAATAGGCGCGTCCGTGCCGCCAGCGCGTCATGGAAGCCAGGAGTCTGAATCAATTCCAGCATGGCTAGCCCAGCGGCCATCGCGATCGGGTTGCCGCTTAGCGTACCGGCCTGGTAGATAGGGCCAGACGGGGCGATTTGCTGCATCAGATCGCGGCGGCCACCGTAAGCGCCGACTGGCATGCCGCCGCCAATCACTTTACCCAAGGTGGTTAAGTCGGGGGTTACGCCGTAGTGCGCTTGGGCACCACCCAGCGCAACGCGGAAACCGGTCATCACTTCGTCGAAGATCAGCAACACGCCGTAACGCGTGCACAGTTCGCGCAGTGCTTGCAAATAGCCGTCTAAAGGCAGAATGCAGTTCATGTTGCCGGCGACTGGCTCGATAATCAGGCAAGCAATATCGTCACCCTGTTCGGCGAACAGCGCGGTGGCCGCATCGATATCGTTATACGGGACGGTTAGCGTCAAATCGGCGGTCGCTTTGGGTACGCCCGGTGAGGTCGGTACGCCGAAGGTCAGTGCGCCGGAGCCGGCTTTCACCAGAAAGCTGTCGCTGTGACCGTGATAGCAGCCTTCGCATTTCACAATCTTGCTGCGTCCGGTAGCTCCACGCGCCAACCGAACCGCCGACATCGTCGCCTCGGTGCCCGAATTCACCATGCGAACCATTTCGATCGACGGCACCAATTGCGTGATCTTCTCGGCGACAGTGACTTCCGTGGCGCATGGTGTGCCAAATGACAATCCGTTATTGATCGCGCGCGCAACGGCTTCGCGTACGAACGGATGGTTGTGTCCCACAATCATCGGGCCCCACGATTCGACATAGTCGATATAACGTTTGCCTTCCACATCCCACAAATACGCGCCGTCCGCCCGTGCTGTGAAGAACGGCTCGCCACCAACGGATTTGAACGCGCGCACGGGCGAGTTCACGCCGCCGGGCAATAGTTGTTGAGCGCGCTGAAATAGTTCGTGGTTGTTCATGGGGTGGTTACTCGATGGCAGGGGGAAAGCTCGCGGGTCAATGCGCTGTGGATGGCGTGGCATTGGTGTACGCGGAAGATATAACGGCGGAAGATAGTTGTAGCGTCGGGGTGCATTGTCCGACGCGCGCTAGCTAACAGCCAACCAGGCTGCGTTGTTGTGTCGCGATTTCTACCGAAAAGGCCGGCTGAATGGGCCTGCCGACCGGCGAAGCTAGCTTTGCCTCGAGGTTTGGCGGCGACGTGTTCTTTCGTATTGCGACGCGAGTTGAGACAATGGCGCCTTCTAACGAATGCCTGAAGATACGAAACCATGATCGATAGCTCTACCGGACCAGCCCTATTGCGCAAATGGATGTGCGTCGTTTGTGGTTACATCTATGACGAAGCGGTGGGTGTTCCTGAAGAAGGCTTGCCTGCTGGTACTCGCTGGGAAGACGTGCCCGAAACGTGGACCTGCCCAGATTGTGGCGCCACCAAAGACGACTTCGAGATGATTGAGATTGATTGATCGCTGACGCCCATCGACGTATGGTTGGGGTGATCTATCCACCCGCCATGCGCTACTGAACGGCCGCAGGCGCCTGACGACCCGGCCGCTGCTTCACTATATGTCGTACTGAAGAACGCGGTTGCCGTCGTGAGAATCGCGTTCGAACCTTTACGCTGCGCCAGCCAGTACTCGCCGCGCCAGTGCCCAAGAGTTAGCGCACGGTTCCTACGTCGCCCGAAATCTTCAGCTCGTCACCAACGCTCACGCCGATGCGTTTCGCGGTGCCAGCGGCAACCTCAAGTACGTACTTTGCCGAGCCGTCACTCGGATAAACCGGGCACGGATCAGCCTTGCACGGTGGCACGTCGAGCTGCATAGAGACGAGACGTCGGTCAGACCCGAAATACAAGATGTCCAGCGGGATGAGTGTGTTCTTCATCCAGAACGCTTGTGGTGCGCTCGTCGGGAACGTGAATAGCATGGAGTGATCCGGCGCCAGCGCGGTTCGCATCATCAATCCATGTTCCCGACTTGGCTCATCGCTAGCGAATTCAACGGAAAACTGCTGTCCGTGCACTTCTACGGTGGGAGTGTTGTGGGTGTGCTGCGCTGCGTTAGCGCAACCGCTCAACAAGAAAAGCATCGGTACCAGCCATCGATTCATCACAAACACTCGCTATAGAGAGGGAACAGGGGCGTCGTAAACGCCTCAAAAGTGTAGCGTTACAAGGCGTTACGTTCTTTGTCGAAAATAACTTTGCACAAACCCTTCACAAAGCTTCCTGCACGCCGTATTATTCGCCTCCCACCGCAGCCCATGCAGCGTTTGGGGGCACCAAGCAGCTTCGAAAAAGAGTTTCACGAAGGTGTTGACGGTCACCGAAATCGATGTAGAATGGGCGGCTCACCTAGGACGAAACGTCTTCGGTCGCAACGTAAA
>JBDTBF010000159.1:0-61225 GCA_039924175.1 Rhodanobacter sp.
GCATTGTGTTGAACGAGCCGTCCGTCGTTGCCATCCGACAAGATCGGGGCCCTGGTGGCCCGCGCACCATCGCCGCCGTTGGCACAGACGCCAAGCGCATGCTTGGCCGCACACCCGGCAACATTGCAACCATTCGTCCCATGAAAGACGGTGTGATCGCCGATTTCACGATGACTGAGGCGATGCTGCAGCACTTCATCAAACAAGTGCACAAGTCGCGCTTCTTGCGGCCCAGTCCGCGTGTGCTGGTGTGCGTACCGTGCGGCTCGACGCAAGTCGAGCGTCGGGCGATCAAGGAATCCGCCGAGGGTGCTGGTGCACGTGACGTGTTCCTGATTGAGGAACCGATGGCAGCCGCCATTGGCGCCGGCATCCCGGTGCACGAAGCGCGCGGTGCCATGGTGCTGGATATCGGTGGCGGCACGTCGGAAGTGGCGGTGATTTCGCTTAACGGCATTGTCTATTCGCAGTCCGTGCGCGTCGGCGGTGATCGTTTCGATGAAGCCATTACCAACTACGTGCGGCGCAACCACGGCACGCTGATTGGTGAGTCAACGGCCGAGCGCATCAAGTTGGAAATCGGTTGCGCGTTCCCGCAAAGCGAAGTGCGTGAGATGGAAATCTCAGGCCGCAACCTCGCCGAAGGGGTGCCGCGCATGTTCACCATCAATTCCAATGAAATTTTGGAAGCGCTACACGAGCCGCTCGCCGGTATTGTGGCGGCGGTTAAATCGGCGTTGGAACAGACGCCGCCAGAGCTTTGCTCCGACGTTGCCGAACGCGGCATTGTGTTGACCGGTGGTGGCGCGCTGTTGCGTGATCTAGATCGTTTGGTTTCCGAAGAAACAGGTTTGCACGTGCAAGTTGCGGACGACCCGCTGACGTGCGTGGCTCGCGGTGGCGGCAAGGCGCTGGAGTTAATTGATCAGCACGGCAGCGATTTCTTCGCGCCCGATTAACCGTGTCAGTCGATTCATGGCTGTAGTTTCGGTGCGCACGGGCTGTGTCGAGCACGAGTCGTTCGTCCGGCCATGAGGGTGAGATCGGTGGATGTAGGTACGCGATTGAACGACAGAGCTACTGACGGCGCGAACGGGGTTAGTCTCTTGCGCCGTTTTTGTACCATGGGTTGGGAACCTCCTTATGCGTGACGTGAAATGGTGTGCGGCGGGGCGCCGTTTCATCTATGGCAGTAGCGTCGGTAAGACAGCTTTTCAAGCGCCACGCGGTCGTTGAGTCATGGCGCGAACACGCAACGAATCATCTCCTCTATTTGCCGGTAACGCGGCGGGCACACTGCGCCTGATCATTTACCTGGCACTGGCGATGGTGTTGATGGTGCTTGATCAACGTAATGGCTGGTTGTGGAGTTTGCGTTACAAGGCAGCTGTTGCAGTGGAACCGCTGTACCGGCTGGCCGGGTTGCCCGCGGTCGGCGTACGGAATTTGAGCGTCGCCTTTTCCGACCGCCAACATTTGACGGTACAAAATCAACGCTTGCGTGAAGACTTGCTGCTGGCCAATGCCAAATTGAATCGCATGGCCGCCGTAGCGGAACAGAACCAACGTTTGAAAGAACTACTCGATACTCAGCACAGTCTTAAACTCAATGTGCAGTTGGCACGCGTGATTGATGTAGACCTTGGCGCTTTTCGCTATCGGCTGACATTGAACGTCGGGGCCCGCGACGGAGTAAAGCCAGGACAGCCGGTCATTGATGCGCACGGTGTGATGGGACAGATCCGCGAAGTATTGCCGACCACCTCGGTAGTCATGTTGATCACGGACCCAGAACACGCTATTCCCGTTGTCATTGATCGTTCCGGTTTGCGCACCGTGGCTTATGGGTCGCGTAGTGGCGACCAATTGACGCTACCCAACATTCCCCTTGTCGCTGACGTGCGAGTCGGCGATCGCTTACTCACCTCTGGCTTGGGTGGACGCTTTCCGCCCGGCTTTCCCGTGGGCGAAATCCGCTCGGTGGCGCCGGCCTCCACCGGTATGTTTCAAATGGCCGAAGCAACGCCGGCGGCAGACATTGACCGCAGCGAAGATGTCCTTGTTCTACACGACCAAGCGGAGCCGGACGGCCCACCAGCGCTGATCAAACCGGCTGGTCCGCCCAGCGATTTGAAGCCGACTGGCGCAGCTACGCCAGCGGCTACTGCGCCCGTGCAAGCACCACCGGCGGCGCCAGCGTTACCGGCCAGCGGGACAGTGCAATGAATCGGCAGCGCTTAGCTTTGTGGTGGTTTGCTGGCACGCTGGCCGCGGCATTATTTTCGATGCTGGTGCCGTTGCCTGCGGCATTGGAGCCGTTTAAACCGTACTGGCCGGCGTTGGTCTTGCTGTACTGGGTATTGGAGTCGGAAGATCGCGTGACGCTCGGGCTCGCCTTTGTCATTGGGTTGGTTGCGGACGTGCTGAACGGTGTGGTTTTGGGCGAACAGGCGCTGCGTTTGTGTGCACTGGTCTTTATTGCGTTGCGCTTCCGCTCACGGTTACGCTTTTTCCCGATGTGGCAACAAGCATTAGCCGTCCTTGCGTTGCTGCTGAACGATCGCGTTTTGTTGCTGGTCGTGCGCTTGTTGGCGGGCGCGTCGCTGCCGCCGATAAGCTGGTGGGTGGCGCCCTTTGTCGGGGCTGCGTTGTGGCCGTTCCTGTTTCTTTTGCTCGATGACTTGCGCGCTCGTTTGCGCATTCAATGATGAGGATACGGCGCTCGATCAAGGACAACCGTGGCGAAAGTGCGCTGTTCCGCCGTCGCTCCGTCGCGGGCTTTGTGCTGATTCTGTTGGCGTTGGGTTTGCTGGTCAGCCGCTTCGCCTATTTGCAGGTGGAGCGGCATAGTGAGTTTGTCGTTCGTTCGCAAAACAACCGGGTCAAGCCAAGAGCTATTCCGCCAGCCCGCGGGCTGATCTACGACCGCAATGGCGTGCTGCTGGCCGATAACGTGTCAGCGTTCCGCCTTGAAGTGGTGCCCGAGCAAGTGAAGGACATGCCGGCGCTGCTGAAGCAGCTGAGCCTTATTGTGCCGCTAGAGCAAAGTGACCTTGATGCGTTTCACAAACAGCTGGCGCAGAGTCGACAGTTTGATAGCGTGCCGCTAAAAGTACATTTGACGGAAGACGAGATCGATCGCTTTGCGGTGAATCGGTGGCGCTTTCCTGGCGTGGATGTCGTGCCCTATCTGACACGGCGCTATCCGCTGGGGGAAGTGTTCGCGCATGTCATTGGGTACGTCGGTCGTATCGATGCGGACGACATCGAGAAGCTTGACCCAGCGCGCTACAAGGGCACCAGTCATGTGGGCCGGACGGGCTTGGAGCGCTCTTACGAAGACATCTTGCATGGCACGCCCGGCTACGAGCTGCTTGAGGTAAATGCCGATGGGCGAACCCAGCGCGTGCTGGAAACGCACGCGCCGACACCGGGGCGAAATTTATATCTGAGCGTAGACGTGCGGTTGCAGAAAGCGGCCGAAGCAGCCTTCGCCGGACGTCCGGGCGCGGCGGTGGCGATTGATCCACGTAACGGTCAAGTGTTGGCGATGGTCAGCGTGCCTACTTTTGATCCGAACTTGTTCGTCAACGGAATCAGTCAAGCCGATTACAACGCGTTGATCCATAACCCGGAGAAGCCACTACTCAATCGCGCGTTGCGAGGGGTTTATCCACCCGGTTCCACCGTAAAGCCTTTTCTCGCCTTGGGCGGGCTCGAATACGGTCTGCGACGCCCGCAAGACACGGTGCTTTCGACCGGTCAGTTTTGCCTGCCCGGTCATAGCCGCTGTTACCGCGACGATAATCGCGGTGGCGACGGCGTGGTCAATATGGTGCGGGCCATCCAGCTCTCCACCAACACCTATTTTTACAAGCTGGCGTTGGACATGGGTATCGACCGCCTGAGTGCATGGATGAGTCGCTTTGGCTTTGGCGCAAAGACGGGCATCGATTTGCCGGGCGAGTCGGATGGTGTCCTGCCTTCGCGTGCATGGAAGGCCGAACACAGCAAGTACGGTTGGTTTCCAGGTGAAACCGTTATTGCGGGTATCGGCCAAGGTTACTGGGCCGTCACGCCGTTGCAGCTAGGTCATGCTGTCGCGACTTTGGCCGGCTACGGCATCCCGTATGCGCCACGGTTAGTCATGGCGACAAAAGGGGTGGGTGAAACGCAACGACGAGTGCTACCCAACCCACCCACCGGTCCGTCGCTGATCAAAAAAGCCGGCGACTGGAAAGTGATCGACGAGGGCATGCGCGCGGTGGTGGCCGCCGGTACGGGTAAGCGCCAGTTCATCGGCTTCCCCTATGTCGTTGCCGGGAAAAGCGGTACGGCGGAACGTTTTTCGCGCACTTCTGCCGCGTATGACACCAACAAGAACACGGCGTACCTGGCGTCGCGGCACCGCGCTTGGTTTGAGGCTTACGCGCCGGCAGACGATCCACAGATTGCTGTCGCGGTGCTGCTGGAGTCGGGTGCTTGGGGAGCACAAGACGCCGGCCCGATCGTGCGGAAAATTCTTGATGCGTGGCTGGCGACACATGGCGGCGTTATCCCGGGAGCAATGCGGTCGACGCCCGTGACCACGCCAGCCGCCGCTGCATCGCCGGCTGCCGCTCCGACGTTACCGACGGGGCAAGCGGGCACGCCGACGCCGACGCCGACGCCGCAGGAGACGGTGCCATGATCGAGTCGTTGTATTACCGCTGGCTTCGGTTCGTACGGCGGATTTTGACGCGACCGCGTATCGATCTGCCGTTGGCTGCCGGCTTGTTTCTGTTGGCTGTCGTGGGCTTGTTCACGCTGTACAGCGCTGGCGATGGCAGCTTCGCGCTGGTAGGCGGTCAGGCCGCCCGGTTCGCTCTGGGGGCTGCATTACTGTTGTTGATTTCGCGAGTCCCACCGTCGGTGTTACGTGGCTGGACGCCGTGGCTGTATTTCTTCAGTACGGCCTTGCTGGTGGTGGTGGCCCTGCTCGGCGAAGGGCGTGGTGCTGATCGTTGGCTGGATTTGCACTTCATGCGTTTTCAGCCGTCTGAACTACTTAAGTTGACCATGCCGATGATGGTGGCGTGGTATCTGCATCCGCGGCAACTACCGCCGAGTTGGAAAGACATTGCGGTCGTCGGTCTGTTGATTGCCGTTCCGGCGGTGCTGATTGCCCGTCAACCGGACTTGGGCACGGCCTTGCTGGTGGCGGCCGCCGGAGCGTTCGCGCTGTTTTTGTCTGGCATGGCGTGGTGGCGCATCGGCGTGCTGGTGGGTGCCGCCGCTGGCATGGTGCCGGTGGCGTGGCACTTCTTGCATCAGTATCAGCGCGATCGCGTGCTGACTCTGCTTAACCCCGAATCTGACCCGCTAGGCAATGGCTGGCACATCATTCAGTCCCAAATTGCGGTCGGCTCGGGCGGCATCTTCGGTAAAGGCTGGCAGCACAGCACACAATCGCGGTTGGACTTTTTGCCTGAGCACACCACGGACTTCATTTTTGCCGTGTTTTCCGAAGAGTTTGGGTTGGTCGGCGTCTGTTTACTGATCGCCTTGTATGCCTTCATCATCGGTCGCTGCTTGTGGATCGCGATGGAAGCGCGCACCACTTATTCGCGCTTGCTTGCCGGCGCCATCGGCATGAGTTTCTTCGTCTACGTCTTCGTCAACGGCGGGATGATTTCGGGCATGTTGCCGGTGGTGGGTGTGCCGCTGCCGCTGATTAGTTACGGCGGCACCTCGGCAGTTTCGTTGCTCGTCGGCTTTGGTGTGTTGATGTCGATCCATGCCAATCGTAAGGTGCATGAGTAACGAAGCGCTGCGCTTACCCGAGGCATCTTGGTTTGGCTTCCTTCAGGATGTGCCGGACGTGCGTGTTAGGCTTTCGGTTACGTCGTTTTGTCGGTGAATCCTTACTCATGACAGCTATCTTCGGGCGCTATCGCGGCCAATTTGTTGCGTTGTTCGCGTTATGCCTTGCCGGTGCACTGGCACCCGTTTGCGCGCAGACGCACCCCGGACAAGCCGAGTTGGTGCGTGAAGTGGCGCAGGCAACCGGTAAAAGTCCGGCTGCGTTGAATGCCTTGCTGGATGGTGCCAAGCGGCAGCAAAGCATTCTGGACGCCATCAGCCGACCGGCGGAAGGTAAGCCGTGGAAAGACTATCGGCCCATCTTTCTGACGCAGAAACGTATTGATGGCGGCATTGCGTTTTATCAGCAGCATCGGGCGCTGCTGGAAAAAATTGGTCAAAAATACGGTGTGGCACCGCAGTACATTGTGGCGATTGTGGGGGTGGAAACTAGCTACGGCGGTAATACCGGCAAGTACAAAGTGCTCGATGCGCTGGTCACGCTAGGTCTGTATTACCCACCGCGCGCCAAGTTTTTTCGTGAGCAACTGAAGGAGCTGTTGACGCTGCCGCAGAATCACTTGGCCGGTCCGATTGATACGCTGACAGGCTCGTATGCCGGCGCCCAAGGCTGGGGCCAATTCATGCCTTCCAGTATCCGCGATTACGGTGTGGATGCCGATGGTGATGGCCGCATCGACATGAAGAATTCGCTACCGGATATCTTTTCCAGCGTAGCCAATTATTTCGTCAAACATGGCTGGGAGACGGGTGGTCCGGTAGCCGCCAGAGCGCAGCCCGATGCTGCCGCCAAGCCGCTGGACGTCAAAGGTTTGAAGCCGCAGTGGCCGTTGGAACAATTAGAGGCATGGGGTTATGCGCCGCTGCAACCGTTATCGCCAGGGCGGTTGAGTAGTTTGCAAACATTGGAAGGTAACCATGGACTCGAGTACTGGTTCACCTTCCAGAACTTCTATGTCATCACCCGCTACAACCGCAGTCCGCTCTATGCCATGGCAGTCAATCAATTGGCTGAGGCCATCATCAACGGCGTGCACAGGGCGGATACGCCTTGATGAGAGGCGGCACCGTCCGGGCGCTCTTGTTGCTGGCCACGCTTGGTCTGCTGGCCGGATGCAGTGGCCACAAGACCCGACCGACTCACGCCGGGTCGTCGCGCACACCGCAGACGCGCGCCGATAAAGGGTTTCGCGACGACCTCAATCAATCGCAAAGTCGGCGTTATCGCGACAGCAAGGACAGCGTTCCGAGTGGGCCGCCGCCGGACATTAGCAAGCTGAAGGAGCCGGTGCCGAAAGTAGAACCGCGCTCCATGTATGGCAATAAATCGCCCTACAGCGTGCTGGGTCGCACCTATACGGTGCTGCCGACGGCGCGGGGTTATGACGAGCGCGGCATCGCGTCGTTCTATGGCAACAAGTTTCATGGCTACAAGACTTCCAGCCTGGAGAACTACGACATGTATGCGTTTACGGCCGCAAGCAAGACGCTGCCGTTGCCCAGCTATGCCCGCGTGACCAATTTGGAAAATGGAAAGAGTGTCATCGTTCGAGTCAACGACCGTGGTCCTTTTCACGATAATCGGGTGATCGATCTCTCTTACGTGGCCGCTGTGAAAATTGGCATTTGGCCCAAGGGCACCGGGTTGGTGGAGGTGCAAGGAATCGACCCGAGTCAGCCCGCGTCGGAACCTGCGCCGCCGGTCGTGGTCACAACGGGTAGTTCGCGGCCAGGGATCTATTTGCAGGTGGGTGCATTTTCCGATGTAGCGAACGCGCAACGGGTGGCGCAGCGCCTGCGCGAAGCTAACCTTGCGCCGGTGCAAACAAGTACCGTTCGGGTCAATGGCCGGGATGTTCAGCGGGTGCGTGTTGGGCCCTTGCCCGATGTAGATCGAGCCGACCGGGTCAGTGAAAAAATTGAAGATATGGGGCTGCCGCGACCACAGGTCGCAGTAGACTGAGCAGCATTTACTTTTGCGGGCACCGCCGAGTGCCTCATTTTGGAATTGGACCGAACATCACGATGAATTTTTTCCGACGTACTCTGCTTCCGTTCGCCGCCGCTACTTTGTTGATCGGAGTGGGCATGGCGCAAACTCCGCCCCGCCCGTCGCCGGTACCGCGCCCGGTTGTGCCCGAGGCGCCGGTGCCGCCGCCCCCGGATGTGGACGGCAAAAGTTGGGTGTTGATGGACTATGCCACCGGCCAGATTCTGGCTAGCAAAAACCCTGACTTGCGCGTCGAGCCGGCGTCGATCACCAAGATCATGACCGATTATGTGATATCCGCCGAAGTGGCCAATGGCAAGGTCCATATGGACGATCCGGTCACCATCAGTGAAAACGCGTGGCGCCATGGCGGCGGCGGTACCGATGGCTCCACCAGCTTCCTCAAGCTCAACAGCCAAGTGCCGCTGAAAGATTTGCTGAATGGCATGATTATTCAGTCGGGCAATGATGCGGCGATCGCGTTGGCCGAGCATGCAGCCGGTTCCGTGCAAGCGTTTGCGGGTTTGATGAATGCGTACGCCAAACAGCTTGGCATGGTCAATTCGCACTTCGAAAATGCCTCCGGTTACCCGATCGAAAACCACTACATGACCGCGCATGACGTCGCCATTCTGTCGCGCGCGTTAATCCACGACTTCCCGGAAGATTACGCGATTTCAGCGGTCAAGCAGTTTGAATGGAACGGTATCAAGCAGGGCAATCGCAACACCTTGTTGTGGCGTGATCCCAGTGTCGATGGCATCAAAACAGGCCATACCGCCGCGGCGGGTTATTGCCTGGCCGCATCAGCGAAGCGCGGCGAGTCGCGCATGATTGCAATCGTGATGGGCGCTAGCAGCGAGAAGGCGCGCGCCGATTCGGCCATGGCGCTGCTCACCTACGGCTTTCGCTTCTACGAAACACACAAGTTGTACAGCGCGAGCAAACCGTTGGCGACCCCGCGGCTGTGGAAAGGCGAGGCTGATCAGTTACCCATTGGTGTCACCGAAGATGTGTTGGTGACGGTCAAACGCGGCGAGTACGACAAGTTGAAAGCCACGATGGATATTCCATCAACCTTGATCGCACCGTTCACCAAAGGCCAACAGGTGGGTACGTTGCGTGTCACGTTGGACGGCAAGCCGGTGCAGTCGGTGCCGCTGGTAGCACTGAACGATGCGCCTCCCGGTGGCTTCTTTTCGCGCCTTTGGGATAGCATTTTGCTCTGGTTCCACAGCAGCAAGAGCACCACCTCGGTGGTTAAGAGCGGCACCTAATGGAGCCGATTGATTTCAGCCAGGCAAAACGTGAAGGCAAAGGCTTTCAGTTCCCCGGCACCTTTGAGATCACCGCAGTAGGCAGCGCCAGCGCAGATTTGGCTACGGTAGTGCCGCAGCTACTGGAGCAAGCGGGGTTGACGGTGCTACACGAGAGCGTGCGGCATCGCCACTCGGGCGCTGGCAACTATGTTTCGGTCACCGTAAGTTTTCACTGTGAAGACCGCGCGCAATACGATGCAGCCCACGTCGCGCTGCGTGCGAGCCCGGATATTCGCTACACGTTATGAAAAGCGAGGGTAACGTATGGCGACCTTGGTTTTCGCACGGTCCAAAGCTGCGGCGCCTTGAGGCTTGCGGTCAGCCGTGGCGCGCCCGCAGCATCTTCCATTCCTCGTTTGTTTAGGCCCGCCGTTATGTCGTTGCCGTTGAACGTTCGTCGTCTTGGTCGCCAGCCGTACTTGTCGGTGTGGCATGCGATGAGTGAATTTACCAATCGCCGCGTGGCCGATACCGTCGACGAGCTCTGGCTACTGCAACACGACCCGGTGTTTACTCTGGGTCAGGCCGGCAAGCTGGAGCATGTATTGGCTCCTGGCGATATTCCGGTGATCCCGGTCGATCGCGGCGGCCAAGTGACGTATCACGGCCCCGGTCAAATTGTGGCGTACCCGCTGGTGGATTTGCGCCGTGCAGGCGTCGGTGTGCGCGAGACGGTCAACAAGATCGAACAGACCATGATCGATACCCTGGCACACTGGCATATCGATTCCACCCGGCACGAAGGCGCGCCCGGCGTCTACGTTGGTGCTGCAAAAATTGCGGCACTTGGCTTGCGAGTAAGGCGTGGTTGCAGCTTCCATGGGCTGGCGTTCAATGTCGCCATGGACCTAGAGCCGTTTTTACGTATAAACCCTTGCGGCTACAAGGATTTGGCGGTAACGCAAATGGTAGACTGTGGCGGCTCGTCCGATCTGGTTGAAGTGGAAGATGTCCTGTTAGAAATGTTCTGCCAGCAGTTTGGCTTTGTCGCGCAGCCGGCACCCGCGGTTTTGCCTGAACTCCGCGCCCGCGTTGCGGTCTAGGTTTTGCCGATGAGCAGTCTATTTGTCCTTTCCCCTATGTGTGCACCGAGCAGTACCGTCGCTGAGGTCGTCATTCGCCTTTCGCTGGTAGCGGCGCGTTTGCCATGAGGGATCACTATTTACTCCATCAGTTTTGCGGCGGTCCGTTGGCGGGCAATGACGCGGCCGAGACAATCGGCGCAGTACAGTGCCAGCGGCGCCGTGATGTTTCGTCATATGGTTGTCCGTGCTTGTTTGTCCATTAGTGCGTTTGTCGTCTTACACTGACTTGCACGTTTGTGCAGCCGGTGCCACCGAGTTGGTCTGAGAGAATTCATGAAATTTCGCCCCGCGCTAGTCATGTTGCTTGCCTTGACCACGACCTGCGTTTTAGCGCAGTCGGCGGCCGACCTAGGTGCTGGCACCGCTAATCGCAAAGCTTCAACCTGGCCGCTCAAACCGACCGCCACCGAAGCGCAGGCAGCGCAACTGTCGGCGCGCTTCCTTACGCGTTTCCATTACGCGGCGCAGCCCTTGGATGACGCCATGTCGGCGCGCATCTTTGACGCCTACTTGAAGCTGCTGGATGGTGAAAAGGTATTTTTCACGCAGGCAGATATCACCAAGTTCACGCCGCTGCGAACCCAATTGGACAATGCCATCTGGGATCGGAATCTCGCTGCGCCGTTTACCATTTTCAATCTTTACGTGAAGCGTGCGGTCGAGCGCATGACCTACGCGCGCAGCCTGCTGCAAAAGGGTTTTGATTTTTCTGCGGACGGCAGTTACACGTTTGACCGTAAGAATGTCGCGTGGGCAAAGGATCAAACGGAGCTGGATAATTTGTGGCGCGAACGCACCATGAACGATTGGCTGCGCCTCAAGCTGGCCGGAAAGTCGGATGCCGACATTCGCAAAACACTGGACAAGCGCTACACCAACTACATCGAGCGCGTGAAGCAGCTCGACGGCGAAGACGCGTTTCAAAGTTTCATGACGGCCTATGCCGAAACCACCGACCCGCACACCGATTACCTCGGCCCACGCGCGGCCCAGGCTTTTGACATCTCAATGAAGTTGTCGTTGGAAGGTATTGGCGCGGTATTGCAGGCGCGCGATGACTACACGCAAATTCGTGAGCTGTTACCTGCCGGCCCCGCGGCCAAGTCCGGAAAAATCTCGGTAGGTGATCGCATTGTCGGTATCGCGCAGGGCGATAAGGGCGCGTTTGTAGATGTCATCGGCTGGCGCTTAGATGATGTCGTCAACCTGATTCGCGGCAAAAAAGACACCGAGGTGCGGCTAGAAATTTTGCCGGCTGACGCTGGCTTAGACGGTAAGCACGAGACCGTCAGCTTGGTGCGCAAGAAAGTGACAATGGAAGAGAGCGCCGCGAAGAAAAAGATTGTTGAGATTAAGGACGGCGACGTCACCCGGAAGATTGGCGTGATTGACTTGCCTACGTTCTACGCCGATTTCGGCGCGCGTAGCGAGGGCGACAAAAATTTCAAAAGCGCAACGCGCGATGTGGCCAAACTTATTGGCGAACTGAAAGCGGCGGGCGTGCAAGGCATCGTGATGGACTTGCGCAACAACGGTGGCGGCTCGCTATCCGAAGCCGATTCCATGACCGGTTTATTTATCGATAAGGGCCCGGTGGTACAGGTGCGCGATGCTAATGGGCACATTGATGTGCAGGGCGATGATGACCCCGGTATGGCGTGGAGCGGTCCGCTCGCGGTCTTGGTTAATCGCGGTTCGGCATCGGCGTCGGAAATTTTTACCGCCGCCATTCAGGACTACCACCGTGGTTTGATCATCGGCGAGCCCACGTTCGGTAAGGGCACCGTGCAGAACTTAGTGGACCTTGATCGTTTTGCTCAACAGGACGGTGACAAGGCGCAGTTCGGCGAGCTAAAAATGACCATTGCCGAGTTCTTCCGCATCAATGGCGGCTCGACGCAGTTGAAAGGCGTGACGCCGGATATTGAGTATCCGAAGAACGGCGACGATAAGGACTTTGGTGAATCCACCTATCCCAACGCGCTGAAGTGGACACAAATTGCGCCGGCGAAATACCAGCCGGTAGCGGATCTGAGTGCTTATCTGGAGCCGCTACGGCGCCTGCATGATGCTCGCGTGGCGAAATCGCCGGCATGGAAGTTGATGCTGGATGAGCTGGCGCAATACAAGACCATGCGCGCCAAGACATCGATTTCGCTCAACTTGGCTACGCGCGAAGCCGAACGTAAACAGCAAGATGCCATTCAAGCCAGCTTCCGTAGCCGCCACAGTGTCATTGATGGCACCAAGCCGTCTGACGAAGTGGACGATTCTCTGGACGATGGCCTGAACGCGAATGAGCGCAGCTTAAAGAGTCAGCTGAAGCACGAAAAGGAAGCGAAGAAGGCGAAGGATGTCGAGCTGGATGAGACGGCGCATATTTTGTTTGATGCGGTCGGCATGATTAAGGCCGATCCAAAATTGGCCGCGGAGGTGCTGCCGTACGGCGGCAAGTTCTCTACGCTGACTGCCACCCCCACGGCAGTCTCTGCGGCAACTCCGACTCCGGCCGTGGCGGCACCACCGGCGTCGTCGCACTGAGTCGGTTAACGACGAATCGATAAAAGAGGGGCGCTGTGGCGCCCCTTTTCGTATCTGTCGGTGGAAGCGGCCGCGCGCTGCCGGTTCTTTTCCACGCTGCGCGAAGGCAGCCGGACCGATGGCTTACATCTGGCCGGAGCGCCGGATGGACGCGACGCAGCGTCGAAGGGTTAGTGACGTATGCCCCTGACATCGCTTCATTGTGTTTCGCTCCACTTGAAAGTACCTGCTGCAGCTTAAGGCGCTGATTTCGGACAGGCGTGTCAAGCGCCGTTTACGCCGCTTAGACTGCTGGGGCCGAGGTGCGATAGAGGTCAAAAGTAGGCGGCGCAGTGGGTCCATTTCGCTCCATGCCTCTCGGCTTGAGCGCCGTGCGGCGCCAATCCAGTTATCAATATCGAGACTAGCCAGCCGCTACGTGTAACTTTTTCGGAAAAGAAAAGGCCGCTTGCGCGGCCCTTTCTTTTCCCCATAGTGCGGTGGATCAGAACTTAACGTTGAGCGACACGTAGCCAAAGCGACCCGGTAGGTCGTAGGTGCCTGGGTCAAAACCATTCAACGAGCAGGACACGCACACGGGCGGATCGCGATCGAAAATGTTATTGATACCAGCTGAAACGCTGAAGTCAAAGCTGGTGGGAATCTTCCAGGTCACCCGCGCATCGTTGTAGGCCGTTGCGCCAAGGTAGTTAGTACCACCGGATAGATCCGCCAACGGATCGCTACACACCGCACCGACCGACGTCAGGTCCGCGTTGCATTGTTCGGTAAGGCTCGACACGTAGCGCAAGGTCCAGCTTGCGCTCCACGCCGCATATGCCCAGGTCCCGTTCACCGTGGTGCGCCATTTTGGAATGGCTTGGTTGTTGGTTTCCAGGCCCACACGTAGTGGTTCGGCGAGTCCTGAGTCCTTGGCGATGGAAGAGTAGTTGGACGTATAGGTTGTGCTGGCGCCTAGACCAAAAGTACCTACCGAGGTTTTTTGCCCGGTCCAGCTTGCGCTGAAATCGTAACCGGACGTTTTCACCGTGCCAAGGTTCTGTAGGAAGTTGCTGAAGTTGATGATGTCGCCAGACAAGCCCCGTTTAATACCGGTACAAAACACCGGTGAATTGGTTGTGGCACAACGGTTGAGTTGCGTCTGTGCGTCAGGGGCCTGAATGGAATCGTCGACCTTGATGTTGAAGTACGTCACTTCAAAATCTACCTTCTGTGACCACGGCGTATTGGTCGCCCAACTTGGGCTATAGACCGCGCCAGCCGTCACACTGCGAGACGTTTCTGGTTGCAGGCGAAGATTGCCGCCGGTGCGCGTCGATATCTGTGGGTTGGATGCCGCAAAGGTAGCCGGATTGGCGACGCCTTGGGCGACACAGTTTGCCGCCAGCGTGCCGGTAGCGCCATTACATGGGTCCGTGATGGAAGCGTCGAAGCGTGCGGGCGAACCAAATAGTTCGCCGATTGATGGTGCCCGGAAGCCCTGCGCCCATGTGCTGCGCAAGGTCAAGTCGTCGTTTAGCTGCCAACGCAAGCCGACCTTACTATTAGTCGTCGTGCCGAATGTTGAATAATCGGAGTAGCGACTAGCGACCGAAAGGTCGAGGCTTTTGGCTAGTACCGTATCCTTCAGTAGCGGCGCATTTAGCTCAACGTAGACCTCGTTGATGGAGTATTTGCCAGAGGTCGGTAGCGACGGCACGCCGTTTGACTCGCCCGCGATCACGATTGAATCGGGCGTGTAGGAACCTTGCAGGCGGCGGTGTTCGAAACCTGTTGCAAATGCGAGCGGGCCGGCTGGCAGATTGAATGCATCGCCGGATAGGTTAGTGCTGAACGTCCGCAGCTTGTTGCTACTGCTATCGCGCTCAATAAACCCAATGTATTGCAGCATCTCTGGCGTAATGGAACCTGGGCCGCCGAAGATATTCAGTGGAACGCAGGAGTCGGTGCAGTTGGCGATGGGGCCAAGTGCCCGGGCGATGTGCGCGATGTTGTAAGTGCCGTGCACGGTCTGGCTAGCGTTATTGGTGCTGTCAACGTAGTTGACGTCCCAATTAAAATCACGTTCGCCGACGCTAAAGAAGCCCTGCAAACCGGTGGCGATGTAGCGCGTGTCGACGTCCTGCTGGAAGATGCGTGGACCGCCCTCGATCGGACGCCGGCCGAGGCCGAGAAAGTTACTGTTCGGATCGAGGGTGACGCCAAAGGGGTTGTACGGGTTGGTGGCATCGACGCCGGTGGTCAAGCCAAGGTCACTGGTATACAGCGCCGAACCCAGACCAATCGGTTCCGGGGCCGCCTGGTTCACCGATTTGCGCGTGTTGTACAAACCTCTTGCGTAGAACTTGATGGTGTCAGTAACCGCGTAAGTACCCTGCGCGAAAATACCGGTTCGCTCGTTCGGCGTCAGCAACAGATTTGACGGTGCAAAGTTGTAACGATCGGCGTCGGTGAATCGATGGAACCCGCTTGGGAACGCCTGTGGGCCGCCAGTGACAGTCCCGTTTGCAGCAATGTTGCAACGCGCCGCGCCGTTTGCATCCAGAGGGCACAGGCCGCCGTAGGTGTTGCCGGGGTTGGTCGGGTAAAACATGGTGCGCGTATACGGAACGTAGGAACTACCACCGGAAAGTCCCGCACCAGGTGTGGGGAACGAAGACTGCGCCCAGTCGCTGGCACTTATGCCGTTCTGCTTGAAATGGCTGATGTCGAAGAAGAGATCGGCGCGATCCGTATGCGCGCCCATCGAGACGTGGGCAGAATCTGTTTGGCCGTCGCCGATCTGATAATTAGCGGAGTACAGGCCAATATCAACGCCGTTTTGCTTCTTCTTGGTAATGATGTTGATCACGCCGGCAATCGCGTCCGAGCCGTATAGCGACGAGGCGCCGTCTTTCAAAATTTCGATGCGTTCGACAATGCTGGAGGGGATCGTGTTTAGGTCGACCGCGGCGGAAACGCCAGAGGCCGAAGATTCGTTGACCCAGCGCAAGCCGTCGACAAGGATCAGCGTGCGCTTGGCGTTCAAATTGCGCAGCGAAATGGTGGACGAGCCAGAGCCGACGCCGGAACCATCCGCGGCAAAACCAAAGTTGCCGGCCGAGTTGAATTTGGTGTTCAGCGAGGAGCCGCTGATCGATAGCCGTTGAATCACGTCGCCGATGGAGCCGAGACCGGTGGCTTCGATATCCTTGGAGGTGATGGTGATCACCGGTACTTGGGTGGCCATATCGGCACCCTTGATGCGCGTGCCAGTCACTTCAATCGCTTGCAGGTTAGTGGTTACTTTGTCGGTGGCTGGTTGCTCTTGCGCCTGGGCATTGGCTACGCCGCAGGTGACACTGGCTAGCAGGGCGGTCGACAGTGCTACCGCAAGCCGATGGTGAGGGAGGATGCGAAGCATGAAGTTGTTCCCCTTATCGATGGTAAATCAAAAAAAAGACGTGCGCAGTACGCCCGACCCCTAGCCTGGCGTGATAGTTGAGAGGGCCTCCCCCTCGTTGAGACCTTCCCTTTAGTAAGAACTTACGTCTACTGAACGTTAGTCGAAGCAGCGGGTTCTTGCGTCATTTGGGCGGCCAAACTGTGAGACCCATCACATTGATGCCCGTACTGTCCACGGCGCTCGGCGCGTACTTGCGATAGCCCTAAAGGAACCATCGATGGACTACTTAATATTGCGGTCCTTACGCGGGTGGCTGTGCGGAATTACGCTATCGTTGGAACGCGAACCTTACGCGGGCGTCGGCCGATGACGTGCTCAGTTAGTGTCGTTACGAGTAGGCAGGCGCGCGAGGTGTCGGCTCCGGCGCGCTCTAAATGCGCGATGGCGGCAGCGCTCGATCGCTTTGTTCAGCGTGCGCGCGAGCGGATGTAGTTGGGGAACTTGACGGTAATCCATGCCGAACTATTCCGCGTTGATGTTGGCTCGATGAGCTTGAAACGTGGCGGCTGGTGTTGTGTTTCCGTTGAATGGTGATTTTGATAACTCCCCCTACGACAACGCGCGGGAACGCGCAAAGGACGCCACGCTGGCATCAGCCAATGCTGGATTTCTATGCTTATTTGACGCTGTTGCGGCGCACGCGCGACATTCGCGTAGCCAGGTCGCCGCCGCAGATTTTCTGTCCAATGAGATGGCGCAACACAGACGGTAGGCGCCAAGACCTTGGTCACGCTCGGACCTATCAAAGGCAACGCGGCGCACAAGCAACAGAGTGTTCGCTCCGCTGATTTGTTCAGCCGGTGCCGCGTGATTGATGGCACGCTGTAGCGCGAACGAAACAGATGACACGCAAGTCGGCGGCTTGAATGGGGATAGACGTCGCTTGAAAATTTCGTTGGGGCAACAGAGGGCGAAGAAGGCGAAGGAGAGCGAGCTAGATGAGGTGGCGCCCGTTTTCTTTGGCGCCCATGGCATGATTAAGGTTGGTCAAAAAAACTGGTGTTTGACGTGCCTTCCATGAAGGCCGGTTAGTCACGATCGTGATCGCGGTATCGCACGCCGCAGTGGCAGCGACACATCAGCCCTTTTGGTAAGGCCGGTCGGTTGAAAGGGTAGTACTTCAGTCCCGCCGGCGTTCTGTTATCTTTCCGTCGATATAGCCGTATAGACATCTATTAATGTTTGATGATTTGATGCTTCGCGCTCCGCTGTGCGCGCCAGTGCTGGAACTCTGTCACTCGCGGTAATTCGCGTAGCAACACAGAGTGCGGGTCAATGGTCACCAGGGCGTTGGCCGGAACGGTGAGCGTGCCGGTGCCGTTTGTCATGGCTACGGTTTCCAGCGTGTCGTTCACCTGGACTTCCACAGGCATCGGGAAGGGCAGGTTATGCGGCACCTGCCAACGCAAGGTCAGGGTGTCGCCGTTGCGTTGTTCATCGAGCTTCGGCAGGGCAGCTTGATACAGGTAGACGTTGAAGAACCAGTCGAGCTTGCGACTGGTGATCTTGTCGACGATGTCGATGTAGCCGTGGGTGGTGGCGTACTGCGGCGTGAAGTTACCGGGCTTTGGATCGGGACGGCCATACACAAGCTGGCGGATGCTTCCGTAAAACGCCGGGTCACCGATCAGATGGCGCAACGTCTGCAGCATTAGCGCGCCTTTGTTGTAGATGTCCTGGCCGGGGCCGTTGCTTGCGTCGTAGACTTGTTCTTCGGTTTTGTTGTGGCCAGAAACGATCGGGTAGCGATCGCGAATCATCATGCGCAGACGATGCATCCAGCTGAAGTACTCCGCGTCACCATCGAGGTACTGCGCATATAGCGGCTGCATGTAGGTAGCAAAACTTTCGTGCAGCCACATATCGTTCCAATTCGCATTGGTCATCTGGTTACCGAACCACTCGTGCGAAAACTCGTGTTGCAGCAGCCAGTCGAAGCCGCTGCCATCCTTCGCATAGTGGTTGCCGTAGGCGTTGATGGTCTGGTGTTCCATGCCCTCGTAGGGCGTCTCCACCACGCCCATCTTCTCGTCGCCCCACGGGTACGGGCCGATCTTCGCCTCGAAAAAATCGAGCATGCGGGGGAATTCGGCGAACAGCGCCTGCGCCTTTTTATCCTCGCCCGGTAAGTACCAGTAATACAGGGGAATCGTGTTGCCGAAGCGGCTGTGATATTCACCGTGTAGTTCCTTGTACGGGCCGACGTTGATTGAGACGGCATAGGTGGTGGGATGTTTGGCGCGCCAGTGATAGGTGCGTTGCTTGCCTTCGTCTTTCACGTCGATCAGCACGCCGTTGCCGGGCGCAACGAGCGGCTTGGGTACGGTCACGTATAGGTCGACCAGATCGGGTTTGCCATCGGGTTGGTCGATGCACGGCCAGAACAGGTCGCAACCTTCACCTTCGACCGCGCTGCCGTCCCATGGTTGGCCATCTTTGGTATGGCTCCATACGAAGCCGCCGTCCCACGGGGCGTTTTTGGCGACGTGCGGTTTGCCGCCGTAGCTAATCGTGGTGCTGACTTTGCTGCCGCTGGCGAGCGCTTGCGGTAAGTGGATACGTAGACGGCCGCCCGGGTTGCTCCAGGCTGTACTGGCAAGCGACTTGCCGTCCACGGCGACTGCGCTGATCGGCAAATTGCGATCTAGATCGAGCAGCAAGACGTCGGTGTTGGCGGTGGCGGTAAACGTGAGCGTCGCGTGGGCTTCGATACGCTGCTGTGTGGGGTTGACCGCGATATGCAGTTCGGCATGGTCGAAATGCACGCGCTTTTGTTCGGCCGGCATTGGCGTGCCAGAGTCGCGCGTGAGTGCGGTCAGGGGAAGTTGCGCCGGTGGCGTAGACGGTTGCGTGTACGCAGCCGTCGCACCGACTAGGCCAAGCGAAAGACTAAGGACAAGCAGGCGGAGGTGCAGACGAGGCATGACAGGCTCCGGTCAGAAGCGCGGGGGAGCCGCCAGCGTGCGAGTCCTTGCGCGAGCGCGACAATGTCAAAAGTCATGCCCAGACTGCGGAAGGCAGTTGCTGCCCCCCGTCGCAGGTTTCGTCGCGTCAGTGATAACGCTGCTGTAGAAACGCGAATAGCGCACGTAAGCCCATGGCTTCACCGCCGCGTGGCCGGCCGGGGCGGTCGGCGTCGTTCCATGCGTAGGTATCTAGGTGCAGCCACGCAATGGAGTCGGGCACGAAGCGTTCCAGATACAACGCGGCGGTGATGGCGCCGGCGTGGCGCGAGGTGCCGGCGTTGGCGAAGTCGGCCAAATAGGAGTCGAGGAACTTACGGTACGGACGCCACAGTGGTAGCCGCCACAGCGGATCGTCCACGCTTTGCCCGGCGGCCATAGCAGCCAACGCATCTTTATCGCGGTTGCCAAATAGCGCAGGCAGATCCGGCCCCAACGCTACGCGGGCGGCGCCGGTGAGGGTGGCAAAGTCAACGATCAGTTGCGGTTGTTGTTCGGCGGCGTAGGCCAGCGCGTCGCACAGAATCAAGCGGCCTTCCGCGTCCGTGTTATGAATTTCAACGGTGTGCCCGGCGCGAGTGGTGATGACGTCGCCAGGGCGAATCGCGTTGCCGGTGACGGAGTTTTCCACGGTGGGAATGAGCAAGGTCAGGCGCACTGGCAGCTTGGCCTGCATAACTAATCCAGCTAGCGCGATCGCATGCGCGGCGCCGCCCATATCCTTTTTCATCCAGCGCATACCGTCGGCAGATTTCAGATCAAGACCGCCGGTATCGAAGCAGACGCCTTTTCCAATCAAAGTTACTTTGGGGCCGGTGGCGCGGCCCCAGGTCAGTTCGACGAAGCGCGGCGCGCGATGGCTGGCGCGACCGACGGCGTGAATGGTCGGGAAGTTGGCTTTGAGCAGTTCCTCGCCGACCCATTCGCGCACTTTCGCTTTGTACTTTTTCCCCAGCTGCTTGACCGCGTTGGCCAGTTGCTCCGGCCCCATATCTTCGGTAGGGGTGTTGACCAAGTCGCGGACTTGCGCGGTGGCGTCGATCAGGGGAGTTAGCTGCGCGAGCTCCGCAGCAGTGACTGCCAGTTGCGCCGGCGCGCGTTGCGCTTTGCGGTAGCGATTGAACTGGTAAGCAGCCAAGGCCCAACCCAACGCGGCCTGAGCGGGTTCCGTCAGCACGCCTTCGTCGGCGAGGTGGTAGCAACCTTCGGGTAAATTGCACGGCAGCCCGGCGAGCGCGCCCAGCGCTTCTTGCGTGTCGACGCCGGCAATCACGCGTACGACTTTGCCGGCAGCATCAGTCAGCAAGGCGAAGGTTCCGGCGTTGGCGTCAAAGCCGCTGTCGGTCAGCCAACGTCGTTGTGCCGCGGTAAGCCGGCGACGCGTTGCGGCGTAATGGGCGACGTCGGTGGTTTCGATGGCGACGCTACGGCTAGCGCCAGGTTGGCGTTCAATCAGGGCAGACATGCGAATTCCTCGTACGTAGACGGCAGCAGTGGCCGTTGAAGTGAATGGCGACAAACGACGGATGATGCGCGTTTCAGGCGTTGCTTGCTTGGCGCCGCGGTTGCCGGTCGAGCCAGTCCGCCAGTGCGCCAAGGTTGGGTAGATCCAGTTCGGGTGCTGGACCCAGTGCGCTAGGCCATGCCTCGCCGCGGCGGTTAATCCAGGCGGCGCGCAAGCCCGCGGCGTGGGCGCCGGCGACGTCCATCGCGGGGTCGTCGCCGACGTGCAGAATGTCGGCCGGAGCTACGCCAAGTTGGGTGGCGGCAGCAAGGAAAATACGCGGGTCGGGTTTTGCCGCGCCGGTATCGCGCGCGCAGATATGACAGGAAAAATGCGTGTGAATCCCGATAAGTTGCAGGTCGGCGTTGCCGTTGGTCAGACTGGCTAACGGCCACTGCGCGGCAATCCGCTGCAGCGCTGGCAGGCTATCGGGGAACAGTTCGACGCTATTGCGCGCGGCGAAATAGACATTCCACAGTGCCTCAATCGGCGCTGTCGCGATACCGCATTCTGTAAACGCGCGCTGCAATGTGAGTTGGCGCTGCGTGGTGAAGTCATGCGCCAAGTCGGGACGGTCGACGGTCACTTGGGTGCGTAGCGTACGCATGGCGACAACGGACCAGCGGCGAGCCACTTCCGGATAATGCTGTTGCAGCCATTCGTGGACAGCTTGGTCGGCACGCTCCAGCGCGGGAAGTACCGGCCACAGCGTGTCGTCCAGATCGAGTGTGATAGCGAGCGGTGCGGGAATCATGCCGCCTACTTTAACGCGAGGCCTAGCTAGAAGCAGCGCTCGCGATGTTAGAAGGGCGGCTTAGTTGTTGCTGACGCGCAGCACTTGACCGAGTTTGAGCTTGTCGTTCTTTAGGTGGTTCCAGTCACGTAGCTTAGCCACGTCAGTGGAGTGCTTCTTGGCGATGGATGACAAAGTGTCACCTTTAGTTACGGTGTAGGTCGTCGCGGCAGGTGGAATCGTTGCCGTTGCGCTGTTTGTGGCGCTGACCGCTGCGGCGGCGTCAGCAGCGGGCGCCGCCTTGCTGGCTTCCGATGCTGCGTTACGTTTGTCCAGCGCCAGCTTGGCCGCTTGGGTATCCGGTGATGTCGGTGCAACCGCGGAGCGCGCCGCATAGGTGGCGCCAGGCGCAGAAATCAGCGGGCGTACGCGTGGACGCGCACCTACTTCGGCCAGAATGGTGTCACGCCGCGCGTCATTCAGCGCGGTCAGCGCACTACCGTCTTGATACGGCAGGATCGCACTTGCGCGCAAGGCCGCTTTGCCAGCGTCACTCTGTAAAAAGTCGACGAATTCCTGTGCCTGTGCCGCCTTCGGACTGCGCGGATTGGTGACCAGGTAGAGCGGCGTAAACAAGACGTAGCTGCCGTCAGCAATATTGGCCACCGATGCGGGTGTGCCGTTGATCGAAAGTGCCTTGAGCTTGGATTGACCGCGAATATCGGCCAACGTCGCCACGCCAAAGCCGTTTGGATTCAAGGCCACGCCTTCTTCCAGTTTGTGCGTGTTGACGTACAAGCGAGGTGCGGCTACTGGCTGGTTGCCACGGCCAAACAACAGGTCGCGCAAACTGTATTCCACGCCGTCGCCGGGGCTGGCGACGGCGTATACATCGATCGGCGCGTTGTTGCCGCCCACTTCGCTCCAGTTGGTGATTTTGCCGTAGTAGATGTCGTGCACTTGCTTCAGCGTGAGGTTGCTGACCGGGTTGGCGGCTTGCGTAATGAGGACTAGTCCGTCCCATGCCACCGGGGTGAAGGTAAGACGGTCGTCTTCGCTGCTGCCGCTGCTGGGGCGCGCGCTGCCACCAATGTCGGCGGCGCCGCTGTTGACCGCATCAATGCCCGACGCGGTATTGAATGGCTGCAATTCGATGCGGCCATGACCGGCTTTGTCCCACGCCTTCGCTACAACGTCCGCGACACCGCTGGCGCTTGCTACGTCACCGCGCCAGATCAGCGCTGGTGCCTTGCTGACGGCCGCCTTGGCTTTGCCCTTGTGACTTTTGGCAAACGTTGGCCCCGCCAAACAAACGGCAGCGAGAGCGACGAACAACAAACATGTGTGGCGAACGGACATAGTGGTGTGGAACCCCGGTTCGAGATGAGCGGCGATAAAGGCGGTGCTGCGTATGCGTGCGAGCACACGGGTAGACCGCTTATTTCATCGTCCTACGTGTGAAACATCAAGCACTTTCATCTATTTGCCCGTAACCGCTCCTTAACTTGCGCGGTTGCGCACGTTTACGGCCGGTTGCCGGCATTTTGGTCGGCGGCGTGAACGCGGCGCTAGTTGCCGCTGAGTCGTGGTTAGTCGACTTCGACGTAACGCGTGCCCGCCGCGTTGCTGACCAACAATACCAGTTGACGCGGCTCCACGCCGGCTAAGCCGCGCAACATGCGCAGCCCCGTAATGCGTTGATTACCAACGCCAATAATCACGTCGTCGACGCGTAAACCGGCATGTGCCGCATGGCTGTTCGCCGCCACCGCACTGATACTGACGCCGGCCGCGCCTTGGCTGCGTTGGTTTTGACTCAGTTCGGTGAAACGCACCCCAGTCAGACGCGGATCCAGCGTGCCGCCATCGATACTGGCCAGCTTCTCCGCGCGCAAGGTGGCCGTCATGGCACTCATGTGACCATCGCGCCATACGCTCAGTTGCACCGCACTGCCCAAAGGCAGCAACCCTTCGACGTTGCGCAGCTCGTTGGCGTCGTGTAGCGGTTTGTTGTTGATGGCGGTCAGCACATCACCCGGACGCAGGCCAGCGTGTTCAGCGGCCGAGTCGGCCTCCACCCCGGTAATAACAACGCCGTTGGTGTCTTTACGGCCGAGTAGTTGGGCGATGCGCGGCGTGATGGTTTGCGTTTGTACACCGAGGCTGCCGCGCTGCACTTTGCCGTGCGCCAGCAGCTGCGTCATCACTTCGCTGGTCAAATTGCTGGGGATGGCAAAGCCGATACCGACGTTGCCGCCAGAAGGCGAAAAAATCATCGTGTTGATGCCGACCAGCTCGCCGCGCAGATTCACCAAGGCGCCGCCGGAGTTACCGGGATTAATCGAAGCGTCCGTTTGAATGAAGTTCTGATAGCCGCTGCCGCCTAAGCCGGAGCGGCCCAAGGCGGAAACAATGCCCGAGGTCACGGTTTGTCCAAGCCCGAACGGGTCGCCTACCGCCACCACATAGTCGCCCACGCGTAATTTGGACGAGTCGGCTAGTTTCAGCGCTTGCAGGTGCTCGGCGGGAATCTGCACCACGGCAACGTCGGTGGCGGGATCTGCGCCAATGCGTTTGCCCTTAAAGGTGCGGCCGTCTTGTAGCGTCACGCTGATGGAATCGGCGCCGCCGACGACGTGGTTGTTGGTCAGTACGTAGCCTTTGGCGGCGTCGATGATGACGCCTGAGCCGAGGCTGTGTTCGACTTGCTCATGGGGTGTGGAAGGTAGGCCAAAAAATTGGCGTACTTGTGGGTTGTCAAAATACGGATCGCGCGAGGCCACGTGCTTGAGCGTGGAAATGTTCACCACGGCTGGCGTCACTCGTTGCAGCATGGGTGCCAGCGATGGCATTGGCTGGCCTTCGGCCGAGGCTGACGGTGTCGTGGCCACGGCCGGTGGAGTCGCTGCGTCGAGGCTCAGCGCCACGCCGATCGCAGCGACGATAACAGTCCCGATAAGCCACGGACGAAGACGATGCTGACGCATAAACATGAGTTCCTCCAAAACAATAAAACCCGCGTGCGGTTGACCACAATGAGGCGCAGCGGTTCCTGTGGCGTGAACGGAAGAAGTACTTTGACTTCCCGCCACGTGAGCGGTACCTTTTCAACCTGTGGTCGCCACAACATCTTGTGTTCAAGTAATGCTATTAAAACAAGTACTGGTGTCTTTTGTCGTGTACTTGTTGGCTAAAAGTGTGTGGTTACAAGCGGTTGTCACAGAAGTTAGGGGAGCCTGCAGACACGCGCCGTTGACCGCAACGAACGCATGCTTCCATGCGTCGCATTACCCATAAAATCATAAAAAAACTACGCAGGCCGCAAGGCTGCAGCGAGAGGTCAGGAATCGATGAGTACAGTGAACGCGCCAGCCAGCACTCCCGCCGCAAGCTCAAGCGCGGGTTCATCCCTTGACCGAGACGCCGTCGTGAATATTCCGCTGCAGCCAGCGTCGCTCGATATTTGGGACAAAAAATACCGCTTGAAGGACAAGCATGGCGTGCCGGTCGACGCGGATATCGACGGCACCTATCAGCGTGTCGCGCGCGCCTTGGCCGACGTGGAAGCCAATGACGAATTGCGCGGCCATTGGTATGAGCGCTTTTTGTGGGCGCTGCGTCACGGTGCTATTCCCGCCGGTCGCATTACCTCTAATGCGGGCGCGCTGGCGCACAAGCCGGCAACGTCCACCATCAATTGCACGGTGTCTGCCACCATCCGCGATTCGATGGATGACATTCTGGAAAAGGTGCACCAGGCCGGGCTGACCTTGAAAGCCGGTTGCGGCATCGGCTATGAGTTCTCCACGTTGCGTCCGCGTGGCGCCTACGTTTCGGGCGCCGGTGCTTACACCAGCGGCCCGCTGTCGTTCATGGATATCTACGACAAGATGTGTTTCACCGTGTCATCTGCCGGCGGCCGCCGCGGCGCGCAGATGGGTACGTTCGACATCAGTCATCCCGACGTCAAAGAGTTCATTCGCGCCAAGCGCGAAGACGGGCGCTTGCGCCAGTTCAACCTGAGTTTGCTGATCACCGATGGCTTTATGCAGGCGGTGGAAAATGACACCGACTGGCCGCTGGTATTTCCGGTGCACGTCAAAGAAAAAGCGGACATCGACCTAAACGACCCGACCAAAGTCGTGTGGCGCGAGTGGCCGGTGCATGAAAACTATATTGATCGCGAAGACGGCTTGGTCGCCTGCAAGATCTACAGCACCGTGCGTGCGCGGCACCTGTGGGATCTGATCATGGTGTCCACCTACGACTATGCCGAGCCAGGTTTTATCCTGATCGACAAGGTCAACGAGATGAACAACAACTGGTGGTGCGAGCACATTCGCGCGACCAATCCTTGCGGCGAACAACCGCTGCCGCCGTACGGCTCGTGCCTGCTTGGCTCGGTCAACCTGACCAAGTTTGTGCGCGACCCATTTGGACCGAAAGCGCATTTTGATTGGGACGAATACCGCGAAGTGGTGAAGGTATTCACGCGCATGCTGGATAACGTGGTCGAAATCAACGGTCTGCCGCTGGAACAGCAGCGCAACGAGATCATGAGCAAGCGTCGCCACGGCATGGGTTTCCTTGGTTTGGGTTCCACCGTCACCATGCTGAAGCATCGTTACGGCACGGCTGAGGCAGTAGCGTTCACTGAAGACGTGTCGCGCGAGATGGCGGTGGCTGGCTGGGAGGCAGCATTGGAGTTGGCCAAAGAAAAGGGACCGGCGCCGCTGTTGCTACGCGACTTCCCGGTGACTGGCGACATGTTGCGCAAGCGCCCGGAAATGGTGGCCGATGGTTACCAAATTGGCGACAGCATTCCCGGCCGCGTGTTGCATGCCACCTACAGCCGCTACATGCAGCACATCGCGACGGTCGCGCCGAACCTGGTGCGCGAGCTGGCGGAAACTGGCGCGCGCTTCACCCATCACACGTCCATTGCACCGACCGGCACCATTTCGTTGTCGCTCGCTAACAACGTCAGCAATGGCATTGAGCCGAGCTTCGCGCACAGCTATTCGCGCAACATCATTCGCGAAGGCAAGAAGTCCAAGGACAAGGTCGAAGTACTCAGCTTCGAATTGCTGGCTTATCGCGCGTTGATCAACGCCAACGCCAAGCCACATTCGGACGATGCCGACGCCAAGTTGCCGGACTATTTCGTTGCCGCCGACGACATCAGCCCGAAGGAACATGTCGACATTCAGGCTGCTTCGCAGAAATGGATTGACTCGTCTATTTCCAAGACCGCCAACGTTCCCACCGATTACCCCTACGAAGATTTCAAAGACATCTATCTTTACGCTTACAAGCAGGGCCTGAAGGGCTGCACCACGTTCCGCTTCAACCCCGCTGCGTTCCAGGGCGTGTTGGTAAAAGATTCCGACCTTGAAAAAACCGTATATCGCTTCGAGTTACAGGACGGTACGGTAGTAGAGGCAAAAGGCAACGAGCAGGTGGAATACGATGGCGAGATGCATTCGGCCGCGAACTTGTTTGACGCCTTGAAGGAAGGCTATTACGGCAAGCTCTGACCACCATTAGCGGGGCATACGATATGTCGACGGATAATAAAAGTACGCGCAAGGGTGCCGCAACGTCGGCTACCGTCGCAGCGCCAGCAGTGGCTCTTGTGTTGCCGGTGTTGCCGCCGGTTGCGACCGATACTTCTGCGCATAAGGCAACGTCTGTCGGCAAGCCCAAGCGAAGAGTCGTGGTTGCATCCAAGCCAACGCCGCTCGAAGCGCGCAAGCCTGTCGCTAGGGTGTCTTCTGTGAAAAAGGCGGCCGCCAAAAAGGTGGCGGTTAAGCCAGCGGCCAAGAAGGTGGTTATTCTTAAACCAGTCAAGAAGCTTCCCGCGGGTCGGCAAGCAGCGGTTGTAAAAGCCGCGACGGACGCGCTTGGTAAAGTGGCCAAGCATGCGTCGACAGCGGAAAAGTTATTGAAGAGGGTGGTCGATAAGGCTGCCGAAAAAATTGCGGAGCAGGTAGCAGCGGCCAGGAGAGTAGTTGCCGATGCTGCTAGCAAGCGCAGCGCGCAGCAGGCGAAGGAAGTAAGTAGCAAAAAGACGGCTCGCACAGCCGCACCTAAGAAGGCGGCTGTTAAGAAGTCCGCTAGTAGCAAAGTCGCTTCCAAAGCGACCAAGAGGTCCACTGCCAGCAAGACGGCGGGCGTCACGGCGACGCGTCATCCGGTCGCCGCTAAGAAAGCCGCCGGCAAAAAGAGGTAGGTCACACGTATCCGACTCGGCCTAGCGCCGGGTCGGATATTTTTCCGCGCTGCCGGCGCAACGAATTCCAACAGTGCGCGCTCAGTCACCCTGACGCCGCGCCATCTACTTGAAAGAAGCGAGCCCCATGGCCATCAAGATCAACCAAAAAATTACCGGCTACAACGTCGTCACGCCGGAAGAGAAAGCCGTCAGCCCGGTAACGGCTGCGGTCGCGCCGAAGGAAGTGCCAACGGCACAAGTGATTCAAATGCATGAAAGTGTTGAGCGCCCGGAAACACTGGTCGGCTCCACCTTCAAGATCAAGTCGCCGCTGTTTGAGCACGCGCTATACATCACCATCAACGACATCATTCTTAACGCCGGTACGCCGCACGAGTTACGCCGACCGTTCGAGATCTTCATCAACTCGAAAAACATGGACCACTTTCAGTGGATCGTGGCGCTCACGCGTATTCTGTCTGCGGTGTTTCGCAAAGGCGGTGATGTCACCTTTATCGCCGAAGAGATGAAGGCCGTGTTCGACCCGCGCGGCGGCTACTTCAAGGCTGGCGGCGTCTATATGCCGTCTATCGTTGCCGAAATCGGCGGTGTGCTGGAACAGCACATGAAAAACATCGGTCTGATTCGTGACCCTGAAATGGACGAATCGACCCGTCAATTAATCGCCGACAAGCGTGCCGCTTACGAGGCGAAGACAACAAAGAAAGTCGTCGCCAAGACGAGTGCACCCGCAGCGCCGCAAGCGACGCCCGCGGCGGTGGCTCCTCTGGTAAAAACCGCCTCTGACGATTTGGGCTTTCCGCCTACCGCGTTGTTGTGCGACAAGTGCAACACCAAAGCATTAGTGCTGATGGATAACTGTCGGACGTGCTTGAATTGCGGTTATTCGAAGTGCGGCTGAGCCTGATTTAGCTAGGCCGCTTGCTTGGCCAGTGGGCTCACCCAGGCAGCGACACTGGAGCGGGCATGAGCTGGCACTAGTGAGAGAGAAGAACGGGTTGCGCATTCACTGAGCGGCGCTGCTCCTGAGCGGGAGCGTTGGCTCTGGCAGGGCGTGACGCCTTCATGTTTTTTGCCCAGGGTTAGCCTATCGATGGCAATTCTCTGGTTCGGCTTTTAGGCTCCACTCGAATGCTTGCACTCTCCATCGTCGCTCCGAATGGCGCGAACATCGCGGCGGGACGCAAGACGCTGGAAATTCGCAGCTGGCGTCCGCCGCTGTGGCCGTTGCGGGATCTGTTAATCGTTGAAAACCGGATTTTTCTTAGCGGCGAAGATCAGGTGGATCCAGACGGCATTGCCGTCGCCGTGGTGGATGTGGAAGCGGTGCGGGCTTGGCTGCCGTCGGAACTGGACGCGGCTTGTGCAACCGAATGGAAGCCGGATCTTTGGGCTTGGCATGTCACGCATGTTCGGCCTGTACGCGGTATGTTTTCTTTCGCCGCGCGGCGCAAACTTTATGAGGTGGAAGTCAGTGAGGCATTGCGGGAGTGTCTGGGCTGATCAGGCAACGCGCCTCAAGCAGTCAGATCAGCGCAATGCCACTTCTGGCCGTGCCGCCGCTCCCGCGGCTTCCCGTTCGGCTCGACGATCTGCTGTGCCCACGGCTTACCCGAACGGCAAAGGGTGTCTCTCCCTGCACTGCAACGCACGCTACTCAATCCGTGTTGATGTGGACGGGTGACGCGGCGAGCGGTCTGGGTGGTGTCTCAAGCCGGCCCGCGACTGGCGAACAGCCATAGAAAAACCCGCAGAGGGGAATCTGCGGGTTTAGGGGTATCCATCTGTATATGCATGATCCAGGAGGGGAGCCCGATCATGCGGTGGGAACGTTGTCTCACGACATGGACGCTAATGTACTCGCCAGTACGTTAATGGATTGTGAGTGAAATGTGTCAGTTTTGTACGGCCCCATAGACATCAGTGGAGCCTTGTGTCTAGCGCTTTGTGAGGCGTTTTAGGGCGCTAGCTGGTCAGCTTCGCTCGCCGCGAGCGCCAGACCGGACACGACGCCCAGCGACGGATTGCCGTGGACCAAGGGAATGCCCGGGAAGCCAGCTTGCACGCAGGCGCTGACTTGCGGCGAGCGTGACGAGCCGCCGGTGATGAAGACGCTGGCTGGCAGCTCGTCAAGGTCGTCGCGCACGCGTTCCAGCGTTCGCTCCAACTGGCTCAAGAATGGTTCGATCGCGCTGTGGAAGTTTTCGCTGTCGACGTCGACGCTCAGGCCGGACTCGATAAAGCCTAGATCGGTGTGATGGGTCGCCACCGTGCTCAAAGCGATTTTGCTGCGCTCAGCCAATTGGTTCAGGCGTGTGGTCGCGCCGGGTTCTTGCAACGCACGCAAACGCGAGCCCCAGGGTTCGTCGATGAGTCGATAATCTTGCTGATGGAATTCGCGCTGCTTGGGCAGGTTGTGCACGCTGGCGGCTTCCACGAAATGATGGACCGGCAGGCGAATGAGGCCTTTACCCAAAGAAGGCATGAAGCTGTGCAGACTCAGGCCCACATCAAGGTCGGTGCCGCCTTTGGGCAGGCCCCAGCTGCGAGCGATGCGCGGTGCGCTATCGCCGCCGATTTCCGCGTGAGCGACGTCGGTAGTACCACCGCCAATGTCGACCACAAGCGCGAATTGCCGTTGCTGCAGACTCTTGTGATAGTGCATGGCAGCCGCTGACGGCTCTTCCAAAAAGGTGACCTCATCGAAGCCGGCTGCGGCAGCGGCCTCACGCAAAATTTCTATCGCTTGCAGCGAACCCGCCGGCCCCATCGAACTGCGAAATTCCACCGGCCGGCCAATAACGGCGCCGCGTATGGTCGTACCAAACTGGCGGCTGGCGGTGAGCCGGATGTGTTCGATGATGTGCGTCGCAATGTGCACGATCACTTCGCGAACTTGCGGGTCGAAGCGAAAACCGAACATCGATTTTGGCGACTCGATGAGGTTGCCGCCGCCACTTTCTAAATAGCCCTCTACCGCTTCATCGCCAAACAATGCGTGTTGCACGCTGGCGACCGACGCGGCTGAATTACGCGTTTGTTCTTCCATCCATTGCCGGCGCACTACGCGTAAGGCATCGTGGCGCAAGTCCGCATCGCTACGTGGGGTGACCGCTTTTCCCAGCGCGGCCGCTGCTGCCGCTTGCTGGCGCTGTTGCGCGCGGCCCAGGCGTAATTGACCTTCCAACTGTGCTTCCAACGCCGGCGTTAGCTGAAAGTGGCTGGGGTCAGGCACTTTCTCTGGAAAAAATACGGCCGTGTGGAATTGCTCGGCGTCGCCGAAGCGCACCAAGGTCAATTGGTTGTCAATGATGGCTGCGGCAGCCGAATAACTGGTGCCGAAGTCGATACCGATATGCATGGAGTCACGCTGTGGCGAAGTAGCAGCCGCCTAGTATGACGGCACCCAGCTAATGAAGCGATGCGGTGCGCTCTCGCAGACTTGGTCGGTGCGACAGAACGGGCTAGGCGCGTGAACGGCAGGGCGCTGCCCGAGGTACAAAGTCCTCCGCGCGAGGCCAGCAGTTGTCCATGCGCGGACCCATGGTGATTGTATGGTTCAAGAAGCGGCCCCTAGCGGCCCGATAGAGGGCGTTGCAGTCCGGATAGTCCCTGCCGGCCCCGCTCCCGGGGTGGTTTTTTGTCGCGTGCAGCGTTGAGCGGAGGGTGCGGCTCGCTATGCTGCAGTGGCGTACTTTTCCTGTCGCCTCAGGCCGATCTCATGCTTTCTGCCACCTCAAACACTTCGTCTCGCTGGCGCGCCGCTGCACCATTTATGGTGGTCGCGGTACTAGCCGTGGTCGGTGGAGGGCTGACCTCAGCGGCTCTAGCGCATCAGCCGACACTACACGCGATGTGGTTGGTGGCGTATCTGGTGCTGGTGGTGGGTGTCTCACAATGGCTCTTGGGCGCGGGGCAGTCATGGTTAGCGAAGTTGCCGCCGAGCCCGGCCTTAGTGGCTGGCGAGTGCGTCCTGTTTAACGTCGCCAATGTCTTGGTCATGGCGGGAACGCTCGCGGCGCATCCGGCGTGGGTGAACGTTGGCGCGCTGATCTTGGTGCTGGCGTTGGTGTTGTTCCTTTTTGGCGTGCGTTGCGCGCCGCGAGGCGGCTGGGTCTATGGGTATCGCACTGTGGTGGTATTGCTCGCTGGTAGCGCCGGCGTGGGCGTGCTGCTGACCATGCTGCGCACGCACGCCTAGCCTTGGCTGATTCAACCAAGAGTGGGTTGAAACGCTTCGACGGGCGTCAGGGTTTCACTGTTTCTGATTCAACCACCATGTCCAGAACATAGGCACTCGCGGGCGCATCGGCCGGCGGGTTTTTGATGGTGAATCGCTTCAGGCGCAGTACGTTACGCACGCCGGCCTGGTGGTGGTAGCCCTCGATATTGGCGTACAACGGCATCCATTCGCCTGGTGTGCCTTTGCGTAGCCCGTTAGCGTCGTAGTGAAGTTCGCGCACTTGTAGGCACGTATGGTTGGGGATTAAGGGGTGGCTACAAGGTTTGGTTTGCGCGGCCACTTCCAGGAACACCGTTTCACCCGCGCTGCCGTAGCGCGTTTGCGCGGCGGGTGTGCCACTAAAGGTCAGCGTGTCGTGGTTGGCGTTGGTCAGTTGCAATTGTGCTGCGCCATCGGCGGTGTGCACGCTTAGTTTGAACGTGCCGTGCAAGTAGTGGCCCACCGCAGCGTCTAGCGCCATCAACTGGGGCTCGGGACAGGCCATCATGGTTTGCGCCAATGGGCCAATCTGTAAGGTGTCGCCTTCAAGCTGATAGCCACCGTTGCTGCGGTTACAACTGTTGCTGATGCTGATCCGGCCCTCGGCGAAGTCCAATTGCAGCGGCTTTTCTGGCTGTGCAAATAGTGCGGCAATGCGTTCGCCGCTGGCATCATTCGCGCTATGTAGCTGCCAATGATAGTGGCCCAAGATCATGGTGGGACTCGGCTGGGTGGCCGTGGCAGGCGGCGCCTGGCTCGTGGCGTTGGCCGTATCGGCATGAGGTGCAGGCGATGTTGGTACTGGGGAACAGGCGGCTAATGCCAGTGGGAGCCATAGAAGATGGTATTTCACAGGGTGTTCTCCGCGGCGGTTGGGTGCCCACTTAGCGTAGCAAGATCGCTCATGGCGCTGCTGTCAGCATCGCTTAGCGCTTCCCAAACACCGGCTATCCGCGCCACCATGCAGGTTCCCTCTGCAGTGGTTATGGGCATGAACGACCTTGATGACGATTTCGACACAGACGACGACTTTGGCGACGCCGAAGAAGATACCGTCGAGGCGCTGGTGTGGCAGCTGCTGCTGCTGATCAACCCCGGCGACGAAGAGACGGCGCAAGCGCAGTTTGAAGACTATCGCGAAGCCGTCGCTGGCAGCGACGACGAAACGAAGGCTGACAACGGTGAGCCGGTGGAAGTGGTCGGCCGGATCATTGATTGGCGCTCGGGGTTCTATGTGGGGACCGACGATACGCGTTCCTTGGTGCAAGCGGTTGATGAATTATCCGCGCGCTGGAACCTGTCGATCGATTGGGGCGGTGACGCCGGCGATGACGAGTTTCATGTGGATATGGACGTGCCGTCGCTGCTATCCACTGCCTACGACCGCTTGGCGGAATTCGGCTACACCCTGTGGTCGTGGGAAACCGATGACGGCTGCTATGCCGGCTGGATCACGATGACGCGCGATGCCGAGCCCATGCGCGAATTGGCAACCGCGTTGGATATCAATTTGCGCCTGGCAAGCGAAGTAAGTTGATCGTTGTCGTCCAGCATCGCTTGCCGCGGTTGGCGTGCTCGACCGGACTGGACTCGATTGGACGGAAAAGGACATACGCATGCTGCGCATGATCGGCTTCGATGGTGATGACACGCTATGGCATAGCGAGGGCTATTACCGCGCCGCAAATGCGGAATTTGCCGCGATCGTGGGGCACTACGTCGACCTTGCGGACGGCTGCGTGCAAGCGGATATGTTGGCGACCGAGCAGCGCAACCTGGCGCTGTTTGGTTACGGCGCCAAGGGTATGACGTTGTCGATGCTGGAAACGGCCATTTCGATGACCGCCGCTTTGATTACGGCACAGGACATTCAGCGCTTGCTGGATATTGGCAAACAGGTTTTACGTCACCCGGTGGAGTTATTACCGGGCATTCGCGAGGCCGTGGCGGCTGTCGCGGCGCAGCACGATGTGGTGTTGATCACCAAGGGTGATTTGTTTCATCAAGAGAAGAAAGTCGCACAATCGGGCCTAGGCGATTTATTTCCGCGCATCGAAATTGTGTCCGAAAAGGACGTATCGACCTACCAGCGCTTGTTGACGGAGTTGCAAGTAGCTCCCGCAGAATTTTTGATGGTGGGCAATTCACTACGCTCGGATATGGCGCCGGTGCTTTCGCTCGGCGGCTGGGGCGTGCACATGCCCTATCACGTCACTTGGGCGCATGAGCTCGCGAGTGATATCGCTGCGGATCAAGCACGCATACTCACCGTTGACACGCCTGCCGCCATCCCTGCCGCCGTGGAATGTTTAAGCCAGCGCGCCGCCTAAATTTCCGCCTGCCTCTCATTGGCAGGGTGTTGTAGGAGCGGCTTCAGCCGCGATGCTCTCGTTCTAATGCTGCGCCAGGAACGCCGGAAAAAGCATCGGGGCTATAGCCCCTCCCACAACGGCGTCACCGCTTCGTACATTTGTAGGAGCAGCTTTAGCCGCCATGCTCTTCGGCCGCTGGCGGCTCGTCATCGTCAAACCCGGTGTAGCCGTCGGGGAAGATGGGCGTGCCGTCGGGTTCCAGCCCCAACATGTCGTTTAGCGCTTTGGCAGCGGCGGTTTCGGCGATGTCTTTCGCCCGAAAGCTACGGTTTTCACAAATGGCGTAGTACACCGGAAAGCCGCGTTGGCGCGGGGTGATGGCGAGATAGGCAGTGAAGCGGGAGCCTTCCAGCGTGGCGCCGGAACGGGCCAGATAATTGTCGAATTCGCGCTCGGCCATGGTCATTCGCTCCGGTCAGAAAGTGTGCAGTGTATAGCGCCGCCACTTTGCCGCATCATGGCGCATGACTTTGACCTCTTCGATCGCACCGCGCATCGTGCTGGACACCAATGTGTGTCTGGATTTGTTTTTATTTCACGATGCGCATTGCATCGCCTTGCTGGCGGCGCTGCAAACCGGTGCGGTACAGGCGATCACGCGGGATGATTGCCGCGATGAATGGCTCCGCGTGCTGCATTACCCGCAACTGCCCATTAATGACACCAATCGACCAGCGATCAGCGCCGCGTTCGATGCGTTGGTTCAGCGCCTACCGGCCGCAGAGTCGACCGCACCGGCGGAGGTGCAGTTACCACGTTGCGCCGACCCCGACGATCAAAAGTTTATGGAGTTGGCGCTGGCTACGGGAGCACGTTGGCTGCTTAGTAAAGACAACCAATTGTTGAAGTTAGACCGGCGTGCGCAGGCGGCGGCTCAATTTTCCATTTTGCTGCCGCAGGCGTGGCAGCTTGCGAGCGACTGAGCGTGGCGCTGCTGCGGATCTGCGCTACGGTGGGCAAACCCACTATCGATCGAGATTGCTATGCCCGTTTCCCATCACCTGCACTGCCCGTATTGCGGCGAGTCCATCGAGGTACTGGTCGATACATCGGTGCCTAGCCAGTCGTATATCGAAGACTGCCAAGTGTGTTGCCGCCCGATCACGCTAACCATCGAAGTGGATAGCGACGGTGAACCGAGTGTGTCGGCAGCGGGTGAAAACGACGCGTGATGGCTGCGCTGTCAATCACGCGGCAGAAAGATCCTTGCTGTTGATGCACGCAATGCCTCGCGTCGCTAGAGTTTGCCGCGTGGCATCGTCACTGTCTGGCGTTACCGGGCGCGTCAGGTCCCACAAAATGCTGGCGCGAAAACCCAGTTCCACGGCATCTTGCGCTGTCCACAACACGCAAACGTCGCGCGCCAGACCGCACACCACCACCTCTTCCACGCCACGTTCGCGCAGCCAACCAGCTAGACCGGTGCTCGGTCGACCACCGTCGGGGCCGTAGTTCTCGCGGAAGCCGCTGTAGGAATCGACTAGCGGGTCGCTACCTTTGCGAATAATGACGTTCAATGCCGACCAGTCGATTGATGGGTGCAAGGCGGCGCCGAGGGTTCCTTGCACGCAGTGGTCTGGCCATAGCGTTTGCGGGTGTCCGTACAACTCGATCGAGTCGAACGCTGTGCTACCTGGGTGCGTACTGGCGAATGACGCGTGCCCACGTGGGTGCCAGTCTTGCGTGGCAACCACGTGGCGAAAGCGGCGCGATTGCAACAGTTGATTCACCCCGGCGATGAGTTCGTCGCCGCGGTGGCATGCGAGCGCGCCGCCGGGCATGAAATCAGGCTGTACGTCGACAACGATCAGTGCACTGTGAGGCGATAGCGGGTGGTTCATAGGGCAAGCTTGCTGTGATGATTTATTGCAAAGTTTAGCCTGCCAAGATGCTTGGCCGCGACGCAGCCGGTGGCGCAGGCATAATGGTTAGAATCAATCGGCAGTATCAGGGCGGGCAGCATGCACTATGACCAATCATGGATGGGCTACGGTATTGTCGGCGGCGTGGAGGCGGGAGCGATTTCCGCGCTAGCCGGACTGCTGCTATTCGCCGTATTTCATTGGTTGGGTCGCCGCAACGGCTGGAGCTATGGCCCGCAAGTGGGTTGGTCGTTTCTGCTGACCATGTTTCTCACCACTAGTGGCGATCTATGGGATCTGTTCTATTTCAATTACGCGCGGTTGCAATCGCTGCAATTGTTGCGCGCGAAGCTGGCCCAAGTGCATGACCCGGATGGCATGGGCTTGCGCGTTCTGTGTGAATTTATTGGCGGCGTGTTGGGTATCTACGTTGGCTGGTTGCTGTTTAGCAAATTAGACGGACGTACTTCCCCACACGATTGACGGCGGTCGTGAGTGCCTTGCTACTGCGCTGGCTTAATCGGCAAGTATCTGATCGGCCCGCCGCTGCGTTTGCTGACGGCGCTGAGGCGTGGCGGTGGATTCGCCCAAGGCTCCGCGCAACAAACTAGCCAGCGCGAAGGAAGCCAGATGCACGATTCACCTCATCGGTAAATCGTACATCTGGGCGCGCTGTGCAGGTGGGCGAGGTGCCGACGCGAACGGCCGGCACGTCGCCTCGCCTCGCCGCTATTGGCCGTGCAGGCTGAAGGTTACCGGCACCCGCGCCCACGCACGCACCGTGGTGCCGTGTACCTGTGCTGGCCGGAATAGCCAATGCGCCAACACTTGCTCGCGTGCGCTGCGGTCGAGCAAAGCGTAACCACTGCCTTGCTCGATCACGACCTGCACCGGCTTGCCAGTCTCGTCCACTAGTACGCGCAACATGACGGTGCCATGCATTTGCTGACGTCGCGCCTGCGCTGGAAATAGCAGTGGCGATGCAAGATAGGCCAGGCTTGCTGGTACCGGTTCGCTGCCGGTCGAAGGCGTGCTGATGTCAGTCGCCGTTGTCGGCGGTGTGGTTGCTATTGGTACTGGATTGGCACTGACCTCAGTGGGCATCGACGTGACGACTGGCGTAAGCACTGGAGTCGTCCGAGTCTGCTTCAGGACGACGGGAGCTGCTTGCGGCACTGGCAATGCCTTCAGCTCAATGGGCGGAGGTGGCGGTACGACCGGTGGGGCTTCCATCAGCCGGACTTGTTGGATCGGGTTCAGTAGCTGCGGTGCCTTCAGTGGCACCGATGCGAGCGGACGTACGGCGACGACCAAGATCGCCAGGTTGAGTGCCATGGCGGCGCTGAGGCCGGCGATACGGGAAACATCAAGGTGGGGACGAACGGGGACAACCAAGCTTGCGGAAGACATAGGAGACCTCCTGACAGCAGTGGATAGGTTCATCAAACGGCTGCACGCTGCCACAAGGGCGGGGGATCGTGGTGCCGCAATTGCAGCCTATGCCTGTCCGATAACTAGCGCAAGCGGACGTCTATACGTCCGTAAGGTCTGGCGCTGCTATGGTCTCAGTGACGCGCCACGCGTTAGCGGTTGTCGAGAACCGATGGATGTCGCCATGTGTATGATCGACGAAAGGCACGTTCTACATTCCGGTTTCGCCGTGGGCGTACAAACCTGCCACCATATCCCGCTAGTGATGGCTGGCTTATCTGGGAGCGTGTGATGGGCATACTGAAGTGGATGGGCGCGGCGTTATTGACTGTGGGCTTGTTGTGTAGTGCGGCACCAGCGCAAGCGAGCAGCGACCTGTCGTGCCGCATGAGTTTTCAGTTATCGGGCTGGTCGGTGTTCTACAAAACGGCCAGTGGCAGTGGCACAGTCAGCTGCAGCAATGGTCAAAGCATGCACGTGAAATTGCGCGCCAAGGGCGGCGGCCTGACGTTTGGCAAAACGCGTATTTCCAACGGCCACGGTAAATTTGCAGGCGTTGAGAACATCCACGATGTGCTTGGCCATTACGCGAACGCCGAGGCGCATGCCGGTGTGAAAGACAAAGCAGCTGACGCTCAGGTGGTAACTAAGGGCAATGTTTCGCTGGCACTCAGCGGCAAGGGCAGTGGCTGGAACCTTGGTGTGGCGTTTGGCGCGTTTATCATCGAACGCTAAGGCCGCCTTTTCTGCCGCAGTCGTGAGGTGGGTTGGTCCACACGGTTGGCTTCGTTGAAACAGGTTGCGATGTGATTGTGTCGTTCCATCCTTAGACAGGAGTTGCCGCATGGCTAACGTATCTGCTGGCGTACTCGCCGCTCCGCTGAGTTTCGGCGATGAGCTGGCGAGTAGCGTTATTCACGGCCTCGGTATTGTGCTTAGCATTGCCGGATTAGCTATTTTGGTCGCGTTTGCTGCCCTGCATGGAAACGCACTGACGGTTGTGGCATGCACAGTGTTTGGTGCGTCACTGGTGCTGCTGTACACGGCATCCACGTTGTATCACTCCATCCCTATTCATGCGGCGAAGCCGACGCTGCGAGCGCTGGATCATATAGCCATCTATGTGCTGATTGCCGGAACTTACACGCCGTTTACTTTGATTGCGTTGCCAGGCGCTGTCGGCTGGACGTTGTTTGTCGCGGTGTGGTTACTGGCGTTGGCCGGCAGTGCGCTGGAATTGGGCTTGCTACGGCGTTATCACAAATGGGCGGTGGCGTTGTACATCGGCATGGGTTGGATCGGCATGCTGGCGTTCAAGCCGCTTAGCGATCATTTGCAAACCGGAGGCACGTGGTTGCTGATTGCTGGCGGACTTGCCTACACCTTGGGCGTGCCGTTCTATTTATGGCGGCGCCTGCCGTACCACCACGCGTTGTGGCACGGCTTTGTACTTACCGGCAGCGTGCTGCATTACTTTGCCGTCCTGTTGTATGTGATTCCTGCCGCGGCTTGATCATGTCAATCAAGCTGACGCGACAGCCGTGCTAACCAAGCAACATGCCGATGCCAAACAGGCCCAGCATGACGAAGGAAATCACCAGCTTGAGGAGTGCGCCAAACAACAACCCTAACCACGTGCTGACGCCGACGTGAGTGGATCGCAATACGCTGGTGCCGGAGGTAAGTTCGCCGAGTAGCGCGCCGACGAAGGGTCCGACGATCAGCCCGGGGATGCCGAAAAACATGCCAACGATGGTGCCAAGGCTGGCGCCCCACAGCGCACGCCGACTGGCTCCGGCACGCTTCGCGCCCATGGTGGCGGCGACGAAATCCACCAGCACGCCGAGCGCACCCAAGGCACCAATAAGCAATAACCACCACCAACCCAGGCGTTGGTAGTTATCAACGGCTGCTACCAGCCAGATACCGCCGAACAGCATGGGAATACCCGGCAGCACCGGTAAGACCGTGCCGACCAAGCCGCCGACGATCAACGCGGCGGCCAGCAAATACAGTGCGATGTCCAGCATGAAACTCCCACGTGCCCGCGCGGCTATGTCGCCGCAGTTGACACACGATAACCGGCAACGCTGAACGAGTGCGTGAGGGTTTCGTTGGGAGATTCAGGATATCGGCGGCTCGGTGGCGTGACGGCCGGTGGCGCGGGCCATACTTTTACCTGACCGACAGACGCTGCATGGCGGCCTGTGCGTCGGCGTGGCGCGCCATTCGTCTGCAGGCGCTATGCGGCTGGCGACGATAACCAGCATGCGAGCGTCAAAAAAGCTGCGTCAGCATAACCGTCTCGCCTCACTTATCTACAAAGGCCCGTTCGATCACGTAGTCGCCCGGTTCGCGCGTGCGCGGCGAAATATGGAAGCCGCGCCCGTCCAGCAGGGCGCTGAGGTCATCCAGCATGGCGGGACTACCGCACAGCATGACGCGATCCACGGCTGGGTCTAGCGGAGGTAAACCGGTGCCGGCGCTCATCGTGCCGTCTGCAATAGCGTCCGTCATGCGGCCCCGATTACGAAATGGCTCGCGCGTCACGGTGGGGTAGTAGATCAGCTTTTCGCGCACCATTTCGCCAAGGTATTCGTGTTGCGGCAGCTCGCGTTCCAGGTAATCGGCATACGCGAGATCGTTAATCGTGCGGACGCCGTGCGCCAATACGATCTTGTCAAAACGTGCGTAGGTATCGGGGTCGCGAGCGATGCTCAAAAACGGCGCCAGACCGGTGCCGGTGCCGAGCAGGTATAGATTTCGACCCGGCTTCAAATCGTTCAGTACCAACGTTCCGGTTGGCTTGCGGCTGACGATGACGGGGTCGCCTGATTTCAGATGCTGCAAACGCGAGGTGAGCGGCCCATCGGCCACCTTGATCGAGAAAAATTCCAGATGTTCTTCGTAGTTAGCGCTGGCGATGGAGTACGCGCGCAATAACGGACGCCCAGCCGTCTCCAGACCAATCATGACGAACTGGCCGCTATCGAAGCGGAACGTCGGGTCACGCGTGGTGCGGAAGCTAAACAGCGTGTCGTTCCAGTGCTGCACGTCAATTACGTGCTCAGTCGCCATTGCCACCATGGATTATTGTCTCGTTGTTGCCGTAGCAGGAGTAAAGCTTACGGGTGGGTGTCCGTTAATTGGCGTTGAAACGTGCCCGTTGGGCGGCCGATAGGTCACTTCCGTGGTTGCGACGCCGCCGCAACAGCCGCTAAGAATACGACACGTAGCTGCGCCGCGCCTGTGCCAAACCATGTGGTGCCCTCTCGGGGCTGTACGGCGCGCAGGCCTTCACCGCTTACAATGCGCATTATGGTTGCTTCTATCTCCCCCCTTGCTACCCCGCTTCCGGCGGCCGATTGGCGCGTCTGCATCGCGCCCATGATGGATTGGACGGATCGGCACTGCCGTTATTTCCACCGGCTGCTGTCGCCGCATGCACGGCTGTATACGGAAATGGTTACTAGCGCCGCGTTGATACGTGGCGGGCAGTTGCGCCTGCTGGAACACAGCCCCGAGGAATATCCGCTCGCCTTGCAGCTTGGCGGCAGTGACCCGCACGAGTTGGCGCAGGCGGCCCGGTACGGCGCGGAGGAGGGCTATGACGAAATCAACCTCAACGTCGGTTGCCCCTCTGATCGCGTGCAGGCCGGCCGCTTTGGCGCGTGCCTGATGCGCGAACCGGAACTAGTGGGCGATTGTGTTCGCGCGATGCGTGATGCGGTGAGCGTGCCGGTGACGGTGAAGTGTCGTATCGGCGTGGATGACCAAGATGAATACGCGGACCTGCAGCACTTCACTGAGGTGATGTTGCAGGCGGGTGTGCGGGTATTGCTGGTGCATGCGCGCAAGGCGTGGCTAAAAGGGCTATCGCCGAAGGAGAATCGCGATGTGCCGCCGCTGGACTACCAGCGCGTGTATCAGCTTAAGCGCGAATTTCCCGAGCTGATCGTCGTGCTGAATGGCGGTGTTCGTACGCTGGAAGATGTGCGCACACATTTAGCTCACCTGGACGGGGTGATGCTCGGCCGTGCGGCGTATCAAAACCCGTATGTTTTGGCACAGATCGAGTCCGGGTTGTACGGCACGGCGTTACCCACGCGCGAGGAGTTGCTGCAGCGTATGCGGCCCTATGTTGAGGCCGAGTTGGCGCGTGGCGCGGCACTGAAACACCTGAGTCGACATGTTTTGGGCTTGTATCAGGGTGAACCTGGTGCGCGCGCGTTCCGGCGTACCCTCAGCGAAGGCGCCCATTTGCCGGGAGCGGACTGGACGCTGCTGGAACAAGCCATGGCCTCTTGTGCCGCGACGGCGTGACAGAAGCCGACCATCCGGTCACTATTCAGCCGTGATTGCCTACGCTGCGAGGTCTGGTAGGTTGCGGCGGGAAGGTTAGCTATGACGACGAACAAAAAATTCACGCTGGCTCTGTTGGCATCGACATTATTGGGCGTGGCTGTGCCCGTGTTAGCGCAGTCGGAGCAGACCGCGATAACGTTGGATCAGGCGGTCTCGAAAGTACAGCAGGAAACACACGGCAGAGTGTTGTCGGCCGAGCCACACCATATGGGGCATCGGCGCGAATATCGCATTAAGGTGCTTACACCCGAAGGACATGTAAAAGTGATTGCGGTTTCAGCGACATCAAACAACAAACCAGCTTCCACTTCGTCAACCAAGAATTCGCCCGCTCGGCGTGCGGGCAGCAAGGAGAAACGTTGATATGCGCATCTTGTTGGTAGAAGACGAGGCGCCCCTGCGCGAGACGCTGGCGGCACGCCTGAAACGTGACGGGTTCGCCGTTGATGCGGCGCAAGACGGCGAAGAGGGCATTTACCTCGGCCGCGAGGTCCCGTTTGATCTGGCGATTATTGACCTGGGTTTGCCCAAGATGTCCGGCATGGACTTGGTCAAGGCACTCCGCGAGGATGGTCGGCGCTACCCGATCCTGATTCTTACCGCGCGCGGTAGTTGGCAGGACAAAGTAGAGGGCCTGAAATATGGCGCCGATGACTACTTGGTGAAGCCGTTCCACGTGGAAGAATTGCTGGCGCGTATCAACGCGCTGGTGCGCCGTGCTAGTGGCTGGTCCAAGCCCATTCTGGCCTGCGGCATCATCAAGTTGGATACCACGGCGCAAACCGTAACGGTCGAAGGCAAGCTGGTTGATCTGACCAGTTACGAATACAAGGTGCTGGAATACTTGATGTTGCACGCTGGCGAGCTGGTGTCCAAGGCGGACCTGACCGAGCACATCTACCAGCAAGATTTTGACCGTGATTCCAACGTGCTTGAAGTTTTCATCGGGCGCCTGCGCCGCAAGCTAGACCCGGAAGGCGTCTTGAAACCGATCGAGACGGTGCGTGGTCGCGGATACCGTTTTGCCATCCCCCGCACCGATACCGACGGCGAGTAACACGGCGTCTTCGCGACGTCCCTTGTCGCTGGCCGCACGTGCGGCCATCGCGACAGGCTTTGTGTTGGCTGGCTTTCTCGGGTTAGTCGGTCTGACCTTGTCGCAGGCGAACAAAGAGCGCGCGTTGAGCACGCTGCATGATCGTCTGCAGAATTTCGCACTGGCCTATATCACCTACACCGACACCAATCGTTACGGCAAATTGCTGTCGCCAGATAAGGAGCCGGACCCGAAGTTCTCCAGCCCAGGTTCCGGCCTGTACGCGGTTGCTGCAGGTGATGACGGCTATAAGTGGGAATCGTCATCGGCCATCGGGCGTGACTTCAGCTTCCTCAAACCGTTGCCGCCTGGGCAGAGCCGATTTGTGGGCCCGCTGGAAACGCGGATGGGGCGGCTGTATTACTACAGCTACGGCGTCGCGCTGGATATTGAAGGCAAACCGTCGGTCGGCTTGACGGTGACGGTGGCGCAGACTGAGGACCAATTGGCCGGCCAGAACGCCGTGTTTCGGCGCACCTTGAGTATCTGGCTGTCGGTGCTGGGCATCATGCTGATTGCGCTGCAATTGTTTCTGTTGCGCTGGAGCCTGACGCCGCTGCGCCGGGTGGCCAGCGATATGGCGAAAGTGGAACACGGCGACAGCGCCCAGTTAGATAGCCAATATCCGGTAGAGCTGACCGGCCTGACCGATCGCATCAACGCGTTCATTACCAACGAGCGTGAGCAGCGTACCCGTTATCGGCACACCTTGGCCGATTTGGCACATAGCTTAAAAACGCCGCTAGCGGTGATTCGCTCACAGCTTGAATCGGCCACCACCGACGAATCGTCGCAACATGCCACGGTGTTGCTGCAAGTACGTCGCATGGACGAATTGGTGGCCTACCAACTAGCGCGCGCCGCCACCTCGGGACGACAGACTTTTGCCAGCGCCGTGCCCATTGCCGGCCACGCCGAAGACTTGGTACAGAGTCTGGAAAAGGTCTATGCCGCCAAAAACGTATTGTGCGAATTCGATATCGAAGACGGCGCGGCGTTTTACGGCGAGCAAGGTGACTTGCTGGAGTTGATGGGCAACTTGCTGGAAAACGCCTTCAAATGGGCCGGCCACCGTGTCTTGCTGGTGGTTAAAACGCAGGCGCCATCGGGTCATCAACGCCCCGGTTTGCATTTAAGCGTGGAAGATGACGGCCCCGGCATTGCTGCCGAAAAAGTTGAGAAAATCCTGCAGCGTGGTGTGCGCGGTGATGAGCGCGTGCAGGGGCACGGTATTGGCTTGTCGATCGTGCAGGACATCGTGCATGCGTATCGCGGCGAGCTGGTGGTGGATCATTCGCCCGAGTTTGGTGGGGCACGTTTTAGCGTGACATTGGCACCGTCTTAAGTCTTTGCTGGCTTGGGAAACGCGGCCTCTGTGCTGCGGGTGTTGCGGGTGCTGTGACGCGCAGCGCAGCAACGGCATTCCGCAGCACTCATAGTTGCTCTCACGCGTATCGTTTTCTTAACTAGGCCAGTCGTTCGGATGGCTCGCACGCACGCTTGAACCAGCGCATCATTTGTCGTTCTGCTGCCGACAGTTTTCCGCTATCGCGCCGTGGCGCTGTCGTACCCATCGGCCGGTGATGGGCCGTAGAACGCATGCAGTAAGTCCGCCACGACCGGTTCTGCTTTGCGTAATGCGCCAGGCTGTGAGTAGTGCAATTCACTGACGACGGCGAAATATTCGCTCACGCTTTCGCCTGCGCACGGATGGATCTCACTGTCGCCGCCATGCGTCAATGTTTGCACTAGTCGGCCGTGCGCTTGCTGGAACTGTGTAACCCATTCGCGCCGCGGGATGGTAGCCAGTGGCGGCACGCCGTCGGCCGTGCCGTCCAGCCTATCCAGCTTGTGCGCTATCTCGTGTATCACCACGTTATAGCCGTCCCACGGTTGTTCTAGATCCAGTTGCACATCGGCCAGGGACAGCACTAATGGGCCACGCTCGGATGCCTCTTCAACCGCACCGTCGCTTTCGGTGACAGCACAACTGGCCGCATCGTGATGACGGCGGCGCACGTTGAACTCCCCCGGATAAATCAAAATGGAGTGCCAGCCGCGCAGACTACGGGCACCTTGCTGCAGTGCCGGAAGGCAGGCCTGCATGGCAATCAACAGCCGCCAGTAATCATCCAGCACCGCCCCAGCCAGCGCGTGAAAATCTTTTCGTGCAAGGAAGACGGTTGCTAAGCGGCGCAGTTTTGCTTGTCGCTCCGCGTCTAGTTGGCGCGCCAGCAGGCACGTCGATAGCGCGCGTCGCCATAAAACATCGGCAATAGGCCGGGGCTCAAACTGCGCACGGAGGGATTGCCAGCAACCTTCCAGCACGGCGCGTCGCGACTACTGAATGGACCCGGGCAGGAGCGATTGCCAACCTAAGTGTGATTGATGCGGTGCTGTCGGTGCCGTTGTCGCGCGGTCGAACCGTTCACTGCCGTCATCAGAAGCACTATTGTTACTTTCACTAGTACTGCTGTGCGTCGTGCTTTCGTGGGTCAGGCCCAGCGCATCGCCGCCGCTACTGCCGGCACCGTCGCTTAGGCGAGATGTGCGTGTGGTGGAGTCAGCATCGCGAGTATTTGTGTTTGTAGCCATGGCGCTGCCTGCACCGACAATGCACAGTGCGCATCCAATAAGCCAAGGGTTGGCGTGCATGGTGATGGCCCTAAAAGGTTACAAACGTGAACGCCGATCCTCGCAGATATAGATAGGTCACGCCAGTGCTGCGCGCGGGTTGATAGCGTGGCACGCTTGCCGATGCACCATGCGGCGCCGCTTTTGAGGGCCAGTTCAGCTGCGATCAAGGTGTGCTGCCGCTTTGCGCGCCTCGACCTGCAGGCGTTGTGACGGCGGTCACGCTAGAATTCGACAATGTTCATTCAGCCGCACTCCCTCCCGATCAAATTTCGTTTGCTTGCCGCCGTTTTGACGCGAGGCATGCGCTGATGCAGCCGTCCGCGCTGTTATCGCTGCTGGCGGCTGGCCATCCCGTTTCTGGCGCCGGCTTGGCAGTGCAAGCGGGCGTAACCCGCGCGGCCATCTGGAAGCAAGTGGAGGCGCTGCGCGCACGCGGCGTGCCTATTAATGCCCCCGATATTGCGGGATACCGCTTGCCGTGGCCGATTCAAATGTTGGATGTCGCGGCGGTGCGCGCGGCGTTACCCGCCTCGACGGCAAGCGCGTTAGGTGCGCTGGAAGTGTCCTGGGAGCTGGATTCCACCTCTACCGAGTTACAGCGGCGTGGCGCGGCAGCCGCCGACTTCAGCGTGTTGTTGGCCGAAACACAAAGTGCTGGCCGTGGTCGGCGTGGACGGCCGTGGTTGTCGCCACCGGGACTGAATGTCTATTTGTCCTGCGTTAAGCGGTTTGATGGCGGTCTCGCGGCGCTGTCTGGTTTGTCCTTGGCGATTGGCGTGATGGTGCTGCGGGCGTTAGGTGAATTGGGCGCGCGCGACGTAGGTTTGAAGTGGCCAAATGATGTGTTGGCTACCGATGGTGAACACATCCAGGGCAAACTCGCTGGTGTTCTGGTGGAATTGAGCGGCGAGTATCAAGGGCCCTGCACCGCCATTTTGGGTATTGGCCTCAATCTGCGGCTGACGCCCGCCATGCGCGAGCAGGCCGGGCAACCCATTTGTGACTTGGCAGCGGTGACGGCAGGCGGTATCCCGCCGGATCGCAATCGCGTCGCAGCAGCGCTTATCGCCGCGCTCGTCGCGGGCTTGCAGCAGTTTGAGCAAGACGGTTTTGCCAGCTTTGCCGAGGACTATGCGCGGCATGACTTGCTGCGCGGTCGTGCGCTGCATCTGAGTGGCGCCTTGGGCGAGTTTGATGGCGTCGGTGCGGGCGTCGATGCGCGTGGCGCGCTGCAAGTACGGCTAAGTGATGGCGGCGTGCGCCGCATCGACAGCGCCGACGTCACGGTACGTCCGACGTGAGGTTGTTGCTTGATCTGGGCAATACACGACTGAAATGGGCGTTAGCGGAGCCAGCGTCTCAAGCATGGGTGGCGCAAGGCGCCGTGGATTGGCAGGACGATGTGGCGGCGGCATTGGCGTCGGCCTGGGCTGGTATGGCGTTGCCGGTCGAGGTGGTTGCGGCGTCGGTCGTCGCGTCAGCGCGTGAGACAGAATTGGCGGCGATAGTGTTTCGTCTACTGGGCGCCGCTCCGCTCTGGATGCGCACGCCGGCGAGTGCCTGCGGCGTGATCAATGCTTACCCGGAACCGCAGCGGCTTGGCGTGGATCGGTTTCTAGCACTGCTGGCAGCCTATGCCGACCAGCGGGCGCCTTGCGTGGTCGTCAATGTCGGTACCGCGTTGACGTTGGATGCTCTAACCGCGGATGGACTCCATCTGGGCGGCTTGATTGCACCGTCCCCCGCCTTGATGCAGCAGGCGCTGTCAACGGCGGCTGCACGGGTGCCATTGACGCGCGAGGGCACTGTAGTGGAGCTGGCGGACAATACCGCGGATGCCGTGGCATCTGGCTGTTGGCAGGCGGCGGTGGCGTTGGTGGAACGTTTTGCTATGCGCATGACGGATCGCCTTGGCGGCGCGCCTAGCCTGATCCTAGGTGGTGGTGATGCTGAGCGACTGGCCTCGTTGTTGTCGGTGCCTGCGCACGTGAGTAGCGATGCGGTGCTGCGTGGCTTGGCATTGTGGGCCACTACGCAATTGCCGCCGCCGCAGCTCACCTAAAATGGCAGACGCTGATTACACGAGGTATTCGACGTTGTTACGCCTTTTATTTGTCGCGTTGATCACGCTCAACATCGCGTTTGGCGCATGGTTATGGCTCGGCCAGCCGTACGCACCGACCAGTGCACCGACTGATCCCGGTGTCGCCGAGTTGCGCTTGCTCTCGGAGCTTCCCGAGCCGGCGTCGACATCGACATCGACGCTAGCAAATGCGCCGACTGCCACTCCAGCGCTAGAGGCGCCCGCGGCGCCGCGCGTGCTCAGCCACAGCTGCCTGACGTTGGGACCGTTCGACACCGAACAGGATCTGCGCAACGCGCGGCGGGCGTTGAGCGCGCAAGCCACGCGCATGCGCTCGCGCCAGGAACAGACCAGTGAAAGCAGTGGTTGGTGGGTATATTTGCCGCCAGCCAACAGCCGCGCGCAGGCGTTGGAACAAGCGCAGCGCTTGGCCGAACGGCACATTGAGGACTACTTCGTCGTCAGCTCAGGCGAGCAACCAAACGCCATTTCGCTGGGTTTATTCAAGGATCCGGCCAACGCTCGCAAGCGCCGCGATGAAGTGGTCGCAGCCGGCTTCCCGGCACGGCTCACCGAACGCACTGAAACCGTCCCCGAGTACTGGCTGGACCTGGTGGTCGCCGATGGTGACCGTTTTGACTGGCGCCGCCGTATTCACGTACCCGGCGTCGGCTCACACAGCACCGGCTGCTTTTGAATAGACTGAGTACGCTGTAAAAGCGGCCGTGTTCGCCGTGTTTCGTGATGCGCGGCCGCCGCGAGAAAAATCGATTTCTCCGCGTTTGCTACTTCCCTAGCCGCACATCCTGTTAGAATGCGCGGCCTTCGCCGGCATAGCTCAGTTGGTAGAGCAACTGATTTGTAATCAGTAGGTCCCGAGTTCGACTCTTGGTGCCGGCACCAATAAAAACAAGCACTTAAGTAAAGTATGAGTGTTTGTTCGTTCAATGGTCTCTGCGATGTTTGCAACACGGATCATCAAAGCCGAGCCCTATGGGTTCGGCTTTTTTGTTCGGAAAGTAGCCGCCAGCCTTGCGTCTACGCCAGGTATTTTCCTGCTTCTTTCTCCCACGCAACGCCTTTCCGATAGGCCAATGAGTCGGCGCTTCCCGCTGTAGGCGGCGCCTAGCGCGGACGCGCGCCGTCGGCAATCGCTTACAGACGCGTCGTCGAACAACGGGCAATCTTGAATCGATATAAAACATCGTCGTGGTTGGCGAATTCAGCGGTGACGTGTTTCGAACTGGTAGCTGCGAGGTACGTGCGATGCATATCTTGTTGACACTGAAGGAAAGTGGTGACGGCTCGTGGTGTATCTGTCACGAAGCGATGGTGTTGCATGACGGTTTGCCGTTTGCACGCGCGATCAAGCTAGCGCGCCAACTTGCGCATGATTTGTTAATGGCCCCTGGCGACACGGTGCATCTCAAGTTAGCCGGGCCCGAATTCGCCACTACTATTTTGGCGCACTGCATGAACGACGCGGTGGCGCGGCCATCGGCGTTGGCGTGAATCCAGGTACACCTTCAACAAGTGTCATCGCCAAGAGGCGCCGATCACAGTGCAGCACCCGTGGGTCGACGGCGCTTATAGACCTACGCATTCGGCTTCCAACGTCTAATCGGGGTGGGCCAACCCAAACCTCAAGCCTCGTTCCCGGCTATTACTCGCCGCGACGCACAGCGCGATGGCTTTGCGCAGCATGGCGCCTTCGGCGCGGCGCGCTGCGTCACTCCGTCACGGGCTGCGCTTAAATACCATCCGTGCTGCTCGATAGAACCCTATGAAATCTGACAACACGGACTAGACGGTTGCCTATTCGCTTGTGTCCCAGTCAGATTTAGCCGCGCGGCAGGCCTATGCGGTTGATTCGCGCGCGCACTCTTCGTCCTTTACTGCTAGCGTGTAACTCGGTCGGCGAGATTGCGACCAGCGTTGCTGAAACCGTTCCGGTAAACTCGGGAGAGATCGCGAGCACGTGGTGCCGCGGATGAGCTTCTTTCAGCAGTGGCTGACGAACGGTTTGAACGTGATGGCGCGAAGCCATCTCTTTCCGCAGCGTCGCCCTGATCATTGGAATAACGCGGCACGCTATCGCCGCCCCGCCGCGGCGGGTCAAGTAGGTAATAAATCGCATGCGTAAGCAAACAGTTTCACTTATAGGCGTGCCGACCGACGTTGGCGCTGGAGCGCGTGGCGCTTCAATGGGGCCGGAAGCTCTGCGCGTCGCCAGACTGGCAGAAAAGCTGGAAAAGCGCGGTTGCACCGTGGTTGATTGCGGCAACGTTTCCGGACCGTTGAACCCGTGGCTGCCGCCGGTGGATGGATACCGCCACTTGGCGGAAGTGACGGCATGGAATAAGGCCGCGTACGAAGCCATTTACGCTGAACTGGCGCGAGGCCATTTGCCGATCATGCTGGGCGGCGACCATTGTCTGGGTATCGGCTCGATCAACGCGGTGGCGCGCTACTGCCGTGAGCAGGGCAAAAAGCTGCGCGTGCTGTGGCTGGATGCGCATACCGATTTCAACACGGCACAGGCGACTCCCACGGGCAACATCCACGGTATGCCGGTGGCGTGCCTGTGTGGCAATGGGCCGAAGGAATTGACCGAGCTTACGGGTAACTCGCCCGTGACTGCGCATGACGTATTCCGTTATATCGGCATCCGCTCGGTCGATGACGGCGAGAAGAAAATGGTGCGTGAAGCCGCCATGGAAGTGCATGACATGCGCCATATCGATGAAATTGGTATGCGTGGTGTGATGGAAGCCGCGCTGGCCGGCCTTGATGAAAACACGCATTTGCACGTGAGCTTTGACGTCGATTTCCTTGACCCCAGTATTGCGCCAGGCGTGGCCACCACCGTGCGCGGTGGCCCGACTTATCGCGAGGCGCAGCTGTGCATGGAAATGATTGCCGACTGTGGCCGCATGGGTTCACTGGATATTGTGGAATTGAACCCTGCCTATGATCGACGCAACCTAACGGCGAAAATTGCTGTGGACTTAGTGGAATCCTTGTTCGGTAAATCCACCCTGTTGCGCTAATTAACGACCCGAAAACATAGCAAGCGAACACCCATGCACACACGTGTACTTACCGGCATCACCACCACCGGCACGCCCCATCTTGGCAATTACGTGGGCGCTATTCGGCCCGCCGTGGCCGCGAGTCAGCAACCCAATGTTGATGCGTTTTATTTCATGGCCGATTATCACGCGCTGATTAAAAGCAGTGATGCGGCACGCATTGACCGCTCGCGGCTAGAGATTGCGGCGACCTGGCTGGCGGCGGGGTTGGACCCGCAGCGTGCTACGTTCTATCGCCAATCAGATATTCCCGAAATCCCCGAGCTGATGTGGTTTCTCACCTGCATTGCGTCCAAGGGCATGCTCAATCGCGCGCATGCGTACAAGGCAGCGGTTGATCGAAATACCGAAGCGCAGGAAGACCCTGATGCGGGTGTCACTGCCGGTTTGTATATGTATCCGGTCTTGATGGCGGCGGACATTCTTGCGTTTGATGCGAATCAAGTGCCGGTGGGGCGCGACCAGATTCAGCACATCGAAATGGCGCGCGATTTGGCGCAGCGTTTCAACCATCAGCACAACCACGACTTCTTCGTGCTGCCAGAGGCGTTGATCGAGGAACAGGTGGCAACGTTGCCGGGCTTGGACGGCCGTAAGATGTCCAAGAGTTATGACAATACGGTGCCGTTGTTCGCCGGTGGTAAGAAGCAACTACGTGAGGCGATCATGCGCATCGTCACCGACTCACGCGCGCCAGGTGAGCCAAAAGAACCTGACGATTGCGCGTTATTTACTATCTTCCGGGCCTTTGCCAATGCTTCGGAAACAGCCGCGTTTCGGCAGGATCTGTTGGATGGCATGGCTTGGGGCGACGCCAAGCAGGTGTTGTACGAACGGGTGGAGACGGACGTTGCGCCGATGCGTGAGCGCTATACCGAATTTATGGCGGACCCGGCGGCGATCGAGACGATTTTGCGCGAAGGTGCACGCAAGGCACGCGCCATCGCGACACCAAAAATTGCAGCGTTGCGCGAGGTGCTTGGACTGCGGCCATTCGGCACGCCCGCGTCATCCAAGGCGTCAGCACAGGCTGCGTCGAAAGCGGATAAACGGCCGCGCTTTGCCAGCTTCCGTGATGCCGATGGCAGCTTCCGCTTCCGTCTATTTTCCAGCGACGACGAGCAGCTATTGCTGTCCATCGCTTTCGCTGATCCAAAGGCCGCGGGTACGTTGCAGAAGGGTTTGAAAACGTTGGGCGGCGCCAGTGCGATACTCGAAATGAACGGTTTAGGCATGTCGCTGAGTTTGGATGGAGCGCCCGTGGCGCACTCACCTGACTACGCTGACGCTGCGGCGCGCGACGAAGCATTGCAGCGATTGCGCGAAACGCTGGACCAACTGGCGGCACAAGATTGATGCGCGGCGTCGATCATCTAGGGAGTTGTTGAGCCATGCGTTATCTAGCCGTCGCGTTGTTGGCGCCGTTGTGGCTGATCTTGTGCTGGGGCTATTGGAATTATCCAAAGACGTTGCCGCACACTCTCGCGCGGCGCGCGTTCGATGCCGTCGCGGTACTGTTGGCGTTCGTCGCGGCGGTGCTATGCGCGTTGTTTGGTTTTGATAGCGTGGCGTTGCCGGCTGCAAATGCATTCGGTCTGCCCAATGGAGCCATTTGGCAGCAGGTGCGGCCGGCACTGTTTGGCTACGGTGTGTTTTCTGTGTTGTTATTCCTAGCCATGGCGTTGCGCCATGTGTGCTGGCGCCGCCGCTGAAAGAAGCTGCCGCAGCTTGGCGGCGCAGTCCAGTGCGAGAATACGCAGCATGATTCCGCTGAAATACCTTCAAGCGTATCCCGACACTTTGCAGGACAAAGTGCGTCAGCTGATTGTGCAAGAACGTCTGGGCGAGCATCTAGCCAAGCGCTATCCACAGCATCATGAAGTGCAAAGTGACAAGGCGCTGTATGCCTACACCATGGCGCTGAAACAGGAACATCTACGCAACGCGCCGGGTATCGACAAGGTTCTGTACGACAGCAAGCTGGACGTGGTACAGCGTGCGTTGGGTTTGCACACCACCATCTCGCGCGTGCAGGGCAGCCGACTGAAGACGAAGAAAGAGATTCGGGTGGCTGCGCTGTTCAAAGCGGCGGCACCGGAATTCTTGCAGATGATTGTGGTGCACGAGTTAGCTCATCTAAAACAGCACGACCACAACAAGGCGTTTTACCAGCTCTGCGAATACATGCTGCCGGACTACCACCAGATGGAGTTTGATTTGCGTGTGTATCTGACGTGGCGGGAACTACCGTCGACGTCCGCTACGGAAGACTTGGCATTACCCGAGCCTTTTTGCAGCGCTGACAAAAGCCAGTCACCACTTTGAGTGTCGACTGATGCTGGTCTGGGCGACCCGCCATCAAAGTATCTGTGGTGCGTGGCAAACGCCTGCGAGCGTTCGCTGGCGTACCGGTGCAGTACGCTTCAACGTCTGAAACCCTATCGTTTGCCACGTGCGTTGATCAACGCATGTGGTGGCCCCTAACCCCAGCGAGATTTCCCATGGATAGTGCGGCACTCCAGAAATACCTGCTTCAGTTGTTCGATCGCCACGAGGTTGAGCTGGAGCTCGATGAAGATGGTTGGTTGGTGACCGACGGTGATTTTCCGGCCATCCGCGCTAGTTGGCATGCAGGTAACGATGCGGAACCGGGCCGGCTTGATGTTGACGTGGTGTTGAGTGAGGACCGTCGTATCGAGGAAAGTTTCGCTGGCGCAGGCGGTGCCGAGGAGGGTTGCCACCATGCCTTGCGTGCCTTTGAAGAAAATACGTTCCACGTGCTGCTGGCTGCCTGCTGGTATGTCACCGATGATCGCAAAATGCAGATCACCGCGTGGGATATTGGCGTGCGCACGTGGGACGTATTCGTCGGTCCATTCGACGTGCGCGGCGTGGATGCGGAGCAGGTCAAGGTTCCCGCTGCCGCCTTGGCCGAAGTCGAGGTGATGTTGAAGCGCGAATCGCTAACGCCTGAACTGCATTGGGTACGGCTGGTTCATCGAAACAGCGCGGAAGGATCACGCAGCGAGGCCTCATTGGATAACGAGCAATGGGCCGCGGGAACGCAGGCACTGGCCGCCGCTGAGTGGCCACAGGCCAGCAGTGAATACAGCGCCCGCTGCTTCATGCTGCTCGATGTGCGCGATTACTAGCGGGTAATACCACCGCCGTTATACAGGCGCGTACGACGGCTGTGTCGCTGTTGCGGGCATGGCGCCATGGGTGATTGCTTTGCTGTGGTTGTAGGTGCTCCGCCTCTCGTCGAGCATTCCTGTAAAGGGCCACCATCGTCGACGCCGTCTCCACTCGACGCTGTGCTACTACCTGCCTGCCGAGTTTGATGCGATCGCGCATTAACGCTACTGACTTGTGGTCCAGAAATACCTGGCTACTTCAATCTTGTGCGCGAAAGGTGTTGGAGAAAATGTCGGTGAACGCGTGCTTCGTGCTGTGGGTAGATCTATCGCGCACAGGGTGCGCTCCTACGAGTCTGATGGCAGGCGTACGGGAGGCCAGAAAAGCCCGCGTTGGCGAAGCTATCACCGCGTTGCATCAGCGCCAGTCACGTTGGCTTTATAGAGCGATCATGATGCTCGTAGTTCGATCGCGCGACGCAAAAGGAATTTGGGCTAAGGTCCCTGCTACACGGTGGCACGCGTTCGGCGTTTTTTCGCACGCGTTGAGTGTTTCTTGTAGGGGGCCGCTCGCGGGCGATGCTTTGTGTATGACATCAAGGCGAGAGCATCGCGGCTGAAGCCGCTCATACAAAAGCCTGGATGCATGACGCCGTTGTGGGAGGGGCTTTAGCCCCGATGCTTTTCGTACCGGCATCAACGCGAGCATCGCCCGCGAGCGGGCTCGTGTTTGATCGCGCGACGCAAAAGGAATCCGGGCTAAAGTCCCTGCTACAGGTGGCGCGCGTTCGGTGTTTTTTCGCACGCGTTGAGTGTTTTTTGTAGGAGCCCGCTCGCGGGCGATGCTTTGTCTTTGACGTCAAGGCGAGAGCATCGCGGCTGAAGCCGCTCCTACAAAAGCCCGGATGCATGACGCCGTTGTGGGAGGGGCTTTAGCCCCGATGCTTTTCGTATCGGCATCAACGCAAGCGCATCGTCCGCGAGCGGGCTCCTACGGTCGTATTTGTGGGGATGCGTCCGGCCGCGATATTTGTAGCTCGTGGTGCTTCACGTCTACCGCGACGGGGCGTGGCGGTTTCTTGACCTGTGGCGGCGGTACAAAAAAAATGGGCGCCTAAGGCGCCCATTTTTTACGCGTTACAACTCGCTTGATCAGTTCGGCAAGGATAGGTTGTCTAGCAGTGCTTTCAGGAAGCGTGCTGCTTCGCCGCCGGTGGCAGCGCGGTGATCGAAGGTCAGGCTGATCGGCATGCGGCGATGCACTTCGATGCCGCCCATCACGGCGACCACGTCATGGCTGAGCTTGCCGGCGCCGACGATGGCGACGGTCGGCGGCACCACAATCGGGGTGGCGTAGCGACCGGCGAACATGCCGAAGTTGGACAGGCTGATGGTGTAACCGGACAACTCCGATGCGGGGATCGTGCGGTCCTCTGTTTGCTGACGCAAACGTTTGATGGATGCGCGAATAGCTACGGCATCGAGCAAGTCGGCGTTGCGTAAAGCGGGGACGAACAAGCCATCATCGGTGTCGACCGCAATACCGATATCGACGTGTGGGTGTTGCGTACGGCTGAGGTTTTTGTCATCAAACCACGCGTTCAACGCCGGCACGGCCTTGCAGGCAGCGACGATAGAGCGAATCAGGCGCGCGGTGATGTCTTGCTTGCCAACCCATGCGTGCAAGTCGGCGTCGTCCACGATGGTCGTGTTCACTACGCGGGCGTGCGCGTCAGCCATCACGCGTGCCATATTGCGACGCACGCCCTTCAGCTGTTCCGGCTGACCGCTGGCAGTGGAGCCGGGCGCCGCTGTGCGTACTGCTTTGCCAGCCAGTGAGACAGCCGTGCGAGCGGCAGCAGTGGGTTCCGGCAGACTCGGCGCGAGGTGGCGACCGGCGGTGTCGGCCACGGAGCTGCGTGCTGGTGCGGCGCCAATCGCTGCCGAACCGTTGGCAGCGGCATCGCGAACGTCTTTCATGGTGGCGACGCCACCGGCGCCGCTGGGCTGCACGCGGCTGAGGTCAACTTTCAGCTTCTTCGCTAAGGCGCGCACCGCAGGCACGGCTTTGACGCCGCCGATGCTGGAGGTCTGTTCCACATGCACGGCGTTGCTGCTGACCATGGCGCCGACGACGGTGCCTTCATCCGCACGCTCGGCTTTGCCAGTTTCTTCAATGGCGCCACCTTCGTCTGAGGCAATCACCGTGTTCTTGGCATCGTCTGGATTCGGAGTGGGTGCACCGGCACCAGCCGCTGGCTTTTTCGGGCCGTGGCTGTGACCGCTCGGGGTCGCTTCCGCGCGCTGCTTGGCATTCGGGTCCGGTTCGAAATCACACAGCTCGGCGCCGGTGATGATGACGTCGCCGGGTGCGCCGTGCATCTTGGTGACCTTGCCGGTGTACGGCGACGGCACGTCAACGATCGCTTTCGCGGTCTCCATCGAGCACAACGGCGCGTCGAGTTTGATGCTGTCGCCGACCTTTACATGCCATTCGACGACGGTGGCGTCGGGTAGGCCTTCGCCGAGGTCGGGCAGGTAGAACGTTTTGATATCAGCCATGAGCGGATTTCCAAGTATGAGTTTTTCGGTGTGCTCCCTCCTCTGCTTGCAGGGGAGGGTTGGGGTGGGGTGCTCTTGGCTTTACGGGCTCAGATCAAGAGCTACCCGTCCCGACATCCCCATGCAGGCAGGGGAGGAGCAAGAGCATTAACTTACCGACAGCGTACGCTTGGCCGCGTCAACGATGCGCTCCACGCTTGGCAGATACTTCATTTCCAGACGGAACAAAGGAATATGGGTGTCGTAGCCGGTCACGCGCTCGACTGGCGCCAACAGGTCGTAGAGGCATTCCTCGGCCACGCGTGCTGCAATTTCTGCACCATAACCGGCGGTCTTCGGTGCTTCGTGCACGATGACGCAGCGCCCAGTCTTCTGCACCGACTCGGCAATGGTGTCGAAGTCCAGCGGGGTCAAGGTAGCGACGTCAATCACTTCGGCGCTGATGCCAGCTTCGGCCAATTCGTCAGCCGCTTCTAGGCACTCCTTCACCTGCGCGCCCCAAGTCACCAGGGTGACATCAGTGCCATCGCGCAAGACAAAGCACACGTCCAGCGGCAATGCCTCACCGTCGTCGGGAACCTCTTCCTTGTACTGACGATAGATGCGCTTCGGCTCGAAGAACATCACCGGATCGGGATCGCGAATCGCCGCCAGCAACAAGCCATAAGCGCGCGCTGGCGAAGATGGAAACACCACGCGCAGGCCGGGAATGTTGGTGAACAAATGTTCGTTCGCTTCGGAGTGATGCTCCGGCGCACGGATACCGCCGCCCCACGGTGCGCGGAACACAGCCGGCACGGTCAGACGACCACGCGTGCGGTTGCGCATGCGCGCAGCATGGCAGGCGATCTGCTCCATCATCGGATAGATGAAGCCCTCGAACTGCGCTTCGGCGACCGGCTTCATGCCGGCCACCGCGAGACCGACGGTGACGCCAGCAATGGTGGTTTCGTCCAGCGGCGTGTCGAGCACGCGCATTTCGCCGAATTTTTCCTGCAACCCTTGGGTGGCGCGGAACACGCCGCCGTTCAAGCCAACGTCTTCGCCCAGCACCACGACCGATTCGTCGTGCGCCATTTCATAGGCGAGTGCCTGGGTGACCGCTTCGATAAGTGTGATTTGTGCCATGACTCAGTGGCCCTTTTTGGATTCGAGCTGGGATTCAAGCGAGAGGACGTAATCACGCTGCTTGGCGAGATCGGCGGGCACTTCGGCGAAAATGTAATCGAACATCGCCGTGACCGGCTGGGTTTTGGTTTCGAGGTAAGCGTTCACCTCGTTGTCCATCCAGTCGTCGCACTCGAGCTTCCAGGCTTCTTCCTTCGCCTCGTCCCACACGCCCTTGGCCGTGAGCCAGTTGCGCAGACGGATCATCGGCTCTTTCGCCCAGCCGTCCTTCACTTCCTGCTCGCCACGATAGCGGCGTGCATCGTCGGCGGTGGTGTGATCGCCGAGGCGATACGTGACCAGTTCCAACACGCTGCCGCCCTTGCCGTTACGCGCGCGGTCCAGCGCGTCTTCCATCGCCTTGCGCACGGCGATGATGTCGTTGCCGTCGACCTGAATCGAGAACAGCCCGGCAGCAATGCCCTTCTGTGCCAGCGTCGGTGCGCCGGACTGAATCTTGCGCGGTACCGAAATCGCCCACTGATTGTTGACGATCACTGCTACCAGCGGCAGGTTCTGCGCGCCGGCGATATTGATCGCACCGTAGAAATCGCCCTTGGACGAACCGCCGTCGCCGATGGTGCACACGGCCACGCGCTTCTCGCCGCGGATCTTGAACGCCAGCGCCGTACCGGCCGCATGCAGACACTGCGTGGCAATCGGCACCGACCAGGCGAAGTCATGCCGCGCCGGCTCGTTTTGGTAATCGTTGCCGCGCTCGTCGCCGCCCCAGTACATATAGACCTCACGCGGCTGCACGCCGCGATACAGCTGGGCGCCGTATTCGCGGTAGCTCGGCGCATACACGTCTTCGGGAAGCATCGCGCTGCCGATGCCCACATGCGCGGCTTCATGGCCCAAGCAGCTGGCGTAGGTGCCCAGCTTGCCGGTGCGCTGCAGCGCGATCGACTTGGCGTCGAAGATGCGCGTGGACATCATCAGCTTGTACAACTTGACCATGTGCTCGAGATCTTTGGCGAACTCGGGCAGATCATCACGTACCTGGTTACCCTCGGCGTCGAGGTATTGCAGGTATTCGATTTCAAACTTGGCGGCGATTTTCACGACTCGCTCCGGAGTGAGGGAAGGCAGGGGAAACGGTGGTTGAAAGTGTGCCAGCAACGTAGCCCGAAGCACACAAACGATCAAACAAGACCGCTCTTGATAACAGGCGGGCATGTTGCGCTGCAAGGTACAGCGCAGCATTCGTAGGCGTATGGACGTTTCGTTTTTGAGTGCAGGACTGGCCTGCGCGGCATATCGCGGGGCCGAGCGGGTAAGAATCCGCATGCAGGATTTTGCCGTGTAAACAGCCGCGAAGTCGTTCGCACCCAACCCCCGCCTGCGCGCTCGCCGTGTCGATTTTTGCCGCTGCGCAACGCGGCCTGTCGCGGATCAGGATGCGATGCACGGCGAGCCGCTACCATGCACGTCTCGGATTGCTGCCTGAATACCTGACGGAACGCCCATGAGTGATAACCAGCGCGAAATCGAAGCCGACATCCAGACTGATCTCCACGGCAAGATGACCTACGGCGGTTATCTGCATCTGGACACCCTGCTGTCGGCGCAGCGACCGCTGAGTGATCCGCCGTATCACGACGAAATGTTGTTCATCGTGCAGCACCACGTTTCCGAGCTGTGGATGAAGTTGCTGATCCACGAGCTGAAGGCCTGCGTGCTGCATCTGCAGCGCGACCAGGTCGATGCCTGCCTGAAAATCCTGGCGCGAGTGAAGCAGGTTCAGCGCCAGCTGTTTGAACAATGGGCCGTGTTAGAAACGTTGACGCCGTCGGAATACCTCGAATTCCGCGACGCACTGGGGCCGTCGTCCGGCTTCCAGTCGTTGCAATATCGGCAGATCGAATTCCTGCTGGGCAACAAGAATGCCGGCATGCTCAAGGTATTTGCGCACGATGCGGTGGCGCAGGCCACGCTGCGTGACGTGTTGGAAGCGCCCAGCCTGTACGACGAATTTCTGCGCTATCTGGCTCGGCGTGGCCATGCGGTGCCCGCTGAGCTACTTCAACGCGACTGGACCAAACCCTACCAACGGTGCGACGCGTTGTTGCCGGTATTCAAACGCATCTACGAACAGCGCGCGGACTTCTGGCCGGAATACCACATGTGCGAACAGCTGGTGGACGTGGAAGAAAACTTCCAGCTGTGGCGTTTCCGGCATATGAAGACGGTAGAGCGCATCATCGGTCACCGCCGCGGCACCGGCGGCTCATCCGGCGTGGACTTCCTGAGGAAAGCGCTCGATTTGGAATTCTTCCCCGAGCTGCTGGACGTGCGCACCGTGCTGGAATGAGTTGAACCTTTGCGGGCAAGCGTGATCCCATGTCCCGTGTCATCGCACATGAATACGGGGAAACACCATGCACAGTGCGCCGCCTGCCGTTGCGTATTCCAGCAATGACAATCGTTGGGGCCATCCACGCCAGCTGTGGATGTTGCTTGGGGTCACCGTCTGGTTCAGCTTCGCCTTCTACGGGTTTCGCGCCTTCCTCGCGCCTTACATTGCACAACAGTTTTATGCCGGCTTTGGCGCTGCCGACGCGCAGCGTCATGCCGATCTACTGGGCAGCGGTTTTCTCGCACTGATGTATGCCACGCCGATTGTCGGCGGTTACGTGGCGGACAAGATTCTTGGCGAGACGCGAGCAGTTGCACTGTCACTGTGGATGGGCGTGCTGGCACTCCTGTTGATGGCACTGCCAACGCTGTTCGGATTTGAGTTGGGCATGGCGCTTTTCGCCCTGGCCGCCGGGCTGAATATTCCGCTGACGGTGCTGATCGGACGCAACTACGCCAGCGAAGACCCACGCCGCGATGGCGGTTACACGCTGTATTACTTGGCGATCAACGTGGGTTCTTTCGTCGCACCCATCGTCTGTGCGGATGTGATCGGACGTCACTATGGTTATCGCTGGGGCTTCGTCACGGCAGCTCTGGGTATGGCCATAGCGGCGCTTTGGTTCCAGTGGCGCAAGCACAAACTCGATCCCTTGCTGCCACAGAGCGACCACCTGCGCGGTCCGATGGCGAGCGTGTGGGTGCTGCTGGCAATTGCCGTGTTGCTGTATCCCACGGCCTTGCTGCTCAGCTACCCCGCCGTGCTGCGCTGGGCAATGTACCTGTTGATGGGGCTGCTGGTGCTGTATTTCGTCGGCAGCTGTGTGCGTCGGCGTGATCGCGTGCAAACGCAACGTTATCTGGCTTTGTTGGTTTTGTTCGTGGGCCTGGTGGTGTTCTGGGCGCTGAGCTTGCAGGGCGTCACCTCGCTCAACTTTCTGGCGCGCGATTACGTGAATGCGCCGTGGGATTTCAGCTGGTTCCAGTCCGCCAATCCGCTATTCATCCTGATTCTGGCACCGTTCCTGGCGATGCTGTGGCCGTGGCTGGAACGGCGCGGGCGCGATCCGTCGACGCCGCGCAAGTTCGGGATCGGCGTCTTGCTGGTGGCGTTGAGCTACGGCGTGCTGGTGTATGCCATCAATCACCTGCAGGGTGCCAACGGTC